>JAFSSM010000032.1 GCA_017451025.1 Synergistaceae bacterium | reverse complement strand
CAGTCCAGTACAGTCCGTAATTATGCCCACTTATAACCGAAAAGACATGTTAGCCGAAGCAATCGACAGCGTCCTCAAGCAGAGCCTAAGGGAACTTGAGGTTATTGTAGTTGATGACTGTTCGAGCGACGGCACAGGAGATTTCGTGAAGAGCATACCTGACGAGCGGGTGCGCTACTTCAGGAACGAGAAGAACAGCGGCCTCGAATGGAACCGCAACTTTGGGTTCAGGCAGGCGCGCGGAAAATACATTACATTTCTAGATGACGATGATTATTACACGGACTATGAGTTCTTCCAGAAAGCAGCAAGGATTTTCGCAGAACATGAGAACGATGAAGTCCCAATTGTGATGGTATATGCCAATGCAGACCTGTTGAACACCCTGACACATAAGAGCAGCCGCTGGAACATAGGAGCCCCCGGCAGAGTAAAGGGTGTTGATGATTTTATTCTGGGGAAATACAGCAAAGCACCGTCAACTTTTCCTGCAGTGTTCAGAGCTGATGTTATGAGGAAGGCAGGCTTGGAGAACAAGATAATCTTCGACGACTTGACGTATGTTGAAGCGGCCCTTCAGGGTGATGCGTGGCTCATGCCTGATGTTATCGGCGTATACCGGATACATGGTGCAAGTATGGAGCGCGGCTACAAGACCACCACTCCGGAACGGGAAGCCCGGCACTACGAGACATTGCGCGAGGTAATAAGACGCTGGCAAAATGTCTGTCTGGAAATCAGCCGAATAAAAGGCAAGAAGACCGGTGAAAAGTTATATCGCAAAGCGGCGTACAAAACGTTTCGTTACTGCGGAGTTGCCAGGCCGAAATTTGCTGACAGGGTAAAAACTTTCGAGTGCATTCTGAGCGAGACAAAATCTATGCCAAAAATGTGGACATATCTCCTGCTGAAAATGGCTATAGTGCACCCAATACGGCAGCTATTACGCAAAATTACTCCGCTCCGCAATTTCTACAGGTTCCTCAAGTACAAGTGCAGAGGCTTGCCCTATCCTGAAGACTGACATCCGCCTTCAGTACTGGGGCAGTTCATAATTTGAATGACACAGCAGCTCCTGATGGACAGGGGCTGTATTTTTGTGTGAAGATTATGCTAGAATGTTAAGCAGAATAGATTTCAGAAAGGAGCTTGACAGAGTAATAATGACTGAGTATAATTGCCAGTCCAGTCCAGTCCGTTATTATACCCACTTGGAATCAGAAAAATATGCTTCTTGAGGCAATAAACAGCTGTCTCAAGCAAACCCAGAAGAGTCTTGAAGTTATAGTTTTCGATGATGGTTCGACCGACGGTACAGACGAGCTTATGAAAACCGTAACGGATGAACGTGTGCGTTATTTCAGGAGCGAAAAGAACGTAGGAGGAGGCCGTATTTTCGGGCTAAAGCATGCGCGCGGGAAATACATTACGTTCTTGGATCACGATGACTATTATACGGACTACGAATTTTTCGAGCGGGCAATAAAAGTTTTTGAGGAACATGAGCATGATTCCGAAACACCTATAGCATTCGTGTCCTCCAATGCGTTAGAAATCAACACTGTCGAAAACAGCCGTGCTTATTCTGATATAGGAGAACCTGGCAGGCTGAAAGGCGTTGACTACATACTGTCAACACAAGGCATTTACCGCAATGGAAAGGTATACAGCAAACCTCTTTCAGTATTTCCAACAGTTTTTAGAGCAGACTTTCTGAGATCTATTGACTTTGACAAGTACCTTGAAGGCGACGGTCAATTGTATGTGCTGAATGCCCTGCTCGGTGATGCATGGTATATGCCTGAACCTGTGGGTGTCCACAGAGTTCACAGCGGCAGCGAAAGGTATGGTGTGAAAAACAACCCGGAATATGATAAAAGACGGAAACTCGCATCTATTAAGTCAATCAGAACTTGGCAGTTCATAAGAGACAACCTTCGTGTGCTGACTGACAAGAAAACTGCTGACCTGTGGTACACAAACCGTTGTTTGTCAATTATGAAATTCGCCGCGCTGTCCCAGAAAAACCTCGCAGGTATAGTGAAATCTTACATACATATCTGCAAGAATTATGACATGTCTAAATTATGGCTTCTTATTCCGCTGGATTTTACCCCGTGGTTCATCAGGCGCAAACTGCGGCGTATTACACCGCTCCGCAACTTCTACAGGTTCCTCAAGTACAAGTGCAGAGGCTTGCCCTATCCCGAAGATTAACGCTTCTTCCCGTTTCGGCCAGGCAACGGCTTAGTGATTATCTTCTGCCACAGCGATATATACTGCTCGTGCAGAAACGACGGGTAATCCATCTCCAGGCTCGGCCTCGACCACCTGAACACATCGCTCCTTCCGGCCAAGTTCCGCTTCAACCCGGAAGGAGTGTCATCATCAATCACCGTCATGATCTCCTGCGCACGATTCCCATCAAGCACTTCACGCAGTCCCGCATAATTCCCCTTCACCCATAACTCCCAGTTCTCCGGCCTGATTACCTTACACCCCGCCGCCTGCAATAATATTCCCGAAGAACCGCTCATGTCGCAAATAGTTGCGTCCTTCAAGACCTGCCCCATCAGAATCGAACTCGACAATCTCGCCTGAAATTCCGCCAGTCTCCTCTGATAGTACGGGTAATTCTGCGAGTCCCACTCTGATAACGCAGTAAGCACCCTCTGCGCCACAAACGGAATCACCGACGGATCTGACATCGCCGAAATTTCCGCAGGGAATGGCGAATACAGACACCGAAGCGCAAATTTCTTCCGTCCGTCAATTCCGCAAGCCCTCGCGTCATCAGAGTCCAGCGCAATAACTTTCGCCCCTTCCTCAAGTTCACGCAAAGTTTTTCCCCGCTCTGCCATCACCAAATCTCCGTTGGCGTTCCACACACGTATCGGCACAACATTCACTTCCGCTCCGCCAATAAACGAAGCAAGCAGGGCAAGCCACGGATGACTCACCGCAACATTTAGCTTGTCATCACACCAGCCCGCCCCGCTCGCAAAAAATATTGCTCCGATTACCAGAACAGCAACTCTATTCGCCAAATTTCGCCACCAAGTCGTTATAGACAAGTTCAGCTACTTGCTTTTCTGCTCCCTTGCGCGATTTGTCCGCCGCTGTGTGCTCAAAGCCAGCTATGTACAGCTTCACAGTGAACGTCGGATCATGTGAAGGCCCTGTAACTCTGAGCAGCTCGTATTTCGGCAAAGGCATTCCTCGCTTCTGAAGCCACATCTGCAGTCTCAGTTTAGGCTCCGCACCAGCTATTGCCTGTTCCTCTGTGTCGTTCAGGAATAATTTCTTGATTACACGTTCTGCTGCTCCCATTCCGCCGTCGAGACACACAGCACCCAAAACTGCCTCGAGTGCATCTGCTGTTACAGACTTGGGCAAAGCTCCGGTCTTCATTGTGTGGCCGTGAAGAATTATGTACGGAAGCCTGAGTGCATCCGCCTTCACGTACAGCGAGTCGGATTTCACCAGTTCCGCACGCATCTGCGTAAGTTCTCCCTCGTTCGCATCTGGGTACGTCTTGAACAGGGAACGGCTCACTATGAACTCAAGCACCGAATCCCCGAAAAATTCCAGCCTCTCATTGTTGTAGCTGAGGCCGTATTCTTTGGAGAATGACGAATGACACAACGCCTCCTCCAGGAGCTGCTTGTTGTCGAACGTGTAGCCTATTCCGTCCTCAAGAAAAGCTACAACGTGAGGGTCAATCCTGGCCTTTTCCTTGAGCAGGTCCAGATTAATATCACTCATGGTATTTCTGGAATGCCAATACTCCGTTGTGCCCGCCGAACCCGAAGCTGTTCACTAACAGCCTGTCTACGTTCCTGTTCACGCCTGCACCAGTCGAAACGGTAATATCGCATTCAGGGTCAGGTGTCTCGTAGTTCAGGGTCGGGTGAATGTAGCTCTCCTCGATGGCCTGCATTGACGCGATGACCTCGAGTCCTCCTGCGGCTCCCAGACAATGCCCTATCATTGACTTGGTCGACGTAACCGTAATGTTCTTCGCATTTTCACCGAAGACTGCGTTAATCATTCCGGCTTCCATCTTGTCGTTAAGCCCCGTCGATGTTCCGTGAGCATTGATGTAATCTACCTGCGATAACTCCCAGCCCGACATCTTCATTGCCTTGTGCGTGGCGAATGCTGCTCCTTTGGCTTCAGGGTCCGGCGCGGTGATGTGCCCTGCATCACACGATGTCCCGTAGCCCGTAAATTCTGCATAGATGTGTGCTCCCCTCGCAAGCGCATGTTCAAGTTCCTCGAGCACTACGACTCCTGCACCCTCGCCCATCACAAAACCGTCCCTGTTAAGGTCGAACGGCCTGCTCGCGTGTTCTGGGTCATCGTTCTTGGTGGATAAAGCCTTCATTGACGCGAAACCGGCAATCGCGATTGTGCGCAGTGCTGCCTCAGTTCCGCCGGCAATAATCACGTCCGCGTCATCCCTGACGATTGCGTGGTAGGCTTCGCCCATCGAGTGCAGGGACGTTGCGCACGCAGTTACTACGCACAAATTAGGACCTTTCGCTCCAAGAACTATTGCGACGTAGGCCGTGCTCATGTTGCTTATCATCATTGGGATGAAGTAGGGGCTGACTCGCTTTGAGCCTTTATCGATCATTGTCCGGAAATTGTTGAACGATGTCTCGATTCCGCCCTGCCCTGTGCCGATATACACGCCCAATCTATACGGGTCAACGCTCTTAACGTCCAGACCAGAGTCCTCAACCGCCAATTTCGCCGCCGCAACCGCAAACTGTATTGCTCTGTCGGATCTTTTCGCTTCCTTGCCGGGCATGTAGACGGTGGGGTCAAAATCCTTTATCTCCGCCCCAAAAGTTACCGGGCAGTCCCCGAGATCAAACGTCGTTATGCTGTGTATTCCGTTCTTCCCTTCACGGAGTGCCTGCCAGTAATCTTTTTTCCCGAAAGCTATCGGGCTTACAGGGCCTAATCCTGTTACTACTACTCTGCGTTTTTTGTTGTCTGTCAAGTTGATTCACGCTCCTCTATAACGAAACAGAGGGACAGAACTATACAGCTCTTCCCCCTGTAAAATGGCTCGGTTAATCACAGCCTGATTAGTCCTCCACGCCGATTTTGCTCAACGTGTAATTCATTGCCTCACCCACTGACGTGAGCTTCTCGGCATCCTCATCAGGAATCTCGATGTCAAATTCCTCCTCGATCCCCATGATAAGCTCCACTATGTCCAGAGAGTCAGCTCCAAGATCCTCCACAAAGTTCTTCTCAGGAGTAACCTGATCCTCCTCAACGTCAAGACGGTCGGACACTATAGATTTCAGCTTCGCTACTACTTCTTCTTTCGTCATGTTGTTTCACCTCCTCCGTTAAGTTTCTTCGTGCTTAATATAATTAGCACATAGTCATTCCCCCGTCAACTGCTAGGACCTGACCAGTGATGTATGAGCTTGCTTCTGATGCAAAAAACACAACTGCTTTTGCCACATCATCAGGACTTCCCATTTTGCCCAAAGGTACGGTTTTCAGGATACTTTCCTTCATTTCGGGCTTCAGGATTTCCGTCATCTCTGTATCGATAAATCCAGGAGCTATTGCGTTCGCCGTTATGCCTCTGGCCGCGTACTCTCTGGCTACTGACTTCGTGAAACCGATTATTCCAGCCTTCGAGGCCGCATAATTTGCCTGGCCTGCGTTTCCTGTGAGACCGACTACCGACGCAATGCTGATGATCCTTCCCCAGCGGGCTTTTGCCATGTCCCGGACTGCGGCCTGCGTGCAGTAGAACGCCGCGTTGAGATTCGTGGTGATGACTGCCTGCCAGTCTTCGGGCTTCATGCGCATCAAAATTGTATCGCGCGTAATGCCTGCGTTGTTCACGAGGACGCTTACCGTTCCAAGCGAGTCCTTTATCTCGGAAAATAACCGCTTGACCTGTTCGGGGTCTCCTACGTCAGCCTGAAACGCCATAGCCTTAACTCCCATTGCCTTAATCTCTGCGCAGAGAGCTTCTGCCTGTTCACTGCTCCTGTTGTAGTTCACGGCAACGTCAAAGCCATTTTTCGCCAGTTCAAGCGCAATTGCCCGGCCTATTCCCCTTGATGCTCCGGTAACTAGTGCAAGCATTCCCGAACCGCCTCCAGCGTTTTGGGCGAGCCGCCCGCTTTTATTGTGAGACCTTTCTTGCAACGCTTAATCAGTCCCGAAAGGACTTCACCCGGCCCAAGCTCAAAGAACTCCGTAATTCCGAGAGTATCCGTCATGTACAGTACTGACCCTTCCCACAGCACGGGACTGAACGTCTGCGCATAAAGGCTCTCCCTGATTTCTTCGGGTGCCTTAACCGGTTTTGCTGATACATTAGCGATAATATCATACTTTGCGGGATTCCACGAAACTTTTTCGAACTCTGCCTTCAATTTTTCGGCGGCGGGCTTCATGAATTTGCTGTGAAACGGTGCACTAACATTGAGCTTAACCGCACGTTTTGCACCGTAGGTCTTCGCGTTCTCAATTGCTTTGTCGATGTACTCGGTCAGGCCGGAGATTACGACCTGGCCCGGCGAGTTGAAGTTCGCGGGGGAAATTTCGCCGTCAGGAGCTATACCCTCGCACATCGCCTTCACTCCGGCTTCGTCAAGGCCAAGAACTGCCGCCATTGCTCCCTTTCCTTCCGGAACTGCTTCCTGCATGAACGTACCGCGAGCACGCAGCAGCCTCACAGCGTCCCAGAAGGATATTACACCCGACGCAACAAGAGCAGTGTATTCACCGAGACTATGACCCGCAACGCACGAAGGCTTCAGGTCTGCGCCCAATTCGTCAGTGAGTGCACGCAAAGCCGCAATGCTCACCGTCATAATTGCCGGCTGTGCATTTTTGGTGAGGGTCAGCTCATTTTCCGGGCCTTCGAAGATTAAGCGGGTAAGGTGTTCGGAGAGTGAATCATCTGCTTCCTCAAAGACAGCTCTTGATGACGGAAAAGCCTCGAATAATTCCCTGCCCATTCCGACACCCTGCGCTCCCTGTCCGGGAAAAACAAGTGCATACATTTACGCCTTCACCTCACCTACACGTGATAATACTTTTTCGGCATCAGCAAACATATTCTCGATGATTGTCTTGGCCGGAAGAATCTCATTGACCATTGCGGCACTCTGGCCGGACATGAGAGATCCCCAGTCAGTATCGCCGTCAACTACTGCGGCTCTGAGCTTTCCTGTGCCCAGTGCCTCAATTTCGCTGGCGGGTGCACGTTCAGCCTCTAACCTCTCGAACTCTGCAGTGAGCTTGTTGCGCAGACACCTTACAGGGTGGCCGAGACTCTGGCCGGTAATCGCCGTGCTCCTGTCTCTCGCGTTAATGACTGCCTGCTTGTAGTTCGGGTGCACCGTGCATTCGTCGCAGCAGATGAATCTCGTTCCGACCTGTACACCTTCAGCTCCGAGCGCAAAAGCCGCAACTACTCCTCTCCCGTCGACGACTCCTCCTGCACATATCACCGGAATTTTCACGGCCTGCGCAATCTGCGGGGTGAGAACCATCGTCGTCAATTCGCCAATGTGTCCGCCTGCCTCCATTCCCTCAGCTACAACCGCGTCCGCTCCCTGTTTCTCGACACGGCGGGCCTGAGTTACGGAGGCAACTACTGGAATTACTATTGTCCCCAGAGGCTTTAGACGTTCTAAGACTTTTCCGGGACTGCCTGCTCCTGTCGTAACAACCGGGACTTTCTGGCGAGCAGCAACTTCAAGCGCGGCTTCGGCTGTCGGACTCATGAGCATAATGTTCAAGCCGAACGGACGGCCTGGTTCAATCATTCCCTTAGCCTTAATGATTTCCTGCTCCAGAATTTCCGGCGGAGTGTTTGCGGCGGCGATTACGCCTAAACCTCCTCCGTTGCTGACGGCTGAAGCAAGCTCAGCATTCGCTACCCAAGCCATGCCCCCCTGAATTATGGGATATTTTGTGCCCAATAACTTGCACACTCTGTTATTTTCTCTCAGTAACATATTATTCGTTCACCCTCTCTATATTTCTCGGTTTATCTGTGCTGTTCCGTCTTCTGCTATGAATTTTCGGGCTGCTGATATTGCGCTGACTATTGCCGGAGATTTTGAGCGTCCGTGTGCCTTGAGAACTGCTCCCTTGACACCCAATAACGGAGTTCCGCCGTATTTCTCGTAGTTGAAGCGGGCAAGCAGTCTCTTCACAGTGGGATAGAGGAAGGCCATTCCCATTTTCGCCATGAAGGACTTGCGGACTTCATCAGTCAGCATAGACTTCAAGCTCTGTATCATTCCTTCGCCGAGTTTCAGGGCAATGTTGCCGTTGAAGCCGTCGCAGACTATAACGTCAGACTTGCCGAAGAATACTTCATTGCCCTCGATGTACCCCCCGAAATTCAGGCTGTCCTTGCTCTCCATGAGTTCACGCGCGGCCAGGACGGTATCATCACCCTTGATGTCCTCGCTTCCGTTGGAGAGGAGTTTAACCTCCGGCTCTGCGACTCCCAGAATCTTGCGCGAATACACACTGCCCATCAACGCGAACTGCAATAAATTTTCGGGCTTGCACCTCACCGTAGCACCGACATCGAGCATGAATGAAACTTTTCCTGTTGTCGGGACAGGTATTCCGAGAGCGGGTCTGTCGATGCCGTCGATCCTGCCCACAACAAGAACGCCTCCTGCAACAATTGCACCGGTACTTCCTGCGGAAACACAGCCCTGCGCATCGCCCCTTCGGACCATCTCCATAGCAACACGCAGAGAAGAATCCTTCTTCTTCCTGATTGCGTTTGCGGGGTGCTCGTCGGGGTCAATCACTTCAGTTGCGTGCTCGATGTGTATTCGCGGGTGGGAACAGCCGCAGGTCTTTATGCGCTCGGTGTCGCCTGTAAGGACTATCTCTATGTCGTCGAACTGGCGGCAGGCTTTCAGTGCTCCGGCGCATATTTCGTTCGGTGCGTTGTCGCCTCCCATTGCGTCAAGGGCAATCGTTATTTTTTTGTCCAAGTCTTTCACCTCCCCTCACGCTAACACTTCTATGATGAATCTTCCTACAAAAATTTCCTTGTCGCCCACACTTGTCCTGACGCTGACGATCTTTCGGCCCTCGTGGTTCACGCCGACCTTAGCACGCGCAACCAAAATATCCCCGACTTTTGCGTGGCCTTTGTACTCTCCGCGCATCGAGTCAATGATTACGTTTGCGGCTCTGATTGCAGCGACAGCTATAGAGCTGGCCTGCGAGTACACGTAATTATCACTCACAATGTCCGTGAATCTGAATGCCATATCCTTAGCTGTCTTGAGGACTGATAATGCCCATTTATCGGGTTCGAGTTCCAGAAGTTCGCCTATTACTTCGGAAGGACTGAGGGACTGCAATTTGCTGACGGCGTTTTGCGCCATAGTCTTTATGCGTTCGCGAAGTTCAGGTATTCCCATCAGTGCGCGGTCAAGCCTGACGGTCGAGATGCTTACTCCGAGCCGGGAAGCTAATTCGCTGTCCGTAATCATGGGGCTGTCAGCGAGTATCTCTGTTATTTTGTCGTGGCGTGATTGCCTGGAATTTAGCACCTGATATTAATACCTCATTACAATTTGGAATGCGTGAAAGTATATTGTGTGAAAGTGATTACGTCAAGGCACAAAAAATCCCCCTCCCCTTGAATCAGAGAAGGGGTCCGTTTATTACCTGGCGTTATATCCGCCGTCAATCGTTAAAACAGTTCCAGTGAGGAAGTCATTTTCAGGGGAGGCAAGGAAAAATATTCCGTTGGCTATATCTTCTGGTTTTCCCAGCCTGTTCATGGGATGAATAGCCTCTATGCCTGATACATCATAAGTTCCTGCATCAATAGCATTCTGGAGAATGTCCGTCTTGATTGCTCCGGGTGCTATTGCATTTATGCGTATTCCATGCCGTGCGTAATCGATGGCCGCTCCCTTAGTCAGACCTACAACAGCATGTTTTGAAGCGCAGTATTGTGCGGTTGCGTACAGCCCGTTAAGCCCGGCAATGGAGGCTAAGTTCACGATAGCACCGCCATTTGTCTTGAGCATCTCTATTATGGCGTACTTCATTCCGTAATAGACACCCATCACGTTAATATCGAGCATCTTCCTCAAGTCATCTGACTCTGTATCCGCCAGCACCGCATTGCCTAATGACACTCCCGAGTTGTTGACCATAACGTCAAGTTTCCCGTACTTGGCGGCTGTTTCCCTGATTACATCACGCACTTGTTCCTCGTTCGCAACATCAAGCACCCTGAAATCCACGTCGAAGCCTTTAGCCTTAAACTCATTCCTGATGTCGGCTTCTTTTCTCGCATCACGGCTCGTAACAACAACATTGTAGCCGTTCTCCGCAAACTTCATAGCAGTTGCTTTGCCTATGCCTGTTGTTCCGCCTGTGATGATTACTGTTCGCCTTGATTGGGTTCCCATCTTGTCCTCCTTAATTCACTTGGCCAAGTCCGACATTATTACATCGGCGGCGTAAATCCCTGAGCCGAACGCAAGACCTACCGCCGTACCCTCAACCTGATAATACGGCTGGCAGTACAGAGACCCCGCGTCAACTCCTGCGGCGTACAGTCCTTTCACCGGCGTTAAGTCCTTGTGCAGAACACGCAGGCAGGAATCCGTGCGCAGTCCTCCGAGTGTTCCCCACGCTGAAGGCTCGTACTCCACAACGTAGAAGGGAGCCTTAGCTACGGGCTTAAGGAACGTGGGATTCTTGAAGTACTCTTCATCCTTCCCGGCCTCACAGTACGCGTTGTAGGTCTTCACTGTCTCGGCTAGCTTGGGCATCTTGAAGAAGGCCGCGCAGTCCTCGATTGTGTCTGCCTTGACAGCCCAGCCCTGAGCTACAGCCTTCTCGAGGTCTTCAGGCAGAGTCTTAAGCACAACACCTTTAGCCGTCATCGTTCCGACGTACCAGTCTTCAGGATTCCCCAAGTACTCGAACAGTCCGACGGTGCTTATTGCATCAACGAACGCCTGATCTACAACAGCATAGAACTTCCCTGCGCGCAAGACTGCCTCGCCGCCGACAGAGAGGGGCTGATTAGCCATGTAGTACTCGTTGAAGAAACGCTCCCCCGCCGGGTCAACAAGAAGTCCGCCGTAAATTCCGATGGTCATTGCGCCGTTGGACCTCTGCCAGCCGCCGCCCTTCTTATTCGAGCCGCCGAACTCGTTGGAGATCATTGCAAAGCTGCTCTCTTCCTCCATGCCGCCGGCCTCTTTGCCCATTCTCAGGCCGTCACCGGTTGATAACGTGTTGCCGAGAGGGTTGACCGTAATATCTCCCCAATGTTCGCGGATTAAGCTCTGGTTTCCGAGATAGCCGCCCGTCGCAAGAAGTACTGCTTCAGCCTTGATGTTGAGGGTGCTTCCGTCAGACTTGCGCGCCTTCACTCCCTTAACTTCGCCGTTCTCCATTATGAGGGACTCGCCGGTGGTCTCGCACATAAGCCTTCCGCCTGCTTTGGTGTACGCGTCAACGATGAAGCCCGGCCTGTCTGCCTTCTGTCCCTTGTAGCCATGACGCGAGCGGTAACCTGCTCCGTAGTTATCAGGGCGAAGGAACATTTCCATTCCTGTGCTGAGCTGGAGCTCTACTGCCTCGCCTGTACGGGCCAAGACTCTGCGCAATAATCTGCTGTCGCTCGTAAGATATGCGTCATCGGTGAGGTCGTTGAAGAGCATCTCGTCGGTAACAGTTACGCCTTCCGCCTTCTGAATGCTGGTGTTCGTAGCCATCGGTCCGCCGCAGTTCCAGCCGTTAGCAACGCCGATTGTCGCACCCTTCTCAATCACTAGGACATCAACACCATTGCGCGCGAGCTTTATTGCTGCCATCATTCCCGCAGCTCCTCCGCCGACTACTACAACTTTTGCGGAGTCCTCTGTCACGATGCCTTCTCCTGCTTTGGCTTCGGCCTTCTTGTAATCGTCAGGGTTCAGCCCGGCAAGAACGAGTGCCTTCGTTACAGCTTCCTTGATTGCGTCAGATGTCATTGTTGCGCCGCTTACACCGTCAACGTTCACGGACTGGTTAGCGACGATTGCGGCAGGAACTCTCTCGGCGGCGGGTTCGTAGATGCCCGGAGTCTCTCCGTGTTCGCCGAGCTCAACGCTGATTATCTTTCCGCCCTCAATGGTAACTTTTACGTGCACATCTCCGGCCTTACCCTGTCCTACTGTCTCGTAGACCTCCGCAAATGCAGGCACGCACAGCGCAAAAATAGCCAGTAACGCAAGAATAATTTTCCTCATAGTCGGCCTCACTAGAACTGCACAAACGCAGGAGTGTCCGCAGGAGCCGCAAGATACTTCTTCAGTTCTGCGTCCAGCTTCAGCAACGTAATCGAGAAGCCCTCCATGTCGAGAGAGGTCATGTAGTTTCCGACGAGAGTCTTTGCGACGGTCAGGCCCTTAGCCTTCACCACTTCGTTCACGTGCTTGTTGGCTACGAACAGTTCCATTAACGGAGTGCCTCCCATGCCGTTAATCATAACAGCGACTTCATCGCCGGCCTTGTAGATGCCCTCAGCAAGAATCTTCTCCAGCAGCTTGTCGGCTATGTCGTTGACGGGCGAAATCTTCTCCCTGTGAGTTCCGGGCTCTCCGTGAATGCCGATGCCTATTTCTACCTCGTCATCCTTAAGCTCGAAGCTGGGTTTTCCGGCGGCAGGGACTGTGCACGCATTGACAGCCATACCCATAGAGCGGACGTTAGCAATGACCTTTTCGGCGACTCTCTTAACGTCAGCGAGTCCGAGCCCTGCTTCAGCGGCCGCACCTGCAATCTTGTGCACAAAGACTGTTCCGGCAATTCCTCTGCGTCCCGTCGTCCACGTGGAGTTCTGCACAGCAACATCATCCGCCACAATCACCTGCGCTACCTCGATGCCTTCATCTTCCGCCATGTCTGATGCCATCTCGAAGTTCATTACGTCGCCGGTGTAGTTCTTGATGACGAGAAGGACACCTTTTCCGCCGTTGACCGCCTTGATTGCCTCGAAGACCTGATCGGGAGTCGGTGAGGTGAACACTGCTCCTGCTACTGCGCCGTCAAGCATTCCTTTTCCGACGTATCCGCCGTGCGAGGGTTCATGACCGCTTCCGCCGCCAGACACAAGAGCTACTTTCGGGGTTGGCCCGGCCGCCCTCACTAAAACCTCGAAGCCCTCGAGCCTCTTCACGTACTGCGGAAATGCCGCGACCATTCCGTCGAGCATTTCGCTGACGATTCCATCCACACCGTTGATTAACTTCTTCACGATAATTCCTCCTTATAGTTTATTGGCTTCGCGCGCTTCCTCTGCCGCCTTCAGCACAGAGTCAGACGTTCCGCCACCTGCCGCCTCTACCACTGCACAGATACTCCCCTCAACTATCGGAGCATCAGCTATCACCGCATTGACCTCCTGGCCTTCGTCCTCCAGAAGCTCAATCGCGGCCTCAGAACTCATGATTGAACTGCCTATGTCCGCGAGAATCACTACACCGTCGCCCGAGTCAGCTTCAAGGATTGCGTCTGCGATTCTCTGCGCGTCAGTTCCTATCGAGCCATCCGACAGCCCCCCAGCTGAGACAAGCCCCGTAAAATTCTGGGCCATCTCTCTGGCCAAGTCTTTGACTCCTTCGGCTATCTTCCAGCTATGAGAAACAATAACTATCCCTACCATGAGCTACCCCCTGAGAAAATCACGTATTGCTTCGAGGGTCAATGTTGCGCTCGTTGCGCCCGGGTCCTGATGGCCTATACTGCGTTCACCGAGATAGCTAGCGCGTCCCTTCGTGGCTATTATGGTCTTGGTGTACTCCACGCCTTCACGGGCAGACTGGCACGCCGCCGTCAGTGCACTCACAATGTCAGCACCCTCCGCAATCTTGGCCGCGTATGTTTCGCTTGCGGGTATGATTGCGTCTAACATTGTCTTTTCACCCTTGACGGCCTTACCCCGTTTCTGAATGCCAGCTATTGCCGCCTCAAGTGCCGCCTTCATGTCCTCAGCTGTAAGCTCTGTTTTGCCCGCGAGAACTTTTCCGGCCTCCATGTACGCAGTTCCGTAGAGAGGGCCTGACGCTCCGCCGACCGTCGAGAGCAGAGTCATTCCTGCCTTCTTGAGGGATGCTCCGATGTCCGCTGCTTCCGGGTCAACTTTCTCGAGCACTGCGTGAAAACCGCGCGCCATGTTGATGCCGTGATCTGAATCTCCGATTTCGCGGTCTAATTCTGTGAGGAAGTCCTTGTTAGCTATTATGCTCTCTCCGATTTTGGATAAGCACTGATAAACCCTGCCGGGCAATTTGTGATTCCTCCTGTGTGTAAATTTTGTGGGTATGTTAGTGTGAGTAAATGTTACAGCAAAAATTTTCTATGGCAACGCTAATATTCGGGGTATTGCCTGCCCGTCATTGCGTAGTTCAGTTTTACGAGGTGCTCTACTATGTGGAACTCGTCCATGTCCGCAGGAAGGCCGTATGCTTCGAGGACTGCGCGGTCGTTTTCGCGGTGTGCGTCGCGCAAATCTTTGGGCATTGAGACTTCATCGTAAAGGTCTGCGAATGATGACTCTGGGTGTTTCTCGCGCGCCCGCAGAATTTCGCTCCCTGTGTGAAAAATCTTCATGACCTTGTGAGGGTCTGAGCTTGGCCACACGAAATTGTTATAAACGATAGTGTTAGAGTAGCGGTACCGGCTCGTAAGGCGGCCGCAGACTACGCGCATCCATGCCATATGTGCACTGCTGGTGAGGACTCCGAAATGGTAGGGGGTTGCGTTTGTTAGAGAGAATGCCAGGTTGGTAACTATTACGTCAGGGGACACATAACCTATGGGGATATACTGCCTCTTCTCTGATGACACGCTGGGAATAAGAAGGTAGTCTGCCGTTGGCTGGCGTATCTGCTGGAACAGGTGAGGGATGTCCGCGTCCTTGCGTGTCTGCTTTGCTTTGCTGGCCAGGCGGAACTCTTTGACCTTGCTCACGCGTTCGTAAAGTATCTTCGAGTGCTTGATGTCTGCAGGTGTTGCGTCGACGAGCCAGAAGCAGTAACGCTCAATGTTCTGTATGAACTCCTTAGAGCCGTAAACCCTCCTGATGAATTTCTCTAGGCCCGGTTCTCTGCTGAGGACTTCAGCCCGTTCTTCGGCAGTCATGAAAAAATTTCCGTCATCCGTAGGCTGGCTTCCTTTGAGCATGGGGAAGACGCTCCGGCAGGCCTGGAAGAAGCGCGCGAATCTCTCGTCGCCGAACACGTATTCTTCACCTGTCTTGTCGAAGCTGATGATGTAGGTCTGCATGGGTTTACCTGCCGAGGAGCATCATAGCTTCCTTGAGGCGGTGCATATCATGTTTGCCGGAACGTGATAATCTCTCGCAGTCCTTGAGAAAATCATCAGATTTTTCTACGTCACGGGGAAGAATTATGCGCTTGCTGTCTGCTGTCCTTTTTGTGTTAGGCATGATGCGCCAGTCCCCAACGTATACGTCTGTCCCTGATAATCTGCTGGGCTTCTGCTAATGCTCTCAATGTTGCAGGATTTGTTACTTCGTTGCCGTCATCGTCGTAAAGTTTCTTGCCTGTAATATCAGGTATGTCCTCTCTCATATAAGCCATGTTTATCTCTGCCTCCCTAACTGAATGCATAAAATCGGGGCTAGTTATCCTTGTGCCGTCATCATCATAAAGTTCTACTTCAAATGCCGGGTCAAACACATTTTTCATTTATTTATCACCTCTGCAAAAATTTCCTGCCTATTCTACTACATGTTATTTGCCGAACAGCTCGGAGTGTGTACCTGCCCTCATGAATACGACTATCCCCTCATCAGAATTCTCATTGATGCGGCGGAAGAGGGCCGTCGTTGGCGATAAGGAGCATCATTGCTTCCTTCAGGCGGTGCATGTCATGTTTTCCCGAACGCGATAAAGTTTCCCAATCTTTACGGAAATCTTCTGCTATTGAGAAATCGCGGGGAAGAGTAGTGCGCTTGCTGTCCGCTGGCTTCCTGTTATCCGGCATGGCGTTTCTCCCAGTCAGCTATAATCCTGTCAGACTCAGCAATTGCTCTAAGAGTGGTACGGTTAGTTATCCTTGCACCGTCGTCATCATAAGCCTCGATGTCTGAGTAGTCAGGCTCTTCATCTCCCCAGCTAGGCACAAGTTCCTTCACAGCTTCAAGAATCTTAAGTACTGCGGGATTTGTTACTTCTCTGCCGTTATCGTCATACAGTTTCATGTTTATCACCTTCGCAAAAAATTTCCTGCCTATTCTACTACAATATCGTGTATGATTATGCTTGCGGAAAGAGTGCAGGGCAGTATATTCACACTCTATGCTGTTCTCCTTTTTCCGCCGCCCCAAAATTTCACAGGAGGTATCATCACAATGTTCCACACTCAACTATCTATCGCGTCTAAGTACGACTACATTGCGGACAAGCTCAAAGCCGGCTTAAAGTGGCTCGCCGAAACAGACATAGCCGCAATCGCCGACGGAAAATACCGCGTTCTCGGTGATGACGTTATCGCTGACGTACAGACCTACAACACCCAGCCGGTAGAAGCCAGGAGGTTCGAGGCACACGACAAATTTTTTGATGTTCAGTATGTGTTTGAAGGAGAAGAGTTTTTCGGAGTGTGTTCACGCGACGGCCTCAGCATAACAGAAGCTCATCCGGAACGTGATACTTATTTTCTCGAGGCTCCCGACAAGTACAGCATGGTGCTCCTCAAAGCCGGAGAGTTTATCGTTGTTCCGCCTGAAGATGCACACATGCCCAAATGTTCGGTCAATACCCCAGCGAGAGTCAGAAAGGTAGTCCTGAAGGTCAGAGTTTAATCACTTATCGTTGCCCAGAAGGCTATACACTGCTTCGGGCTGCTGATTAGCCACAGCAAGAATCATATCCTGCCCCTTGCTCAAAATCTGGAACTCTATGAATCTCAGCGTTGACTTTGCCTCGTCAGCGTCTGTGATTCTGCTCTGAGACTGCGCGAGATTTCCGCCGCTCTGCGCCAGATTCGCCGCCGTGTGTTCCAGCGAGTCAGCATACGCCGAAATTTGAGTCCTCTGCTTCACCACGTCCTCAATCGCCCTGTCGATAATGCTTATTGAGCGTGAAGCCAGCTCCCTTGTCATTACATTTACTCCCCTTACACCAAGAGCTTCCGACGAAACATCACCAAACTGCACACCGAAAGTTTCAGCCTGATTCGTCCCGACCTGGAAGATTATTCCGCTGTTCTTCATGGTCATCACGGCATTGTAGGCATCTGTTCCGGTGAGCGTGTAATTTTCGCCGTCCCACTTGGCCGAAGTTGCGGTCATAGGGTCAAACTCCACATCTATGCTGTCGCCGATTATCCCGTGCATAACATTTCCCGTAATCTTCACGTCAGACACGAGATTTTCTCCCGAAACTGCATCGTATATCGACACGGAATAAGTGCTCTCCGTAGATTCCTGCACCGTGTTCATTCCGAGTGCGGAGATTACCTCGTCGCTTCCCGACAGGAAAATTTCCCCGCCCTTGCCTGGAACTGCGCTTCTGATTACCAGGCTGGCCTTGAGGCTGTAAGATTCTCCGTTATCCTGAGAGACCGCCGTAATGTCCGAGACTGTTCCGAACTTGCCAGCGTCATCGACATATGCAGCCTGGCCAAGTGAGGCGGACACAGCGGAGTTTATCTTGTCCGCAACGTCGTAGAGAGTATCATTCCCGTAAATAGTTATGCCCGCAGTTTTTCCGTCTCCCTGCACAACCGTCAAGCTCTGCGGTTCCTGCACGACGAACGTATCCTCCGAAGTGTAGAAGCCCCTCATGTCGCGCAGAGTGTTCAAGTTCTCCGCAAATACCCGAAAATCTCCGGTGTCAGCATCATCGATTCTGGTGAGCTTTCCCACGTCGAAAATGTTGCTCCTCTGAACTTGGGCTTGGCCGGGGTCAGCGTGAATCTCCAGCCTGAAATTTCCCTCAGTCTTGCCGAGAATCGATGCTCCGCCCTTTATGCGGGCCTTGAGGTTCACGTCGCTTGACGACCACATGAGTCCGCTCGTACCGTCAAGCAGCTTCTTGGTGTTGAACTGCGTGCTCTCCGAAACCATATCGAGCTTGCCCTTGAGGGCCTGTACTTCCTCGTCAATGTGTATCCTGTCGCGCGAAGTAAGCGTGTCGTTTGCGGACTGGACGGACAGGTCGCGCATTCTCTGCAGGATAGTGTTGGAGTCTCCGAGTGCTCCTTCAGCGGTTTGGAGCAGGGAAATTCCGTCCTGTACGTTCCTGACGGCCATAGAGTAGCCGGCAGTCTGTGAACGCATTTTTTCGGAGACGGCTATTCCTGAGGCATCGTCGGCGGCTGAATTTATGCGCAGTCCTGACGCAAGAGGCTGTACGGACTTCTGAAGCATATTGTCCGTTGCTCTCGATACGTTCAGGGCAGATAACGCCGTAAGGTTATTGTTAATTATCATGATCTTCATTCCCTCGCTGTTATTATACCGGGTACTTGGAATAAGTATCGGGGATAATCGCTAAAAAATAAACAGCATGTTTTGACAGAAAATGTGAATCTCTGTATCATGGCCTGCATCCCAAATAGATATTTAAGGAGGCTTTTCACTTTGAGAAAGTTTATAGCTGTGTTTATCGCATCTGCTCTTGTGCTATCGCTCGCAGGTGCTTTCCCCGCTCTCGCAAAGGATACACTTGTTGTCGCTGACCAGTACGACGCAACGACGCTTGACCCGATCGGGCACAACGACTACCCGACATCACGCGCATGCTCGCACATCTACGACACATTGATTTTCCTGAATCCTGACGGAACGCTCAGGCCCGGCCTTGCCGAAAAATGGGAGTTCGTCTCCGACACCGCCTACAAGATGTACCTGCGCAAGGGCGTGAAGTTCCACAACGGCGACGAAATGACCGCCGCAGACGTGAAGTTCTCGCTCGAACGCGCGAATACTCCTGCAGGAAGCCACATTCACACGTATTCGCAGGACTTGGATTACGTCGAGATAGTTGACGATTACACGGTAATCATTCACCTCAAGAAGGTAAATTACCCGTTCTTCTCGTCGCTGGTTCACAGCTGGGGAAACATCGTCTGCAAAAAAGTCGTCGAGGCCGCCGGCGATGACTACGGAATGAATCCTGTAGGCACCGGCCCGTTCAAGTTCAAGGAGTGGGCAAAAGGAGATCACTATACGTTTGAGCGTTTCGATGACTACTGGGGCAACAAGGCCAAGTTCCAGACACTGATTGTGCGTTCCATTCCTGAACCGACCAACAGGACGATTGAGCTTGAGACCGGCGCAGTTGACATCGCTTACCCCGTAACGACAATTGAGCTTGGCCGCATTCAGGACAACCCAGAGCTTGAACTTCAGCGCAAGGTAATTCCGTCAACAACGTACATGGGCTTCAACGTCCACAAAGCACCTTTCGACAACCTGAAGGTCAGGCAGGCAATTTTCGCCCTTCTTGACACCGTGAACATTCAGCGCGCAGTTTTCAGGGGAGTCGGTCAGACACCCAGAAGCCTTATTCCCGCAGTAACCAAGTACTCAATCAACGACGAGCTTCCTGTTCACGAGAGGGACGTTGAGAAGGCGAAGGCATTGTTCGCTGAGGCAGGAGTAGACCCCGCAAAACTTAAGCTAACGATTCGTTCAAATGAACGCAAAGAAAGAATCGACATGGCTACGATAATTCAGGCACAGCTTGCAGAAGTGGGCATTCAGTCTGATATTATCCAGCAGGAGTGGGGCGCGTACCTCAACGTCCTACAGCAGAAACAGCACGACGTGTTCCTTCTGGGCTGGGGACTCTCGGTGCCCGATCCGGATTACGCGGTAGCAGGACTCCTCGAGACCAACGCAGGCACAAACTACACAACGTTTTCTGACCCGAAACTCGACGAACTGCTCATGAAGGGCAGAAGCCTTCCAGACGGTGAGGAGCGCGCGCAGGTCTACAAGGATATGCAGCTCTACATCAACGAGCAGCTCCCGATGATCTACCTGAACAACGACGAGGCAATCGCCGGTGTCCGCACAATTGTGAAGGGCTTCGAGGTTGACCCGTTCGAGGTACATTCATTCAGGAACGTGTACTTTGAGGAATAGGGTTACAGTTCGGAAACATTAACGCAATCGGCGGCAGGGCAAAAGTAAATGTCTTGCCGTCAATTTTTACGCACAAGGAAGTGATTTTATGCTCAAGTATATTTTCCGGCGAATAGTGATGCTGATTCCCGTCCTGCTGGGAGTTGCATTCTGCGTGTTCACACTGCTCTACTTCACGCCCGGCGACCCCGCAAGAATGGTTCTCGGAGATTTGGCGACCGATGAGGCGATAAAGGAGTTCCGCGACAAGGAAGGACTGAACGATCCGTTTCTGGTGCAGTTCGGAAATTACGTGTGGAAGGCGGTTGCGCACGGTGACATAGGCAGGTCTTACAGCTCGAAGCGTCCGGTTATGCAGGAGATAATGACGGCGTTTCCCTACACGCTGAAGCTCTCTGCGTTCGCAATGATAATCGCAATAATAATCGGAATCCCCTGCGGAATAATTTCTGCGATAAAACAATACTCGTGGTTCGACACGATAACGATGATTTTTGCGATGATAGGGCTGTCTATGCCTGTGTTCTGGCTTGGCCTGCTGTTAATCCTCTTCTTCTCGGTGAGGCTGAGGTGGCTTCCGTCGTCGGGGTTCTCGACGTTCAAGGCAATGATTCTTCCGTCGGTGGCACTCGCCGCGCAAAGTGTCTCAATGGTTACGCGAATGACCCGCTCGTCTATGCTTGAGGTTATCAGGGCGGACTACATACGAACAGCCCGCGCAAAGGGGCAGAAGGAGAGCATCGTTATCGGTGTGCACGCACTGAGGAACGCGCTAATTCCTGTCGTAACGCTTTGCGGCCTGCAGTTCGGGCAATTGTTGTCGGGAGCGATTCTTACCGAGAGCATATTTGCTGTGCCCGGTGTCGGCAGATTAATGGTCAACGCAATCATGAGCCGCGATTACCCGATGGTGCAGGGAGGAGTTCTGTTTATCGCAATAACCTTCAGCATAGTGAACCTGCTGGTGGATTTGCTGTATGCGTACATTGACCCGCGCATCAAGGCAGAATTGAAGTAGGGAGGAATTGGATATGACAGACGAAAAAATTATCCCTGAGCTTGTGCGCAAAAGGAGAGGTCCGTTTGCTGATGCGATGTTCAGGCTGGCAAAAAGTCCGCTTGCGATGTTCGGGCTGGCGATAATCTTTGTGCTGGTGTTCTGCGCAATTTTTGCAGAGGTGATTTCGCCTTACAGTCCGATTAAGCAGGACTTGATGCACATGTTCGAGACTCCTTCAGCCCAGCATTGGCTAGGAACGGACGAGTTCGGGCGCGACATCTTGAGCAGGCTGATTTACGGCGCGAGGGTGTCATTGCAGGTAGGGTTTATCGCTGTTGGAATAGCACTCATCACCGGCGGAATGCTCGGAGCAATTTCCGGGTACTACAGCGGACGGCTCGACAACTGCATAATGCGCGTGATGGACGTGCTGTTGTCGATTCCGCAGACATTGCTGGCGATAGCGATAGTTGCTGCGCTCGGGCCAAGCCTAATGAACTTGATGATAGCTGTCGGAATTTCCGCAGTGCCGACGTATGCGCGAATAGTGCGAGGGTCAGTGCTGTCGATAAGGAGCATGGAGTTCATCGAGGCCGCACGTGCCGCCGGAAGCTCCGACCTCCGCATAATCCTCAAGCACATTATCCCAAACAGCATGGCACCGATAATCGTGCAGTCTACTTTGGGCGTTGCTTCTGCGATTCTGAATGCGGCGGGGCTGTCGTTTATCGGTCTGGGCATTCAGCCGCCAAATCCTGAATGGGGAGCAATGCTCTCCGGAGGACGGCAGTATATCCGCGATTACCCGCACATGACTCTTTATCCGGGACTGGCAATAATGCTGACGATACTTGCGTTGAACTTTTTGGGCGACGGTCTGCGTGATGCACTTGACCCGAAGCTGAAGCGTTAAGGAGGCCGCGACATGAACGATATTATGCTGGACATAAGGGACCTGACGATACACTACGAGGCCGGAAGCGGAACTGTTCACGCTGTCGAGGGGCTGAACCTGACGCTCGGGCGCGGGGAGTCGCTCGGGTTTGTCGGTGAGACCGGTGCGGGGAAAACTACAACTGCGCTCGGAATAATGCGCCTAATCCCGAATCCTCCTGGCAAAATCAAATCCGGAGAAATTATCTTCAACGGCGAAAACCTGCTCACGAAATCCGAAGCCGAGATGCGGAAAATCAGGGGCGAAAAGATAGCGATGATATTCCAGGACCCGATGACGAGTCTGAATCCGGTTATCACTGTGGACAAGCAGATAGCCGAGATGATTTCCCTTCACAGGAAGGTTACGCACGCTGAGGCACTGAAACTTGCGGGTGATATGCTGGAACTTGTTGGCATAAGGCGTGAAAGAATGCACGACTATCCTCACCAGTTCTCCGGAGGAATGAAGCAGAGAGTAGTTATCGCGATTGCGCTTGCGTGCGACCCTGAACTGCTGATTGCCGATGAACCTACAACTGCGCTTGACGTAACCATTCAGGCACAGGTGCTCGAGCTGATGAAGGAGCTGAAGCAGAAATTCTCGGCCTCAATGATTCTCATCACGCATGACTTGGGAATTGTTGCGGACATTTGCGACAAGGTAGCAATCATGTACGCAGGAAGAGTCGTCGAATACGCCGACAAACGCTCGCTTTACACTCACCCTGTGCACCCGTACACGAGGGGGCTGTTCCGTTCCGTGCCGGATATCGACGAGGACGTTGACGAACTGCCGGTTATTCCCGGACTGATGCCTGACCCGGTGAACCTGCCTTCTGGCTGTGCGTTTCATCCCCGCTGTTCAATGGCGGAGGATGCGTGCAGGACTTCAAGGCCCGAAATGCAGGAGGCAGAGCCGGGACATTTTGCGGCGTGCCCTATATGCATAAAGAAATTCCTGAACGGGGAGGCATTGTAGATGAGCGGAGCATACATAAGAGTTGAGAACCTGAAGAAGTACTTTGCGACGAAGAGGGGAATGCTCCACGCGGTTGACGATGTCAGCTTCGAGATTCAGAAGGGTGAAACGCTCGGGCTTGTCGGTGAATCCGGCTGCGGGAAATCGACACTTGGCCGGTGCCTGATTCGTCTTCTGGACAGCACTTCGGGAAAAGTTCTGCTGAAGGATTCTGAGGGAGAGAGCTACACCGACATCACAAAAGTTTCTGCCAGCGAAATGAAGGCTCTGCGCAAGAGGGTGCAGATAGTTTTTCAGGACCCCTATTCGTGCCTGAACCCCAGACTCTCTGTGTGGGAACTTATCGCCGAACCGCTAATCGTCAACGGAATCTACAGCAGCAAGGCCGAAATGCGCAAACGTATACGTTCGCTGATGGACACAGTAGGACTTGCGGAGCGTCTCGAGAACAGTTACCCGCATGAACTCGACGGAGGAAGACGGCAGAGAATCGGCATTGCACGTTCGCTTGCGCTGAACCCGGAATTTATTGTGCTGGACGAACCTGTTTCCGCTCTGGACGTGTGCATTCAGGCACAGATACTAAACCTGTTGAACGCCCTGCAGAAGGAGTACAAGTACACCTACGTTTTTATCTCGCACAATTTGAGCGTGGTGCGTCATGTCTCGGACAGAATTGCGGTTATGTACTTGGGGCAGATAGTCGAGCTGTCGGAGTATAAAGCACTGTTCAGCTCACCGCTTCACCCGTACACACAGGCCCTTCTTTCGGCGATTCCGCTCGCAAAACTGGACGTTCAGCGCGAACGGATTATACTTGAAGGCGATGTGCCCAGCCCGATTGAGCCTCCGAATGCGTGCAGGTTTGCGGGGAGATGCCGTTACGCACAGGAAATATGCAGGACGACACCTCCGGCGTTGAGGGAGATACTGCCGGGCCATTTTGCGGCATGTCATTTCGCAAAGGAGAAGAATTAGTTAATGTACACAACACTTGAACATTTCCTGAAGTATGTTAAGTATGATACGCAGTCGAACGAAGCGGCAGGACTTGCCGGAAAAGTTCCGAGCACTCCCGGCCAGTGGGAATTAGCCCGCGAAATGGAGAAGGAGTTAAACGAGCGCGGCTTCAAGGACGTTTCCGTGAGTGAATACTGCTACGTGATGGGGACTCTTCCCGCGAACACAGACCGGAAGATTCCCGCAATAGGTTTCATCACGCACATGGACACCGCCGCCGAAGCATCAGGCAAGGACGTTAAGGCCCGCGTGGTGAAGAACTACGACGGAGGAGATATTGTGCTCAACGAGGCCCTGAACGTGATTATGTCGCCGGCGGATTTTCCGTTCATGAAGAATTACGTGGGTGATGACCTGGTTGTTACGGACGGGACGACGCTTCTCGGTGCGGACGACAAGGCGGGTATGGCCGAAGTTATGGGCGCAATCGACTGGATAATCGCTCACCCGGAGTTTGAGCACGGAGATATTAAGGTAGCCTTCACTCCTGACGAGGAGATAAGCGAACTTGCGAGCCACCTTGACATCGAGAAGTTCGGTGCGGATTTTGCGTACACGCTCGACGGCGGCGACATCGGCGAGATAAGCTACGAGAACTTCAACGCGGCCGGAGCGACGCTGAAGATTCACGGACGATCGGTTCACCCCGGTTCGGCAAAGGGCTTAATGCTCAGTGCGGTAATGATGGGCTGTGAGTTTCTGTCGATGCTTCCGCCATACGAGACCCCTGCAACAACAGAGAAGTACGAGGGCTATTACCACTGTCTTACGTTCAACGGAGACACGGAGAACGCGGAGCTTCACTTCATCATCAGGGATCACGACATGGCCAAGTTCGAAGGCAGGAAGAAGTTCTTTGCGGACTGCGTTGACTGGATGCGCAGGAAGTACGGAGCAGAACGCTTTGACCTCGAGATGCACGACCAGTACTTCAACATGAAGGAGAAGGTCAAGGATCACATGGACATCGTGGAACTTCCGGTGAGGGCGATGAAGGAAGTAGGGATAACACCGTTCTTCAAGGCTATGCGCGGCGGAACAGACGGAGCGGCCTTGTCGTGCAGGGGCTTAATCACTCCGAACATTTTTATCGGCGGCCACAACTATCACGGCAGATTTGAGTTTGTCTCTGTGCAGGTGATGGAGAAGGCTTCGGAAGTGGTAATCAAGATTCTGGAACTTGCTGGCAAGTAACAGCAGCGCCCCTTCTTGAATGAGGGGGCATTAATTTTTGCGGAGGCATAGTGATGCATAGAAGAAGAACGCCTTGGACGAAGCCGGAAGGCGGCTCGCAGGAAAGTAATCCGCCCGTAAACGATGCAAAGGCTTCGGAGATTCTTTTCGTTGATCCCGGGCTTCCGGAGCGTCCGGATCATTTCTGGCATGGAGTTGTTGCGGCAACAGTCTTAATATTTATGGGCTGGTTATGCACAAAGTTTATGTTCGAAATCACGAACGCAGGCGGCGTAAATCTCAGCATGATACGTTCTGCAATAGAGAACTGCGGAGAGGTAATCAGCACTCGTTCATTTTTCGAGTCTGTGGCTGACAGCAGGGAAAACAGCAGAGCAGGGCGGTCGAGAAATTTTCTGATAATCTTCGATGGGACTGTTGAGTGTGGTTTTGACGTGCGCAAGCTGAGGGCTGAGGTGTTCGAGGCAGAAAGGAGAGTCGAAATTACCTTGCCGCACTGTGTGATACAGCGTGTAGGTGTAAATTTTGAGCGTGGTAACAAGAGCGGCTTCAAGGTGTATGACCTTCAGGAAGGGAGAGGTTCAACGAAATCTATCACGCCTGCCGAACAGAACAAGCTCATATCGTCGTCATTGAACAGCGTACGCAAGAGGGCACGTGAGGATTGGGGCATAACATCGATGGTTGAGGAAAACGCGGCCAAGCTCTACAGGAATTTTCTTTCTCCGTTCAATTACAGTGTTGACGTAAAATTCACTAATGATGCCGGCAAACTGGGCGTTCCTAAAGGGACAAGTGCTGACATCATGAAGGGCGGCGGAGCATTAATCGTTCACATATAAGTGAATCCCCTCCTGCACAAAACAGAAGGGGATTTTTTGTGTCTATGTCCTTCCGCCGTTCCACAAGTCCTCGAGCCTCACGAAAGTAAAACCTCTTTTCTGCAAGCCTCTCACAATTTCCGGCAGAGCTTCAACGGTGTTGGGCATTCCCGAATGCATCAGGATAATATCTCCCGGTCTTGCACTGCCCAGAACGAGATTAACGATCTCTTCTTTCGGGCGGCCGGTGTAGTCTGCGGTGTTGAGGCTCCAGAGTCCGAGTTTCAGGTTTTTGCGGCGCATGGCGTTGAAGATTCTGGTGTTCCAGCCTCCTCCTGGCGGACGGAGAAAGCGGGTTTTCCTGATGCCCAGTTCCTCCAGAACGTCGTCGCATCTCTTGGCCTGAAGCATTATGTGTTCGACGGAAGGATCTTGATAGAGTCGCGGGTGTGTAAACGTGTGATTGGCGAGTTCATGGCCTGCTTTGTGGAGCAGGAGGGTAACTCTGCCGAAACGCTGTGCGAATTTCCCGACGACGAAGAAGGTAGCTTTGACGTTGTAGGGTTCTAGTGCGGCGATAATTTCCTGCATTCCTGTTTCGCGTGGGCCGTCGTCGAAAGTGAGGACAATTTCGCGGACGAAAGGGTCTCCTGAGGCGATGCCGTATTTGTGTCGTTCCTGAGAGAGGGGGCCCCACTCGATGAAGAGGAATGCGGCCAGCGATAATAGCAATAATTTTCGAAGCATGAGGGCTGAAATTTCTCCTGTCAATAAATTTGTGATGAGGTGATTATAGCATTGAGCCATCACTATGCGGGGGCGGGCGGGTGGGAGCATAGTGATGGCTCACCATAGGCTTAGCGAAAATGACGTTGGGACATGATAGAATGAATTACATTTCAAGCGGCAAAATGCGCTCCGAATTACGGAGGAACGACGAGTTTTTACAACTACATTTACAACTACAAAAAGTGCCCGTAAAATCAGACACCATCAATTTTTACGCAGATAAAAAATTTGCTTCATTTGCCCATTTTTCAAAGCACATATTCCCCCCCAAAAATTAACCCCTCAGCCCGAAAGCTAAGGGGTCAGAAATTCTCTTGTGCTTACTTCTTGAACGGTGCAAGTAAATCTTCATCCCAGCCTACCGGCCTGAAAAATCCGCCGTACAGTTCCGCCAAATGTGCCTTCATCGTCTCGCTGTGATAAGCCTCAACTACTTTGCTGTAGACCTCCAGCTTCGCAGGGTCCTCAAGGTCAGCAGTACGTGCCGCAATCAGATTCCAGTACTCTTTTTCGCGCGCCTGGTCCGCATACACAGCATCGCTCGCCTTCAGACCGTAATCCAGAGCGTACGTGTCGTTGATGACACCTGCCGCTACATCAGGCAGGGCTGACGGTATCGTGTTCGCCGCCAGCTCCTGAATCGTTATCTTCTTGCTGTAGCTCGCAATATCCTCTTTCGTCGGGTTAAAGCCCGCTCCCTCGCGAAGCGTAATCAGTCCGCTCGTCGCAAGTACCTTGATTGCACGGCCTCCGTTCGTCGGGTCATTGGGGATTGCGATAACATCTCCGTCCTTGATCTCGTCAAGAGTCTTAATCTTGATTGAGTACAGGTTCAGCGGCACCACAAACGTGTTCGCAATGTTCGTGAGCTTGTAGCCCCTGCTCTCCAATTCGTCCGCAAAATATATCCTGTGCTGGAATCCGTTCAGGTCTATATCTCCGTCCGCAAGTGCCCTGTTCGGCGTAACATAGTCTGTGAACTGGATAACCTCAAGGTTAATATCCTGCTCAGCAAGGATTTTTTTGACAGGCTCCCACATCTCATCGTAGACGCTGCCGGTAACTCCGAGCCTCACCGTTACTGCCGCAGAAGCACTGAACGCCAGCGCAAGCACCAGCGCAAACGCAACTACTAACTTCTTCATAACAACATAACTTCCTTTCACGGAATTTAGTTGCATTATTATATACCAAGTGAGTCTGTTTATGGCATAGAGGGTTATTGCTGTCTCTGCTTCATGCGCTCGAGAATCTGACGCGAAATTTTCTCTGCCTCATACTGTGCACTGGACATCTCTGCATCGGACAATTTTGCGAAATTGAACAGTCCTGCTCCTTCAATCTGTTCCTTGATAGAACGTTCAGCAGAGAGGTCGAACAGAAGGTAACTTACCGCCGTAACAGGCAAAAAAGCTGTCCCGAACACAACGGCTCCAACTGTTCCGACAGCGGTCTTCCTCAAGATTTGGCTCTCCAAAACGATACAGCCATGCCAATCCGAGTATTGCCTGTTCATTCCCCTTAACGGCTAAAATCCTGTACCATTCAGCGGCAATCCCGAAGTCTTTTGTGAGATTCGGCCCTCCCTGCGAGTACAGGCTGCCAAGAGCAAATATCGCGGTATCGTCTCCCTGTTCTGCGGCCATCTTGTAGAACTTCACGGAAGCTCCGTAATCCTTAGAGACTATTTCGCCGTAAGCGTACATTTTTCCGAGCAGCATTTGTGCTTCAAGTTTTCCGGCCTTCATGTGCTGGAGAATTATTCCGTTTATCTGAGTCTCCGTCTCAAAATTGATGTTCAGTTCCACACACTCAATGCCCTTTTCTTTCTGGCCAAGAACGAAATATGCGACTCCCGCAAACAAATTATCTGCCCAGTCTGAACGTTATATTTGGCGGCCTCAAGCATGAACGGATCATTGCGCAGGACCGGCCTCCACACATTGCTGAACTCCTCGAAGCATTTCGCGGCTTCCTGAGGGTTTCCGGCCTTCTGTGCAGAACGCACCCTGTACACCCAATACGGCGGGTATATCCTGAACTCGTCCTCAAGGTAACGCAGCATACTCAGGCTTTTTGCGTTGGAAGAGTTCAGCAGCTTCACTTGAAGGGCCTTGTACTGTTCAAGCTCCTACTTCTCAATCTTCCACAAGTCGCTCGACAGTTCACGGCGTAACTTTGCGTCCTGCCACGCCATATATTCGGATATACACGCTCCGGCAAAGGCTACGGTTACTGCTACAAGTGCTGCTTGCGGAACTGTCAGGCTGCCTATGGCGAGATTATTTGTCGCGCCGGCATTCTCGGACAAACTTCCGAAGCCCTGCGCAATATCGGCGACGCTGAATGAACTGCTGGCTATGTTTCTTTTCTCCCGCTGGTCATAAACTGCCCGCAGTTTTGCAGCTGATTCCTGAGTGAGTCTCTTGCTGCTTATGGCATTGAGCAGTTCTTGGTACAGTTCAACTATTTCGTTGTCAGACTCAATGCTGCCGAACTTGAGGTTGTTGATGATGTTCCTGTACTCCATATCGAGCACAGTACGGTATTGTGTGTTGAGGGTCATACTCTGCGCTTATTGCTGACTGGCGGGAGAGCAACGGAAAATAATACTTCATAAAAAATAAGAGCAAGGTTTCAGGAATACTCCCTGCCTTGCTCCCTAATCCCGAATCCCTACTCCCTAATCCCTAGCTCCTGCCCCTAGTGCGTATTCTTGCGGGCAAAATATTCACCGAGCCACTGCACAACGCTCACTCCAAGCACCAACACACCGACAACTACCCACGTAATGTCCTGCATGTTGCGATCGTGCCCGTAGCGTATCGCAAAATCCCCAAGCCCTCCTGCTCCAACAGCTCCGGCCATTGCCGTTAGCCCCAACAGGCTAATTATCGTGATGGTTATTGCCCTGATTATCGGCGCAAGGCTCTCACGCAAATACACCCTGAATATCACCTCAAACGGGCTTGATCCCATAGAGAGGGCTGCTTCCACAAGTCCCTTCTCCGTCTGGGCTAAGGCACTCTCAACCTGGCGCGCGAAGAACGGCGTAGCTCCGAACACCAGAGGCACAATCACTCCCCTCACATAAATTGCTGTGCCCATAATTGCACGCGAGAGGGGCATTAACGCGGTCAGCAGAATGATGAACGGTATCGACCTGAACAGGTTAATTATCTTGTCGAGCACCTGATATATAGGGCGGTTCTCCATAATTCCGCCTGGCTTCGTTACAGTTAAGATTATCCCGAAAATCAGACCAAGCACAAAAATTATTGCCCCCGACCACACTTCCATCAACAATGTATCTCCGCAGGCTTTCCAGAACTCAGGAAGCCTCCTCATCAGGTTAGGCAGAAGGGCCTGCATCCTGAATCACCTCCACACGAATATTTTTGCTCTTGTAGTAGTCTATCGCTCTGTCGATGTTTTCGCGAGGCCCGCTGAAAATTACCACAGTCCCGCCGACCATTGACCCCGCAACTATCTCGACATCAGCAAGCACAATGTTAATCACAACATCAAATGCCCGTGATGCATAGGAGATTAGCGGCTCGGACACATCAGCGTAAACATAAACCAGCCTTGCCATCAATTCGCCGGGCTTGAGCTGAACTATCGGGGACTTATCGCGGATTAATGTCTCAATCTTCGACAGATTAGATGTTGTGCGGACAAAGTTACGAGTAACGGGGTGCTTTGGCGAGGAGAAAATCTCGAACACATCCCCAGACTCGATTACCCGTCCTGCGTCCATTACGGCGGCCTTAAGGCAAATATTCTTGACGACCTCCATTTCGTGGGTGATGACTACGATAGTGAGGCCGAGCTTGCGGTTCAAGTCCTTCAAGAGCTGGAGGATTGAGCCGGTGGTCTGCGGGTCAAGTGCACTAGTTGCTTCGTCGCAGAGGAGTATCGTCGGGTCATTGGCGAGTGCTCTGGCGATTGCGACTCTCTGTTTCTGGCCGCCGGACAACTCTGACGGGTAAGAGTTCTCCTTGTCGGGAATATCGACCAGTGCCAGAAGTTCACGCACACGAGCCTTCATTTCCTCTTTGCTCATTCCGCGCAGAGGATAGGCTACGTTCTGCATGACAGTCCTTGACGGCATGAGGTTGAACTGCTGAAAAATCATTCCGATTTTGGTGCGGGCCTTGTAGAGTTCTTTGGGCTTGAGCCTGGTCATCTCTACGCCGTCAATCCTGACGCTACCGGAGTCCGGACGTTCGAGCAGGTTGATGCACCGCACGAGAGTAGACTTCCCTGCGCCAGAAAAACCTATTATCCCGAAAATGTCGCCGTCATTAATCGTGAGGGATACATCGTTGACCGCGTGAATGGCTGTGTCTTTGCGGTCTGCGTTGAAGCTCTTCACAATGTGTTCAAGTTCAATCAATCGTTCTCAATCCTCCTGTGTATAAAAATAGCGGGAAGCCGTTTTCGTGTACGTACTCCCCGCCGGTTAAACTCAATGTATAAATCTCAGGCTCAGTTCACTTCAACGGACAGCACTAATGACCCGCAAATACACATCATCATACTGTAGTCAAAGCAAACGAATAACCTCATACAATGCATATTCTCCTTGTTGGAATTTTAGGGCATTATAACACAACCAGAAATTTCTTCATAATAGGTAAGAATTATGCTATGTTTATTTTAGGATTGAGCAAGGATATTAGTGCACGCTCGAGAGATAACGCAACATCCTCTATGTTACGTTTCGGCTTGGGCACTAAAGTATTGATTAATATCACCAAAATGTGGTATTTGCTCAGGAAATCATCGAAGTATTTCTGTTTGAAGTCAGCTCGTATTTTCTTGCGGGAGTTGTATTGCTGATCTTTTTTGTCCCACAATACTTCACCGTATAAATCACGAAAAGAATTGTTACCCTCAAAATAAAAATAGTGCATTATTCCTGATTCATGCACCGTATCCGCCAAATGCTGCTTAATTCTATGAGCCAAGTCATTAGATTTGCCGACGTACAACACATTATGCTCGTCGAAAAAACATATACCCCTGTTCTTTTCGAGAGCTTCTGATTCTGCAGTAAAGGATATTTGCCAGATTTTGCTAACGAAACAGAAACGTCTTCGCAAATGAAATCCAGAGAATAATCAATGTAGATATCAATATCTGCCAGACGTGCCGCACTTTTCGCTATTTCTTTTACGATGCCATGAAGTGGATTAATAGTCATATCAACAAAAATAGCGGTACCCTAAAAATTCAGGATACCGCTTCAATTTTTACCAGTCTCTAGCCTATCTCAGCAATGAGCTTCTCCACAGCCTCGCGTGCATCATCCGGAAGCCTGTCAATGCCGCCGCGCTCTGTCTCTCTGCTCTTGATGAAGTTCAGCCTGTCCTGGAACCTCTTCTTCAGCTGAGTCCTGTACTCCTCGTTCTTGAGGTCAGCGTCGAATCCCGGAATCTCCATCGTCTTGATGCCCGACAGATTCCCGAACGGTACCCAGTTAGCTTTGCCCTCGACGATGCGCTCAATTATCATGAGGGTGTTTTCCTTGCCTACAGGCTTGCCCATGAAGCTGCCGGTGTTGAGGATGTAGCAGTCAACTCCGTCGGAGATGAGGGCCTTGAACCTCTCATAGTCCATGCTGAGCGGGTAAGTCCTGAACGGGTTAGCGTAGGGCTCGCAGACCAGTGCATCAGGGTCAACGCCCGGTGCGAGGTTCTCCGCGCTGGTTCTCTTTGTGGCGAGCGTTGCACCAAGAACGGAAGCCAGCGACGGCCCTTCGAGTTTAAGCACAGGCGGGAGCGTCGGATCCCTCATGAGCCAGAAAATAGCGTTGAGCGGCTCGTCAATCCTGTCGACTCTGTTGGGCGACCACAGGCGGGACTTAATTGCGCGTCCGTTTCCGTTGCGGACATCTTCGGTTACGGCGATTAACTTTCCGTCTGGAGTCTTGATTGCTCCGCAGTTCTGAAGCGTCAGAATGTACTTGTTGTCAGGGCATCCGATCGGGTAGTCAGCGACCTTGTCGAAGTACGTCGGCTCAAGCGCGATTGCGTACTTGTCCTTGACGTTGACGACGAACGCATCATCGTGAAGCACCATTACGTCGTATTTGCCGTCATGCTTTGCGTGGGTGATGGTGCTCTTTCCTGAGCCTGACAGTCCGAACGCCGCGACAACAAACTTCCTGCCGCTTCCGTCCTTGAGGGTGTACCTCTTGAGTCCGCCATGACATGATGCATAGCCGTTGCGTGCCGCGATGCCCCAAGCGAGAGTCAGCGTGCCCTTCTTCATCTCTCCGAAATAGCGCAGGCCAAGAACGATTGCGCAGTTCTCTTCAGGTGAGAAGAAGGCGATTCCGAGCGGGAACTGTTTTGCGAGTTCTGGGTCTCCGTGCGGCCAGTCGGGGTCCGCCACAAAGAAAATATCTCCGTCATGGTCGGAAATTCTGCGTGATGCGGCGTAACGCGGTGCATATGCTTCGTTTGCGTACTGGAAGTTAATCATCCAGTTGTAGAGGTTGTTCTCGTAGCCCTCAGGAACAATGCAGTGTGCGCTCGTCATGAAGTCCTCATCGAGTCCGACGTAAGCGTCAGCCTGATAGAGCTTGCGGTACCTCATGTTGAACACAGCCTCGCGGATAATCTTGCAGTACTTGGCCACGTCGACATCAGGATAGCCGACGATTCTGCGGGCTGCTGCTGTGCGGCCGAAGATGCCTCCGTCATTGAAGAGGAGGACGTTTGCGCCCATAGGGAGGCCCTGCTCTTCGGGCTTGTAGACGGGCATTCCGGTAAGCTCAATCGTGCCTGGCGAGTTTTTGGCGAGGTTGTAAGCCTCGTGAAGGTCCTGGACGTGATGTACGTTGTTGGCGTAGAAGAGTGTCTCTATTGTGGTTCTGGGCTGAGCGTGATAAACCTTCTTGAAGTTTTCGGGATCATAGTAACCGATAGTTGACATGCTGAAAAATTCTGCCCCTTTCATGAAAAATGTGTGTTGGAATGGGCTAATTATAACACTACGGAATTTTTCGTGCTGTATAATGTGGGAAATTCTGCGCACGTAGTAGAAAGGATGTTGAGAGGTTGATTACACTTCAGGAGATACTGGAGCGGGACAAGCGACCGCCGTCAGTGACGGTAGCGATGACGTGCTACAACCACGCGAAATATTTGGACGAGGCACTGCACGGGGTGTTGATGCAGAAGACGAATTTTCCGGTGAACATAGTGGTGCATGATGATGCTTCGCCGGACGGTAGTGCGGAGATAATCCGGAGGTATGCGGCGGAGAATCCGAACATAACGGCGATACTTCAGCCTGTGAACCTGATGCAGAACGGGAAGTCAGTGATGAGGGCGATGCTGCCGTACTACACTGGGAAATACCTGGCGTATTGTGAGTGCGATGATTTCTGGATAGACGAGCACAAGTTGCAGAGGCAGGTGGATTATTTGGAGGCTAATCCTGACTGTGTGGCGGTGTATCACCGAACACAGTTTGTGAATAAATACAGCGAAAACTATGATTCTGCGGACTTTTTTCGTGTAACAGGGGAAGGAGATTATCCGCGCGATAAGCTGTTCGGAGTTGAACATCAGATGGCTACCTGTGTAGCTAGAAATTTCTGGCGGTTAATAACACCGGAAGATATAGATTTTTACACACACTTAAAGGGACCTGGAGACCAAAGGATTATGGCAATATTGCTGAGACTTGGAAGAGTTCACTACTTTGGAGAAAAAATGTCTGCATACAGGTTTGTTACTGAAGATGGAGATTCTTACAGTGCCAGAATGAATAGGCTGAGTGAGTATGATCGTTATAAACATGTTATATTTTGGAGAAGTGAGATATACGTCATGCTTGAGCACTTTTTTGGCAAAAAGTATTTAAGGAAATATATTGAAGTATTGTGGGAAGAGCTGCGCAGTTACAGAAAATATCACAGGTCGGTCATCAAGGACGCTAACCTCAATGAGTGCTACCACTACCGCAACATTCCGCTGTGGGTGTGGCCGGTGTTTGCGGGTTATGTGTCATGGCGGGCAGCGAAGAAGTTCGCGAAAATGATTCTGCCGAATAAGGTATTGACAGCAATCAAGAAACTTCGGTATAATGCTCTCTGCTCTCTGCTCTCAGCTCTCAGCTCTCAGCTCTGGCTATGATTGTGCACTAGCACTCTCCAAGACTTCACGTTACAGAAAAATACATTCCCTGCCAAGCAAGTATCTGGCGGGGAATTTTGTTATGCGTGAACACCTGCAGGAGGCCGCGTGATGTCCATTATCGTGCACTTCATTCACAGGGACAAATTCACGGCCGGTTACATCGAGTTCATGAAGCTGTGCTTTCCAGAATATGAGCATCATTTCTTCACAGGTGCTTCGGATTCTCCGCTGACCCTTTACAACAGCGATAACGTACACGATTACAGACGAGGCCGCGAAATCCTGTTAAGCCCGAGCTATATCCGCCTCCTCTACCGAAGCAGCAAGGTAATCATCAGCGGGGTGTATATATCATACAGACTGAAAGCCTTTATGCTCGTGTTGGGAAGTCCACTGCAAAAAATAGACTTCCGCCCTATAAGAGCAAAACCCCGAGTCTCTGACGTTATACGAATCGTTGCCGGCAATTCTGCATTTCCGGAGAACCAGCACATAGAAACTTTTCACCTTCTCGCTCACCTCAGGGACGAAAATATAGAGGTAGTCTGCCCGCTCTCATACGGAAGCCTTGAATATCGCGAAAAGGTTATAGCGGAAGGCAGGAAAATATTCGGCGGAAAGTTTATCCCCGTTACGGAGTTCATGGCGTATGAAGAATATATCAGCTTCCTGGCAGCGTGTGATATTGGAGTCTTCAGCAACAACCGGCAGCAGGGAATGGGCAACATCTCTCTTCTCTTAAGGCTCGGCAAAAAAGTTTACATGCGCGATGATACAGCCATGTGGCAGCACTACACAAAGACCAGAGGTTTCACAGCATATCCTGTATCAGAACTTAATGGAATAACCCTTGAACAGCTCGCCTATTTTCCCCGAGAACTGGCATATAATAACATCCAAATAGCAGACGAATACGCCGCCGGAAATTATGCTGTCCAACAGTGGCGCAAAGTATTCGACGATTAAGGAGAGATTTATTGCATGTCAGAACAAATACTCGTTACCCGCTCGTCAATTCCGACTCTTGAAGAGTACATAGAGGAAATCCGCCCCATTTTCGCCTCTCACTGGCTCACCAACATGGGCGCAAAGCACAAACAGCTCCAGGCCGAATTGTGCACATATCTCGGCGTTGAGAACATCGAACTCCTCACCAACGGACACATGGCACTCGAACTCACCCTCCAGGCGATGAACCTTCAGGGTGAAGTCATCACCACTCCCTTCACCTTCGCCTCAACCACACATGCCATAGTCCGCAACGGCCTCACTCCTGTATTCTGCGACATTAACCCTGACGACTTCACCATCGACACAGCGAAACTCGAAGCCCTCATCACCGACAGGACTTGCGCGATTCTTCCTGTGCACGTCTACGGAAACGTGTGCAGCATCGAGGAGATTGACCGCATAGCCCGGAAATACGGCCTCAAAGTGATTTACGATGCCTGCCACACTTTTGGCGAGACCTACAGGGGCAAAAGCACAGCATGTTTCGGTGATGCATCATGCTTCAGCTTCCACGCCACAAAAGTCTTCAACTCAATCGAGGGCGGAGCGGTCTGCTTCAGGGACAAGAAGCTCGGCAGCATACTCTATGAGCTGAAGAATTTCGGTATTCGCGGTCCTGAAGATGTGGTGAGCGTCGGCGCAAACGCAAAGATGAACGAATTTTGTGCGGCTATGGGACTGTGCAATTTGAGGCATGTCGACAGCGAGATAGCCAGGCGCAAGGCAGTCTATGAGCGTTACGTCGAGAGGCTTGACGGTGTTGACGGACTGAGGCTCAACAGGATTCAGGAGCACGTGAAGCCGAACTACGCATACTTCCCCGTAATTTTCGAGGAAAAGGTTTTCGGAGCAAGCAGGGAGGAAGTTTTCGACAAGCTCGGTGCAAACGGAATTATCGCCCGCAAATACTTCTACCCGCTCACCAACACATTCACGGCATTTCACGGCAAATTCGACGTGTCGCTCACGCCGAACGCCCTGCACATCAGCAAGAGAGTCTTAACTCTGCCGATGTATGCGGACTTGGGGCTTGATGTTGTGGACAGGATATGTGATGTGATTCTGAGCTGCAGAGGGTAAAAGGGTGAAAAAGTTAGCCCCCGTGATTCTTTCACAGGGGCTTGTGTTTTACTTCAGGCGGTTTTCAGTTCCGTGCATCAATCGCACAATATTTGTCCGGTGCCTGAACACGCACAGCGCACCCAGAATCGCCGACGCAACGATAAATTCCTTCGGTGCACCCAGCATCGCAAGCCCGACAGATATAGCCACCGTTGAGACCATCGACGCAACGGACACATAGCGCGTTACCTTCATCAGGACGTACCAGATTGCTCCGCAAAGCAGCACAACCGCAAACGACTCATACGGCCAGATGAAGAACAGCGTACCGTAAGTTGTCGCGATTCCCTTACCGCCTCTGAACTTCAGCCACACAGGATAATTATGGCCGATAACTACTGCGAGAGCCGCCACAGCCATAATGAGGTTCTGTTCTTCTGCCGGGACAAGGTGCACAGCCAGGAGAAGCGCAAAAGCTCCCTTCAGCATATCCACAATCGCGGTGAAGCGTGCCCAGCCGAAACCCATTGCCCGCCCTACGTTCGTTGCACCGATTGCTCCGCTTCCGATAGTTCTTATGTCGAGGCCGTCCCGTTTCCCGTTTGCGTCCTTGTGGAAAAGTTTGGTGATTACGTAGCCGGTCGGAAATGAGCCTATCAGGTACGAAGCTATTGCCCATAAAACCACAGTGCGCATTGTTATCATTCCCCCTGCAAAAAAATTATTGTCCGCTAATTCTGTCTGAACCCTTCTTGATGTTCAGCTTCACTAAGTCCTTATCCTTGAGGTCTTCCCACTTGAAATTGAGCACAAGCAGGAAAAGCGCGGAGAACGGATCGACTCTCCAGCTATTATTTTCCTTGAACGCGTCATGAATTGTTCTGAGCTGGTTTAGTCCTTTTCCGTCTGCCTCCATGTCCGCAATGAACTTCCTGACCTCCGAAAGTGTGTTTATTCCCGCCGCACGAAGTATTCCTGCCAAATGGGCGAAGCTCTCCCTTAAGTAGTCGGCATCAGGCGTAAACTCAGGGAAGCCTGCCTCCTGAGCAATTGCGTTCCACCGGCCAAGAAGAGACTCGTCATCACGGAACAGCATGTACAGTTCTTCGTCGGAGAATAGCTTTTCGGCTTCGGGTGCATCCTGACTCCGCACAGCGTTATTCACTTGCGGCGGAACCAGCAGTGCCTCGTCCTTTACGGCCTTGCGCAGATTCAAAAATCCTTCGTCGGCTTTTTCGAGCAGCGACGACAACAGCACAAGCTCGCGCGTTAATTTCTTCTCCGACAGCGTCCCGACGGTCTGATTAACTCTCGGGAAAATTGTTGCCCACGCTTCTTGAAGGAGTGTGCGCAATTCAAGCCTGAAACTCAAATTTTTGTACTTGGCCCATTCTCTGAGGCCGGAACGTGAATCCGACAGCGCAAGAATGTACACGACAGCAGGATAACCGAATCTGAAGGGGTCTTCCAGCTGGCTTGATGGCACTGACCGTTTGGGGTCAATCTCGAACTCCGACTTGATAAGCTCCTCAATTTTCAGGACATCTTCCGGGAATCTCAGCAGTACCCTGACTCTCACGAGGTCAACTCCGTTTAAGTCCTGTTCCTCGAGAGTTGAGAGCAGGCGCAAAAATTCAGCTGGTTTTTCTGCCCAGCCTTCTATTGCGTAGAACTCCACGCCCTCAAGTTCGACGAGGTCCTGTATGAGGTTGCGTATACGTGCCGCAAATTCCTCATATAGCTTGAGACTCTCTACGTAGCGTAAACCTATTTCGTTAATCCTGCGCTTGTCCATGCGGAAATTGTATCACAACGCCAATATTTCGCGGCAAAGCGCGTCAATTTCGACCGCTCCATTCTTCGGGACAGGAAGCGGCATAACTGGTTCATGCCACTCATCGATAATGCAGGGGACTCCTGACTGTTCGGCGAAGGCGGAGACTTTGGGGTCATAGGGTATCATTGCCAGCGGTCTCCTGAAAATGCGGGAGAGGACTCCGAAGTGCAGGCGCATTCCTATTGTGCGGAAAGCTCCGGCCCAAAGTTCAGAGGCATCCGTGAGAGTTCTGACCCTCTTAATCTCCGTGAGACCTAATCTCTCTAGCACAGGAATATCCTCATCCGACAGAGCAACACCTATAACTCTTCCAGTTAGATGTGCAGCAATTACGCCGGTGAAGGTTTCGAGTTCGGTGCATGGCCTGAGGTTGACGAGAGTGCAGGCCGCCGCCGCGGGTGGGTGGGCGGGAGCGGTGGCGGCCAGTGTCATCACCAGGTCAGAGCCTAGTACTACGTTCTTGCAGCCCAAATTTTCCGCAAGAGTGTACGAGCTGCTATCCCGCACATGAACAACTTCACACACCCTGAGCGCATTTCCCGCAAGAATCTTCCCTGCTCTGGTCTTTAACGGTCCGACCGACTGCCCAATCGCCCACACATTGCACCCCAAAAATTTAGCGAGTCTAACCATTCCCCAGTACCACACGCAAGACTTCACGCTCGTAGCATCCTGAAACAGCCCTCCTCCTCCAAGAAGCAATGTCTCGCTCTCACGCAACACCTTCACGACTTCTCTTAGCTTCCAGCGATTCACCGCAGGCCCGGAAATTTCTTCAGGAGCATTCGACAGCACTACTACTTCTTCACGCTTAACCCCGCACCTCCTGAACATCTCAAGACATGCCTCAAGCAGAAGCTCATCACCCAGATTTCCGAAGCCGTAATACCCCAGAATTGCCGCCTTGTACTTTTTCATGACACTATCGGACGAATTAGCCTTAACATCGGCACAACCACGAACTTCACCATAATCACCAGCACTGCACCGACAATTAACCCTGCCCACAGTCCGTTAAACTCCCTCAGTAGAATCAGAGTTAGCGGCGTGTGGAAATGGCAGAAGCTGTTGACGATCGACGAGAACCCTGCGGCAACTCCTACCCTGAGCAGTTCGCGGTAACGTACGAGCATTCCGTTCTGCACCAGATAGCACAGCAAGAGCAGGCACGGATACCCGACGAAGACTTCCTTTGTGCGCGGACGGGCTATCAGGTACTTTTCGAGTGTAAGGCGCATATTTTCCTCAAAGGCAGGCGTTGATGAGACATTGCCGCTCCGGATTATCATTATCGCGACCCCAGCGAGCAGAAGCATCATCAATATCAATTCTCCCCACACTGGCGGCCTGTTCAGGAACTCAACCAGCGACTCAGGGTGAATCCTCATCTTGAGGTCATGCAGAAGCACTAAAACAGGAGGCATAACCAGAGTCAGCCTTACTCCCGAAAATGTCGAAAGCCTGAGCATATACCCCGCAACGCTGAAGAACGACGCTAACGCCAGTCCTCCCGCCACAGCAAACGCAAAACCGGAAATTAATCCTCGCTTCTTTGCGTCGTCCATCGCCAGAAGCGAAGCCTCAACCGCGATCATCGGTGCAGTAAGTGCTCCGGCCAGACGCGCAATCACAGCAATCTTCAGCACGCATACCGCCAGAACCAGACTCCCCGCCGCAAAAAGCATTGCCGCCTTCGCGCTATTCTTCATGCCCATTCGCACCAGATAGCTCCATACACACAGCATAAGCACCGCTGACATTGCCCACGCGGTGAAAATATTTGCGCTGAGAGTCTTTTTCGCAAAGACAGGCTCCGGCCAAGCAAGATTGAACCCGTGAGACTTTAAGCCCTCCGCCAATAGCCGGACCTCCTCCGCAAAATCCTGAAACCTGAAACTCGAAGTATTGGCCGGAGCAGTCCTCAGCAGCAGCAATCTCACCGAACGTTCCAGTGCCGCGCGAAGCAGCCTGTCCCTCAATGCAGAACGCGAAATCCTCCGCGAAGTCATCTCTTCATTCGTTACGCTGTGCAGTGGCAGAAGAAGCGGAGACACTTGGGCGTTGAGCTGAGGCTCTCCAACCTGACGGGAAAATTCCACAACCGCAACAGGTATTCCCAGTTCCTTTGAGACTTCAGCCAGCTTGCTCACATCAGGATAACCCGAAACGTATTCACCTGACGGAGTGAACACGCTAACCGGATATTTCGCGTGAACTTCACGGAGCAGTAATGCCGCTCTGTCCGCCAAGTGTCCAGGTGAAGGCGCGGGCCGGTAAAAAATATGAAGTCCTGCTCTCTTCGCGGCTTCCAGTCCGTCAATGTCAGGTATCATTCCCGAATTTCTGAGCATGTTTGACGGCATTGACAGGAACACAGGCCCGGTTTTGTCCTCAGAAACCGCAAAACGAAGCCTCAGCCATTTATTCAGCAGGTCTTTATGCTCGCTGTAGGGAGTTATCGATATTATTGTGCCCTCAATTCCGCGCTCGGAGTCTTTCATTACCTTCATCTCTGCCTGGCCGACCCCGTGAAGCACATTATCGCCCGTCAGCTCACTCACCATAATTCCCGATATTCCGTTCCGTATCAGAATGCTTATTGCCTCGTCAACATCAAGCCCTGAATTTTTCGCCAGCGTCGCAACTTCGCGGTAATCCGAGATAATTGCTACATTATTGTTTGCGCGTTCGAGGCTTATTCTTGGCCACAGTCCGAAGGCCGCACACGCAAGAATTGCCGCAAAAACCAAAACTTTCTTCATTATAAGTAACTGCCCTCTCCTTATTATTGGGATTCAGCCTGAATTATAACCGGCTTTTGTGTTTCTCGCTTGAAGTCGGAATTTTTCAGCGTAAGTTCATAGAGCTGTGATGCCCTGAACTCCACGTCAGCAAAGTATTTTCCGATTTTATCCCTGACTTCTGCCAAGCGCGTTATGACTCTTATCCCTGAAGTCTTCCTCAAAATCTCCCTGCCCTTGTCGTTGAAGCCCAGCACCCGCGCATAAGGGACTCCGCCTCTCATTGCACCCATAACCTCCCACCTGTTCAGGCCAAGCAGGACATAAACTAAACTCCTTCTGATTTTTGCACGGGTATATCTTGCACACACACATCTTCCCACAAAATCATCCATTCCCTTAGCGTCCCTCCAATGTCTCAGGAACAATCCCTCTATTCCTTCATCAATTCCGTGAATGCTCCGTAAATCCTCAGCACTGCTTCTCAGAAAAATTCCCTGAAGCATCGGCCACAGCCTGCCCTCGTCCGAAATTCTGCCTTCCTCTTTAGCTTGAGCAACGAGCTTCCTCGAAAATTCCGGCATCATGCCAAAATTTCCCTCACGTACCGCTCTGCTGGAATATCCGCCCTGTCTCTTCACCGGAAGAATTTTCAGGCCGTAACTGTTCCTGAAATTTTCGCGCATATACGAAATTGCGAGCATGTTGTTGGGCTTCGTGATGAATGCTCCTGCACCAGAAACGACAGCCTCTAGCGCAAGAGCATATGCTTTCGGGTAAGATGCCCCTCTGCCTATTTTCTGCCTGAGTACCTGAGCAAATGCCGGAGTATTTTCTGCGAAAATCACAGCCTCAACATCAAAGTCCGGGTCTTCCATTCCGAAAGCTATTGTGCCAGCAAAATGTGAGAGGAGATTTACCGCACCTTTGGCGAAATCCTGACCTGCAGAGCACGAAAACAGAAACGAAAGCTCAATCACCAGGTCAGCACCTGAATTGAGGGCCATTCTTGCGCGCGTGAACTTGTCGGCGAACGCGGGGCTTCCTCTCTGTACGAAATTTGAGGACAGTACGACAACACAAGGATGCTCTACGCTCGCGAGGAGTGCTTCATGTCCCAAGTGAAGGGGGTTGAACTCAGCAATAATACCAGTTGTAATTTTCATCGGCCTCCATTTTTTGCACTATAATATATCCCATTCCGGAAGGAGGTGGTTTTGCGTTGTACGGTGAACATTTTGACGCTAAGGAATACCTCAGGGACGCTACATTAATGGAAGATAAATTCATGAACTTGTGCCTTAACGGGAACATACCTGCAGTGAGAGCTATGCTGACCCGTTTTTTGGGACGGGACATTACGATAACGAAAGTAGAGACACAAAAAGACCTTGAGGGGCCGGGCAGGTCGTTAAGGCTTGATGTGTGGGCTGAGGAAGGCGAATTTGCGATATACAACGAGGAGTTCCAGAACGAGAGCAGGGGAGCAGAACCCCGGAGGCTGAGGTATCACTGCAGTATGATCGATGTGAACAAGCTGAAGCCTGGTGCGGATTTCAGTGCGCTTCCTGAGTGCTGGGTTATCTTCATCACGAGGCATGACGTATTGGGACACGGAAAGACTATGTACACGATCAACAGGTACATAGAGGGCATCAACGAGAGGTTCAACGACGGACAGCACTTAATCTACGTGAATTGTGCTGCAAAAGATGACGGGAGCGAAGTCTGGAAGGTGATACATGATGTTATGTGCAAGAATCCGGACGAAATGCTTATCACGGAAATAGCGGAGGTAGTTACTCGTTACAAGAGAACTGAGGAAGGAGAGAGGGAAGTGGACAGTTATTTCGATTATTTCCTCAAGAAGGAAGCTGCTAAGGTAGCTGTAGAGTCAGAGGCGCGCGGCAAGGCTGAGGGTTTAACCGAAGCCGTATTGAAGCTGTTGAAGGCCGGAGCAATGACGGTCGAGAAAATAGCTGAGACTTTTGGAATGTCGGTGTCTGACGTTCAGGCAATAGCAGGGAGGAGTGAGGCATAATGTCCGGTTCAGGCAGCGTGTTAACACAGGCAGACATTGACAGCTACAAGCAGTCTGCAAGATTTTCTGACTGGTGCATGAAAAAACAGCGAAGAGCAAAAGAAGGAAGCAGTCCTCTGGAAAATTATCTTGAGGACTACGCAGAGCAGAGAGCCGCTATCATGGCGGCTGAGAAGCTCGAAGAAATAGCGCGTGATTTTAGGGCAGATGCTGCTGCCATAGCCAGATACAGGGAGCAGGACAAAGCCGAAGAGCAGGCGAAATTGCATACAGAATTGATGAAGAATGGAGTTGTTGAAAAACTCCTTGATGTCGGTGGAATGACGCTTGAAGAGATCGCGAAATGCGTTGACCTCCCTCTGTCGACAGTGCAGCGTATCGCTTCAAAGAAAGAAGAAGCGTAGAAATTTTCAGTGTTGCACTTTGTGGGGTTTTGCGTGTATAATTTTCGGCATAACGGCGTACCCATAAACTACGGACTGTTCTAATTCTGCGTATCTTCTGCCAAGTATGTGAACCTGCATTCCGGGCACGTCGGGAGCAGTCCAGAGCTTCGGGGATGTATATACACTAAGGAGGTGCTTCTATGAGTAACGCTGCGGTGAATATTGATGTCATACTGCGTCTGCGGTCTGCTCTCTTAAGGGAAGGGGACAGGCTCTGCGCGGCTTTTCTGTGCATAACAGCCGGAAATGAAGCCGCACGTTATCAGCGGGAAGGGTAACGGTAGAGGTATTAGATTTATGCCCGTGAAGTTTTGCGGGCGAGCGTATGTAGTTGCTTGTGCACGGCTGTAGTATGGCTGTGTTGCAAGTTAGGTATGAATTTGGAAGGAGGAAAATGGTTTTGAGTAAAAGTTTTCGTGTAATTTTTCTTTCCGTTCTTGTAGTGGTGCTTGCCGTATCGTCGGCGTTTGCTCTGACTAGTTATGAAATTAGAACTGTAGGTGGAGTTGAACGTGTCTATAATAGAGACAAGGCAGAGTACGATGATAATGCTGGAGCTTTTGCGGGTAATGCTCTGCGTATTTATAAGAACGGCGAATATTCTTTCGCGAGTGATCATGCCCCAGTAACTATTGACAGCATAACCCTGACAGGTGCAAATGCTGACGACGGTACACTGACTGAAGTCGAGTTCGTAGTACCTGCCCCCAATCCTGATATCGCGGCAAACGGAACTGCAGGAGCATGGGCTATTACTTGGCCGACTCATGTAGGCAGTGCAACTCAGGACCGCAACAAGACTCACAGAGTGAAGCTCACCCTCAAGAAGAGGGGCACTAACTCCGCAATTCTAGCTGGAACTGCGGCCACTGCTTTCGGAGCTAACTGGTTGGACGCTAACGGAGAAGGTGAAGACTTAGTCATCAATGTGCCTATCAGAGTGAATAACACTAATCATGGGCCGTTTGCGGTAAACCTGGTAATTCCGGACAGCGCAACTGTGACATTCGGTGAAGAGGCAGAAATTTTTGCGGATCCAAATATCCAGAATTACCCCACAGGATACACAGAGGCGGCGAATGCCAGTTCCTACATAGTTCATCCTGGCGGTGAGCTGATCATCAAGAATGAGTGGGCAATCAGAGGCTCGAACCTGACTGTAAACCTGTGGCCTGGCAATGGTGAATCCGTGAACAGCAGCGGCGCATTCAATGGAAAGTTCGATGGGGATATGGCAAGGCTAACACTCGACCTCCCTGCGGATACAATTCTTGACCTTCGCGGCAGAGCTTCAGCATCTTCACTTGAGCGCAACGTTGCGAATGGCACTTCCACAGTAGCTGACGCCTATTCGGTAAGGCCTGATGCACTTGCCAGAGCAATAGCAGACGGAGCACAGCTTATCGTTGACGGAGAGCTGAACGTTCTTCGCGATATGACCCTTTACGGCTATCTCCAGACGTTCGGTCAGCATACCGATAATGTTGCGGCTTACACTCAGACAGACACGACAACCGCTCCTGCGGCTGCCAATGTTGACACTACGCTTCAGACAATCACGAAGATAGGTGCAGGCAAGCTTACGATTGCTGATTCCGGTACAGCTTCGGATAACAGCCTCTCCAATTACGGCAAGTGGGCACTGCCCAATGCTCTGAGGTCATTAAACATTACTGAGGGAACGATCGAGCTTGCTTCCAGCCATTCGACATGGGCCGCTGGCAGAGGACTTGCTGCTGATCAGGCACCTGCTGTCAACATCAATCAGGGTGCAACGCTCATTGCTAACTCAAAGTCCATCGAGGAAGATACCTACACGGTAGCCGGTGTTGACCCCATAGCGTTCAGCATTTACGGCACAGCGATCTTCAAGGATCACGCGATCGAGAAAAAGGACGATACGGGTGCCATATTCAACGAGATTTATCCTTATGAGGACTACGTAACATTCAGCAACGGACTTACGATCAACGCAGACGATATAGCTCTTGATGTCAAAGCTGGAGGTAAGGTAATAGTTGAGGACGGTGCGCTCGCAGTTGCTTCACTTACCGGTGAGGGCGATGTTGAAATCAAGAACACTACAGACTCGAAGGACAGGGCAGTACTCATTCTGACGGACTCGGCCGGAGCAGATGCTCAGGCAGAAGTAGATGCTGGCACTGCAGCTGACCTTATTAACGCCTCAAACTATGCTCATAACTACATCGACTTCAAGGGCAAAATCTACGGACAGGGTGCAAATGTCGGTCTCTATTCCCAGACAGTGGGCAGCTATCCGTTCAGCAGGCGCATCTTCCGCAGTGCAGACGTAACCCTCGACAACCTCATCGTCTACGGCCCTGCACAGCTCAACGTCAACCAGGCCACAATGGACAGGCTCGCCAACGTCAAGAACATCTGGCTTCGCGGCCACAGGCCCGGCGCAGACAACACAAAGGATGCAACAGCCTACTCGAAGCTGACAGTCGGAAAGCTGAACTTCATTCCGACCGATGATAACAAGGAAAATATCTATGTTGACGGTCTGAAGGTTGACGGTTCAAGCAGCACTGAGGATTACGGCGAGTTAGTGATTCGCGATTACGACAACGACGCAAAGAGCAACAATGCTGCAGCAACAGCTCCGAGAAATTATGCTAATGGTGCTGCAAGTGGTCTTAATGATGGACTTGGTGTTAATGGCCGTAAAATACCTAATGGTGCTGCTACTGCCCCTGTAGGTCCTCGCCTCAACGTCCACATCAGCAATCTCCAGCTCTACGCCAACAAGGGCACAGGCCAGGACTTCCCGACAGATTACGCGAAGCCCGCAACCGGCATCTACGCGCTGAAGCTCAACGGAAATCTTCAGCCTTCACGCTTCATCATCGACGGCACGACAGTAAGCGGCAACGGTCTTGAGGCGGATGTGAGCGGCAAGGTCTACCAGGTGCAGATCGATGAAGGATCAGATGTCAAGTTCACCGGTGCAGGCAACTGGGACACCTACGAGGATTTCTATCCTGTAGCTCACAACAACAGCATTCTCGTGAAGAAGAACGCCAAGCTAGAGATCAGGCAGGGCGGAATTGTTGAAGGAAACCTTATGTTTGAGGCGAGCGGACTGGCAGCTACGGCTGCTATAGCAGCTGCCGATTTTGATGGTGATGGTGTTGTTGATAATGCTATCGCTGCTTTAGCTGCAAATGAGTGGCCAGAATATGATTCTCACGCTAACGGCTCTGCATATCCGGCAGATGAAGATTTCTACTCGGACGACGGCTGGTATGATGGTGATATCTACGGCTTCCTCGACAGGTACACCACGTTTGCCACGCAGGTAGGCTCGAGAAACCGTAACACCATCGACGAAAACGGCGGCGAGTACTCAGTCAAGGTTACCGGCGACATCAAGCTGTCGGCTGACGCAGGCTACAACGGCAACGGCGGAGTCGTAGTGAGGGCGAAACCCAACATCGACGCATTCAAGGGCTACGAGTTCACGACGATCGGCCAGAGGTTCAAGGTACTCGGCAGAGCTGAGGGAACGAACGGTGATTTTACGAATGCTGCATTTGCGACATCGTACAACCAGAAGTTCCAGTTCAGAATTCCTGCAGATGATGCGGACACTAACGGTGTAGTTGTTGAGAACCGTACCGAGCTTGCCATAGTGGAGCTTGGCGACTACTCGTTCATGGCCAATCAGGAGAACTTCGGAGCAGGTGCAGGACGCAACTTCTCCATCAAGGTACCGTTCAAGGTAACCGTGAGAGGCCAGGAAGTTACTCTTAACAGAGAAACTTCACAAAACGGAACTGTTCATTACTGCGTTTCGATCGATGAAGCACTCGGAATTGGCTCAGGAAAGTACTATTTCAATATCAAGCCAGGTTTCCTGACCTATCAGGACGGCGAGGAGTCAGACAGTGTAGGCAACGTAGGTGATATTGACGAAGTATTCGATACCGAGCTGACCCCTACATACGTGAGCAAGGACGTAACGCTCCGTGCGGAAGTTGACATCACTAACGGCGAGCAGTACATCAGGATTATTGGAACTTCGCGTGTAACTAAGACCGAGCCTATCAGATTGGCACTTTATCTTGATGAGAATAATGCTCCTCTTTTCCCGCTTGCCAATACGATCGACTGGCTGAACGGATTCCTTCCTGCGTACAGGGATTACGAGTTCGCCCGCGACGGCAGCAACGGCGGCAATACCACTCCGACAACGCCTGAGACACCGACGAGCCCGGACAATCCTGCTCCTGTGAGCCCGGATAACCCCGCTCCGACGAGCCCGGACAATCCTGCTCCTGGCCCCGACAACCCGACTCCTGTTGAGCCCAGCTTCTCAATCGAGCTTGCTGACAGCAGCACAATGGATAACGGCGACGAGCTGATTAACGGACGCACCTACACCATGACCTTCACGGCAGAGGGGCTTTCCGATGCGGCAGTCAAGGCGGCAGCACCTACAACGTGGACGCTCGGCGGCAACACGAACGGCATCAGCCATTCCTCAACGACTGGCGATACCTTCACGATCGAGATCACGCCTTCAGCAGTCAACGAGGAGGACCAGACCTTCACGGTAACGGCCACCAACGGCGACAACACAGCTGAGTACGAGGTAACGTACACGGTTGCGGCTGAGGACCTTACGTTCGGCGACGCGTCAGCCCTTACGGTTGCGGGTCAGCACGATAACGTACAGCCTGGCTACAGGGTAACCTTCCCTGACGGCGTAGTAGCGGCTGAGGATACAGTGTTCATGCCTAGCTGGCTCAAGCCTGTGCTCAACGATGACGACGAGGTTATCGGCGTTGAGTTCAACGACGCGGTAACTGGTTTCGAGAAGGGCACGGCCGGAACAGTAACAGTTGAGGCGGAGAACGCCGACGGCGACGAAGTCAACTATCAGTGGAATGTAGTTTACGGAGTCGAGAGCAGCACCGAGGAGCCAGGCGGCACCGAGGAGCCAGGCGGCAATGAGGAGCCAGGCGGCAATGAGGAGCCAGGCGGCAATGAAGAGCCAGGCGGAAATGAAACACCGAGCAATGGCGATGATGTCGGCAGCAGCGGCGGCGGATGCGATGCAGGATTTGGCGCACTGGCGTTAGCACTTGCAATGCCGTTATTCCTTCGCAGGAGACGTTCATAACGCACAACGGCACAAAGTAGAGCACTAACCTAAATACTTAGGCAGAAGAAGCAAACAGCCCCGCGGGAGAAATCCTGCGGGGTTTCTTTATGGAGGGTGATGCTGATGATTAGCGAGGCAAATTATGATGAGGTTATACCGGAGATTGACAGGCTTTCGCTGGATAGGCGGGCTGAAATTTGGGAGGCTTGGCCGGAATTTGTGGCTAATGCCGGAACTTGGGAGTGTTTGCGCAGGCTTCATGAGGTTATGTTCGGGGGATTGTTTGAGTTTGCCGGAAAAATCAGGACGCAGAATATCTCTAAAGGAGGCTTCCGGTTCGCAAACGCCCTGTTTCTGAATGACATTCTGCCGATAATTTCCAGAATGCCGCAGTCAAATTTCGGCGAGATTGTCGAGAAATACGTAGAGATGAACATTGCCCACCCCTTCCGTGAAGGAAATGGAAGAGTTATGCGGCTGTGGCTTGACGCAATTCTGGAACGCCAGCTCGCTACACGAATTAACTGGTCTGGCATAACGCGTAGCGATTACATGTCCGCAATGCAGAGAAGCCCCGTAAATTCCCTTGAGCTTGAGACTCTTTTGCGCGGGGCAATGCTGAAACCTGAGGAGCTTGGCGACAAGGACATATTTATTGCGAGTCTGACTGCTTCATACAGGTACGAAATGTGATATATTTTCTCCCGTCAAAAATTTTCGCACAAAGGATTTTTATCAATGATTGCTATAGTTGATTACGGAGTGGGAAATTTATTCTCGCTGGCAAGTTCTTTTGCCGCTATAGGCCGGAATGTCAAGGTTACTTCGCGTCCTGAAGACCTGAAGGCCGCAGAGAGAATAATTCTGCCTGGTGTCGGAGCGTTCGGTGATGCCGCGCGTAAACTCTTCGCGTCGGGGCTTGCTGAACCTCTCGTTGCGGAAGCTGAGGCCGGAAAGCCTGTGCTGGGTATCTGTCTGGGAATGCAGCTTCTTTTTTCGGTGAGCTGCGAGTTCGGAGAGCACAAGGGTCTTGGCCTAATTCCCGGCAGTGTCAGGCCGATTAGCGAGGTAATTCCTGCAGGACTGAAAATTCCTCAAATGGGTTGGAATGGACTTCACTTCACCAACCCTTCAGGAATATTCGCGCGCTCTCACGAAGGGGATTACGTCTACTTTGTGCACTCGTACTCTGCGTTCTGTGATGAGGAGTACATCACTGCGACGACGAATTACGGTGCGGACCTTACTGCGGCTGTGCAGAAGGGCAGTGTTTACGGTGTGCAGTTCCACCCTGAGAAGAGCGGCAATGTCGGGCTTGACATGCTGCGGGCATTCTGTGAGGTGAGTGCATGATAATTCTTCCGGCAATAGACCTTTTCGAGGGTAAGGCGGTAAGGCTTCTCAAGGGGGATTACGCGCAGATGACGGTGTATGACCCTGAGCCGGTGAACACCGCGCGGAAATTCCGTGATGAGGGTGCTGAATGGGTGCACATTGTTGATTTGGAGGGAGCGAAGGCCGGCGAGCCTGTGAATATTGATGTAGTACTGAGGATACGCGAGTCCTGCGGGTTGAAGTGTGAAGTCGGCGGAGGCATAAGGGATTTGCGCACAATTGAGCGGTATGTTGACGCAGGGATTGAGCGCGTAATTCTGGGGACTTCTGCGGCGACTCAGAAGGGATTTGCGGATCTGGCAGTGAAACACTTCGGGAGTGAGCGAATAGCTGTCGGAGCGGACATTAAGGACGGCCTTATAGCAGTTCGCGGCTGGCAGGAAGTTTCGGGACTAGAATCTTTCGAGTTCTGTATGATGATGCAGGATGCGGGTGTGAAAACTCTGATTTGCACGGACATTTCGCGCGACGGAGCGATGAAGGGCACGAACAGGCAGCTTTACGAAACCCTGCAGGAAAAACTTGGCGTAAATATCATTGCGTCCGGCGGGGTAAGCTCTCTTGACGACGTGAAGGCATTGACGGAACTCGGCATGTACGGAGCGATAATCGGCAAGGCGTATTACACGGGTGCTGTGAAAATTTCAGAGGCAATCGAGGCCGGGAGGGAGAAGGCATGATTACGAAGCGTATAATTCCGTGTCTGGATGTGAGGGACGGGCGCGTGGTTAAGGGCGTGAACTTTCAGGACTTGAACGACGTAAATTCTCCTGTAGAGCTTGCGAAATTCTACAGCGATAATGGAGCGGACGAGCTGGTGTTCTACGACATAACGGCTTCGTCGGACGGGCGCAAGATTTTCACGGACATTCTGCGCGAGACGGCCCGCAACGTGTTCATTCCTCTGACTGTCGGCGGCGGAATATCGAGCGTGCAGGACTTCGAGCGGGTGCTGTCGTGCGGAGCGGACAAGGTGAGCGTGAACACTGGCGCAATCAGGAATCCGGGACTAATTCCGGAGGCGGCGCGGCTTTATGGTTCGCAGTGCGTGGTAATTTCTGCGGATGTGAAGCGCGTTGATGGAGAGTTTCACGTTTTCGCGAGGGGCGGGCGTGATGACACAGGGATTGAGGCTGTGGGATGGATAAGGCGGTGTGTTGATTCTGGAGCCGGTGAAGTTGTGCTGAACTCGATAGACACTGACGGAGTGAAGCGCGGGTTTGACCTGGAGATGCTGCGTGCGGTGTGTGAGGTAGTGAGTGTTCCGGTGATTGCTTCGGGAGGAGCCGGGAGCATTGAGGACTTCATCACGCTGTTTAAGTCTGTGTCTGGGGTTGATGCTGGTCTTGCTGCGTCGATATTCCATTTTGGTGAAGTGAGTATCGGAGAACTTAAGGCTGAGATGCGCAGGAATGGTATTCCGGCACGGATATGCTGAGGGGGCGGGCGGGTTGCCGTGAACGGAGTGAGCAGCACTGTTTGCCTGCACGCTGGATTTGAGATGCGGAGGTTTTTATATGCTGAAAATAGATGACGTAAAGTTTGACGATAAGGGCTTAGTCCCCGCAATAGTTGTTGATGATGATACTGGAGATGTTCTTATGCTCGCCTACATGAACAGGGAGAGCCTGAACATTTCCATCGAGAAGAAGTTAGCGTGCTTCTGGAGCCGTTCCCGCCAAGAACTTTGGCTCAAGGGAGCTACCAGCGGAAATTATTTGCACATTCGCGAAATTGTGGCCGACTGCGACAGAGATACCCTGCTCGTCTACGCAAAACCTGACGGCCCGGCCTGTCATCTCGGCAATCGTTCGTGCTTCGCCGATGACGTTCTGGAACGCGAAGACTCAGGACACGAAAAATTCACCCTCTGCGGACTTATGGAGCTTATCAAGGGCAGGAAAGTAGAAAGGGTCGAAGGTTCATACACGTCGTATCTGTTCGAGAAGGGGCTTGACAAAATTCTGAAGAAAATCGGCGAGGAAAGTTCAGAGGTCATAATTGCGGCCAAGAACGACAAAAAGGAAGCCGTCTACGAAATTTCTGACCTGGTCTATCACCTGATGGTGCTTATGGCCGAAATGGGAATTGACATCAAGGATATTATCCTTGAGCTTGCTTCACGCCACGTAATCGACAAAAAAGTTAAGCAGGAGAAGATGACTTCGTGATACGGTCAGACTTTCACGTTCACACATGTTTTTGCGACGGCAGGGATTCTCCAGAAGAAATAGTGCTTACGGCAATTTCTCTTGGCATGAAGAAGCTGGGATTTTCCGGACACGCACACACTCCTTTTGATGAGGAAGCCTGCATGTCCGTTGATGAAACACGTAGCTACGTAGATGAAATTTTTCGTCTTAAAGCAAAATATGCGGGCAAGATTGAGATTTTGTGCGGAACTGAGCAGGATTATTACTCTGACACTGCCACAAACAGCTATGACTATGTTATTGGCTCTGTGCACTATGTCGAAATTGGCGGTAAGTATTTTTCGGTTGATGACACTCCGGAAATTTTGGAGGCTGGTATTCGTGCCTGCGGAGGCGATGAGTATGTACTCTCAGAAAGATATTTTGCGCTGGTCTCGGATGTCGTGAACAGGACAGGTGCGGACATTATCGGGCACTTTGACCTGATAACTAAGTTCGGACGCATCGACGAGGACAACCCGCGTTACATTGATGCGGCACTTTCTGCGGCGGATACTCTCCTGAAAACCGGAAAGCCTTTCGAGATTAACACCGGCGCAATTTCTCGCGGCTATAAGTCCTTCCCGTACCCCTCGCTGCGAATCCTGAAGTATATTGCTGAACGCGGAGGCAGTGTGATTCTCTCCAGTGATTCCCACAGCAAAAATACCCTGATGTTCAAGTTTACCGAGTATGAGGCTATGGCGGAGTCGCTTGGTCTGAAGGTGATTGAGCTGTGATTTATTTTGTCGGAGCAGGGCCGGGAGCTGTTGACTTAATCACCGTTAGGGGAGCTGACCTTCTGCGCAGAGCAGGAATAATCGTTTATGCCGGTTCACTGGTTAATCCTGAACTTGTGAGGCTGTATGCCGGTGAAAATTGCGAGCTTCACGACAGTTCCGCTATGACCCTCTCAGAGATAGTTGCTGTTCTTGAGGATGGATACAGACGCGATATTCTGACTGTCCGGCTTCACTCTGGAGACCCTGCGCTCTACGGAGCAGTACGTGAACAGTTTGACGCGCTAACTGAGAGAAAAATACCCTTTGAGGTTGTGCCCGGAGTCAGCTCGTTGTTTGCGGCTTCGGCGGCACTGAAGACTGAATACATGATTCCCGGACATACTCAGACCCTCATAATTTCCCGTATTGAGGGACGAACGCCGGCTCCTGAAAACGCTTCTGTTGCGCTGTTCCTGTCGGCAGGAATGACCGCACGCGCGTGTGAAGAACTGGTTAAACGCGGGTATAGTCCGGACACACCTGCGGCTGTGGTGTATAAAGCATCTTGGCCGGAAGAGAAAGTTATTCGCGGGACTCTGGAGACCCTGCCCGAACTTTCGCAGGACATCACTAAAAGCGCGCTGATTCTTGCCGGCGAGTTTCTGGGTCAGGAAATTCACGAGGCTTCACGTCTCTACGATGAGCACTTTTCACATGAATACAGACATAGTCGCGTTCACGAATAAGGGTATAGCTCTGGCCTTAAGGCTGTCGGAATTTCTGAGAGGGAGCGTGTATGCTCCTGAGAGGTTCGCGCGGCCAGGAGTCAATGTGCTTGACGGAAGCCTGACTGACTGGGCAGGACAACATTTTTCTGGGGCGTTAATCTTCGTCGGTGCCTGCGGAATTGCGGTAAGAGCTATTGCCCCTCACGTCAGGAATAAGCTCGTTGACCCTGCTGTTATTGTGGTTGATGAGGCCGGAAAATTCGTGATACCTGTTTTGTCCGGGCATGTCGGCGGAGCTAATGGCCTTGCGCGAAAAATCGCAGGATTTCTCTGTGCTCAGGCCGTAATCACTACAGCTACGGACGTGAATAACCTTCCTGCTGTTGATGAATGGGCGGTAAAGCATAATTGCGCAATAAAGAATCCTGAAGCAGTAAGGCACATATCCGGAGCATTGCTCGATGGCCGAAATGTGGGTGTGGCTGTAACTTGTGAGAATATCCCTGTTCCGTTTCCTGTTACGCTGTGGCTGAGGCCGAAGGTGTTAGTTTTGGGGGCCGGGTGCAACAAGAACACTGACCCTGCGGAGTTTGAGCGTGATGCGCTGGATTTTCTGGCGGATGCAGGAGTGACCGTAAAGAGTCTGCGTGCTTTAGCGTCGATTGACTTTAAGAAGAATGAACCGGCAATGAAAATTTTTGCGCAGAAGCATGATATTTCGTTCCTGACTTTCGGAGCAGCAGAACTTCAGGCATTGCGGGGAAGGTTCACGGCCTCAGAAGAAGTGAGAAGGTTTACGGGGACGGATAATGTCTGCGAACGTTCAGCAGTTATGGCGGCCGGTGAAGGTGCTGTGCTGTTGAGGAGCAAGTGTGTGTACGAGAATGTAACTTTTGCGCTGGCGAGGAGCAATGATTATGATAATTGAACCGCAGGAAATAGAACGCGAGAGTATGAGAATTATTCGGGAGGCCATAGGCGAATATTCCGGCCCTTCGGAAAATCTGCCCGTCATCATGAGGGTGATACACGCAACGGCAGATTTCGACTTTCTGCACACGCTGTTCTTCTCGGAGAACTCTGTTGTTAGGGCACGTGAAGCCATCAAATCCGGCGTTCCTGTAATCACGGATACAAATATGCTCTCAGCTGGAATAAGCAAGCGTTACGGCACAAATACTGTCTGCTGCATTTCGGACGAACAAACCAGAACGGAAGCTCTCTCACGTCATGTTACCCGCGCAATCGTGAATATTGAGCGAGCCGTCCGCGAATATCCTTCTGCGATTTACGCAATAGGCAACGCTCCGACGGGGTTAATCCGTCTGTGTGAACTTATACGTGAAGGCAGAGCAAATCCCGCCCTGGTCGTCGGAGTGCCTGTAGGATTCGTGAACGTCATCGAGGCCAAGAACATGCTTGCTTCACTCACCGGAACACCGCGAATAATAGCTCACGGGAACAAGGGCGGGACTACTGTTGCCTGCGCAATAATTAACGCAATACTTTATGGAATCTAAGGCCGCCAGATTCTCATTGCGTCGATTTTGGATTTGTGCTGTTCTTCCGGAGTTTTCCCAGTAGAGACATTGAGCCAATGGCCATAAATTGGGTTAGGCAGGAGTATATATTTTTCGCCGAAAAGCTCCCGTGCAGAGTCGAATATCGCATTGCGTTCCGTTAAACCCTTGCCGTATATCTCTACAGGAAAATCCTGCGCACTGTCCCCCAAATACACCACTACATCAAAACTCTCTGCTATTCTCTTGAAGCGCGGGTCCTTGCTGCCTTCGCCGCTCCGGAACACCGTGTGCACTTCATCAACCTGCGGAAAGTTCAGGGCCTTCATGTTGTGCATAGTGTCCTCCCTGAGATTCTCGCGCCTGTTCGTTACGTAGAAGATACTTACGCCGAGTGCGTCAACTGCGTTTAGAAAATCAGCAGCTCCAGGCATCGCTCCAACTTCTCCTGATTTTGACCACCTGCTAAGCAATTCGGAATTATCCCCAGTTAAAACAGCATAAGCATTCGCCGGAGAGTTATCGAGCACCGTTTCATCACAGTCAAGAATTATCGCTAAAGGCTAGTCCCCGCTCTCTGCGTTCCTGACGCGTTCAAGTGCTGTGTTATACGCCTGATAGCACAATGCCCTGTATTCTGCCGAAGTCTGTACCCAAAGTATGGCATTGATGGCTTCGGCGTTGATGTCCTTATTCGTAATTGGACGTGGAAGGTTCAGAACTACAAGTGAGGCAATTAATCCCCCCGCCAAGAAACCGGCTATAATTTTCTTCATAGTTTCCTCCTGTGAAAAATAATTTGCAGACATATTAGCATTAGGGGTGATGATTTTGCGCACTGGAATAACTACAGGAACTTGCGCCGCCGGAGCAGCTAAAGCCTGTGCGCTGTACTTGGCCGGATGTGAAGTGCCCGAAACAGTGTGCGTGAAAAACCTTCAGGGTCATGTGTTCAGGCTGAAGGCTTTTCGTGAGGGAGAATATTTTTGTGTGGTGAAATATTCCGGAGACGACAGAGCTGATGTTACGGACGGAGTGAAGGTTCTTGCGCGGGTAGATACCCTTGACGGTGAAGACAGCATATCTTTCTGTGCGGGCGAGGGTGTCGGAACTGTAACCCTTCCCGGCCTGAAAATTCCTCCCGGTGAACCCGCAATCAACCCTGTTCCGCGCGAAATGATTACCCTTGTTGTCCGCGAAATTCTGCCGCGAAAATCCCTGATGGTAACTGTTTCAATTCCCGACGGAGAGAAAATCGCCAAACGTACCTTCAATCCCAGACTAGGCATAACCGGCGGCCTGTCCATTCTCGGCACAACCGGAATCGTTAAGCCCATGAACGAGCAGGCACTTCTGGATTCGCTCACTCTGGAGCTGGAAATGATTTATGCTCTGGGATTTCGCGAGGTCTACATCACTTTTGCAGGAACAGGAGAAAATTTCACCCGCCAGCTGTTTCACATTCAGGGCAGGAACATAATACAGTGTGCAAATTATCCCGGCTATGTTCTTGATGAATGCGCAAGGCTTGGCTTCACCCGCGCAACTATCTGCGGACATCCGGGAAAACTCCTCAAAGTTGCGGCAGGCAGCTTCAACACCCACAGCCACGTTTCCGGCGGAAGTATTGAGGCACTATGCACCCAGCTGGCAATTCTCGGAGCAAGTCCTGACCTTGTGGCGAGAGTCTATTCCAGCAACACGACACGTGAGGCTATCGAAGTGGTAAGGGGACAGGGGTTAGGGGTTAGGGTTTGGAGAGAACTTGCGCGGATAGTTTCGGCCAAGTGCAGGGAGAGGGCAAATATTCCGGTAAGTGCTGTGTTCATTGACGGGGAAGGGCAAGTTCTGGGGAGCTGGCACGATGCCTGAGATTATAGTTGCAGGTGCAGGAACAGGGAGCTTAACGCCGGAAGTCCAGGAGGCAGTTTTGAGTGCAGATGCTGTCTGTGCCTCAGAACGCTTCAAGTTTCTCATTCCCCGCGCCGCAAAATTCATACCGCTTAGGAAGTTTGCTGGCACTTTCCACGAAATAGACAGAGAGTCGGGAATAGTAGTTATCCTCGTGTCAGGAGATCCGGGCCTGTTCAGCCTGCTTCCGCTCGTCAAAGAACGTTACGGCCAAGTTCGCGTTCTTCCGGGCATAAGCTCACTGCAGGTCCTTTGTGCAAGAGTCGGCGAAACCTGGAGTGATGCTGTGATTCTCTCGGGACATGGCCGCAATCTCAGGGCCGGGCTGTTCCTCAACACCGTAGAACGCAGCAGGCTCGTTGTCCTCTTCTGCGACAAGAAATGTTCCCCCAAATGGGCATGTGGTCTATTGCGCGGAATGGATGTTGACGTTGTGATTGGGGAAAACTTGGGCAGTCCCGATGAACGCATCATCACAGGCTTTACGGAATGCGATTGCTCTGCGTTGTCGCTGGTGCTTGTGCGCAATGCTCATCCCTACGTTCCGGAGAATATTCACCCGCGCGACAGTGAATTTATCCGTGCAGAAGGTGTCGTTATGACGAATGAGTGTGTTCGTTCGGTGATACTTGGCCGGTTGAACATGAGGCGGGATTCTGTTCTGTGGGATATTGGCGCAGGAACAGGCAGTATCTCGGTCTGTGCAGGGCTGGAATTTCCAGAGAGTGAGATTCACGCAGTAGACTACAAGCCCCAAGCCGTAAAACTTATCGCCAAAAATGCCGCGAAGTTCCGTCTTCACAACATAGACATTCACTCAGGAAGAGCACTCGAAGTTATTGGAAGTCTGCCTGAACCTTCACACGTATTCATCGGCGGAAGTGAGGGAGAGTTAGCCGGGATTCTTGAGCATATTTTGCGATTTCCTGCCCGTGTTGTCGTCGCTTGCGTAACCCTCGAGACACTGACAGCCGCATACTCAATCATGAAGAACTGGCCGAATTTTGAGGCAGTGCATGTGTCAGTTTCAGCCTCAAAGTCCCTCACAAATGCGTCTACGCTCATGAAGGCACAGAGTCCTGTAACGATTCTTTCTGCCTCGTTTGCGCTATAATATCCCGCATATTTTTTTGACGGAGGTTTGTTGTCATGAAGAAACTTGCAGTGATTATGATGCTGCTGGCTTTGTCGGCAGGAATGTGTTTCGCTGAGGGACTGGGCATCTCCAAGCCTGACCAGTTCGTGAACTACAAGATAGGGACTCAGCGCGGAACTATAGCGGAAGGTATCGCCAAGAACATGCTGGGCGACAAAACGAAGGAACAGCTCACCACCTACGAGAAGGCTACGGACGTAATCCAGGCCCTCAAGGTCGGCAAAGTCCAGTGCGCAATAATGGACGAAGCTCCGGCGACTCAGTTCAAGAAGAATGACCCTGAGACGCTGACGATACTTCCTGATGCACTGACCGTTGAGCAGTACGCAATCGGCTTCAAGCAGGGCAACAAGGAGCTGCTCGACGCTGTGAACAAGGCACTTGCGGAAATCAAGACTGACGGTTCGCTCGATGCAATTATGCTGAAGTACAAGGAAGACCCGACTGCGGCCAAGCCGGAAGATATTGACCTGCACAAGGGAGCAGAGGGCGGCAAGCTGTATCTCGGGACAGAGTCCGGCTTCCCTCCTTATGACATTAAGGTTGGCGACGGCTACACCGGAATCGATATCGAGATGTGCGCGCTGATTGCAGGCAAGCTCAACAAGGAACTGGTGATTATCGCTTACCCGTTCGACTCGCTGTTTATGGCTGTGAACTCCGGAAAAGTTGACATGATCTGCGCAGGAATTACCGTCAACGAGGAACGCAAGATGTTCACGGACTTTTCTGACCCCTACGAGAACGCAAGCCAGGTCGGAGTAATTCTTACTCAGGACTACAAGGCAGAGTAACACCCTGATTAACACAATCCCTCTGGTTTTCGGGCCGGAGGGATTTATTGTTTGCGATTCTTCCTCCATTCTCGCGGAGATATTCCGTAAATAGTCTTGAATGCCCGCGAAAAATGAAGCTGGTTCTCATACCCCACCGAAGCCCCTATCTCCTTAACTGGAAGCTCTGTCGATGCAAGAAGTTCCGACGCTTTTATCATCCTGTAGCTCATCAGGAAACTCTGCGGGGATTTGCCGGTTGACTCCCTGAATATCTTTCCGAAATAGCTTCTGTTCAGCCTAAGTGCTCCCGCTATTTCCTCAACAGTGATTGTCCCCTGATAGTTATTCTCGATGTACGCAACAGCCTCACGTATGTAGAACTCCCGCAGTCTGCTCGTGATTAACCGTCCGGAATTTTCGTTTGAGCGCGTAAGAGCGTCCATGAACATATACAGATGACCGATAAGTTCAAAGTGTGAAGCCTCGCTGTTGTCAACTATGCATAGCATCTCGTCCATCATCTTTTCGCGCAGTTCCGGTGAACGCGTCCGGTACACAGGGTCTTCCGGAGACAGGCCGGCAGCATCGAGAGCCTGCTTCACCCTCAATCCGTCGAACTCCAGCCAGGCATATTCCCACGGATTGGACATATCCGCCGCGTAAGTGTTTATCTGTTCGGGAAAAATCATGAAGCCTTCTCCGGCATGAAGCCTCAGAGTGTGGGTTACTCCTCTTGAGTCGTCAGCGTATAATGTCCCCCTGCCGCTGATGATGAAGTGGAACAGATAATGATTCCTCCTCGCCGGGCCGAATGAATGGCCAGGTCTGCATGTTTCGCGCCCGAACTGGTACAGCCCCAAATCTATAAAGCTCTGGTTCGGGAATATAGAGAATTTGACTTTGTACATGTTGTGAATACACCTACTTTTATAGCAAAATTCACATTTAATAATAGCATCAGGGTATATTTACGCCAATAACAAGGCATTCATGAATATACATTCCATGCCTAGAATATTAACCATCCTAATTTTTCCCATACACAAAATTTCACAAAAAGGAGACCTTCTTAACAATGGCAGGTTTATCGCTTCAGCATATCTGGAAGAAGTACCCCAACGGTTACGAGGCAGTCAAGGACTTCAACCTTGAGATAGCCGACAAGGAATTTATCATTTTTGTCGGGCCTTCTGGCTGCGGAAAATCAACAACCCTCCGCATGATCGCAGGACTTGAGGACATCTCGTCGGGCACGCTCAAAATCGGCGACCGCATAGTCAATGACGTTGAGTCTAAGGACAGGGATATAGCGATGGTGTTCCAGAATTACGCGCTCTATCCTCACATGACGGTGTACGACAACATGGCGTTTGCCCTGATGCTCAAGAAGACACCTAAGGACGAAATCGACAAGGCCGTAAAAGAAGCCGCGCATATCCTTGAACTGGATAAAGTTCTTGACCGCAGACCCTCCCAGCTCTCCGGCGGACAGAGGCAGCGCGTAGCAATGGGCCGTGCAATCGTCCGCAGTCCGCAGGTGTTCCTGATGGATGAGCCGCTCTCCAACCTTGACGCTAAGCTCCGCGTTCAGATGAGGGCAGAGATCGCAAAACTCCACGACAGGCTCGGCGCAACTGTGATTTACGTTACCCACGACCAGACCGAAGCAATGACGCTCGGAACAAGAATCGTCGTCATGAAGGACGGAATCGTCCAGCAGGTAGCAACCCCCACAGAACTGTACAACAGACCGAATAATCTTTTTGTTGCAGGGTTCATCGGCTCGCCGCAGATGAACTTCATCGACGCAAGGTTCGACGGCAACGACCTTATAGCAGGCGGAACCAGCTTTGAGCTTCCCAGAGAGAAAGTCGACGTGCTCAGGGATAAAGGCTATGTCGGAAAAACTGTAGTTATGGGTGTCAGGCCCGAGAACGTCTACGACGCTAAGGCAGAAGCTCTCTGCAAACTCACCGCCCCCTTCAGCGCAAAGATAACCGTGTTCGAGCTTCTGGGTGCTGAAGTTCAGCTGTACTTCGACTTCGCAGGAGCATCAATGTCCGCAAAAGTAGGCCAGTCCAGCCAGGCCGCAGTGGGCGACACAATGAGCTTTGCGTTCGATGTGGACAAGATTCACGTGTTCGACAAAGAGACTGAGCAGGCAATCATCCACTAGGAGGCGGAAACATGAGACGCTTAGTATCAGGATTAGTGCTGATGCTGTGCCTCGCGGGTATGGCATGGTCAGCACCTGTTGAGATTGAGTTAGTGCACTACAAGCAGGAAGCCTACGAGACTTTCAAGCAGCTCGAGGAAAAATTCAACGCTTCACACACGGATATTCACGTGCGGTTCTTGTCGCCTGCAGATGCAGTTACCATCATGAAGACGAGATTTATCCGCGAGAATTACCCTGACATTATCGGGATAGGCGGAGATATGGACTTCTCGAACTTCCAGGACGCAGGACTCCTCGCCGACGTGTCAGACTATCCGGGCCTCTCGAAGATTAAGCCCGCGTATATCGACATCATCAACGGCTTGAAGTTCCTTCCTGAGCCCGGGACTTACGGAGTGCCCTTCATGGCAAACGCCGCAGGAATACTCTACAACCGCGACATGTTCAACGAGCACGGATGGAAGATTCCGGACTCTTGGCCGGAGTTCGTCAAGCTGTGTGATGACATTCAGGCCGCAGGGATACGTCCGCTGTATTTCGGCTACCGCGACACGTGGACAACACTTGCTCCATGGAATGCACTCGCGGTAGGAATTGCTCCCGCTGATGTCTGCCAGCAGGTCAACGCCGGAAAGACTACCTTCACCGAACAGTACCGTGAAGTTGCCGAGAAGGTGCTTGCCCTCCTTAAGTACGGAGAGGAAGGACCGTTCGCTTACGGCTACAATGATGCGTGTACGGCCTTTGCGCGCGGAGAGTCCGCAATGTACACAATCGGGAGCTATGCAGTCCCGCAGATCCGCTCGGTCAACCCCAACATGAACATCGACTCTTTCGTTTTCCCGGCAAGGGATGAGCCGGGTGCACAGACCCTCAACAGCGGAGTTGACCTCATGTTCTGCGTGCTCGAGGAATGCCCGCATAAAGAAGCAGCCTACAAGGTTATAGACTTCCTGCTCGAGCCGGAGAACATCCAGCTGTACGTTGACGCACAGAACGGCGTACCGTGCGTTAAGGGAGAGTTCAGGCTCGCACCTATGCTTGACGGAATGAAGACCTACATTGACGCTGGAAAAATGGCGGACTACCACGACCATCATTATCCGTCTGAAATGTCGGTTAGCGCGATAATACAGACATTCCTGATTAACGGCAACGTTGACGAGTTCCTGGCCAAGTTCGATAAGGACTGGATACGCTACAACAGGGACTTAATCAGCAAGGTCCAGAAGTACAACGCTTCACACTAGGAAGGAGGAATCATTCATGAAGAGTCAGAACGAGAGGTCTCGCACGTTTATGATGATAGCAGTACCGATACTGCTGCTGTTCTTCTGCTTCAACACTCTGCCCCTCATCAAGGGATTTATCTACAGCTTCACCAACTTCAGGGGCTACGGCACAAAATATGACTGGGTAGGCTGGAGGAATTACATCGACCTGTTCACCGATACACGCGTCGGCAATTCCTACTGGTTCACGTTCAAGCTGGCACTTGTGGCTACGATACTGATTAACATTATCAGCCTCGCAATGGCACTCGCGCTCAACGCAAAAATCCGCTTCAAGAGTTTCCTTCGCGGCATGTACTTTGTCCCGAACATTCTCGGCGCGCTGGTTGTGGGCTATATCTTCAGCTACATATTCACGTACATTCTTCCGGCAATAACTCACGCCGCAAGCATGTTAGCCAGCCAGACGTGGGCTTGGGTTGCAATCGTGATAGTCTGCGCGTGGCAGTCAATCGCAATGAACACGTTAATCTACATCTCAGGGCTTCAGACAGTACCGGAGGATGTGTACGAGGCGGCATCTCTTGACGGTGCTACAGGGTGGAACAGATTCCGCTATATCACCTTCCCGCTGATTATGCCGTTCTTCACGATTAACATGGTGCTGTGCATGAAGAATAACCTGATGGTGTTTGACCAGATTATGGCACTGACTAAGGGAGGCCCGGCACAGAGCACGGAGTCCATCTCGTTCCTCATCTACAATAACGGAATGGCAGGCGGGCAGTTCGGCTTCCAGAGCGCAAACGCAGTAATATTCTTCATCGTGATAGTGATAATCTCGGTGCTTCAGCTCAAGTATCTCAACAAGAAGGAGGAACAGCTATAATGGCTAATCAGGAAATCAAGGCCACTGAACGCTTCAACTGGCCCATAACAATATTGCTGCTGCTGGGACTGTTCACGGTTCTTTTCCCGCTGTACATGACGGTCATCATTGCCTTCAAGCAGCCAAGCGAGATGACCAACAGCGTAATCGGTCTTCTGTCCTTCCCGAAAGAATGGAGCCTCGACAATTTCCGCGAGGCAATGAGGGTTACGGACTTCTGGCGGTCGCTGTTCAACAGCTTCTTAATCACGGGCATCACAATGGTAATCTCGATAATCATTCACTCGCTGATGGGTTATGCAGTCGCCCGCAACATGAATACGAACAAGTTCTACAGGTTCAGCTACTTCTACATCGTCAGCGGAATGTTCGTGCCGTTCGCGATTCTGATGATGCCGCTGGTAAAGCAGACCGCACAGCTCCACATCGATAACATGTTCGGAGTAATCATCCTGTACGTGGTGTTCTACATGCCGATGAACGTACTGCTTTATGCCGGCTACCTGAAGAACATACCGATTGCGCTTGAGGAAGCGGCACATGTTGACGGTGCTTCAACGTGGACGACCTACTGGAAGATAATTTTCCCGCTGATGTGGCCGATGCACGCAACTGTTGCTGTCCTTACAGCGTTAGGCACGTGGAACGACGTTATGACCCCGCTCGTAATCATGTCCGGCTCCGGAATGACTACGCTTCCTCTTGCACAGCTGACGTTCCAGACTCAGTTCGGCACTAACTATAACCTTGCGTTTGCGTCGTATTTATTGGCCTTGCTGCCTATGCTAATATTCTACCTGGTAGCTCAAAAGCAAATCATAAATGGCGTAATAAACGGAGCAGTGAAATAATTGGCGATAACGCACGATAAAGGGATATTCACCCTTAACACAAAGAATAGTACGTATCAGATGCAGGCAGACAGCTTCGGTTGTCTGCTTCACCTGTATTATGGGAGACGGACTGAAGGCGTAACCAGCTGGGGCTTGAAGTTCATGGACAGGGGATTTTCCGGCAACCCGACACCTGACAGGACATACTCGCTTGATGTTCTGCCGCAGGAATTTCCGACTCAGGGAACAGGAGATTACCGTACTCCAGGACTCATAGTGAGGGACTCGGAAGGAATTTACGGTGTAGTTCTGCACTACAAGGGCTTCGAGATTCTGGAAGGCAAGTATTCGCTCAAGGGACTTCCTGCTGTTCACGCGGAAGATGCACAGACACTCGCGATAACTCTTGAGGATAAGCGTATCGGCCTGACGGTGAAGCTGCTGTACGGAGTTTTGCCGGAGAAGGACATAATCACACGGAGCGTAATAGTCAGGAATGACGGCAGCAAGCCTGTTACGGTGATGAAGCTGGCTAGTTCCTGTCTGGACTTCACGCACGGGAAATTCGACCTGATTACGTTTCAGGGCCGCCACACAATGGAGAGGCAGTTTCAGCGTCAGAGTCTCTCTCACGGACAATTCACGGTCGGAAGCCGCCGGGGGATGTCCTCGCACCAGTTCAACCCGTTCGTGATTCTGGCGGACCATGACGCAACGGAGACTGCCGGACGGTGCTGGGGAATGCAGTTTGTGTACAGCGGCGGATTTCTTGCTGAGGCGGAGCTTGACCAGTACAGCCAGACTCGCCTTATGATGGGGCTTGCTCAAGAAAAGTTCGCGTATCCTCTGAAGCCAGGAGAGGAACTAGCCGGGCCGGAAGTGATTATGACTTTCAGCAGTGAGGGGCTCGGAAAACTCAGCCATAATTACCACGCCTGTATAAGGGAGAATGTATGCAGGGACACCCGGCCAAGTCCGATAGTCCTTAACACTTGGGAAGCATTGTACTTCAACTTTGACGGCAGGAAGATTCTGGAGGTTGCACAGAGCGCAAAAGGCTTAGGCGTCGATATGCTGGTGCTCGATGACGGATGGTTCATGAACCGCAACGACGACAACAGGGCACTCGGTGATTGGACTGCAGATGAGGCGAAATTGGGGTGCACTCTCGGTGAACTGGTGAGGGACGTGAACTCGCTCGGCCTGAAGTTCGGGCTTTGGGTTGAGCCTGAGATGATAAGCGAGGACAGCGATTTATTCCGTGCACATCCTGATTGGGCAATGACAGTTCCGCACGAGCGGCCTGTACTTGGCCGTAATCAGTTAGTGCTTGACATGTCGAGGCGTGAAGTCCGTGAATATGTGTATGGTGCTATTGCGGGTATTCTCTCTCAGGGAAATATAGAATATCTCAAGTGGGACTATAACCGGTCGATAGCGGCGGTGTACTCGCGAACTTCGGACAGTCAGGGAAAAGTGATGTACGACTACATGCTCGGGCTTTACGAGGTTCTGGAGAGGCTTCACGAAAAGTATCCTGAAGTTCTTATTGAGGGCTGTGCAGGAGGAGGCGGACGTTTCGACGCGGGAATGCTCTACTACACTCCGCAGATATGGTGCAGCGACAACACCGACGCTCTGGACAGAATGAACATACACTATGGTACGTCGTTCGGGTATCCTGTGAGCACAATTGCCGCACATGTATCGACGTGCCCTAACCACCAGACCGGAAGGACTACCCCGCTGAAGACGCGTTACACTGTCTCGATGGCCGGAGGGTTCGGGTATGAGCTTAACCCCTTAACGCTGACGGAAGAGGAGAGGCGTGAAATTGCGGGTCAGGTCTTGCAGTACAGGACAGACCGGGAAATTATCACCGAAGGAATGTATTACCGGCTGAGCAATCCGTTTGAGGAGAGTTATTGTGCGTGGGAATATGTCTCGAGGAACGGTAGCAAGGCACTAGTTAATGCAGTGATACCCTACAATCACGGAAATATGCCGCTGGTGTATGTAGTGCTTCGGGGACTGTCGGGCGGGACGTTCTACAGGGACATCGGGACAGGAAAAATTTATCCTTCTGATGCGCTGATGGATGCGGGGCTTCCGCTGGAGATGCCTAAGGGAGATTGCGAGGCGTTCACGTTCCGGCTTGAGAGGGTGTAACAGGAAGACGAAGGCCCCGCCGCTGTGATGCGATGGGGCTTTTTTCTTCAGGTAAGGCTCTCTCTGTAAACATGCTTTACTTGTTCAGGAAAGCTAAAGCACTCCTCACGAAATACTCTATCCCGTACGCAAAACATCCCTCGTCAGGGCAGAATTTAGTGTTGTGCAGCATAGGAGCACCCTCAAGCGGCATACCTTCAGCACGGCACCCAAGCCACGCCATCACCGCAGGACGTTCACGCGCGAAAAACGCAAAGTCCTCCGCCGTCAAATCCGGCTGTTCAGGGATAATTACCTCCATGCTGTCCTTCACAGCCTCACGCGCAGCACCGGCAAGCTCTGCGTCATTCACCAGCGGAGGATAGCCGCGAACATACTCAACCTCGCACGTCCCGCCCATTGCCTCAGCGATTCCCCTGGCAGTCCTCGTAATCATTTCGGGCATCCTGTCCTGAACTGAGGGATTCAGCGTTCTCACAGTTCCCTCAAGTTTCACGCAGTCAGGTATCACGTTGTAGCGGTAGCCTCCGTGAATCGTCCCGATAGTAACGACGGCAGAGTCCAGCGGCGAAACTGAGCGAGATATTATGCTCTGCAGGCCAGTGATAACGTTTGCGGCAATAACTATTGCGTCAACTCCCTGATCCGGCCTAGATCCGTGTGCACTCCTTCCCCTCACCGTCAGAAAAATTCTGTCCGAAGCAGCCATAACGGAACCCGAACGTATCGCTATCTTTCCTGTCTCGCAGGCAGGCCACACGTGAAGCGCGAACATTCCCTCAACATCATCAAGCACACCCTCACGAATCATTCCGGGTGCTCCGCCCTCAGGGTTAAGTTCCTCTGCTGGCTGAAAGATGAATTTCACGTTGCCCTTTAACTCGTCGCGCATTCCGGCCAAGACACACGCAGTACCTAAGAGCATTGCGGTGTGTGCATCATGTCCGCAGGCGTGCATCACCCCGGGAGTCTGGCTTGCGAACGGGAGTCCGGTATCCTCATTCAGTGGCAGAGCGTCCATGTCTGCACGTAGTCCGACAGTTTTGTATTTAATCGACCCCCCTAAATCTCCCCTTGTCTCAGGCGTGGCGGGGGCGGGCGGGTGGGAGCCACGCCTGAGACCCTTCAACAGCCCCACTACTCCATTACCGCCTACATTGCGCCGGACCTCAAGCCCTAAACCTTCAAGCACTCCTGCAACAAGTGAGGCAGTGCGTTCCTCATGCTTGCTCAGTTCGGGGTGTGCGTGAATGTCCCGCCTCCAGCCTATTACCTGCTCAATAACTTTATCTGCATACATCTCTAATCACCTCTTATTCAATGATATACTTTCTGCTTAATGTTTCACAAGGAGGGGTAAACTTTGGAATATAGGGAACAGCAGATTATTCGTGTCAGCTTCATCGGCATCATCACTAACATCATTCTTGCAGGCTTCAAGTTCGTCGTCGGTATGCTGGCTAATTCGGTCGCCATTATGATTGACGCTCTCAACAACGCCAGCGATGTCCTGTCATCCGTTATCACAGTTATCGGCACAAAGTTAGCAGGCCGCCCCGCAGACAAGACTCACCCTTACGGGCACGGACGCGTCGAGTACATCACAGCAGAAGTAATTTCCGCAATCGTGCTCTACGCAGGAATTACGGCACTCATCGAGTCGGTGAAGAAGCTCATCACTCCGGAAGAACCGGAATACTCGATCGCGACTCTCGTTGTTGTTGCGGCAGGTGTAATCGTGAAATTTGTGCTTGGCCGGTACGTCAGCAGCAAGGGCAGCTCGTTATCCTCTGATGCCCTCAAGGACTCAGGTCAAGATGCATTGATGGATTCGGCGGTCTCGGCTACAACCCTTATCGGAGCGTTCGTGTTCTTGGGACTCGGTGTGAACCTCGAGGCATGGCTCGGAGCATTCATCTCAATCATTATCATCAAGGCAGGTATCGACATGTTCAGGGAGACCACAAGCAAAATTCTCGGTGAGCGCGTAGAGAGCGAAATATCAACGGCCATTAAGGAGACTATCTGCGAAACTGACGGAGTCTTCGGAGCTTATGACCTCATCCTCACGAATTACGGCCCGGATCGATTGATGGGGTCTGTGCACATTGAGATACCAGACACGTGGACAGCGGACAAGATTGACACGGTGAGCCGTGAAATTGCGCACAAGGTATTCACGAAGCATCATGTTGCACTCGCGGCAATAGGTGTATATTCCCGCAACACCGGCGACGATGAGGTGAAGGATATTCGCAGTGCTGTAACCAGAGCCGTAATGTCGCAGGAGTATGTGCTTCAGATTCACGGGTTCTACTGTGATGTTCAGGAGAAGATAATACGCTTCGACATAGTGATTGATTTTGCCGCTACGGACACTCAGGAAGTACACAGCAAAGTCCTCGAGGCTGTGAAGGCACTTTACCCGGAGTATGCTGTTACTGTTCAGCTTGATTCGGACTTTTCGGATTGAGCTGGTGCTATACTTTCAGCATTTCACAAAGGAGAATTAATTATGAAAGCTATTATGACCGTTTCTGCGCAGGACAGAGTCGGAATCATTGCCGATGTCTGCACCCTGTTATCTGACTTAGGCGTGAATATCCTCGACCTCAACCAGACCGTAATGGAAGGAATTTTCACGATGACCCTTCTCGTCGACACAGCAACATCATCACACACTTTCGACGAAATCCGCGACGCAGTTATCCGCAAGGGAGAGGCCGGAAACTTAGTGATACACATTCAGCGTGAGGACATCTTCACGGCGATGCACAGGGTGTAAATCATGCTGAACATAAGCGACATAATGCAGACGGTCAGCATGATTGACCACCAGCACCTGGACATTCGCACCATCACACTCGGAATTTCTCTCTATGACTGCGCAGACTCGGACATCACGAAATGTGCACGGAAGATTCACGACAAGGTTTGCAGGAAGGCAGAGCACCTCGTCGAGACAGGAGAGCAAATCGAGCGCGAATACGGAATCCCAATCATCAACAAGAGAATCTCAGTAACACCGGTTGCACAGGCAGCCGCATCATGCGAGAGTGAAGATTATTCGGTTATCGGCCAAGCCCTCGACAGTGCCGCAAAAGAATGCGGAGTGAATTTCATCGGCGGGTTCTCTGCTCTGGTTCACAAGGGCTTCACAAATTCTGACCGCAGGCTTATAGCCTCAATACCCGAAACTCTTTCGTCAACAGAGCTTGTGTGTTCGAGCGTCAACGTAGCGACTACGAAGGCCGGTATCAATATGGACGCAGTCGCCCTTATGGGAAGGATCATCAAGCAGACCGCCTACAGGACAGCTTCTCAGGAGGGACTCGGCTGTGCGAAACTGGTAGTGTTCGCCAACGCAGTGGAGGATAACCCGTTTATGGCCGGAGCATTTCACGGAGCCGGCGAGCCTGAATGCGTAATCAACGTCGGTGTGTCCGGGCCTGGCGTTGTGTGGCGTGCATTGCAGGAAGTGAAGGGCGAGAGTTTCGATGTTGTAGCTGAGACTGTGAAACGTACAGCCTTCCGGATTACGCGAATGGGCCAGATTGTGGCGAATGCCGCGTCGGAGAGACTCGGTGTACCGTTTGGGATAGTTGACTTGTCGCTTGCACCGACACCCGCAAAAGGAGACAGTGTAGCCCGTATTCTCGAAGCAATGGGGCTTGAGACCTGCGGGACTCACGGAACAACTGCCGCGCTTGCCCTGCTGAATGATGCTGTGAAGAAGGGCGGAGTTATGGCCTCAGGGCATGTAGGAGGACTCTCCGGAGCGTTTATCCCGGTGAGCGAGGATGAAGGGATGATTGCGGCAGTGAAGGCTGGTGTTCTGAACATCGAGAAGCTGGAGGCTATGACGTGTGTGTGTTCTGTCGGGCTGGACATGATAGCTGTTCCTGGCGACACCAGCGCTGAAACGATAAGCGCAATAATTGCGGACGAGGCAGCAATAGGTGTCATCAACAACAAGACTACGGCGGTGAGAATAATTCCTGCTCCTGGAAAAAAGGTAGGGGATAGCGTGGAATTTGGCGGACTGCTCGGGAATGCTCCTGTGATGAGTGTGAACGGTGCAGGAAGCGAGGAATTTATTGCGAGGGGCGGAAGAATCCCTGCACCTATACATAGCCTGAGGAACTAGGAGAATTTTTGCAGAGATTCGTAGCGTGGTACTTGCGGAATATTTACGGGCTTGACCCTTTCGACGCTAGGACTGTGTAACTGACGGAGCAGACGACCAACAGATCGATGCTGTGTATATCAATTACGACGATCTATCATTCAGGGCAAATTTACGCAGAAGGCAAAGATTGATTCGGGTATTGACTTCGAGCCTCACCAAATATGCAGAGAAAGATGCAGAACGTTACCGTCAGGAGATGTCCAACGATGACACATTGAACGCTGCACTCTCAGTGATTGATGCTAAAGGTCTCGAGAACAGATACATGGAAGCGGTAAGCAGCACAGGAGCAAGCATAAATCACTACTTTTCGCTTGAACCAGGAATGTTTATGCATGTTGAAATTGCCGGGAAAAGGACAGTTATTGCGGTTATTTCCCTGCGGGAGTGCCTGAATATACCAGGCATTCAGGACGGCTCATTGTTCCGTAGAAATGTCAGGCAGTCTCTGGGGGACAGGGTCAAAGTCAACAAAGAAATAGCCCTGTCGCTCAAGAAACATCCGCGTGAGTTCTTTTTTCTGTACAACGGTATTACAGCAACATGCTCATCACTAAAACTCGATGGTAATAACCTTCACGTAGAGAACTTGAGTGTGGTAAATGGGTGCCAGTCATTGACTACGATATTCGGCAACAGCGAGACGGTCAAAAAATCCGGAGAAGGGTATATCTTGTTCAGGTTCTACGAGATAGATAACGGTGGAGAGACTGACACAATCAGCCTGTCAACGAACTCGCAAAATACTGTAAAGGCCAGAGATTTACGCAGCAACGACAAAAAGGTTCTGGAACTGAAGAAGGCGTATGAACACTGCTATCCTGACGGGCAGTTCATCACCAAGCGCGGAGAGAAGCCAGGCCTCAGCAAGAATAAAGCGCACATTATTGAGCTAAGCGTGCTGGGAAAAATGTTGATTACGTGGCATGTTCAGAGACCTACGGAGACTCACGTTGAGACAAAAATTTTCAGCGATTACTTCAACATGCTGTTTCAGCGTGAATATTCTCCTGAGGATGTTCAGGCTCTCAAGTAAATCTATTACTGCACTGCGTTCTGCGGCAGGAAAGCGTCTGACCCCGACTAGTCCTGAAGAGAAAAAGCACATAGCCTCCATTAAGGAGAAGCTGAAGATGCCTAAACGTGATTTTGTCCCGTTATGGAGTTCGGAATGAAGGGGAGCTTTCCCCTTGTGCCGGTTCTACCTGCTCCCCTGTGTGCTCCGGATATTTACAGCGGCGGCAAAATCTTGTTACGCACAAACTCCTCTTCATCTTCGCGGCTATTAATCTCACCATCAATCACCGCCAGCTTTATCGTGTTCAGTGCGTCGCCTATGGTCTTACCCTTGAGCCCCATAGCCTGAAGGTCTTTGCCCGTAAGTTCTCCCTTATAGCCCATCCACAGCTCCATGTGTTCAATGATGAGCCTTCTGGCCTCGCGGGATTTTAAGCAGGTCAGCCAGTACACCAGCGGCACAGGCCCGTACTCCTTGAAGAACAAATAGGCCTCGCTGTTCTTGACGGCCTTTTTACCGGAGCAGAACTTCTCGACTTCCGGCCACCTCTGGAAGCATTTCGTGAGCTGTTCGCGCTCGTTGGGGTTGAGGTTCATCCTGTCCATAGCACTGAATCTCACTTCGGGCTTAGAGTCCGTGAACACTACCGCCATTTTTGCGAGCCACTCCATCCCCTTGAAGTCTATTCCGTGCCGGCGTATCTGCGTCATGAAGTGCTGAAGGATATTCAGGCGGTGATAGGCTGCCGGACTGACGTACATTCCAGCAAAAAGCGACTCCCATACCCCTAACTCCTGCATACGCATCACTATTTTCCGGAAACCCGATTCTTTTGCGTCAAGCTCAAGTTCTGCACGGATTCTTGTCGTCGAAAGCAGCTCAAGCAGTCCGCCCCTAACCGCACTCTTAAGGAGTCGGAGCGTGTTATCCTCGAACTTCATGTTGAGCCTTTGCTCCAATCTTACGCCGCGCAGAACACGCGAAGGGTCTTCCACGAAACTCAAGTTGTGCAGAATCTTTAGCTGTTTGTCCTTGAGGTCAGCGCGTCCTCCAAAATTGTCCATCAATGTACCCCAGTCATCCTCGCTCAGGGAAATTGACATAGCATTAACGGTGAAATCCCTGCGGCCAAGATCCTGGCGCAACGAGCTGTTCTGCACCGTCGGCGTTGCCGCAGCGTACTCGTAGAACTCGCGCCTTGCCGTCGCAACATCTACCTTCTCGCCGTCAGGGAAGGTGATTGTGCCGGTCTTGTAGCGTCCGTGAAGAGTTGCCTTGCATCCCTTCTCGTCCCACGAGCTTACGAGCTTTTCAGCGTCGCCCTCAACTGAAATATCGATGTCGGTGTTGCTGACCCCCATCAAAATATCCCGGACAGTTCCGCCGACAAGATATGCCTTCATTCCTAGTTCCTGAGCCTTAGCTCCGACCCTGCGGAGAAGCGATAACGTCTTGAGGCTGAATGATTCCTCCATGAGGTGCGCAACGTTCTCAACCCAGAGCATCCCGGTGGAATCACGTGCTGTGTCCTCGCCCGCGTACTGTCCTGAATGGTAGAGTGCCTTCAGCAAGTCAGCCCGCGAAAGTGTTCCTACGAGTTTTCCGTTGTCGTCGAGGACGGGCATTTTCTCGAAGCCGTAGGTCGCCATCATGCGGTGAGCCTCGTCAATCGATGCTTCTGCGTTGAGGCTGATTATTCCCTGCGTCATGAAGTCGGAAATATTTGCGCGGTCAAGGCCGTGAAGGTGAGCTTTGTCGAGATCTTTGCGGGTCATCATTCCGACGACTTCGCCCTCTTCGCTGATTACCGGGAGGGATTTCACGCCGAAACGGAGCATTGTGCGGTAGCCCTCGTCGACTCTGGCATCAGTTCCGACAGCAATAACTGGTGAAGTCATTATGTCGGAGACTTTTACCATCGGGGTAATTGCTCCGGCTAAACGGCTTTCTATCTCGTCGAGGAGTTCTTTTGCGTCGCGGTCAACCAGCGTTGCGCTTCCGGCCTGGTAGTGCCCGCTTCCTCCATAGGGTGCGAGAAATTCTTTGACGTTCAGGACCCCTTCAACGCTTCGGGCTATGATGTTTATCTTTTTGCCGCCATTGTTGACTACGGCAATCGTTACGTGAGAGTCCACATATTCCTTGAGCCTGTTCACGAACACAGAGAGGCCCTGCACATACTCTTTCGTCTCAGCCCAAGTGAGATAGACTTTTGCGCCGTTGATGTAAATTTCGCGGGCATTCTCTGCCATTGTGTCAAGAAGTATCCTGTCGTCCTGGGACATATCATTTTCGACTTGGGCCAAGATTCCGGACAGGTCTGCTCCGAGTTCGCGCAGGTAGCTTATCGCCGCAATGTCGCGCTCGGTTGTGGTCTCGTAGGTGAGTGCTCCTGTGTCGTCGTAGATTCCCAGTGCAAAGAGGGTTGCTTCTTCGGGGGTGATGTCCTTGCGCTCGTTGAGGAGGTGTTCGAGGATCATTGTTGTTGCCGCGCCGATCGGCTCATACACAAATTCTTCTGCCGGAATGTCGTCGGGAGTCTGGGGGTGGTGGTCGTAGACGTGAACAGCAACGTCCTGGCGGCCTGCCAGTGCGGCGAAGGGGCCGATGCGTGAGCGAGAACGGGTATCCACGACGACCATCAAGGTAACTTCGTCGAGGGGTATTTTTTTGGGCTTGAGTATCTTTGCGGCCCACTGTCTGCCGTGTTTGGACATGAAGTCGCGGACTTTGCGGGACATAGAGCCTGGCGGGCAGATTAGGGCATCAGGATATAGCTTCTGAATGGCGATCATGCTCGCGAGAGAGTCGAAATCTGTATTGAGATGGCTAGTGATTAAATGCATGGTGTATATTCTCTTTCATTTGTTGGAATGTCCAAAATCATAACGCAAAAAATTCCGCCGTCAATAATTTGCTAGATATACCTACATCTGGGAATAGCAGGGGAAAACTGAATCATGCACAAAATTGAAGAATCTATCAATAAAGCCATAATCTTCGTCGTATTCCGGCAGTTCCTCCCTCCAGTCAGACATTTCATCGCTTACGCTGGAAGGCGCAAATCGTCAAATCTTACGGTTACTCTCTCGCTACTATCTTCAATGTCCACGAAGAAACCCCGCGATGTCGGCTTCCCATAGCTGACAGTCTGCCAGAAGCTCCGCTCATTGGCTGGATACTTTGTCTCTGCATCCTTGTGAGGCCACCCGAAATTCGCCAATAGGTACTCCGCAACATGAAGTCCTCTCGGCGACGGCTCAAGGTGAAACAGCGTAAGTAGTGCCGTAGTATTTTTGCGCCGAGTCTTCAGCTCCCACTCTGAAGCATTCGGAAGAGGAAGGTTATTCTCTCTGATGCCCAGCAGATCCTCAAGCGTATTGCCGATTGCTCCGTCGTTGCTGGAGTTTCTGCTGCTCTTAATCCACCCCGCCGAACGTACAGCCCTTAGAACAGCAATAATTGCCGGCTTTGTGTACTTGATGACCTGCATCCTGTCAGCCTCTCCCTCGACATCTCGCAGTACTCACGCGAAATCTCTATCCCCACAAAATCCCTCCCCAATTTCTTGGCCGCAACCGCAGTACTCCCGCTCCCCATAAACGGGTCAAGAATTATCCGTGCAGTGGTGCTCGAAATTATGCGTTCTACCAGTGCAACAGGAAACGGTGCAGGGTGCTTATTCTTCATCTCTTGCGGAAATTCCCAGACATCACCGAGAGCATTTGCACCCTTTACGAGCCTGAAGCCAGGCTTGGCGATAAGGTATATGACCTCGTACGTCGGCAGAAAGTATCCGGGGTTGAAGTTAATTCCGCCCTTGCGCTTCCAGATTATTATCTGCCTCACAGGAAACCCCTCCACTATCTCGTGCCTGTCCTGAATCAATCCGTCCTGAACCCTCCACTTGTGATTGTAGAACACTGCCCCGTCCTCATGGATAACACGCATCATTTCAGTGAGACACTCCCTCTGCCACTGCACATATTCATCGTAGGGCATATTATCGTCGTAAGTCGAGTAGCCTCCAATCAGCGCGGCATTGCTCCACTTTCCGCCCCTGCCGTCCTTCATGCCGTTGCCGGTAGAGTTCTTCAGGTTGTAGGGAGGGGACGTAACTACCAAGTCAATGCTTTCGTCAGGAAGTTTCCTCATTTCCTGCACAGCATCACCGCAAATAATCGAGTTCCTTATTTCATCGATAACGTACATCTTGCTTTGCCTTCTGTGTTATTGGGATTGGTCATTATAGCATTGCTGCAGCCTTGTGCTATGATTACGCAAAATTTTCCATGAAGGGAATCCTTATGATCCATGAGCAGATTTTTGCACTCTAAGTTCACCTCGCTTACACCCTACGATACTTCAGAAGAAGTCGAGAGCATGAAGGGCTATATCCGCCTGAACACAAACGAGTCTCCCTTTCCGCCGTCGCCCAAAGCCATAGAGTACGCGCACAAAGCCTCAGCCGGCCTCAACTACTACCCTGACCCGGACTGCCGCAAATTGGCCGAAGCACTAGCCGCCAAAAACGGCATCAAACCCTCAAACATCGTGTTTGGCAACGGTTCCGACGAAATACTCAGCTTCATATTCATGGCCCTGTGCGAGCGTGGAGCTGCCTTCCCGGACATCACCTATTCCTTCTACAAGATTCTTGCAGACCTTCACGGCGTAAAGTACAAGACTATTCCTCTGCGCGAGGGCTTCAAGATTCTCACTGAGGACTACTCTGACCTCAACGGACGCACAATCTTCATCGCAAACCCTAACGCACCTACAAGCCTTGCACTAGATTCAGGAGAGCTTGAACTGATTATCTCGTCGAACCGCGACAGCCTGATAGTAATTGATGAAGCATATGCTGACTTCTTGGGGAAAAGTGCCGTCCGCTTCATCCGCAAGTACGACAACGTAATAATTGTGCGGACGTTCTCGAAATCGCGCTCACTGGCCGGCGCAAGATTAGGGTGGTGCATGTGCTGCGACGAAATAGCCAGAGATATACGCACCATCAAGAACGCAATAGCCCCCTACAACGTAAACGCAATGACTCAGGCAGCGGCCTTAGGGTCGCTCGAAGATGAGGAGTATACCCGCCGGAACATTGCGATGATCTGCAGGGTGCGCGACAACACGAAGAGCCGTCTGCGTGAGATGGGATTTGAGGTTCTGGACTCGAGCACAAATTTCCTGTTCGCTAAGCACGAAACGATAGGCGGGCCGAAAATCTACGATGCACTGAAGAAGCACAGGATAATTATCCGTCATTTCAGCGAGCCGTTTGTTCTGGACGACTGGAACAGAATCACGATCGGTAGTGCCGAGCAGATGCAGGTATTCTTGGAGGTCTTGAAGGGAGTTGTTGAGCGTGAGGGCAGGTGAAATCATCAGGAACACTAAGGAGACGCAGATAACACTCCGGCTTGAGCTTGACGGCACAGGCAGGAGCGAAATTGCTACGGGGTGCGGGTTTCTGGATCACATGCTGACTCTGTTTGCGGCACATGGAAGGTTTGACCTGAACGTAAAGTGTCGGGGAGATTACCACGTTGATTTTCACCATACTACGGAAGATGTGGGAATATGCCTCGGTCAGGCATTTGCGCGGGCACTTGGCAGCAAGAAGGGCATAACCCGCTACGGTAGCTTTATTCTGCCGATGGACGAGGCATTAATCCTGACGGCAATAGATTTTTCCGGGAGGGCATATCTCGGCTGGGAGATGAACATTACTGCGCAGAAAGTCGGTGATTTCGACACGGAATTAGCACAAGAATTTTGGCTTGGGTTCACGAGAAATGCTCTATGCACTCTGCATTTCAGGCAGATGGCCGGAACGAACGCTCACCACATAATCGAGGGGGCGTTCAAGTCTGCGGCGCGGGCAATAGCTCAGGCAGTGAGGATTAACCCTGAATACGCGGACGAAGTGCCGTCGACGAAGGGAGTTATATAGGGGATGGAGCATCCTGCGCGTAAGACCCTTGATGATAAGGAAATGTTCGACGATATAGTGAAGGCGATATTGTCTGTAGTCGGCGAAGATGCGGTGAAGATTATTCTGTACGGGTCAGTAGCACGTGGCGATAACACTTGGGAGTCTGATGTGGATATTGCTGTGCTGACCGCCAAACCTTACAGATGGGACGCATTCGGGGACTTGTGGGAGTATGGCCTGAAGTATGATACTCTGTTCCAGATTACGCCCATTGATGCCTATGAATTTTTTGCAGGCAAGTACGATTTGCCGTTCTACATGAATATTGAGAAAGAAGGAATAGTACTATGGAAGAAATGCGCATAGACTACTCTAAATATCGTCTTGAAACGGCGAAGAAATGCCTTAGTGCATCGAAAACTAGTTTTGCCACCGGTGAGATGGATTTTTCGCTTAACAGGTCGTATTATGCCATATTCAACGCATTGAGAGCAGTTACTATTCTTGACCGCTTCGACTCTAAAAAACATAAGGGCGTAATTTCCTATTTCAACCGCTATTACGTAGGTACTGGAATATTCCCGAGCAACACATCAAAACTTGTAGAATCTGCCTTCAATCTGAGAAGTTCTGCAGACTACGAAGACTTCTACCTTGCCAGCAGAAGGGACGCACAACAACAAATAGACAACGCAGAAGGAATCATCAACATGATAGAACCCTACCTGGCGAAACGCTGGGCAGAAATTATAGAGGAGGAAAAATTACCAATGAGCGCAATTTTTACCCGCACAAGTACACGCCAGTTCGAACCCCGTCCGGTCGAGAGCAAATACATCATAAAGATTCTTCGCGCCGCAATGGCCGCACCGTCTGCCTGCAACCAGCAGCCCTGGGAGTTCTGGGTAACTGACGACAAGGAGATTATCGCCCGACTCTCCCAAGTCTCGCCTTACGCCGGGCCGGTGAATAATGCGCCCGTCGTTATTGTCCCGTGTTACCGCACTGAAGGACTTCCTGTTGCCCAAATGGCCGAAATTGACATGGCGATATGCACTGAAAATATTTTGCTCGAGGCTGAGGAGCTGGGGTTAGGAGCAGTGATGATTGGGATTGCACCTCTGCCTGAACGGATGGAGGCCGTCGGAGAAATTCTGCATCTGCCCGCAAACTTCAAGGCCTTCACGATTATTCCCGTAGGCTGGCCGGTGAACAAACGCCCGCAAGAAGACCGCTATGAACCCGCAAAAATCCACACTATATAGGTACGCAGAGTTACTAGCTTCGTGCACCAGAGCAAGACTGACCGGCACAAGAGGAGCTGACGAAATTTACGCCCTGCAGGTTGAGGACTGCCTGCCTTCAGCTGAATATCTGCCTGAATCAGGAAAAGTTATTGATGTCGGGAGCGGAGGAGGATTGCCTGGAATTGTGTGGGCGGTGCTTCGTCCGGATTTGAGCATAACTCTTCTGGACAGCGTGGCCAAGAAGTGCGAGGCGGTCAGGGGCATTGTCGCTGAACTTGGAGTGTCGAATGTTGAGGTGGTGTGTTCACGGAGCGAGGAGTTTGCGAGGACTCACCGCGAGAAATTCGACTTGGCCGGAGCGCGGGCACTAGCATCTGCGGGAGTGTGTGCGGAACTGCTTGCGCCTCTGGTGAAGGCGGGAGGAAGAGTGTTGACGTTCAAGGGAGAGAGGGTTCACGAGGAAATTTCGGAGGTCATGGATAAATGGGGAATGCTGGGGCTTGGAAGGCCTTCTGTGAATTTTTACGGCGGGGAGTCCAAGTGCATGGTGCTCTGGGAGAAGGAGAAGCCTTGCCCGAAGGTTTATCCGAGACGTGAGGGCTTGGCTGGGATGCGGCATTTTTGGGGGGAATGACGATGAAGCTGAAGGGATTACGTGAAGCTATGATGTTTGGGCGGGTACTGTCTGCGGGATTGGTGGTTGCCGGGTATGCGTTCTTGGGAGTGTGGCTGTCGGAGTGGCTGGTGAGGGAAGGGTGGCCGGTGATTGGAGCGGTGTGTGCGATTCCTGTTGTGGCTGGTTTTGGGATGTGGCAAGGATGGCTGTTTCTGACGAAGGAGCGGAAAAAGCAGTGAGATGTGTCCGGAGGAGGGCGGTACAATGTTGCACAGCACAGAAAGGAGATTAATAGACATGACGCGGAAGTTTTTGGCGGTGTTAATGGCAGTTGCGGTGTGGGCAGGTAGTGCGGAGGCTATGTCAATTACGGCGGATTTTGCGCCCGACCTTACCCCAGATGGAGAAGGCTTCACATATCTCCATCAAGGGGACAGTTTCACATATACATTCACGGCACATGATGCAATCGGAAATGTTATATGGGTTCTTAGTGCGTCTGACGGTACGGGTAACTCTGTTAATACGGACGGTGAAGGCAATATTTACATCAATGGAGAAGGATTGGATATCAGTCTTTCATCCCTAATAGGGAACACTACACAACTCACCGGCAAATTTTTATCACTTAATTCACACTGGCTGACTTGTGATATAACAGCATTAGACGAAAATGGACCTGTAAGCTATTTCTTATGGTTTGACGATGCTGATTTCAACCGTAAAGGCAACGATTCCGAGGACATTTCGCCTATAGCTCCCTTACCATCCTTGAGTGAAGATATACCTTCTACAGACATCTCACCCTCTCCCCAAAATCAGGCAGCCTTTCCTCAGGGAAGAATTATTCCCATCGCATCCTCAGACCTTCAGTCGGGCGTGCTAGAGAAAATAGCAGCTTCCGCAGGTATCTCCGTCAGCAATATCAACTTCATCACTCAGTTGGACATCAGCGAAGCTCCAGAACCTACTCAAGCTATGCGCGACAATGCCTCTAACGAAAACCTAGAATTTGCCGCAAAGTTCCAGACAGTTACATTCAGCAAGGCAGGCTATTATCTGTTCGAGGTGGACTTCCCTCAAGAACTAGTAGGAACAAATGTCAATGACCTCAAATTCTACTTCACATCAACAAACACCAGCAGCTCCGTACAATCCTCGCAGGCTCTTGCGCTTATGGTCGATAGATTCTTGGCAGGAAACGAACTGCGCAATCTTCTGGGAGACTTAGCAGATACAGTTCCAGGTCGAGCCTTGATATTGCTTACGGCTAACACTGGAGGCAGCTTCGCGATGTATGCTCTCAAAACAATACTCATGCTTCTCGCCGGAGGTTGCACCGCAGGAATTGGAGCTGTAACCATTGTAGTTATGTGTTCATTGTTCTTCTGGAAGCGTTAAGCTCAAAAAGAATTCCCTCCTGCCGAAAACAGGAGGGCTTCATCACTAATACGCCAGCTTGTAGATTTCCAGAACGTCCTCTGCCGTAAGTTCCTTCAGGCTCCCAAACGGTAAAAGTTTGCTCGCATTTTCCGCCAGCTTCTCGATGTCCTCTTCCTTCAGACCAAGTTCACGCAAAGTCGTAGGCGCGTTAATCTCCTTGAAGAAATCCTCCAGAGACTCGATCGACTCAAGTGCCCTGTCCTCATCTTCTCCGTCATATATCCCAAAAACCTCTTCGCCTAATCTCACGAACGGATCAGGATTCTCCTCGTACAGATACCTTGACCACGCAGGCATAATCACCGACAGGCTAGCGCCGTGCGCCGCTCCGTACAGCAGGCTTATCGAGTGTCCAAGTTTGTGCGAAGAGAAATCGCCTCTCGTTGCACGACCCATCGACAGGAATCCGCAGTGCGCCATCGCTCCGGCTAAAGCGTATTCCGCCCGTGCATCATAATTCTTCGGGTCTTCAATCAGAGTAGGGATCACCCGCATCATCGTCCGGATTAGCGCATAGCCCTGGCCGTCCATCAATTCACTGCTATCATCGCCGTCAAGCACCCTCTCCAGAACGTGAGCAATAATATCCACACCGCCGTACACCGTCTGCTTCTGCGGCAATGTAATCTGGAATGACGGGTCAATCACCGACACTCTGGGATAAAGGCACGGTGCACTCATCGAGATTTTATCCTGAGTCTCCGGGTTGCTGATTACGGAAATACAGTTGACCTCACTCGATGATGCCGAAGCCGTAAGCACTCCGTAAATCGGCATTGCCTTAGTGATTTTCGTCTTGCTCCCGTAAAAATCCCAGATGTCGCCAGAATAACACGCCCCCGCTGCAATTGCCTTCGCAGTGTCGAATGCACTTCCGCCGCCTATCGGCAGAATCGCGTCAATCCCTCCGGCCTTCACTCGCGCTACTCCCTCGCGAACTTTCCCGATTAACGGATTGGGCTTCACGTCGTTCAAGTCCGAGAAGGTTATTCCCGCCGCGCTGAGCATGTCCGTAACCTGCTCATACGCTCCGCTCTTGAACGTGCCCTTTCCGCCGTAAACGAGAAGCACTCCCTTGATGCCGTCAGCCTTGAGTCTCGGCCCGAGTTCCTTCACCGTATCCTGCCCGAAGATTAATTCCGTCGGGTTGTGCCACGTAAAATTGTTCATAGTGCAATTCTCCTCCTATTCTCCAAGTTCTTTAAGCAACGTTGCCGCTGTCTCGTGCCCGTGTTCCGCAGAGAGCTTCAGCCACTTCACAGACTCGTCTATATCCTTGAACACTCCCTGACCATTCAGGTACATATAGCCCAGATTGTACTCTGCCTGTGGAAGTCCCTGTTCTGCGGCTTTCCTGTACCACTTGGCCGCCTCCTTGTAGTCCTGCTTGACTCCATGCCCCTCGTCATACATCAGGGCCAAGTTGTACTGTGCCATCGCAAGATTCTGAACTGCCGCTTTCCTGTACCACTTTACGGCTTCTTTGTAGTCCTGCTTGACTCCTGTACCTCTGTCATACGCAAGTCCAAGATTATTTTGCGCAAGAGGATAACCTTGTTCTGCGGATTTCCTGTACCATTTCACGGCTTCCTTGTAGTCCTGCTTCACTATGTGCCCGCTGCTGTACAGAACTCCCATGTTGTACTGGGCGTTCGGGTCTCCTTTTTGGGCATCTGCACGAATACTCTTGTAGTCCTCATAATATACAGGGTCAGAAGCTCCGGCGCAGAGTACCACAAAGCACACCAACACCAACGCTAATTTCTTCATGAGTGAACAAAATCCTTCCTTGTGGGATTGTGCAAATTATACATGCTTATATTACAATTAAACTAACAAATTCGAAAAAGGCGGAATGATAAATTATGTATAAGGCAATTCTTGCTGATAAAGATACATGGTGGGTCGGCGTTAATGATTACGAAACTGACCTGTTCGAGTCGCTCTGGCCTCTTCCTCAGGGAGTCGCCTACAACGCATACGCAGTTCTCGGTTCGACAGCAACAGCCGCAATCGACACGGTGAAAGGCCCCTACCTTGACGAATACATGGACAAGCTGACTCAGGCACTCGGCGGCCGTCAGCTCAACTACCTTGTTGTGAATCACATGGAGCCTGACCACGCAGGGCTGATTGCTCAGATGCGCACCCGCTGGCCCGGCTTAAAGTTCATCGGCAACGCAAAAACAGTCCCTATGCTGAAGGGCTATCACGGTATCGACGAGAACATCATAGCCATGAAGGACGGCGACACTCTGGATTTGGGCGGACACGTTCTGAGATTCTTTGCTGTGCCTATGCTTCACTGGCCGGAGAGCATGGTAACTTTCGACACAACTACCGGAGTGTTATTCTCGAATGACTCGTTCGGAGGTTTTGGTGCACACGAGGGCGGAATTTTCGACGACCAGAAGAACCCTGCGCGCTGGGAGGACGAAATGCTCAGGTATTATGCCTGCATCGTGGCCAAGTACTCAAACATTGTGCAGACGGCCTTGAAGAAACTCGGAGGACTTCCCATCACTAAGATATTCCCTTCACACGGTACTCTGTTCCGCGAAGATCCCAAGAAGGTAATTTCGCTCTATGACAAGTGGAGCAAATTCGAGGGGGAAGCCGGAGCAGTTGTAGTTTACGGCTCAATGTACGGGCACACCAGAATGATGGCAGAGGCAGTTAGCACCGGGCTGGCTGAGTCAGGAATTAAGGACGTTAGGCTGTACGATGTCTCTAGGACTGACCCGTCATACATTCTGCGTGATATTTGGAGGTTCAAGGGATTTGCACTGATGGCCTGCACGTACAACACACTGCTTTATCCGCCGATGGATGCACTCTGCTCGAAACTGCTTAACCGTATGCCCAAGAATAAGGTAGTCGGAGTTGCGGGCAGCTATTCGTGGAGCAAGGGAGCATTGACGGCACTGCAGGACTACGCGGCCAAGAGCAAGCTGGAAGTCGTCGGGCCTGCGGTTGAGGTGTACGCATCAGCGACGGACGAAGACCTGAAGCAGTGCGAGGAACTGGGCAGGAATTTGGGTGCGGCGATAGCATGACGGAATACGTTACGCGCCCGAAGCGGCAGAACGAGTTATGGATAACCGAGTACAGCACCGACAACCTGAAGCTGTCTATGCGTGCTAAGGGCATACTGCACACCGAGAAGACCCCCTACCAGGAACTTCTGATTGCTGACACACATGAATACGGCAGGGTGTTAATGCTTGACGGTGCATACCAGCTGACGGAGAAGGACGAGTTCACGTACTCCGAGATGATGGCGCATGTGCCTCTGTGCGCCCACAAAAACCCTGAGAAGGTGTTAATCATCGGGGGCGGGGACGGTGCTATAATGCGTGAGGTCCTGAAGCATGAGTGCGTGAAGAAATGTACGCTGATAGACATTGACGAGCGGGTGATTGAGTGCTCGAAAAAGTATCTGCCGTTTGCGGGGTGTGCGTTTGGTGATGAGCGTGCTGATGTGAAATGCATGGACGCAATGAAATTTATCCGCGAGACTGGCGAACGCTACGACGTGGTGATAATCGACAGCACTGACCCTGTGGATTTTGCGGCGGGGCTGTTTCAGTCGGGGTTCTACGGAGATGTGAAACGTGTGATGACTCCCGACGGAATGATGAGTGAGCTGACGGAGTCGCCGTTCACGGACGCTGACCTGATGGTTCAGGCGGTGAGGGAGATGCACAGGGTGTTTCCTGTTGTGCGGACGTACTGGGGGGCTGTTCCGACGTATCCGGGCGGAATGTGGACGTATGGAGTTGCGACGATGGGCGATGATCCGTCGGAACCTAGACGGGACGTTAAGCCTGCGAGGTACTACACGAACGATGTGCACAGGGCTGCGTTTGTGTTGCCGCCGTTTCTGGCGGAAATGGTGAAAGAGTAAGATAATCCCCCTTGCGGTTAAGTGAGGGGGAAAATTCTTCACGAGAGGTAAAGTGATAAATCGATGACTGTACAGAAATTTATGCTGTATCTCAGTAAAGCAAAGAGGATGATAGCTGAAGGCAGATATTGGGATTTGACGCGGAAGGTATTCAGCTTTGTACCTGCTTTCAACAGAATGGGCAATAGGTTCACGGATTGGTATCTTCGCCGCAAATACGGTAGTCTTGTTTACGCACTCAAGGATAAGTACAAATTACAGGGGGGGGGGGGGGCATAAAAACGTCATCTGGTGGTTCTGGTATCAGGGAGTTGACGAAGCTCCTGACATTTGCAAGGCCTGCCTGGCATCGCTGAGACGCTGGCATCCCGACAAGGAAATTATCACCCTCGACAAAAATAACCTTCAACAGTGGGTAACTCTTCCCGACTACATCGACAGGAAACACGAGAAAGGCATAATCTCTCACACACATTACAGCGATATTGTGAGGCTTCAGTTATTGATTGAACACGGAGGAACATGGATTGACTCTACCGTTTTGTGCACCGGGCGCAATTATGAATACCTTATGCATCTACCGCTGTTCTTTTTTCGCTATAGTGAAACCGATATATCAGTCTCTAACTGGTTCATGGTTTCTGATCCTGGCAGTCATATACTTCAGGTTATAAGGGATTTGCATTTTGCTTACTGGAAGAAGCATAACTTCCTGATTCACTACTTTATGTACAGGAAGCTGGCCAATATAGCGGCAGAACTGTATAAAGACGAATTGCATAATATGCCTTTTGTTCCTCATGAAAATGCATTCGCACTTCACCGTGCTATACAAAATGATGAGGTTTACTCTGAAGAACGCATGAAATATTTCGAGGAAGTAAGCAGCATCCATAAACTAGTCTGGAAAACCGCGTCGTTGAATGAAACATTGCCGTCAAGTTTTATGTCGCACATCATCAGAAGCTACTTAGAATAAAATTTCCCCCCCAGTCCTGAACTGAGGGGAAATTTTCCTGCTCTACACCCTATCCTGAATGTACCTCACCGCCTCACTCACCGCCACACTTTCCTGCGACCCTTCCTTCATGTCCTTCACGGCAACGCTCCCATTCTCGCGCTCACTCTCTCCGATAATGCACGCAAACCTGCAATTCCCCGCGTTCCGCATCTGAACCTTGAAGCTCCGTCCCGCAGTGTCGCACTCCGCACTAATTCCTGCCTTCCTCAGCTCGTGTGTCAACACCTGAACATCCCCACGCGAAGCCTCATCGAGTGCCGCGCAATACACCTGAACCGCCGGTGCCTCGCCGAAACTGCAGCCCTGCTCCTCCATCACCAGAGCAACCCTGTCCAGCCCGCACGCAAACCCTACTCCCGGAATCTTCCCGCCGCCGATCGCGCTGGCCAGGTTGTCGTAGCGTCCTCCTCCTGCTACTGCGTTCTGCGCTCCCAAATTCCCCGAAAGAATCTCGTAGGCAGTCTTCGTGTAATAGTCCAGCCCCCTAACTAGCCTCTTGCTGAGTCTGTAGGGGAAGCCCAGACGTTCAAGCCCCGCCCTGACCTGCGCAAAATGTTCACGGCATTCCGGGCACAGCGAGTCGAAAATGTCCGGAGCACCATCGGCAATTTTTCCGCACTCTTCCTTCTTGCAGTCCAGAATCCGGAGGGGGTTACGCTCCAATCTGTCAAGGCATGTCTCGCACAGCGACTCTTTGTGCGCTGAGAAATAGTCGATTAATTTCTGGCGGTAAACCGGCCTGCACTTCTCGCACCCAACAGAATTAATCACCACTTCAAGATTCTTCAGGCCAAGTCTCCGGAACAGCTCCAGCGACAGCGAGATAATCTCCACATCAGCCATCGGCCCGGCTATCCCCAGACATTCCGCGTCAATCTGGTAGAACTGGCGGTAACGTCCCTTCTGGGGTCTCTCGTGCCGGAACATCGGCCCCCAGTTCCACAGCTTTGCGCTCGCTCCCTGAACGCACAGGTTATTCTCTATTGCACAGCGCATTACTCCGGCGGTGGCTTCCGGACGAAGGGTTATGCTCCGGCCTCCTCTGTCGTTGAAGGTGTACATCTCCTTTTCCACGATGTCTGTTGTCTCTCCGACACCTCGCGCGAATAATTCTGTATGCTCGAAGACCGGAAGGTGTATCTCTCTGAAACCGAACGAGTCCATAACTTGCGAGGCAGTCCTGACGATAAATGCCCACTGCCACGATTCGGCGGGCAGAATGTCTCTTGTTCCTCTTGGTGCACTGATCATAAAGTTCACTCCCTGCCAAAATATTATGGGATATAATACCAAATACCCGCTTTAACGGTTTAATTCAGGAGGATTTTGCTTTGGTATATTTCTCAGTTTTCACGCTGTCTACTTTCTTTGCTTATTTCGCACAAAAGGCAAAGAGCAGGGATGTCATGATCTTCTACTCGGCGATATGTATTCTTTTGCCCTGCATAATGGGAGGACTTAGAGCAACAAGCGTAGGCATAGACGTTATGACATACGCCGCACCCCAATATCACGTTGCATCTATCGCTCCAAGTTTTTCGAGCTTCCTTAGAATTTCAGGAAGAATGAGCCGCGAAATCGGCTGGGCCGCAGTAACTTATTTCTCAACAAAAATTTTCGGCAGCCTGAACTGGAATTTATTCTTTTATCAGCTCATTACCTTAACCTGCACATATATTGCACTGTACAAGCACAGAAAATATGCTCCCCTGTTTTTCCTGTGGCTGACCTTCCTTCTGGGCACTTACTACACAACTTACAACGTTATGCGCCAGGCAATTGCTGCCTCAATAATTTTCATGGGCATCGACTCTCTGGAAAAGAAAAAATATGCCAAGTTCATGGTATACGTGGTTTTTGCTGCAACCTTCCATTCTTCGGCCGTAATAGTCGTGTCGTACTTCGTGATGTTCCACATGCTCCTGACTTGGAAGCCGCGTTACACTTGGGCAAAAACCGCAATGCTGGCCGGAATATTCCTGCTATTAGTCGCGGCAAGACCAATCATCGGCATAGTTACACGCTCTATCCCTTTTCTAGGAACATACAGCGGCTACGAAAACAATAATTATTCGCCATTCCGCAATCTCGGCCTTAACATTATGCTCTTCGGCGAACTGTTGGCATGTACTCTCTACTACAACGGCATGAAACGAGTCTTCGCTGATGGCGAAATGTACAAGTTATTCACGTACAACCTCGCCTTTCAGCTGGTCTATACCGTCTTCGTCAGAGTTTTCTACATCAGAGTGTTTTACTACCTGAGCTTCATAAACGTTATGCTCATCGCCGCTGTTCCCTTCTTCATAAAGGAAAAAACTCTGCGGAATTTGGCGTTCGTGTCAGTCTTCTTGGTATCGGCGGTGTTCTTCTACATGGTCAATGCCGTCAAAAACTCCGCTGGCACTTGGCCGTACGTATCCATACTCTAAGGAGGTATAACTGTTGCAGGATATTTTCTTCACCCAGCGAAAACTCTTCGGCGAAATTCTACGAGAATATGACCTGATCAGCCAGGAACAACTCGATAATGCCCTCAAAATTCAGCGCACATCAGATAAACGCATCGGCGAAATCCTCGTCTCCCTCAACGCCATGACACCCACTCAGGTCGCAGAAACCCTCGCAGTTCAGCTCGGCCTGCAGTTCATTTCCCTTGACCGCTTCCAGCCAAACGACGAAGCCATTAAGCTCGTGCCAAAACACGCCGCTGAACGCCTCAAACTTATTCCCCTCAGCCTCGATGATGACGGCACACTCCTAATCACCATGTCTGACCCGCTCGACCTTCCGGCCCAGGACGAGGTCAAGCTCATCACCGGACACGATATACGCGTCGCAACTTCCGGCAAGGACGACATCACCCGCAACCTCTCGCGCATGTACGACTTCTCCACGAACTTGGCCAGTGCTCTCACCGACACCGACACCTCCGGAGATGTCTACACTCCCCTCGCTGCAACTACAGCAACAGCCAGCGCAGACGATGCACCGTTAATCGAACTCGTCAACGACATGATTCAGCAGGCAGTCAGGGAGGGAGCGTCGGACGTTCACGTCGAAGCATACGAGCAGATGAGCAGAATACGTTACCGTGTTGACGGACAGCTGTACATTCACTTCGAGTACCCGGCGAGCCTTCATCCGACCGTAATATCCCGTATAAAGATTATGAGCGGAATGGACATTGCAGAGAAGCGCAGGCCGCAGGACGGACGTATCCTCACCACAATTGACAACAGGCACATAGACTTGCGCGTAAGCTCCCTCCCGACAATGAGCGGCGAAAAAATCGTTATGCGTATACTCGACAGGGATCACTCCTTCGTGGAACTTGAACAGCTCGGCTTCGAGGACGACGACATGAAGCACATCGAACGTTTCTGCACGATGCCGTGGGGAATTTTGCTCGCGACAGGCCCTACCGGTTCGGGCAAATCCACCACTCTCTACTCGATGCTCCGGCGAATCAGCCACCCCGACATCAATATTGTTACGGTTGAGGACCCCGTCGAGTTCTACATTCCAGGCATAAATCAGGTCAACGTCAACGAAAAAGCCGGCCTGACTTTCGACGCAGCTCTGCGCTCAATCCTTCGTCAGGACCCCGACAAAATCATGATCGGAGAGATTCGCGACACCGACACCGCCCAAATCGCTATACGTTCGGCACTCACCGGACACTTCGTGCTCTCGACATTGCACACAAACGACGCACCAAGCGCGGCAACGAGAATTATCGACATGGGCATTCAGCCCTTCCTGCTGTCCGCATCGCTGTCCGGAATAATTGCCCAGAGACTCGTGCGCTGTTTGTGCCCGCACTGCAGGGAGGAGTACGAAGTTGACGCGGCAACCTGCGAAAAATTGGGTCTGCCTGAAGGGAGCACAGCCTTCCACGCTTCGGGGTGCCAGCACTGCCGAAACGGCTACAAGGGCCGACGCGGAATCTATGAGCTTATGGTTCTGAACGACAGCCTCCGCGAAATGATTCTGAAGGGTGCGGACGATATGGAGCTTCGCGAGGCCGCAATCCAGAACGGAATGAAGACGCTCCGCCGTGCAGGAATCAACGCGGCACTGCAGGGTTACACATCGCTGGAGGAAGTTCTCACGGCAACTCTGTAAATAAGCATGTCATCTAGTTTTGCGTGTGATTTTTGTAGTTGTAAATGTAGTTGTAAAATGTGGGTTATCCTGCTGAATTTTTGAGGAGGCAGGGCAATTTTAACACAATTAATCAGGAGGGATCATTAATGCAGAATTTCTACAACCCTAACCTCGAAGAGTTAATCAGGCTCGCAATTCGTTCCGGTGCCAGCGATATTCACCTCAGCTCCGGAAATTTCGCCGCACTCAGAGTTCACGGAGACCTGAACTACATTCAGGAGACCGGCAAGTTCTCGCGCGACGTTCTGGAAAATTTCGCGAGCAGCATTCTCAACGCAAAACAGTACGAACGCTTCGACAGAACCGGAGACCTCGACTTCGCATACACATATGAATCCCAGAGATTCAGGGGCAGCCTTTACCGCGAGATGAACGGCGTATCACTCACATTCAGGCTTGTTCCGTCGGTGATACGCTCCATCGATGAGCTCGGTCTTCCCGAAGTCCTCAAGACTATGGCCGGAAAACACAGAGGCTTATTCCTCGCGACAGGACCTACAGGACACGGCAAAAGCTCAACCCTCGCGGCGATCATCGGCGAGATTAACCACCAGCGCAAGGCACACATAGTTACGATCGAGGACCCCATCGAGTACATTCACACTCCGGCCAAGTCAGTCATTCACCAGCGCGAAATCGGACACGACACCGAGAATTTTGCGTCAGGTATCCGCCACGTACTGCGCCAGGACCCCGACGTAATAATGATCGGCGAAATGCGCGACCTCGAGACCATCAGCGCGGCAATCACCGCCGCAGAAACAGGACACTTAGTGTTCGGGACGTTGCACACGCAGGATGCCTCACAGTCAATCGAGAGGATGGTTGACGTGTTCCCGCCGCACCAGCAAAACCAGATTCGCCTTCAGCTGGCCTATACGTTGCTGGGAATATGCTCTCAGCAGTTAATTCCTACAGCAGATGTTAAAGGCCGCGTCTGCGCAACCGAGATTCTTATTACGAACCCGGCAATAAGAGCAAGCGTTCGCGAGGGCAAGACCAGCAGCATCCGCAACACACTCATGACTGGAATGTCTCTCGGAATGCACACGATGGAGCAGGATTTGGCCAGACTGTGCAGGGAAGGCAGAATCACTAAGGCAACAGCAAAAGATTTCGCCTATGACCAGCCGGAAATTGACCGTATGCTGATGTCCGGAATGTAGCTTGACGCTTGCAATTAAGTATCTGTGCTCTATAATGGACAATGAATCCCAAATAGCTAAAGGAGGATAACTTCATGAACTTCAAGTACCGCGCAAGGAACTCTGACGGTCAGATTCTGGAGGGCTTTACAGAAGCGGCCAGCCAGAAAGATGCTCTGAGTTCGTTACGCAGCCGGGGAATGGTAGTTATCAACCTTGCAGCACAAGAATTATCATCAGCCAGCAAGAAAAAGTCCGGCGGAAGCAGCAGCTTTATGGAGAAGCTGAGTGCACTCGGAAGCATGGACATAGGAGCAATCTTCGGCGGAGGAAAAGTTCCGTTGAAGAGCATGATGGTGTTTTTCCGCCAGCTCGCCACAATGGAGAGCGCGGGTTTGGGACTCTCAAGCGCAATCAGCATCATAGCCGAACAGGAGAAGAATTTTTCCCTGCGCAAGGCTTTGAACGACATCAAGAACAGGCTCGATAGAGGAATGCCCCTCAGCCAGGCGATGAACCAGCAGAAAGTGTTTAACCAGCTGTTAATTTCGCTGGTTGAGGCGGGAGAAGAAGGAGGACTTCTCGCAAGTTCTCTCGAGCAGGCCGCAATTCTCCTAGAGAAGCAGGAAGCCTTGAGGACAAAAATCCGCAGTGCATTGTTCTATCCGGGATTTGTTATGACGTTCGCGGCGTTGATACTGGTGTTCTTCTTTGTGTTTCTGGTGCCGAAATTCAAGGAAGTGTTTTCCACGCTTAGCATAGAGCTTCCGGCAATAACGCTGACCATGTTTGCGATGGGGGACTGGTTTTCGGAGAACTGGTACATAATTGCGATAATTGTTGTCGGTACGATAGGCGGCTGGCAGTTTTTGTGCAGGAACAAGAGCACGCGCCCCTTTATGGACAGATTGAAGCTCAAGATTCCTGTGATGAAGGACTTGCTGCTGAAGGCGGCGATGGCACGTTCCAGCAGGACATTGGCGGCACTTACTGCATCAGGTGTACCGATAATCCGGAGCATCGAGATGGCGAAGGGCACGGCCGGCAACGCGGCAGTTGAGGACGGCTACGAACACTTGAGGACTGCCGTAACGAGGGGTGTATCACTTGGCGAAGCGTCCAAGCAGGCGAAGATATTTCCTGTTCTTGTGTCGCAGATGATGAGGATCGGCGAGGAGACGGGACATCTCGACGGAATGCTTGAGCGTGTGGCGGCGTGGTACGATCAGGAACTGGACGAACAGATCAAGGCTACGGTATCGTTGCTTGAACCGATGATGATAGTCTTCGTCGGAGCGATCATAGCGGTAATTGCGATCTCGATATTCGCACCGATAACATCATCAATCGTTCAGCTCTCATAAAGATTAAGTAATTTTGCCCCCCCCCCCTAAGTAGTTTTGAGTAGTATAATGGGGCGGGAAACAAGGGAGGAATGTCGTAAAGCATAAAACTTTGCGGGTATTATGGGCATCAGGAGCAGCAGTTCGGTAAAACAAAACTATAGGAGGAAAAAGAATGAAGAGTATTAAGCGTAAGGGCTTCACGCTTGTGGAGCTGTTGATAGTAATCGTGGTAATCGGCATTTTGTCGGCAATGATGATGATGTCGAGCACGGAGGCAGTAACGAGTGCGAAGGCGAGCAACGTTGTGAGCAACTTGCGCAACCTGAAGACGGCGGCACTGGCGTATTACGTGGACAGCATGGACTACGTCAGCAATCTGACGAACACCACAAAACCCTCTGGCTTCAGCGGGGATATTGCAAAGTACCTTACCGACGATAAAAAGCTCAATGAGCCAGGCTACGATGCAATCATAACAGCCGGAGGCGAGTGGTACGTAACATACGATGTGCAGGGATCAGAGACGGAGAAGACTGGTATCAGAAGCAAGCTCAAGGGACGTGCGAAGTCGATAGGGCTGTTAAAAGCTCCGGCTGACACGCAGGCTGGTACTTACAACAAGACGGCGAACGTTTACGACGGTGGAGACGGTAAAGTAGCTCTATTCGTGAGGTAGCCTGCTGTCCGGCACATAAGGATTAAGCAATCGTTGTTCCCCTCTCTCACCGGAGAGGGGTTTTCTGTAGGCTGAAAAGGAGGAATGTTTCATGAGACACAAAGGGTTTTCGTTGGTGGAATTGCTGATAGTGATGGCGATAATAGCTATTCTCTCGTCAATGTTCTTTATGTCCGCCGCAGAGAGCAGACGTTCCGCAGAGGTTACCAACCTCTACAACAATATGCGCAACCTGAGCGTGGCGGCACTGGCATATTACGCGGACAATGCTGGCAAAAATTTCGGCGAAGGTGCAACTGACGGTGATATTATTGATGATGTCAAAGGGTATATGCAGAATTGGTCATCTGTTCCTAACCCGGCTTATTACCACGTTGTAATCGACAACAATAAAGCATGGTGGGCAGTGTATTACATCAAGGACGACACAGCTAACTTCAAGGCAAAAATGCAGGGACGGGCAGCATCTCTCGGGCTGATAGGGAGCAGTGAAAGGAAACCCGGCAAACTGCCTGCGCTCAGTACTAAGCCCGGATATAACAATCAAAGTTTCGTGTGTCTCCTGATACGGAAAGAGAGATAGCAGTCTCCGTAAATGCTTCCGCTCTCCTGAATTGGAGGGCATTTTTTTTGTTTTTTGTCAGGACACATCTCCAGACATAACAAAAGACCCGGAAGGCTATTAACCCTCTGGATCTGTAATTGTCTCTGGCTAAAAATTTGGCTCCGCCACCAGGACTCGAACCTGGAACCTAATGATTAACAGTCATCCGCGCTGCCGATTGCGCTATGGCGGAAACACAACGAAGGGAATTTTACGCCCCCCGCCCGATTTTGTCAACAAGTGCTATAATCCAAGCCATCAAAATTTTCACGGAGGATATGAATTATGCTGTACACTTCGGCAGAGGCGGCGAAACTGTTACGGAGGCTCAACGACGAAAAGTTATCGCTGGAGATGAATGAGGGCCAGAGTTCAACGTTCAAGGCCGCAATTTCTGAGGACATAGAGCAGGCCCGGCCAAGCTATGACTATTCGGCAACACAGGCCGCCATTGACGAAATAGATACCAGGATTCGGACGGTCAAGCACGCAATCAGCACGTTCAACCTTACGCATGAAGTTCCCGGCTTCGGAATGACGATAGACCAAATGCTGGTGTATATTCCTCAGCTCACCAGGAAACGCAGCAAACTTTCCAGAATGAAGGACGTTCTCCCGAAGGCCCGCGAAATTATCCGTGTGGCAGGAATTATCGAGTACAGCTATGCGAACTATGACGTTGAGGCCGCAAAACGGGACTATGAGGCTGTGAGTGATGAGCTTGCACGTGCACAGACTGCCCTTGATGTCCTGAACAACAGCGTAAAGTTTGAGATTGATATATAGGGATTTTCCTTCCGTGCGGGATTCTCAAATCTTTTGACTGCATTCCTTTTGTTTATAGTTAAGGTTGTGCGTTATTCCTGCTGTTATCCGTTATTCCGGCGCATGTTTAAGGTTGTTGCGCCTCCCGAGATAAATTAATCTGAGAAGTCCCGCATGGTAAAAACTTGGCATCACGGGGAGCTGAAGTATAAGGTTTCAGGCTTCCCCTTTTTGTGTATAATCAGCGCATTCACTCACACAATGGAGGTCTGATTATGAGACAGAAATTTTTGACTGTTACGCTCATCTTGAGCATTATACTTTTCGCCGGAAGTGCCTGGCCTGATTTCGGGAGCTTCTCCGGCAACTCAGACTACAGCACTTCACGCAGTTCATCGCGTTCAAGTTCTTCATCAAGTTCCTCACGTTCCACATCGTCAAGCTCCTCGACGCGCGGCTACTCCTCCGGAAATTCAAGCACACGGCGTTCAACCACAAACTACGATATTCCCATTCCCAGAAGTTCCGGCGGAAACATCAACGTACTTCCGCTTGCAGGAAGTGTTGCAGGAATCAGGCAGGGCACAAGCGATGAGGAGTTTTCCGACGACGACCTCGCTACGTGCATGGGAGTCGGCTTCGTATTCCTGATATTCTTCCTGTACTGGTTCATGACCCACCGCAAGGCCAAGAAGCAGCAGCACACAGAACTCAACCTCAACGAGCCGGTGAGAGTCCTGCGCCCGATGGACGAATACCTTGAGCTTGATCCGGAGTTCGACGAGGAACGCATAAAGACCCTGATGAGCAATCTGTACGTGCAGATGCAGGAGACGTGGCAGGCAAAGGACATTTCGAGCCTGAGGCCGTACATGACGGACAAGTTCTTTGCGCAGATGGACAGGCAGCTTGAGCAGTTCAGGAAGGCCGGACGCACGGACTACACGGAGAGAATTGCTGTGCTGAGCACGGATCTGCGGGGATGGAGGCAGTCTGCGGGAATGGACTACATTACGGTTGGGCTGAACTCGCGGATTGTGAGCTACACCCTCGACGACAGAACGGGAGAGCTGATTTCAGGGGACAAGAAGCGCGAGAAGTTCATGGAGTACGAGATAGAGTTATGCAGGAAGTCGGGAATGACCACTCAGGAGGAGGCGGAGGGAGTCCACACGGAGAGATGTCCTCACTGCGGGGCACCGTTGAAGCTGAATGCGTCGGCACAGTGCGAGTACTGCGGAAGCGTAATCACAAACGTAAATACAGACTGGGCGATTTGCGGAATGCGCGGAATTTCGCAGAGAACGGCGTAACATGAGACTTTATGACACGGACAAAGACGGCAACCGTTTTCTTGTGCCGTCAAAGTTCTATCAGGACGCGAACGGGGATTATTGGGAGTGCCGGGCGGTTATCGGGGGCCGTAAGCTGTTGGTGCCTGCACCGCCTTGGGCGGGGAACATCAACCCGTATATCTTCGAGGGGCCGAATATCTTTGTTGAGGCGGCGAGCAAGCCCCTGTGTGATGTGCCGGAGCTTCGGCTAGGGGCAACTCCTTGTGATGACGGCAACCTCATTCTCACTGATGAGGAGAAGAACGAGCTTCTAAGAACTGACCCGCTTGCAGAGAAGTTCATTCGTCCATATATGATGGGTAAGGACTTCATCAACAGAATAACGCGCTGGTGCCTGTGGATGGTTGGAGCAGAGCCTGCAGACATTCGCAAATGCCCGCACGTCCTTGAGAGGATAGAGAGGGTGCGGAAGTTTCGGCTCGCGAGCAAGAGGAAGATAACAAAAAAATGCGCAGAGACTCCTATGCTGTTTACTGAGGTGCGCTACAGCAATGCAGACTATCTTGCAATTCCGAAGGTGTCTTCAGAGAAACGCAGGTATATTCCTATTGGCTGGCTGTCCACTGATGTTATAGCAGGCGATAAAATATTTTTCTGCGAGAACTCTACGCTGTATCAGTTCGGTGTGCTGATGTCCTCCGTTTATATGGCTTGGGTGCGGATAGTAAGCGGGAGGTTGAAGAGTGATTACAGTTACAGCAGCACCATCGACTATAACTGCTTTCCATGGCCGGAAATCCCTGAAACACACCCCCAGCATCTGGCCATCGAGAAGACCGCACAGGCAATACTCGACGCTCGCGCACTCTACCCCCGAAGCTCACTTGCCGACCTCTACGACGAACGCACCATGCCCCCCGAATTACGCAAGGCCCACAACGCAAACGATGAGGCCGTTATGACTGCGTACGGGTTCAAGAGGCACTACGAGGACGACAGGTTCCACGACGAGGACATCGCTACAAACTTGCTCTACATGTACAAGGAGCTTACTGGCTGTGAGGAATTTACTGACAATTACCCGAATCTGCACTAGGTAGGGCTGAAAGAGTTTTGCTCCGCCAGCCCCTTACTCTGCTTCTCGAAAAACTCAGCTATACCTTTGCGATTTTTCACCCTGCTTCACGAAAAACTCAGCTATACTTTCGGCAACTTCCTTCTGTTCATCTTCCGTGAGGCCAGGATACACAGGCAGTGCCATAATTTCCAGCGATAACCTCTCGCTCTGCGGAAAATCCCCCTCGTGATACCCGAGATACCTGAAGCACGGCTGAAGATGCAGGCTCAGCGGATAGTACACCCTCACAGCAATTCCCTTACCCTCAAGAAATGCCATAAGCTCATCGCGTCTTTCCTTCACCCTCACGCTGTACTGGTGCCATATGTGAACGTTCCCTGCCGTCTCCTCCGGAACAGTAACGTACTCGTGAAGCCCGTTCGCCTTGAACAGCAGCTTGTAGAACTCCGCAATTTTCCGGCGCTCCTCGTTCCATTCGTCAAGGTGCCTCAGCTTAATATCCAGTATTGCGGCCTGCAATGCGTCCAGCCTGGAATTTATGCCTATCTCGTCGTGGAAATACGTCTTGCCCGCTCCGTGAACGCGAAGCCTCCTCAGCCTGTCAGCAATTGCCTTATCCTTCGAGACCACCATTCCGCCGTCGCCGCATCCCCCGAGATTCTTCGTCGGGAAGAACGAGTAGCACCCAATATCCCCCACTGTTCCGGCACGGTCTATCCTGTCAGGAAAAACCCTCACTGCTCCGAATGCCTGTGCCGCATCCTCGATTAACGCTATGCCTCGTTCTTTGAGCTTAGGCGCAATTTCCTCAAGAGGTGTCATCTGTCCGAACAGGTGCACCGGCAAAACCGCTCTGGTCTTCGGCGTAATTTTGTCCATCACATGCTGAATGTCTATGTTGTAGCTCTCAGGGTCAACGTCAACGAACACAGGCACTCCGCCCAGACGCGCAATCGCTCCGGCGGTCGCAAAAAACGTGAACGGTGTCGTGATTACTTCGTCGCCGGGCTTGAGGTCAATTGCCATCAATGCGAGAAGCAGAGCATCAGTTCCCGACGCACAGCCTACGCACGAATCTTCTGGAAGCTCTAAATATTTTGCGCAATGACGCTCGAAAAGTTCTACCTCACGGCCAAGCACAAAGCCTTGTGTGGCAAAAACTCTCTCCACTGCCGCAGAAATTTCCGGGTGTATCTCGTTGAACGAACGCTTAAGGTCTAATATCGGTACTGTCAATTACGAATCATCTCCTGTTATTTTCCTCCGAAATCCAGAGGATGAGCAATCTCCGGGAATCCGGACTCGTGGTCTTCCGGCAAAAGTTTATTCGACGGATATGATGCCCAGTCTATAACACTGCCCCTGTAATTTTTGAGCTTAGACGGCGAAAAGTTGAAGTTCCTTATCAGCGCATCAGCAAACTTCCCCGCCGCTGTGCCGGTGTTGCAGTAAAGTATTATCGTCCTGTCCTTCACTATTCCGGCTTTGGACAATGCCGCAGAAGGTGCAGCTATCTTCAGGTCCCCCAGCGGAAAATTTATTGCCCCCGGAATATGGCCGCCAGGTACTCCGAACATCGGAGACTGTCCCTCGAAATTTTCTTCCGGCCTCACATCCACAAGAACATACCCGGGCCTGCCGGTATACTGCTTTACGTAATCACTGTTCACATCCTCTACGTGAGGCTCAAACCTCGAATATATCAGCGTAACCGCAAACACAAACGCAAACACCAGCGGCGCAACAATCTCAAGCGGAGGATATTTCTTCATGATTACGAATTTCCTTTCTTGTCTTCGGATACGCTAATTATACACTTGTAAATTCTCAACTTATGCTATAATTCAGGCCATTCAAATCATTTTGCGTCAAGAGGTCATTAGCATTTATATGAACCGGCAGCCTGTGGTTGCTTTGATCGGAGCTACAGCAGTAGGTAAAACCGCGCTTAGCTTGTCCATTGCAGAAAAATTAAACGCTGAAATCATCTCGGTGGATTCCCGCCAGGTCTATCGTTACATGGACATAGGGACCGACAAGATTTCACCTGCACTCCGCCGCGAAATTCCACATCACATGATTGACATTGCAGACCCGGACGAGAAATTCACAGTCTCGGACTTCACGGATAGAGCCGCCCAAGCCGCAGCGAGGATATTTGCGCGAAAACGCATTCCCCTGTTCGTCGGCGGAACACCGTTCTACTACAACGCACTCTTTCATGCTGTGCTTAACGAGGAATTGCCGTCGGATTCCGACATCCGGGAAAAGTACGAGACGCTCGCCAATTCGCAGGGAGCGGAACTGCTGCACATGAGGCTTGCCGAAGTTGACCCGGACACCGCAGAAAAACTCCACAAGAACGACGTACAGAGAGTAACCCGTGCCCTAGAGATATGGGACTTGACGGGAAAAGCTCCCTCGAAAATTTATCAGGAAGGCACAAAGAAGGATTACGGCTTCGATGTGCTGTATGTGGGGCTGTCGCGCTCACGTGAGGAGTTATTCTCGCGGATAGAGATACGCCTTGAGCAGGAGTTTTCGTCGGGATTCCCTGAAGAAGTAAGCTGGCTGATGGAGCACGGTTTCGACGACAGGCACAATCCCCTAAAAGGCTTGGGCTATCGCGAACTGGTAGACTATCACAGGGGAAAATTGACGCTCGAGCAGGCACTTGAAGGGGCAATTTCGCGTACTAAGGCGTTTTGCAGGAGACAACAGACATGGTTCAAGAAGTTTGAGCCTGCGATATGGTTTGACATGGCAGAATCCAATCACGAAGAAGAAATCATCGAGGCAATTACGAATCACATAAATAATCATGCAGACAACGAGGCCGTTCACGAATGAAAACAGTAATGGCTGAACATGCCGGGTTCTGCTTCGGGGTGAAGCGTGCGGTTGACGCGATAGAGCGTGCACTCACGAAAACTCCCGAAGTGTGGACGATCGGCCTGCCTATTCACAATCCGCAGGAAGTTGCGAGGCTTGAGGCACTTGGCCTGAGAGTTGCAGAGTCAGCAGAAGATATTCCCGGCGGAGCAAGGGTGCTGATTAGGGCACACGGTGAGCCGCTGGAGGTGTTCGGGAGGCTGAAGGCTAAGGGCGTTGAAGTTGAGGACATGACCTGCCCGTTCGTGAAGAAGGCGCAGGATATGGCAGAGGAATTGTCGCGCCAGAATTATCACGTTGTGCTTCTGGGCGACAAGAATCACCCGGAGATTAAGGGCATACTCGGCCACACGGTAAAGCCCGGCGATGTCGAGGTAGTTGCGGATGAGCAGGAAGCCTCGCAAGTAACCCGGCACGGCAGGATTGCGCTGGTCTCGCAGACTACGCAGAGAGAGGAGAGGCTCGCGAAAGTTGCGGGCATTCTCTCGGTGAAATGCTCGGAGCTTCACGTGTGCAACACAATCTGCAAGGCAACAGCAGAACGCCAGGAAGCAGCCCGTGATTTAGTGAGGAATAACGACATCGACGGAGTAGTCCTAATCGGCGGAAAGCAGAGTGCGAACACCGGCAAACTCCGGGACATAATCGCGTCAGAAGGCGTAAATGTACTGTGGATTGAGGACGAGAAGGAATTAGCCGACAATCAGGAATGGTTCACCGGCAAAAACAGGATTGGTATTGCCGCCGGAGCAAGCACGCCCGGATGGCTTATCGATAAAGTAACCAAAGCAATAGCGCACAAATAGGTAGTCATAGGGGGTTTGATTCACTAATGGATCAGCAGGAATTAGCAGCACAGGAAGCTGCACAGGAAGCAGCAGCGCCCGTTCAGACAGAGCAGGCACAGGAAACCGAAGTCAAGCATGAGCCAGAGACCATGCAGGAACTTCTTGACCAGTACGGCAGCACGGTAAGACTCCGCAAGGGGCAGATTCTCACCGGAACAGTTGTCGGCAAGAATGAGGCCGGATGGCTCGTGAACGTCGGCTTCAAGTGTGAGGGTGTCCTTCCCGAAAAGGAATACACCAATCACGCCCTGATCGAGACCGGCCCGGAGCCGAAGCCCGGCGACTCAATTGAGGTTGAGGTCGTCAGCGTGAGGGACGGCGAGGAAGCGCAGTTATTGCTTTCACGTTGGAGGCACGAGTTCGACAGGAGATGGGACGCTCTGGAGGCGGCAGTCAAGGAGAGTCCGATTATGCAGGTCAGAGGAGTCAGCAGGGTTAAGGGCGGTCTCATGGTGGACAGCTTCGGGCTTGAAGGCTTTATTCCCGTATCGCACCTTACGCTTGCAGGCAGAGGAGCAAACCCGTCAAATTTTGTCGGTCAGAACATAAAGGTAAAAGTCCTAGATCACGACAAGAGGAAGCACAGGCTTGTGTTCTCGCGCCGTGAACTTCTCGAGGAGGCAGAGGCAGAGCGCAAGGCCAAGTTCTACGAGCGCGTCCACGAGGGCGACGTTGTGGAGGGCGAAGTGTCGAGCCTTACGGATTTCGGAGTGTTTGTGTCTCTGGGCGAGCTTGACGGACTGGTTCACGTTACGGAACTGACGTGGAAGCGCAACATCAAGATTCGCGACATGTTCAAGAAGGGCGACAAGGTTACTGTTAAGGTAATCGGAATTGACCGCGAGAAGGACAGAATTTCCCTCAGCATCAAGCAGGTAACCGGAGATCCTTGGGACACTATGAGCGAGCGCATTCACAAGGGCGACGTGATGAAGGGTGTCGTTACGAACTTAACGGACTTCGGAGCATTTGTTGAGCTTGAACCCGGAATTGAGGGACTTGTTCACGTCGGAGATATCAGCTGGGCAAGAATCAAGAAGCCGCGTGATGTTTTGCGCAGGGGCCAGGAGCTTGAAGTGCTTGTGCTTGAGGCAGACCAGGAGAAGCGCAGAATCAGCTTAGGGTGCAAACAGCTCCATGATCCTTGGTCGGACATCGACAAGCGTTACGTGCCCGGACAGGACGTACAGGTCAAGGTAGTAAGGCTTGCGGACTTCGGAGCATTTGTCGAGCTTGAGGAGGGTGTAGAGGCGTTGATCCACATCTCCCAGTTAAGCCGCAAGAGGGTCGAGAAGCCTGCTGATGTCCTAACGGAAGGGCAGGAAGTTACAGCTCGTATTCTCGAGGTTGATCCTGGCCAGCGGAGAATGAGGCTGTCGTTGAGTGCACTTGAGCCTGAGCCGGAACCGGAGCCAGTGGTCAAGGCGGAGTCGCCGCGTGCTGAGCAGAAGGGCGAGCGTCCGGAGAAGGGCGAGCGCAGGGAGCGCAAGGGCGGCAAATCACGTTCGCGCAACCTCAAGGAGTCTGCGGGGTATGAGGACGACTCGGAGGAAGGAATGTACAACCCGTTTGCTGAGGCTTTCAAGGGCACAGAGTGGGAGAATCAGCAGTAGTTTTGTGAAGACGTTATGCCCCGTCTGAAATATGGCGGGGTATTTTTGTAGGAGATGATAATTATGGATTTCTTGAAGCTCGCAAAAGAAAGGTATTCATGCAGGAAGTTCAGCGATAAGCCGGTCGAGGACAGCAAGATTGACGCAATTCTTGAGGCGGCAATATCTGCACCGACGGCCAAGAATATACAGCCCGTGAAAATCTGGGTCATCAAGAGTGAAGATGCCCTCGCAAAAATCAAAGCCTGCACTCCGTTCAAGTGGACAGAGAACGTTCCTGTTGTGTTTGCTGTGGGCGGAAAAGCCGAAGGAGCGTTTGTGAGACCGTCAGACAACCGGAACTTCGAGGACGTTGACGCGAGCATAGTTGCTGCACACATGATGCTTGCGGTTCAGGCTTTGGGGCTTGGCACAACGTGGATAGGGTTCTTCGATGTACCGAAAGTTGCGGAATCATTCCCCGACATGAAGGGCTGGGATATGGTCGCCCTGTTCCCAGTAGGTTATCCCGCAGAAGACGCGGCACCATCAGACCGCCACACTCTCCGCAAAGCTCAGTCCGAAATGGTGGAGTTTTTGTAGTATGCCTGAACTGATACGTGCTTTTGTTGCGGTGAAATTGCCGGGCAATGTGGCTGATGAGCTGGAGAATTTTCTTGCTGAACTGCGGCCCCTTGCCCCAATCCGCTGGGTTAGGCGCGAGCAGTTCCACATAACGCTGAAATTTCTCGGCGAGCTTCCTCATGAAGATATAGAGCAGGTGAAGGAATTGCTGGAACCTATGAAGTATTTTGACCCCTTCACGATGAGGCTTGACTATATCGGAGCATTTCCGAACCTGAGTGTTCCGCGCACATTGTGGCTTTCAGGGAAACAAGGGGCTTATGAAATCAGCCGCATTGCGTATAAAGTTGATGATGTGCTGTGTTCGGAGATGGAGCTTCCGCACGAAACGAAGAAATTCCGTGCACATCTGACCCTTGCTCGGCTGAAGGACGATTACAGATTGCCCGAAGCGGTAGTTAGGAAGCTGGGAGAAATTCCGCCGATAACTTTTGAGTGCAGTGAATTGTTCCTGATGAGGAGTCAGCTTACGCCGGGCGGGCCTATATACTCTCAGCTGCTATGACGGAGTTCTGCAAACTGGAGATATTCATTCCGGAATCACACCTCGAAATCCTGCAGGATGTCCTTCGTAAATGTGATGCCGGACATATCGGGAAGTATGACTCGTGTTTGTCATATTCGCGTGTAACGGGCACGTGGAGGCCGCTTGAAGGTACACATCCCTACAGCGGGGAAATTGGCAGTGTCAGCACGGAAGAGGAGCTTAAAGTTGAGGTAACGTGCCGCATGGATGATGTTGACAGGATAATTTCTGCGGTGAAGAATATTCACCCGTATGAAGAGCCGGTGATTAACGTTTTGCCGTTACTTCGTACAGGTATATAGACAACCCTGCTGTCTGGCTGTGGCGTTGACGGCAGGGCAATTTGTTGTATTTATGACGGTATCATTGCACGCAAAACATGCAGGTCATTCCTTTTTGCGTTGTACCTGAAATTAATTCATGATAATCTTTCACGCAAATTCCATTTTTCTACACAGGAGACAATATGATATTTGACAGAGTAAAAAAACTGCTGGGCCTTGACCCTAACGACAGGGCGATTAAGCACTATTCCGGCCTGACAGACATAATCAACAGCTATTCGCAGGACATTCACGCAAAGACTGACGACGAAATTAAGGCCCGCTTCCTTGAACTGAAGGCTCAGGTTCAGGACGAAGATGCTCTTGATGACGTTATGCCGGAAGTCTTCGCGATTGTCCGGGAGGTCAGCGAACGCACTATAGGACTCAGGCATTATGACGTTCAGCTTATCGGAGGAATGGCACTGCATGACGGACGCATCGCCGAAATGAAGACCGGCGAAGGCAAAACATTAGTCGCTACCCTCGCAGTTGTGTTGAACGCGATGAAGGGCGAGGGAGTGCACCTCGTAACGGTGAACGATTACTTGGCCCGCAGAGACTCCGAGTGGATGAAGCCCATCTACAATTTTCTTGGCCTGTCCGTCGGAGTGATTTACCCATATATGCCGCAGGACGAACGCATTGCCGCCTACAACGCCGACATAACTTACGGCACAAACAGCGAGTTCGGCTTCGACTATCTGCGCGATAACATGGTGCTTAGTCCGTCAGACATGGTGCAGAGAGGACATTCATTCTGCATAGTCGACGAAGTTGACTCGATACTCATCGACGAAGCACGTACTCCCCTCATAATTTCCGGGCCAAGTGATGACGATTCGGAACTGTACATCAAGGCCGATAACGCCGCCCGCACCCTCAAGGAAGGCACTGACTATGAGAAGGACGAGAAGGAACGCTCAATCTCGATGACCGACTCCGGAATCCAGAAGGCAGAGGATTTCCTGAAGATGCCCGGCCTGTTCTCCGACGCGGCACACTCGGAACTGGCACACAGAATCGTTCAGGCAATCAAAGCTCACAGGCTCTACAAGCGCGACACTGATTATGTCGTGAAGGACGGAGAAGTGATTATCGTCGATGAATTTACAGGAAGGCTCATGATAGGCAGAAGGTATTCCGACGGACTGCATCAGGCCATCGAGGCAAAGGAACGCGTAAAGGTTGGACGCGAGAGCCAGACACTCGCAACGATTACCCTGCAGAATTACTTCAGGATGTATCATAAATTGGCGGGAATGACCGGGACAGCAGCAACCGAAGCCGAAGAGTTCAAGGAGATTTACGGCCTGCAGGTAGTGAGCATTCCGACGCACAAAACCATGATTAGGAATGACCAGCCCGACGTGATTTTTGCGACCCAGCACGAAAAGTACAAGGCCGTTGCAGACCAGGTTGAAGAGTGCCACAAAAACGGCCAGCCCGTCCTCGTCGGAACAACGTCAATCGAAAACTCCGAACGGGTCAGCAAATTACTGAAGGCCCGCCGTATTCCCCACAACGTCCTCAACGCAAAATACCATGAGAAGGAAGCGGAAATTGTTGCACAGGCCGGACGCGAAGGAGCAGTTACCGTAGCTACGAACATGGCCGGACGCGGAACAGATATTATGCTCGGCGGAAATCCGTCAACTCAGGAGGAACACGACCGCGTTGCGTCTCTGGGAGGTCTCGCGATTATCGGCACGGAACGCCACGAATCCAGACGCATTGATAACCAGCTGCGCGGACGTTCCGGCCGTCAGGGAGACCCCGGGGTCTCGAGGTTCTACCTGTCTCTCGAAGATGATTTGTTGAGACTCTTCGGCTCAGACAGAATACAGCCATTGATGGGAAAACTCGGCCTCAAGGACGGCGAAGCAATAGAGTCCCCGATGCTCACGAAAATTATCGAGAACTCGCAGAAAAAGGTCGAGGAAATGCACTTCGACATCAGGAAACAGCTTTTAGCCTACGATAACGTAATGAACCAGCAGAGAGAGGCAATTTACGCCGAGAGAGCAGACATTCTCACGACACCTGTTGAGGAAATGGCGGATTATGGCTGGGACGTGATTCACGGCGTGGTGAACGGAATTTTGGACAAGTATTTTCCGGAGAGCGGAGAGCCTGAACCGGAGAGGGCCGCGTCAAGACTGCGTTCACTTTTCGGTCAGGGAGCAGAGGGCAGAATCGCCAGCGTTGACACTCATTTAGACATGGAAGGTATGCGCGAGGAAATACTTGACGGCGTAAAATCCCGTTACGACTCGAAAATCGCCGAACTTAACGCAAATTCCGAGATGAACATAGCCGGAAATATCGTCAGGCACCTTCTGCTGAATACATTAGACTCGTCGTGGCGCGAACACCTGCTCGGAATGGATGAGCTTAGGCGCGGAATTGGTCTGCGGGCAATCGGCCAGAAGGATCCGCTTATCGAGTACCAGTTCGAATCGTACAACCTGTTCACGGACATGATGGAACGCGTAAAGGATACGTTCACCGAGCAGATATTCAGGATTAGGATTCTGACGGAGAAGGCAAGGCCCGAACGTCAGCTCACGATGGAGAAGCAGGAATTTCATACGAATGCTCCTGCTGAAGCAAGAATGCCGACCAAGAAAATACAGAAGGTAGGACGGAATGATCCCTGCCCTTGCGGGAGCGGCAAGAAGTACAAGTATTGTCATGGAAGGGGGCTGTAACGCTTGAAGCGTAAATTTTTGTGGCTGATACTCCTGCTGTTCGTGAGTCCTGCCTTCGCTGATGACCTCATGGACAGCTCAAAGCTCAACATGCGGCCCGTCGAATCGCTCAACATGTCAGGGCTTCTTCCCGCCTACGTCAAGACCAATGGCAAGTTCACCGAGACGGCAGCACCAGAGTATAACTTGTCGCGCATGAAGCAGATGAACCCGGACTTCACGACTTACCAGGAAGCTACGGGCATAATCTGGCTGAAACACTCTCTAGTTTCGCGTTCAGACACTGGCGGAACGGAGATTACGAGGCTTTATGTGATACTTGGCCGCAGAGGACTCGGCGGAAAATGGCTCAACTGGAATATTCCTGTTCCAGCAAATGGCAGTGCTGAGATTCTTGAAGCAACCGCTTATGATTTCACAAGCCTTGCGGAAATTTCCGAAGCCGTAACCGAAGAAGATTCACAGGCCGGAATTATTCGGGTGAACTTTCAGGGATTGCCGGAGACGTTTATTTTGGCGGTGGCCTGGAAGGAGTCTTTGCCCTCACAGCTCAGTGTAGAAGGAATGTGCTGGTTTCAGGAAGACTTGAGGGTTTGGGAATCCATCGTTGAAGTGTATTCGCCCCAGCGGCTTGCGTACAAAACTTTTCCCGACATCAGATCCCCAGAAATTGACGAGGACAGCACCGGAACATCTTACACTTGGAGGCGCATAAATCTCGACCCGTATACTTCAGCCGGAGAACTGGCAAGGCTTCAGAGAGCAGGTGTAGTGTTCGGTTCACGCAAGGGCACTTCAGGAGCGGCAGGACTCATCAAGGACGCGGAGAACGTTGGCAATGTTAATCCTGACAGCGAAGCACTGTCGGGGTTCAAACGCTCAAAGAAGGACGGAACGCTCAAACTGATAGACTGGCTCAAGAATCGAGAGACTATAGAGTTAGCTGAAGGTTCACCCCGAAAAATTCCCGGCAACGGTGCACTCACTCAGGAGGAGAAAGTGCTTCTTGCGCGTTCGTGGCTCGCCGCTCAGAAAGTCGAGGCATCTGTTGCGTGGCAGCTGCCGTTTGAGCCGGACGAGAACTCCCCGATGTGTGCCGGAATGTTCAGGAATCCGGTGCTTGAAGTTCAGGGCGTGAAGGGGATAGATTTTCACGACATGACCGACCCAAAATTATTGGCAGGTGCAAAAATCTTCAGCGTAAATTCTGACGGCAGGTTCTTTTCACGCAAAATACCTTCATCTAAATCCACCGATAACAGACTCAGCGCAATTATGGAACTTCAGCTTGATGAAGGCGGGCGCATAAGCGGTACGGTCAGGGTTCTTATGCGCGGAGCCTGGGGGGCACTTATGCTCGGGAACAGCCCGACAGACGGGACAGCTAGGGGAGCATTGTTATCGCTGTTTCCCGGCCTCACGAACTATAAGGACGTAAAATATAGGAGTGTTAAGGGAGTTCCGGAGGTCTCGTTCAAACTCGAGAACAAGCCCGGTGTTGGCGGGACAGGCAGGGGAATTTTGGCGATATTGCCGTTCTTTGAGCCTGTGGCAATGCGAAAATTGGGAGGGTATGAAGCTCCCGTTGAGGTGTTATTCCCGTTTGTGGTTGACCAGAATATTACGCTGGGTTTCCCGAAAAACGCGTCGCAGGCTCTTGTTGAGAACAAGGTAAGCAAGAATCCCGACAAGATAAATTATTCCGAAAGCTACTTGAACAAACGGCACAGGTTGATTGCGGATTCTCGTTTTGAGGTGAACATGAACAGCATTACGTCGGGGAATATGCCGTTGTTGCAGAGGCATCTGGATAACTGGAGGGCATTTTCTGCGCGGCAGATTCCCGTAAGATAGGAGAGAGAGAATGTACGGAGAAAATACAGCGGTTGTGAGACTGAATGAAGCTCTGAACAATGCGGTGAAGGCACTCGGAGCTGAAGATATTAACGCAGAATTTGAGCGTCCCAAGCACGAAGGACACGGAGACAGAGCGGCGAATGCGGCGATGAGACTCGCCAAACCCCTGAAGTCCAAGCCGCGCGACATAGCGGAGAAAATTGCGGAGTCCCTCAAGAATGAGGATGTAATCACTCAGACGGAGATAGCCGGGCCGGGATTCCTGAACGTGTGGCTGTCAGGAAAATTCTACGCTGATGTTGTGAGTGATGTGCTCAAACAGGGAACAGCTTACGGCGGAATAAATCTAGGGCAGAACAGAAAAGTACAGGTTGAGTTTGTGAGTGCCAATCCGACCGGGCCGTTGCACATAGGACACGGAAGAGGAGCAGCAGTCGGTGATTCTGTGGCGCGGATTCTGGCGTTCACGGGCTGGGACGTTCAGAGGGAGTACTACATGAACGATTCGGGCCTGCAGATTGACACGCTGGGCAGGTCAACTCAGGCCAGGTACTTTGAGCTTCTGGGAAGAGAGTCCAATTTTCCGGAGAACGGCTACAAGGGAGCATATATCTACGATGTTGCGTGTGAGATTATCGCCAAAGAAGGAGAACGCTTCCTCGATGTCCCTGAAAGCGATAGCCTGGACTATTTCAGGAAATATGCCGCCTCAACAATAATGCAGGGCATAAGGGCGGATCTCGAGAAGTTCAGAGTAAAATTCGACAACTTTTTCCCGGAAGGCTATCTGCACGAAAACGGCCTCGTCAAATCCGCAATGGATGACCTGAAGGCGAAAGGCTATGCGTATGAGCAGGACGGAGCTTTGTGGTTCAGAACAGAGGACATAATTGGCGACGACAAGGACAGGGTTTTAGTGAGGGCAAACGGAATCCCTACATACTACGCTTCGGACATAGCCTATCACCGCAACAAGTTCATCACACGGAATTTTGAGCGGGTGATTGACGTTTGGGGAGCTGACCATCACGGATATATTGCCCGTGTCAAAGCAGCGATTAAGGCAATGGGGAAAAATCCCGACGACTTCATTGTACTGCTGATTCAGCTGGTGAATTTGCTTCGCGACGGAAAAATAGTTACCATGTCGACGAGGCAGGGAGAATTTATCACGCTAAGTGATGTCCTCGACGAGGCAGGTGTTGACGCAACGAGATTCTTCTTCCTGATGAGGAGGAGCGATTCTCAGTTGGACTTTGACCTGGACCTGGCCAAGAAGCAGGGCAGCGAAAATCCCGTCTACTATGTGCAATATGCTCACGCCAGAATCTCAGGAATACTTCGTGAATACGTGAACAGGGGCGGAAATCTTGATGCACTTGACCCCGAAAACATACCCGCAGAAATTTTCGGCAATAAGGACGCTAAGGACTTGGCCGATGTTCTTGCGCAATACCCCGACGCTGTGAGGGAAGCCTCTAATGATCTTGCACCGCAGGCACTCACGGGATATGTCCTGAACTTGGCCGGAGTGTTTCACTCGTTCTACAACACTAACAGGATTCTCGATGAGAGCGACGAGAATATCCGGGCGGGAAGGCTGAACATTGCGCGGGCAGTTAAGCTAGTGATTGCGTCGTGCCTCGAACTTCTGGGAGTAACTGCTCCTGAGAGAATGTAGGCGGGTCAGGAAAAATGCCCTCGCTGAAGCAGATTATCCTGATAGCACTTGCTGTTCTGGGTCTGGCTATAACTGTGAGCTATTACCGGTTTGAGCTTGAGAGGATTGCGCAGATTCGGGAGGCCATAGGGAAAAGTGAGGCAGTGCTTAAGGAGAAGCGGGAGTCTGTTCGGAACTACAAGGAGAAGGTAGCGTTTTACCGGACAAAGGAAGGCGCGGAGCATTTGGCGCGTGAGCAGTATAACCTTGTCGAGAACGGAGAAAGGGTGATACTGCTGAAGAGTCCTGACGAAAAGCCCGAAGAGGCAAACGAAATCCCCCCTCAGGAGTAATCTTGAAGGGGGATAATTTTTTAGTGAGTAGCTTTGAGGTACTGCAGGTCTCCGTACCAGTAGGATGCTGTTGTTCCTCCGTCAATCAGGAAATCGCTACCGGAAATCCACCGTCCCCTGCTGCTCATGAGGAACTCGGCCAAGTCCCCCACTTCGTCCGGAGTCCCTGCCCTTCCAGCCGGACTCATGCTCAGCATCTTCCTGTAGCCCTCGCCTCGCGGACCGTGAAGCTCATCGTTCGCCAAAGGTGTAATGATTATTCCTGGACTGATGGAGTTTATGGTCGCGCCCCTCTTCGCCCAGCGTGAAGCCTCGTACATTACGCGCAGAACGTTGCAGCGTTTGGAGTACTGATAGGCTTTGAGGGTGTCGGTGATTGATGTGATGAAGGGAAGGGTCATCAGCTCATCGACGGGCGAAGTCGCAAGCTGTGTGTTCTGTTCCTCAGTGAGTGCCCCGAGCCTGTGCCCGGACTGCGACGAAATTACGACTCCCGAGCCGCCTTCGGCAACAACCTTCCCGAACTCCTCAAGCAGTACCGCAGTACCGTACATGTCCACCCGCAGAATGTCCTGAACCGATGCCTGAGAGGGTGATACTCCTGCGGCATTGATGACGTTCTTGACCGGGCCGAAACTCTGTGCATGTTCAACCAGTGCAAGGATGTCCTCGCGTGAACCCAGATTAACGGCGATGGTGCTGGTCTCGAAGCCAGCATCCTCGAGAATTTTGGCGGCTTTGTCTGCGTTTTCTTTCTTCAGGTCAGCAAGAACTAGGTGCATACCTGCTGAGACTCTGCGGGCTATTGCCTGACCGATTGAGCCTGTCCCTAATAGTACAACTGTGTTTTTCGTCATGATTAATCCTCCGGTTTCCATTCATTAAATCTCTGCGAACTCTCAAAAGTTCCCGTGTAGAATCTCTTTTCACCGTCAAGCGATCGCATTTTAGCCATGTCCTCATCAGACAGAGTGAAGTCCAGCACTGTTCCTGAACGTGCCAGCGCAAGATAATTAAGGGTGAAGCTCTATCTGGACGATTGCGGGCTTAATCTCTGTCTTAGAGATTACGTCGTCAAAGAGTGCCTCGTTCATGTCGAAGCTCGAGAGTCCATATACTCCACTCCCAGACGTTCGAGCATCTTGTTGATGGATTCTTCTGCGTTGCCGGAATTATAGTCTGTAGGCCATAACTTGCTGGTTATCCAGATTTCTCCGCGCGGTATTCCCGATTCACGGACTGCCGCACCAACGCCGCGCTCGTTCTGGTAGGCGTGAGCTTTATTGATCCAGAATTGCGGAATGTCAGGCCGTTATTGAGAATGATTGACGCTACGGCCTATGTCCCATCCCGAAATTGTGTCCGCCCTGTCCGTAAAGATGAAGCTCCGCAATTCCTCTCTTCTGCCATGCCTGGATTATCTCGAAGCCGCTCTGTCCGGATAGCTCATCGTCAGACGACATAGCCGCAAATAATGGAGGCAGCTTATCCGGCATTTCGCGCATAACCAGCTGACCATAGATTGAGCCGATGAAATCTGCCTTGCACTCTGCAGGAGCACACTCTGCGTTGTACACAGCCATCAAAGCACCCGCAGAGAACCCAACTATTCCGATTCTGTCGGGCTTTACATGAAACTCTGAGGCTCTCTCGCGCACCAGCTTAACCGCCGCGTTCATGTCCTCGTATGCGTAATCCGGAGTCGCCGGAGCGTAATTGCCGCTGAGTCCTCCTGCACGATAGCCCGCCATCTTTTCGGCAACATAAGCCTGATAATCCGCTTCCTCTCTCGGAGTAATTTCAACTCTGTACTTCAGTGAGACCTGAACCATTCTGCAGCCTCATAACCGCCGCTCCCGAAAGTGTGATGTCGGAGCATCAATATACTTCACTTCCTGCGCAAACGCCGAACCAGCAATTGCTATAACTATTGCCGACGCAAAAAGTATCTCTCTCATTATTCGTCAAGCCCTTTCTCCGAAAGCCACTTTGAGAGCAAATCCGCAATCTCTATGTTATTGAGGTCGCTGAACATGAAATGTGTGTTGCCCTTTATTCCAAGTTCTGGCAGGTGAATAACCGTGCAGTCTCCGCCGTATTTGTTGACCAGTTCCGCAAATTTTCTCCCTAGTGCCAATTCCGCACGCCATTGGTCAGAGCCGTAATTGTCCGTCGGTTCTGTAGCGATGTGGTCGCCGTAGAATATCACGATGGGAAATTTCGTGAACTTCTTGAACTCCTCGAGGGGAATAGCAGTTCCCTCAATCACTCCGAACGACGTAGCTATAGGCTCCGGAACTTCACCCTCAGGAAATAGTCTCGGACTCCCTCCAGGTTCATATGCCGCAATTGCCCTGATGTTCTCGGTGCGAAGAACTGTCAGCCACCCTGCTCCGCCGCCCTGTGAATGTGTTACGAGAATTGCCGGGCCAGTTTTCGCGAGGAGTGCTGCCATTGCGTCAGCGACTACACCAAAATCGAGAGGAGCTGTGTTTGGTGTGCCCTGCCTGTAGAACTGCTCGAGACTGGCCTCGTCTTGCGGAAACTGTGTATCCGGGAAAAATTCCGGCCAGCGTCCGAGACGGAACAGCGTGAACATTGTGCGGTCATAATACGCTGGAGGAATAGGTTCTCCCGAGACAGTCGAGAATCCTGCTTCACCTCTGCGCGGCTGGTCAACAAGATATGTGCTGAATCCGCGACGCAGAAATATATTCTGAAAGCCCTCGCGTCCGTCTGGTGTTGTCTCCCAAGTCTTTTTTGACTGGCCGCCGCCGTGAAGAAACACCATCGGATATTTCTTTGCCTTCACCGGAATCTGATACCACACATAGGCGTGATCTCCGTATGCTGTCTGTCCTGACGGACTCCACAGCTCAGAAAAAACGAACTCTCCATGATTTGCGGCAGTAGTTCCGCCGACCATGAAGCTGCCCTGCGATTCTAGCACTATAGGCTCTCCGGAATAGGCAGGAACAATCATTACGCACAACACCGTCAACACAGCAAACACTCTCTTCATAGCTACACTTCCTTCACTATTTTTGCAGGGACTCCGACAGCCACACAATTATCCGGCACATCATGAGTCACTACCGAGCCGGTGCCTATAATAGCATTCTCGCCTATGGTTACACCTGGAAGAATATTCACCCTTGCTCCGATCCACGCATTGCGCTTGATATGAATCTCCTTCGTCATGATTACGCGGATATTATGCGGCTCATGATTCACAGTGAACAATCCGACTTCCGGGCCGAACATTACGCCGTCCTCCACAATAATTGTGCCGATGGACATTGCGGTTAGTCCGTGATTGGCGAAAACATTACGGCCAAGTTCAAAGCGGCAGGCTATATCAATCTGGAACGGCGGGGTCAGGAATGAGCCTTCAGGCAAATTTCCGCAGAACAATTCGCGTTCAAGAGTGATGATGCTGTTTCTGTCGTCGGGGTCAGTCTGGTTAATCTTCCAGCATAGATGACGGCAGCGTTTCATCTCGCCGTGAGCTTCCCTAAGATAATTCTCGTCCCTTATGTCGTAAGCTATGCCGTTGCGCAGGTCCTCAAACACACTCATAGTTAGAACGCGTGCTGCTTTGTGTGGGCTACGTACGGAGCTTCCAGTGCCGCAATCTCCTCATCACTCAGCACAATATCCACCGCACTGGCCGCTTCCTCGACGTGCTTTACGCTGGTAGTTCCAACGACCGGCGAGCAGATAAACGGCTTGCTGAGCATCCACGCCAGCGACTCCTGAGCCATCGTGCGGCCATGTTCACGCGCAACTTTCTCCAGATTGTCGACAACAGCTTTATCCTGCTCTGCTGTCTTGTCCGTCCAGACCATCGGCGAAACTGCGTCAATCTTTGTGCGTGCTGTCTGAGTACCCCACGGGTGAGCACATCTTCCGCCGGCAAGAGGACTCCACGGATTCACGCCTACCTTGCGGTCGAGGCACAGGGGCATCATTTCGTGTTCTTCCTCGCGGTAAATCAGGTTATATTGGTTCTGCATGGTGATGAACTTCGTCCAGTGATTGCGCTCTGCGATGTTCTGGAGACGCTCGAACTGCCACGCGTCCATCGTGCACGCTCCGATATACCTTGCTTTGCCGGACTTCACCACGTCGTGAAGTGCCTCCATGATTTCCTCCATAGGGGTGAACGCGTCAAGCCTGTGTATCTGGTACAGATCAACGTAATCCAGGCCAAGACGCTTGAGGCTGTGGTCAATCTCGCTCATGATGTTTTTGCGGCTTGAGCCTGCACCGTTAGGCCGGCCTGCTCTCATCTCGAAATTTACTTTTGTTGCAACAACTATCTCATCACGATTGAGGCCGAACTCACGAATAAGTTTGCCGGTAATTTCCTCGCTGCTGCCTAACTGGTAGACGTTGGCAGTGTCGAAAAAGTTTATGCCAAGCTCTATTGCTTTCCTGAAGAGCGGCTTTGCGTCCTCAAACTCCATTGCCCAAGGGAAAACGCCGTTCTCGCTGCCAGGTTTGCCGAAACTCATCATGCCCAAACATACACGCGAAACATCAACGCCGGAATTGCCCAGCTTCACATACTTCATTCATAAAACACTCCTTATTTATGGGATGCACTAATCTTAGTTGAGGGTGTTATAATCCTCAAATCAAGAGATTCTATTGACGGACAACAATTTTTATCATGGATACCAAGCAGATAGATTACGTTCTGGAACTCGCGAAAATCCGCAACTTCAACAGGGCCGCCGAAAGCCTGTTTATCACACAGCCTGCCCTCACCTACCAAATCAAGATGCTGGAACAGGAAATAGGTTTTGCGCTCTTTGAACGATCTCCAAGAGGAGCAGTGCTTACACCGGCGGGCGAGCAGTTCTGCGTTACGCTCCGGAATATTCGCGACGAACTAAAGCGTGCGGTTGAACAGGGGCAGAATTTCAGCACACGTTACGGCACGAATATCACTATAGGACTTCCGATGAGGTCAGCGATATATTTTCTTCCGCAGGCCATAGAGAAATTCGAACATGACAATCCGGGCGTAATGATTACTCCTCATTTCCTGACTCTGTACGACACTTCATCGTTCCTGAAGGGCGAAGAGGATATTTTGTTCGCCAGGCTGTCGGACATTGAGCACATTCCTGATATAGAGATTCACCCGCTGTTCGAGAGCAGGATATACCTGATTACGGAGCGGAGTGATGAACTTGCGGGAAAGGAAATTGTGAGGGCTGAGGACTTGGCCGGAAGGGTGCTGATGGTTGGCGGAGGGTCTCCTCCGGAATTGCGGGCAGTTCAGCAGAGAATAATCGAGGATATTCACGTCAGCTACTTCAACAGCAACGACCGTGAAACTACCTTAACGAATATTGCGGCACATAAGGGTGTATGTCTTGCACCTGGCTTCCTGAACGACCATAACGGTGAATTTGCGTGGACGCTGTTCGACTGTCCGGAAAGGATAAGCTGTGTATTATGCACTCATTCCAGCGACAAGCGGGAATCTGTGAGAGATTTTGTGAGGTTGTTGCAAAAGATGTACAGCGAAAACCCGGAGTTCCCAGTGTGAGAGACTCCGGGCAAAGATTATCAGCCTAGAATATTTTCAGCAGAAATTATGCTTCTCTGCATATCCCGTCAGTATCAGCGTCAGTGCTCCGTCTCCCGTAACGTTGCACGCCGTCCCAAACGAATCCTGCAGCGCAAATATCGTCAGCATTAATGCCGTACCAGCCTCATTGAAGCCAAGCACTCCAGTAATCAGTCCGAGAGAAGCCATCACCGTACCGCCAGGAACTCCGGGCGCACCGATCGCGAAAACTCCCAGCAGCAGGCAGAACAGAACCATGTTCCCGATTGTCGGATAAGTTCCGTAGAGAATCTTGGAGATTGCCATCACGAAAAATGTCTCCGTCATTACCGAGCCGCAAAGGTGAATGTTCGCGAAAAGAGGAATCCCAAAGTTCACCATGTCATCACGCAGAGTAGGTTCAGACTTGCGCGCGCACTCAAGAGCAACCGACAGAGTCGCCGCACTCGACATCGTTCCGACAGCAGTCATGTACGCAGGGCCGTAATTCTTGATGATGTTGAAGGGGTTCTTGCCGGAATATACACCTGCGATGAAGTACAGCAGGGCCATCCAGATATAATGCCCGATCATTACGGTAATGATTATCATCACGAAAACCGGAAACTGCTTAGTAATTGAACCCTCATAGGCAAGCCCGCAGAACGTCGTCCCGATAAGCCAGGGCAGAACAGGAATCAGGAATCTCGTTACGATGCTCAACACTATTTTCTGGAACTCCTCAAGCACATTGATGATGTACTTGCTTCTGTTCCACGCTGCCCCAAGTCCTACGGTGATTGACAGGAACAGCGCAGAAATTACCGGCATAATCTGGGGAATACTGAGCTTGAAGACTACATCAGGAAGACTCTGCAGGCTGTTGAACTCGGTAACTATGTTCAGGAACGGAATTATCGAGTACCCTGCGAAAGTTGCCGCAAATGCTGCCCCGATTGATGACACGTAGGCCAAGATTAACGCGAGAATAAGCATTCTTGAGGCGTTGCTTCCCAGTCGTGTGATTGACGGAGCTACAAAACCAATGATGATTAACGGGACGCAGAAGTTGATGAACTGTCCGGATATGAAGCGAATAGTTACTATGATGTTAAGCAGGGCTGTGCACAGCGCACTTTCCTCCATTGAGGCCAGTCCAAGCCCGGCAAATATACCCAGTACTAGGGCAACTATCAGCTTGAAGGGCAATGAACTGGTGAAACCTTTACTGCTCATGAGACAACTACCTCCTGTGAAAATGTATTCCTGAAAGTTTACACCCTAGTGCAAATTTCAGGGTGCATTACAATTGATGAAGTGTTAGGGACGTTCATACCGCCTAACGAGATATTCTCGCAGAATCGTGAACATGTCGTAGTCTCAACGTCAATCATGCTGGCTATAGCGTTATTCTTTCTCGTCGTGTCAATCTTCGACAGCAGGAAGTTCAAATCATGGGTGCCCGTCGGTATGGTTCTCGGTGCTGCCTTCTGCGTTGTGCCAGAAGCCATTGATAATTATCTTGGCGGCGTGTACTGGTCGCAGTCCCATATTCCAGGCGATATTATGTTTGTCCTGATGGGCCGCGAATTTGACTAGTACGTTGCAATAATATGGTGGGCATTCGGTGCAATCTTAGGCTGCACACTTTATGCGGCACTACTTCGCAGGGTCAAGACCAGAACACTATGGATATGCCTCATACTCTCAGGCATCGCAGATATTATCGTTGAAGAATTGTTGCTGGGCTACGGCGGAATATACACCTATTACGGAAATCAGCCGCTCGTCCTGATAAGACACTTCCCGTGCTGGTGGCTGTTCGTCAATGTAGCGTCCTTGTTCCTAAGCGTAACAATAGCTTACAGGTTCCGCAACTGGTTCAACGGCTGGCACAGCGTGTTCATCCTTCTGCTGATGCCGTTCTGCTACATGGGAGGCTTCTCGTTCTGCGGAATGCCCGCGATATTCGCCATCAATGGAATCTTCAGCCCGTTCGTTACACAGCTCGCCGGAGTGTTCACGTGTCTTGTTTCCGTGATAATGGCCGGAGCAACGATATACCTCGTACTTGGCCGGAATCCCTTATCGAAGATGTAGTGTATGAATAACGTGCTTGCAAAAATTATCCCTGCCTTCAAGAAGCCAGAGGTGAGTGCAACTTATGAGGACATCGGCGGGCTCAGAAATGAAGTCGCAAGAGTCCTCAGAGTCCTCGAGACTAAATTGCGCCGGTGAGGGGCATTCTCTTAATGGGCAAGCCGGGAACGGGAAAGACTCTGCTTTCTGATGCATTAGGGACTGAAAGCAAAGTGAACTTTATCTCCGTCTGAGGCCCCGAAGTCAGACCCGTCAATTTTATTATTTGACGAGATGACAGGAATAAACGCCATACGTGAGGTAGCAGATGACGGAGCTGATGAGCTGACAATAGAGAGAAGGCATTTCGACGCGAAGTGCGGGCTAATTTCTCCACAAATTAGGGTAGAATACTTGCGGAGGCGGTTAGCTTGAACGATAGAGAGGAATTAATACGTACAGCAATTGAGGAGATAAAGATTTGTTCATTAGGATAACTCAGGGCTTCGACAGCAGAGTATACTGAGACATTCAAGTTTACCAGTGTCTCAACACGGCAATGGAGGCTATAGCACAGCCTGACGTATTCCCAAGCCGTAGACACTCTGCAGGATACATAATGACAAAGCCCCCGCTATTACGGCAGGGGATGTTTTTTCCTACAGACACGACTCAACATCAACACGATCTATCATCACATTCAGAATTTCCCTGTCGGTCTCCTTCATGCCTATCTTGCCGATATACCCCATATTCTTGATTGTCTCCTCCACGTCGTCCTCAACGAACCCCTCGCCGCCACGAAATTCGTCATCGTTCATGCTCATGTAGTGCGCAAGAATCGCTGCATGTACTGACGACGCTATCTTGGCCGCACAGCTCGGCTTCGCCCCGTCGCAGACAATCCCGCCGACGTTCGCCAGAGTGTTCGTGATTGTCCGTCCCACACTGGCATAATCTCCGCCAGCCATGTAAGTTATCGCCGCACCCGCCCCGGCACTGGCACTCACTGCTCCGCAAAAGGCCGACAATGACCCGATATAGTGCTTGATGTATATGCTCACCAGGTTGCTCACAACCAGACATCGATACAGCTTCTCTCTGGAAATTCTCCACTGCTCTGCGTATTCAACTACCGGCATCGTTACAGTTATTCCCTGATTGCCGCTCCCTGAATTTATGATTACGGGAAGAGGACATCCGCTCATCCTGGCATCACTTCCTGCGGCGGCACGGGCACACGCACACGAACGTACATCGTTGCCCCACGTCTCGATAATGGTCTTGCCGACACACGCTCCCCATTTGTTGTCGATGCCTTCCTGAGATATGCGGGAATTGTACTCAATCTGACGGGCTAACATTTCCTCGACATCCTCAATCTTCACGCTGTCGGCGTATTCCAGAATGGTGCAGAGTTTCATTTTGCTTCTGTCCGCTGAGGATGACGGGGACTCTGCTTCTGCTGGAGCATGTTCGTACACGATGACTCCGTCGCGCGAAATCCGGGTTATCTCTGTGTGGTGGTTCTCGATCCTGACACTTGAGGAGTGGGCTTTTCCCTGAGCAGCAACCTCAATGTAGAGGTTGGGCACGTCCTCAGCAAGGGAGACATTGCAGAATTTTTCGCGCACAAGTTTGCGTGTGAGTGCTCTGGCTTTGTCGTCAGCTCCTGCTATAACTTCAAGCTCTCTATCTGAATTGCCGCCGACTGCACCGAGAATTGCGGCTGCCTCTATTCCCTTCTGGCCTCCTGAATTGGGAACGATTACGCCCTTGACGTTCTTGATGATATTTCCGGAACATGACACGCGAAGACTCGTAACCTCCTCGCCAAGAACTGAACGTGCTTTTGCGGCGGCGTAAGCTATTGCGATTGGTTCAGTACATCCCATAGCCGGGACGAGTTCTTCACGCAAAATAGCGGTGTAATTGTCGTAAAGCTCACGTGAAATCATAAACGAACCCTCTCCTTGTGAATTGTTTTGCTGAAATTATATATCCATAAAGAGAGGGCATGAATAAATTTATCTGCGTTTTAATGTGAAGAGTATTGCAAGGTTGAGCAGACTGCAAAATGAATTACAGCCTCCGCCTCCTCCGACAGTGTTTCCGCTGTCTGGAGTGCCTGGGGTTGTGTTGCCGTTGTTATCATCGCTCGGAGTTTCTGGGGTTGTGTTGCTGTTGTCCTCATTGCTCGGAGCACCGGGAGTTGTGTTCCCGCTGTCGGGTGCCGGGTTATCGCCTGAGCCTGAAGAGTATTCAACTGCTCCTATACTTGGCTTCTGTGTGTTACGTGATTTTCCAAGCTGGTCCTTTTCTGGAACATTTTTGCTTGTGCCTCCATTAATTAAGGCTGTATCGCTCGCATTGAGCAAAAAAACTTTGTGGTCACACTGCTAACAGTAACGTTAGAAACTTGATGTCTTGACGCAAAATTTTCGATGTAAACAGGATTATTGTTCTGGAAATTGCTATCTGCCTCAAAATCTTCAAACGCATCACGCTTCAATGCACAATTGTTGATGATTAACTGCCGCTTCTCATCCTCTACGTCAAAAACTATATCCACATCTATATACTTGCCCTGATTGTTCCAGATGATTGAGTTGTTTAGTTCAGCATACTTCGTGAATATTGTGAAACGAATTTCTTTACCATGATTCTTTGCGGAATTTTCTGCAAATGTGCAGTTATTGACCGTAATGTTATTGTAGTCAGAAATTGCTCCGCCGTCATCATTCGTAGAGTTTTCCGTGAATGTGCAGTTTGTGATTGCAATTGTGCCATGATTACTTACAGCACCGCCGCCCTCTTTGGAAAAATTTTTAGAGAATGTGCATTCATTAACCGCGAAATTTCCCGAAGCACTGATAGCTCCGCCGCTGTCATCTGCAGAATTTTTCGTGAACGCACAATTTGTAACTATGCTTACGGTTTCTCTATAGTCATCAATAGCTCCGCCTGCAAATTTTGCTGTATTCTCGGAGAATGTGCAGTTAGTCGCCGTAAAATTATTCCCTAAAACCTTAACAGCTCCAGCACCAAAATTTGAGGTATTTTTGGAAAATCTGCAATCAACAGCCTCAAGATTTCCTGAAGCATAAACAGCTCCGCCGTCATTTTGGGACAAATTTTGAGAGAATGTGCAGTTAGCAAGCGCAATATTTCCTTCAGAACAAATTCCTCCGCCTTCATGTGCTGCATTTCCCGAGAATGAACTATCTTTGAGTGTAATGACGGTTAATCTGCGTCCGCGAATAGCTCCTCCGTCCGCGCTGGCAGAATTTTCCGAAAAAGTGCAGCCGCTTACATAAAATTTATCGCAGGAAATAAGGTACACTCCTCCTCCATAACCCTCTGCAGAATTGCCCGAAAATGTACACCCGATGATTGAAGCATCGTTGCAATTATAGATATACAGCCCTCCGCCATTGCTGAAATTAGCTGCTCCAATTGATGAATTGTTGATTATTGTGCAGTTGGTTATTGTGACGCTGTCTGTATCCTTGACAGAAATTCCGCCGCCGCCATCGCCTTCATCTTTGCATTCAGCTCTGCCGTTAGCGATGATGAAAGCATCTATTGCCGCCTGTGCCTCAATAGTTATAACGCTGTCAGTTTCATTGCCGTCAATTTTTGTGGGATTGTTCGTGAAGTTTCTTTCGTCCCCGCCAGAAGCAGGATAGCCGCCATAAAGTGATAGTTTCTTCGGAATGGTAAGGTTTTCGTAGTAAGTGCCTGCCGCCGCGTTAATCTCATCTCCTGATGATGCAGCTTCTATTGCGCGGCCGAATGTTGCAAATGCAGTGTTCCAGCTCAACCCGTCGTTAGAGTCGCTGCCTCCGTTTTGAGGGGTCTTAACGTAATATTTTATGCCCCCCCCCCCCTTGCGCAAAACACGTAGAACCGACAAGGCAAACCGCGCAGAAAACAACAAATGCCGCCAAAAAACGCTTAGTGTTCATGACAAAATAACCTCCTGTAAAAGAATTTGTCCAGGATTATATCAAACAATCAGGACCATTCAAATCACATAAACATAATCGCATTAATCTTGACAAAAAAAGTTGCATATACTATTCTTTGCGCCATCCACACAAGAAGGGAGAATTTGTTCGTGAAGCTCTCATCAACAGCACGCTATGGTCTGCGGGCTATGTCCGATTTGTGCACACACTCGCATAATTCTGTGCCGGTGCCGGTAAGCGATATAGCATTACGCCAAAATATTCCGGTGAATTATCTCGAGCAGCTATTCGGGAAATTGCGCAGAGGCGGATTGCTCGAGAGCATCAGAGGAGCACAGGGAGGGTATATTCTCGCAAGGGGAGCAGACGAAATTACGATTGCTGACATTCTGCAGGCACTCGGCGAGCCGTTCATCTTCGGTTCATGCCAGACGGATAAAGGCTGTGAGAACGCTGTTACCTGCCCGACGTTCAATCTTTGGCGCAAGGTGAAAGGCTCAGTTGACGAAATTCTGGAGAGCACTACACTGGAAGATATAGTTGACGAAAAGATTACCCTTCTGGAAAAAATAAACTCTGACCCAGAACGCAAAGAGGCCAGAGACCGGGCAAGAGCATTAAGGGAGGAATAAGCATAAATGTTCGTATATCTTGACCACACAGCAACAACTCCGACAAGCCCCGAAGTTCTGCAGGCAATGATGCCGTATTTCGGGGAAATGTTCGGGAATCCGTCGAGCGTGTACTCATTTTCGCGCAAGAGCAGAGCCGCAATTGAGAAGGCACGCGGCCAAGTCGCAAGTGCACTGAACGCGGATTCATCCGAGATATTCTTTACAGGGTCAGGCACGGAGGCCGACAACTGGGCACTGAAGGGAACGATGGACAAAGCACTCCTCAAGGGCAAGAACCACCTGATTACGACACAGATAGAGCACCACGCGATACTTCACACAGCGGAATATCTGCACAAGTACAGGGGAGTCGAAGTAACCTATCTTCCAGTGGACAGCGAAGGCAGAGTCAGCGTTGAAGACGTGAGGAATGCGATAACCGATAAGACAGCACTGGTGTCCGTGATGTTCGCGAATAACGAGGTCGGAACGATTGAGCCGGTCGCGGAGATCGGTGCACTGTGCAGGGAAAAGGGAATACCCTTCCACACGGATGCAGTGCAGGCGGCCGCACACCTCAATATTGACGTGAAGGCAATGAACATCGATATGCTCTCAATGAGTGCGCACAAAATGTACGGCCCTAAAGGAGTCGGAGCGTTATATCTTCGGAAGGGGATTAACCCGGAGAATTTTGTTCACGGCGGAGCTCAGGAACGCAAGCACAGGGCAAGCACGGAGAACATTGCGGGAATAGTGGGCTTCGGCGAGGCGATGGAGATTCTCAAGGGCAGGCTCGATGAGGACAAAGCTATTAACTCAGCGCGCAGGGACAGGCTGATTGCGGGAATACTCGAGCGCATTCCGCACGCAAAGCTCAACGGTGCCACAGGAGACCTAAGGCTTCCGAACAACGTGAACTTCAGCTTTATCGGAGTTGAAGGAGAAACTCTGCTGCTAGACCTTGACGCAAAGGGAATAAGCGCATCAACAGGTAGTGCGTGCAGTTCGGAGAGCCTTGACCCGTCGCACGTACTGTTAGCACTTGGTCTGAAGCACGAGATGGCTCACGGATCGTTGCGCTTCACGCTCGGGAGATTGACGACCGACGAGCAGATAGACTATGTGCTTGAAGTTCTGCCTGAGATAGTAGCGAGAAGAAGGGCAATGTCGCCATTATGGGAAGAGTATATAGGGGGTTAGGGATTAGGGATTAGGGGGTAGGGGGTAGGGGTAGGGAGATAGTACACACACCCCCAGTACATCACGAGAAAGGAAGGTATATATCATGGCGTTAGATTACAGCCAGAAAGTTATGGATCACTTCATCAACCCGCGCAACGTAGGCGAGATCAAGAATGCTGACGGAGTCGGCGAAGCAGGAAACCCCAAGTGCGGGGACATCATGAAGATTTATCTCAAGGTCAATCCCGACACGAAGATTATCGATGATGTGAAGTTCAAGACGTTCGGCTGTGCGAGCGCAATTGCGTCGTCGAGCATGGCCACAGAGATGATCAAGGGCCGCACAATTGAAGATGCGTGGAACTTGACGAACAGCGCAGTAGCTGAGGCTCTGGACGGACTTCCGCCGATAAAGATGCACTGTTCAGTTCTGGCGGAAGAGGCAATCCACGAGGCACTGAATGACTATCGCGGCAAGCACGGGATGGAAATTATCCCTATGGAGCACCACGAAGAATAGGGAACAGCCCGCCAGCAATCAATAAGCACACAAACACAAAAAAGCCCCCTCAAGGTTCGAGGGGGTTTTTACTATAGGATGTTGTGCTTTGTCCTAACGCTTTTTCGCTATCATTGCCGCAAGGGCCGCCAGCGCCAACGCTCCAAATCCTGCGTCGCATCCGCCGCCGCTCGCGTTCCAGTCCTCGCCGTCTTCGCCGCCAGGCTCGTTGTTATTGCCGGGCTGGTCCGTGCCGGGCTGGTCTGTGCCAGGCTCTTCCGTCCCAACCTCAGAGGTCGTGATTACAGGTGCATACTCGACTCCTGCTTCCATGTACGCCGCTACGTTCACTTCCTGGTTATCCTCCGTAGTGTACTCT
>JAFSSM010000031.1 GCA_017451025.1 Synergistaceae bacterium | reverse complement strand
CCCATGCCGAACCTGGAAGTTAAGCCCGCGAGCGTCGATGGTACTGTGTGGGGTACACACGGGAGAGCAGGCCGTTGCCAGTATTAGATTAGAGAGAGGGAAGTTGCTAGAGATGGTAGCTTCCCTTTTTTGTGTATTCCTGAATACTTCATCCCTGATGTTGTAGTTAGGGAAAAATACATCTATTGAACATGTTATGCCTTAGCAAAAACTAAATACTCGCTGAAATTCAGCCAAAGTTCTGCGCCAATTTCGTACTTGCCGTAAGTACTGCCTGACAAGATAACTCTTAACGTTGTTCCGTCTATATCTACGCGGCAATCGTTCACATCACCTAAATAATACTCATGCAGCATCTTCCCCCGCAAAATCCCCCTATCCATACTCATAACCATATTCTCGGGACGAACAGCTACTACTACTTCTCCTCGTTTATCCCCCGAATATTTCATGCTCTGGCCGCCAGCAAACTCTATCTGTCCATCTGAAGCTGTCCCCTCTATAAAGTTTATCTTGCCGACAAAATCAGCTACAAATTGATTCGCTGGGTTTCGGTATATTTTCATCGGGGTATCTGTCTGCTGAACCACCCCGTGATTAAACACTATAACCCTGTCGCTCATCGCCATTGCCTCAGTCTGATCGTGCGTTACATACACAACAGTTATTCCGAAACGTTTCTGCACTTCCTTAATCTCGAAACGCATTGATTCCCTCAATTTTGCGTCCAGGTTGCTTAGCGGCTCGTCAAGCAGCAAAACCTGCGGATTCGACACTAAGGCACGGCCGAGTGCTATACGCTGCTGCTGTCCACCAGATAATTCGCTGGGCATTCGCTTAACGTACGGCGACAAGTGCACAGCCTCAAGAATGTTCATAACACGTTCGGTTATTTCGGCACGAGGCACCCGCTTAATCTTCAATGGATACGCAACGTTGTCAAAAACATTCATGTGCGGCCACACTGCATATGACTGAAAAACCATTCCGATATTTCTGAGATTGGGAGGAACGAATTTATCGGCACTGCTCACCACTACATCATCAATCCTTATCTCTCCGGTCGTGGGTTTCTCGAAACCGGCTATCATTCTCAGCATCGTAGTTTTCCCGCAGCCTGATGGCCCCAGCAATGTGATAAATTCATGGTCGCTGAATTTATCGCTGAAATTCTGGATAATCTGCACACTGCCGTAATTCTTCGTAATATTGTTCAGCGTAATAGATGACATGTTCAAACCACTCCTTCGTTAAATGGAAAATTCACCCTTCGTCAGCTTGTTCAATAGCCAGTTCACTACAACAACCATTACCAGAATACCAGTCGCTATTGCGCTCGCTGTCTGCTGGCTGTGGTAGGTCTGGTACGTGAAAAGTTCATAGCCTATCGTCTTTGTGTCAGTCGAGTACAGCAGGGTCGACATCGTAAGCTCGTAGAAGCTCGGCATGAAAATTAAGAACCACCCCGCAACAACTGAAGGAGCTATCAGCGGCAAAGTTACATCCTTGAAGCCGCGCTGCCATTCAGCTCCGGAAATCAACGCTGCCTCCTCAAGAGACGGGTGAATCTGGCTCATTGCCGATACGATCGTGCGCATTCCCATCAGCAGATATTTTACGATATACGCCACGATCATAATTGCCAGCGTGTTGTAGATGTTTATTCCGAAACGTCCCGACATCGTGGTTATCAGCGCAAGAGCAATTACTACACTGGGCGTTCCGCTCCCGAGAGTTATCAAGAAGTCCGGAATGTGCCGTCCTCTCGCCTTCGTCCTCGTTAAGAGCCAGGCCATCACGCACGAGATAATTATTCCGGCAGTGGCCGCCACGGAAGCCGATATGAGACTGTTCTTCGCTGTATCGAGAATAGCTTTACGCGTGAATAGAATGTTCCAGTAACGCGTCGTGAAGTTCGCACTCGAAAGAGGTTTGCCGAGATTTTTCGTGAATGATGTCATCGCAACAGTTGCGAAGGGAATTACTACTACTATCAAGGCGAATACCGCAACCAGAATCGTTAAGGGCAGTCTCCATTTACCGAGTTCGACGATGTTCGGGCGGGTAGATTTTCCTGAAACTGTGATGTACTGCTTCCTGCCGCACACGAAATTCGAGACATACAGCACCAGATTGGCAATCACCATCAATGACACGGCTAATGCAGTTGCGTCCGTAAGGCCTTCTGCCGACCCTACATAAACGTAATCGATAATTCTTGTGGTTACGGTGTCAATTTGTCCTGGTGCACCGATTATTGAAGGTATGCCGTAACATGATGCTGCAGATATAAACACCAAAAGCCCCGCCGCCACGATTGAAGGAAGCATAATAGGGAATGTTACAGTCATTAGAGTTTTGAGCGGAGAGGCTCCGGAAATTTTCGAGGCTTCCTCGAGCGACGGGTCCATCTTCTCCATTGCCCTCGATATCGTGATGAACGCGTAAGGGTAATAGAACGTCGTCAAGACCCAGACTAGTCCGCCTATGGTGTAAATGTTGAAGGGATGCTCGGCGAGGCCGAAAATATCCGCGATTAACACGTTCAAGGTGCCTACTCTCGGATTTAACAGCCTCAGCCATGCCATCGCCCCGACATACGGAGGAACCATGTACGTCATGACAAACAGCGTCCTGAAGAAACGCCGTCCGTACATGTCCGTGCGTCCGACAAGCCAGGCTAATGGGAAAGCAATCATCACTCCGAACACCATTGAAAGCCCGGCAGTAACAAGAGTATTGCGCAGTGCGTTCCAGTTTAGAGGATAAGTGTAGATCCGCTTGAAGGCATCCAGAGTGAAGCCGTTACCGACGAAGAAGGAACGAAAAATCAAATAGCACATCGGCCATACGTTGAACACCAGAAGAAACAGTACGATGGCAGAAATCAACGCCGCCTTTACGTCAAAACGAAACTTTCCCATTTGCATTTGTGTTTACCTGGACTTTACACGTTCCTCAAAGTTTGTGCGGAGCTCCGAACGTTCATTCAGGCAGCGTTCCCAGTCAACGGGCATTGCACTTCCGAAAATCCGGGCCGTTGGGATTGAATCGTAGGGAATTGCAGGAGGATTCTTCAGCACTGAATGCATCCAGCCCTTAACGATATATCCCTGTCCTTCCGGAGAAAGGAACCAGTCCGTAAGTTCCTCGCAGATTTTCGAGTTTCCGTGTGCACTCCATTCATCCGTGATGGTCATTATCGGGGACGGTACACATATCACACCGTCAGAAGGATAAATCACGGCAAGCTCGCTGTCCTCTTCCTCACGCTTCTTGAGGACGGATTCTTCGAGGATCATGATAACTTTGCATTCTCCGGTCTCAAGTTTCGTGAGTGCTACTGAACCTGACTCTACCATGACATGATTTGACTTGAGCTTGTCGAAATATTCATAGCCGTATTTGTCCTTGAGGGCAGAAATTGCGACAAGTGCTGTCCCTGCTGTTAAAGGGTTGGGCATTGAGATTAGGCCGTTCATGTTTTCGTCGTAGGCAAAATCTTTGAATGACTGCGGCAAATCCTCTTTCCTGAAATTCTCGGGATTGTACGCGAGAATCATGTTGAGATTCCTGACTGGATACCAGTAGCCTTCAGGGTCATATTCAAGGGCAATGTTGCCAGCTTCCTTTGAGACGTAGGCGTGCAGCAGTCCCTGAGCTTTGAGTTCCAGAGCGTAGGACGGGTCAGCCACCATGAGCATATCGCAGCCGAGCTTTTTGGTGTCACGTTCGGCGGCAATCTTGGCCTGAAGGGTACCTGTTCCGCCGTAGAAGAACTCTACGTTGTAGTTCGGGAACTTCTCGTGCAAAACTTCGGTCATTGCCTCGATAACGTCCTCATACATCGATGTGTAGATTGTTATCTTGGGTTTTTCCGCAGACCATGCCGCACAGGACATAATGATTAACGCGATTAAGACAACAGTGAATTTTTTCATTGCTTAAAACCTCCGGGAAATTTTTATAAATTATAGCTTACGGTGCACAAAATCTATTGCTTTGTCCCTAACAAAATTCTTGCTTGCGGGAAAAGGACTTCTTTTTTTGTGGGGTATTATCGGCTATAATGCTTTACATCACTATTCAAGAAAGAAGGAGGATTACACTTGAAAATATGTGAACGTGCCGTGAACTTTGTCCAAACTATGGGCTATGAGGGCGAAGTAAGGTTGTGTTCATGGCTTAAGGATAATGTTATAGGCAAGTTAAGCGAGCAGAGCTTTTATGACATCTATCACAGCAAAAAAGCGCAAAGTATTCATACAAAACTGGGGGGGGGGGGACTATTCTGATTGCTTGATTGACGCGTGCCCCTACCTCTCAATGGGCACCATCAACGACCACCTCATAGAAATTGACGACATTCCAGAATATCCTTCATCTCTTTATCTCGCACACGAAGAAATCTGCAACTACACCTGCACGTTCTGCACCAGCCGGGTAACCTGGAAGAAAGAACCGCTTGAAGTTCGCCAAGCTGGTTATGAAGCAATTACCGAGAAGCTCCGTCCAGTCCTGCCTCACATCAAGAGAATAAGTGCTCACGGAAGAGGAGAGCTATTTACCGCGAAGGGCATCCTCAAGACTCTTTCGGAGTGGAAGCCGCTCGCCTCTGCGGAGGAATGCAGTGCATCGCTGGAGACCAACGGTTCGCTGTTTGATGCCGAACACTGGAAACAGATTGAAAACTTGGGACAGTACAACTTGAGGGTAGCAATCACCGTAACGAGTTTTGACGATTATACCTACAAGCTGCTATCCGGAACTACTCTTTCTGTCCAGCAGGTAATCGATAATCTGCATTTTGTAAAGAGCCTGCGGGAAAAAGGCATCATTAACCATCTGGAGATAGCCAGCGTTGTGCAGGAGCGTAATTTCTGGCAGATGCCGGACTTTGCGCGAAGGTGTATCGAGGAGTTCGGGGCGGATACTGTCAGGTTAAGGCCGTACCTTGTTCACGGAAGCGGGGACTTTATCCGTGACTGGTTTACGGACATGAGGAGCGCGACGCATCCCTACCGCGAGGAGTACAGGCAGATTATGCAGGATCCGATTTTCCAGAACCCCAAAGTGCTGGATTGGGGAGGCGGAAGGGACAGCCAGACAACGGATCTGCTAACGTTCCTTATGCAGCACGACAGGAAGAAGGCCGTGAAGTTTGCTCTGAAGGAGTTAGCGGAGTGGCCATTCAGGAAAGTGAAACGGGCAGCTAAAAAACTTCTGGGCAGGTAGCAGGATTTTTTTTGCAGAAGCCGAAGAATTTCAGCTCCGGCTTCTTTTTTTGTGCTGGAATATCGGCTATAATGCTTCACATCACTATTCAAGAAAGAAGGTCGATTGCGCATGAAAATATGCTGGCACGCTGTGAACTTTGTCCAGACTCTGGGCTATGAAGGCCGTGTGCGCATATGCTGCTTTTTGAATGATAATATCGTAGGCAGTCTGAGCGAGCAGAGCTTTTATGACATCTATCACGGCAAAAAAGCACAAAGTATTCACGCAAAGCTGGGGGGGGGGGGACTATTCTCAATGCAGCGTTGATTCATGTCCTTACTTAGCGACAGGAACGATTGACAGCCACCTCATCGAGATAGACAAAATCCCCGAATACCCCGATACATTGCTGCTCGGCCATGAACAGGTCTGCAACTATCACTGCACATTCTGCTCCAGCAGACCAGGCTACAGCACAGAACCACAAGAAATTCAGAATGCCGGTTACGAGAATATCTACGAGAAGTTGAAGCCGGTACTCCCGCACATTAAGAGAATATCCGCAAATGGCAATGGCGAATTATTCGCGAGCCCCCACATCCTGAAGATGCTCGCTGAATGGAAACCTCTTGCGCCAGTAGAAGAATGCAGTGCTTCCCTCGAGACTAACGGCTCATTGTTCGACGCGGAACACTGGGCGAAAATCTCGAACTTGGGACAGTACAACCTCAGAGTGGCAATCACCGTAACCAGCTTCGACGATTACACCTACAAGCTGCTTTCGGGGACAACACTTCCAGTTCAGCAGGTAATCGACAATCTGCATTTCGTGAAGAGCCTGAAGGAACAGGGCATAGTCAACCATTTGCAGATAGCTACGGTTGTACAGGAGCGCAATTTCTTCCAGATGCCGGAATTTACACGAAGATGCATTGAGGAGTTCGGTGCGGACAGCGTGAGGCTCAGGCCCTATCAGATTCACGGGAGCGAGGACAGCGCACGCATATGGTTTACAGAGATGAGGAACCCTAATCACCCTTATCATGAGGAGTACTTGAAGGTTATGCAGGACCCGATTTTCAAGCACCCTAAGGTTTCTGACTGGGGGCTTAACACCGAAAGCCATACCCCGGATCTGCTGACGTTCTTAATGCAGCGCGACAAGAAAAAGGTTGTGAAGTTTGCGCTGAAGGAATTAGCGAAATGGCCGTTCAGGAAGAGCAAGAGACTGCTAGGAAAATTAATCGGACGCTAGGCAAAATATTAAGGAGGCATAGCAGAGAAGATTTCTCCGGCCTCCTTTGTCTTTTTTCAGTCAAAATTGTAGCCGATGTACTTGAGGTACTTGCAGTATGCAGGAGCGGGTGATCTTGGGTGATGAGTTCTCCTTCGAATTTTGGGGTGCGGGAAATGGTGAGAGCGTTAAGAGCTATGCTGTTGATACTGGTTGATGTCGTCATTCCTTAATTTCTCCATAAATTTTTCATTGATAGCCGTATAGTATAATATCAGCCAATTTCCTAACATATAACTAAAGGTGTGAACTTATCTTGAAAAGTCGACGATACATTTTGCTTCTATCACTGTTGCTTTTTCAGCCGTCTATATCCTGCGCATCTGTGTCGATGACCCTTCCGCAGTACATCAACGAGATCCTCCTCAACAATCATTCACTGAGGGCCGGGATAAAGAGCGTTGAAGCAGATTACTATTCTGTGCTGGCATCGGTTGCGAATCAGAGACCTAGCGTTTCAGCGACAACAACAGGCCAGTACGCCACAAAACAGCAGGGCGAGTCAAACGTTTTCGCGGGCAATGTCGGAATCCGTTTAACCGAGCGCATAGACATTTCCGGAAGCTACAAGCTCAACGAGAAGCAGAGCATTCTGGGCTATGAGGCATCACGTGCATCATTCCACAACACAATCAACACCCTGATTGCCGCCGCAGAAGAAACCTGGTGGAGCGCAGTGCTTGCCCGTGAGAACATGAAGCTCCAGAAGGAGATTCTGCTTCAGCGTTCGGAGAATCACCGCGTAACGATGGAGAAGTTCAACCAGGAGTTGGTGCCGAAGCTGGACATTGTGCGCAGTGAGGCACAGGTAGTTGACGCGGAGGCAACGGCCAAGACCGCAGAGACTTCCTACCTGAATCTTCTGGCGGAACTTTCGCTGATGGCCGGGGGAATTGACGTTGAGCCTGTCGATGAGGAACTGCAGGTGCCGGAATTTGACGTAGCGGTAAACTTCGAGGAGGCACTGGAGGCACGTCCGGACATGAGGGCCGCGCGGCTGAACCTTGAGCGTGCAAAACTTGTGAAGAAGCTCACCGCTAAGGGACTGTCCCCGACTCTGGATTTTGGGTTTCAGTTCACGGCTTGGGCAGACCCGGAATTTGCGGCCACACCCAACAACCGGCAGGCAGGAGCATCACTCACACTGAGCATCCCGATAACTGACGGCAAGGGCACGAAGTACCGTACGCTGAACTCTGACCGTCTGATTCAGGCGGCGGAGGCGAATCTCGATGCACTGCGCGAGACCACGCGGCGGGATATTACGGTTGCGATGAACAACTGGCGGAATGCTGCGGCGAGCGAACAGGACAAACAGCGTCAGGTTGAACGTTCGGAGGAGGAGTTGCGGATAACAGAGCTGATGTACGCTGAGGGGATGGGTGCGCAGATTGACCTGATTAACGCACAGACTGCATACCAGGCCGTAAGGACGGAATACCTCAGCTCAATTCGCAGTATGTACGTTGCGCTTGTGGCACTGCGCAAGGCGATCGGTGATTATGCTCCGGACGAAAACGGCACGTGGAAGGAAGCGCGTGCACGTTACGGCAAGGGCAATGATGTTATCGGCGAAACGGGCTTAATGCTTCTGAGGACGTACAAATGATGAGACGAAGATTATTTTGTGCGCTGATTCTTGTGCTGGTGGTGTGCGGAGTTGCATGTGCTGCGGCGAAAAAAACTCCGGGCAACCGCGAGCGCAACATCTACCAGCTGTTCACGAAGGCTAACCCCAAACTTGACGCAGGGACTGTGAAAAAGTACGTTGATATAGTGATGGCCGCCGGCGAAAAGTACAAGCAGGATCCGTATGTTATCGCGGCAATAATCGTCCACGAATCTACGGTCAACGCTAAGGCAGTCTCTAAGGGCGGTGATTACGGATTGATGCAGGTGCGCTGGAAGGTTCACGAGAAGGCGATTAAGGCGGAATACCCGAAGGTGAAGAAGGCCAGCGATTTCTTCGACGCACGTACGAACGTATTCTTTGGGACGCGTATACTGAGCGAGTGTGCGGCCAAGTCGAAGGATACACGCGGAGCACTTATGCTCTACAGCGGCGGCGGCGAAAAGATAACCGCTAAGGTCTTGAACACTGTGAAGGAACTTCAGGCGATGGACAAAGCGGTTAAGTCCAAGAAGAAATAACGGAGGATTGGTTGATATGCGCAAATTTTTTGTGAGTGTGATGATTTTGCTGGCGTTAAGTGCCGGTGCTTATGCTGACGTAGTCTACTCAACTGAGGACGGCTCGCTCGGTGTCGTGAGAATTACGAGTCAGGGCAGTGCGGACTTGCGGGGCATTCAGTACAAGGGCAACGATGATAATACTCTTCTGGGTTCTTACTGGGACGGCGACGACTCGCGGATAATTCTGGTTAGCAGGACTACGGACTACACCGCTTCGGGCGATACGGCATTAATCTTCAATCCTGCGGACATGAGTGAACCGCTTGACACTACCCCGAAAGTTCTTAATGGTGTATATAACGCTAAGATGATGACCGGGACGTACAACGGCAGGGGATTATATTTTGTGTCCGGTTCTTCTGTGCGGGAGTTCAGCACCGAGACATTCAAGAGGGTGCGTACTTACACCTGCAAGCCCGACAGCGGCGACACGCAGGCTCCTCCTGTGAAATCGCTTGCTGTATCGCGCTACACTGTGTACCTGCTGACCGAGCGGGCAAATTCTGGTGATGTAGTGATGATGTTTGACGGACAGCTTCGCGACGACATAGAGGACTTCCGCCAAAGAACTGCACCTTCCGGAAGTTCTGCAATGGCAGTCCTGAGCAATTCGCTGATGGTGATTGCGCACGATACAGGAGTGGACGGACTGAGCACTTCGGGCTTCTACGAGATAGTGAGCAGGGATTGTCAGGTGAATGCGATATGCCCCGACAACGACAAGGGATTTTACTTCGCGGAGGAGTCCAACGACGGCACGACGACATACCTCAAGCACTACAACAAGAACGGAACACTCTCTGTAATCAGAACGGAGAACGAGGCCGGAGACTGCCAGATGATATATGATGATTCTGACGGAGTGATGTGCGTGGTATTCGGCGGGAAACTGCTCGTGTACAGGACAAAGGACGATGTTCTTATCGGTGAATTTGGCAGTTCAGAGCTTGGCGGGAATATTCGTCATGTTGCGTCAGGTGTTGTGAAGGGAGCGGATACTTCCGACAACGGCGGCTGTAATTTTTCGGGACTGGGAATGCTTCTTGCTGTGAGCCTGCTGTTCAGACGGCGTTGAAGATGATGAATTAGCCCCCGTAAAGCGCGGGGGCAGTTTTTTTTATCCGCCGAGATATGCTTTCCTGACGGCTTCGGACGCTAAAAGTTCTTCGCCTGTCCCTGTCGTAACTATCTTTCCTGTCTCCATGACGTAGCCTCTGCTTGCGATGCTCAGGGCCATTTGCGCGTTCTGTTCAACCAGAAGAATCGTTGCGCCAGTTCTGTGCAGGTCAGCGATGATGTCAAAAATCTGTTCGACCAGAATCGGGGCCAGTCCCATCGACGGCTCATCGAGCATAAGCAGTTTCGGCCTGCTCATTAACGCTCGGCCCATTGCGAGCATCTGCTGTTCTCCGCCTGAGAGAGTCCCTGCAATCTGGTGCATTCTCTCCTTCAGACGAGGAAATAGCGTGTAGACTTTCTCGAGGTCTTCATTTAGGCCGCTGTTCTGCGTGTACGCACCCATCTCCAGATTTTCCTGCACTGTCATCTGTGCGAACACTCGCCTTCCCTCCGGAACCTGCGCTAACCCCCTCTCGACTATCTTATGGGGCGGGACTTTCGCCAGGCTCTCACCCAAGAACGACACGCTCCCTGTTGACGGGTGAAGCAGGCCGGAAATTGTGTTGAGGGTTGTGGACTTGCCGGCACCGTTTGCGCCGATAAGCGTAACTATTTCGCCCTCGTACACCTCGAACGAGATTCCCTTTATGGCGTGAATGCTTCCGTAATACACGTTGATGTTCTCAACCTTCAGGACTGGTTCGCTCATGATTTCGCCGCCTCCTTTTTCCTGCCCAGATATGCCTCGATAACGGCAGGGTTGCTCTGAATCTCGTCCGGAGTCCCTTTCGCGATTACCTGCCCGAAGTTCAGGACGCAAATTCCGTCGCAGATATTCATGACCAGGCTCATATCGTGCTCAATCAGAATAATTGCAATCTGAAACATATCGTGAACTTTCCTTATGCTGTCGAGCAGCTCTGCGGTCTCCGACGGGTTCATTCCTGCCGCCGGCTCATCGAGCAGTAAGACGCTCGGATTTGTGGCAAGTGCCCTGACGATCTCGAGCCTTCTCTGCGCACCGTAAGGCAGTGATCCCGCCGGAACATCAGCGATCCCCTGCATGTCGAATATCGATAATAATTTGAGTGCCCTTCTGTGAGCGGCTATCTCCTCGCGCTTGTAGTTAGGGAGTCTCAGAATCGCACTAAGCATGTTGTAGTGCATCTCGTTGTTCATTGCGGCCTTGACGTTGTCGGCGACGGAAAGATTCTTGAACAGCCTGATGTTCTGGAACGTCCTGGCGATGCCTGCCCTGTTCACCTGAATGGTGCTCATTCCGTGAGTGTCTTTCCCTTCAAGAAGTATCGTCCCGGTTGTGGGCTGATAGACTTTCGTGAGGAGGTTGAACACCGTAGTTTTTCCCGCACCGTTCGGCCCGATAAGGCCGACAATCTCCGTTCTGCCGACGGTCAGGTTGAAGTTGTCGACCGCCTTGATACCTCCGAGAGTTATTCCCAGATTCACGCACTCGAGAACTGGAGCGCGTGCCGCGTCTCGTTCCGGCAGAATGGACTTCGACGGAACTGGTACGTACTTAGTCTTCTTTCTGGCCATTTACTCCGCCTCCTCTTTGCGCCTGAATGGGTTCAGCCCTGACAAAAACGCCCTAATCTCCGCGTTATTCGTCGCCAGCATCATCACAATCAGCACCACAGCGTAGAGCAGCATTCTGTATTCCGAGAACTGCCGGAGCTTTTCGGGAAGTATCGTCAGCACCGCCGCCGCAATAATCCCTCCGAGCATATTTCCCTGTCCGCCGAGAACCACGAACACCAGAATCAGGATCGATGTGTTGAAGTCGAACTTGTTGGCGACAATAGTCGAATAATTCATCGCGAAGAGTGCTCCTGCCGCTCCCGCAATTGCCGCAGACATAACGAACGCCATCATCTTGTACTTTGTGATGTCGAGGCCGATGCTCTCCGCCGCAATTCTGTCGTCGCGTATCGCCATGAATGCCCTGCCCGAACGCGAGTTGACGAGATTGAACACTATCATCAACGCAATCATCAGCAGCACGAACCCCGCCGGAAATGTCGCGATTTTCTGTATGCCGCTAATTCCCATAGGCCCGCGAATAATCAGCCTGCCTCCTTTGAGGAGCCTTGTTGTGTCGGATAACATGCTGAAGTGAAGTCCCTGCGAGTCCACGCCCAGATAAAAATTGTTGAGTATGCTCTTGATGATCTCGCCGAACGCCAGCGTAACGATAGCGAGATAATCTCCCTTGAGCCTCAGAACTGGAATCCCTATCAGGAAGCCCGCGATTGCCGCGAAAATTGCCGCGATTATCATTGCGAGTGCGAGCCTGACCGGAGCGTTAGTGATTGTTCCCTGCATCAGAATCGCCGACGTTACTCCGGCGAAAGCTCCTACCGACATAAACCCTGCATGACCGAGCGACAATTCACCGAGAATCCCGACGACCAGGTTCAGCGACACCGCCATAACCATATAGGCGCAAATCGGCACGAGCATTCCACGCATTGACGAGCTGAAGAACTTTGTGCTGCTCATTATCTGACAGACTACATACGCGATTATCACCACGGCGTACGTCAGGTAAATCCTTCTGGCCTCAGCCCTCTTGAGATTAATCAATCTTTTCATCGTCATCATTACACCTTCTCCTGTGTCATCCGGCCAAGCAATCCCGCAGGCTTCACCAGCAGAACGACGATAAGCACCGCAAACACTACGGCATCACTAAGCTGGCTGGAGATATACGCCTTAGCGAAAATCTCAATCACTCCGAGCATAAGCCCCCCGAGAAATGCACCGGGCACGCTCCCGATTCCGCCAAACACCGCCGCCGTGAATGCCTTGATGCCCGGCAGTGCTCCGGTTGTGGGCATCAGCGTAGGGTACGCAGAGCACAGCAGTGCTCCGGCGATTGCCGCAAGCCCGGAACCTATCGCGAACGTCATAGATATTGTCGCGTTTACGTTTATCCCCATCAATTGCGCAGCTCCCTTGTCCTCAGAGCAGGCACGCATGGCTTTGCCCAGACGCGTTTTGCCGATGAACAGCGACAACACCACCATAATCACGAGACATGTCGCAATTGTCAGAACAGTTACGTGCGAAACGGACAACGCTCCGTCAAAGAGCTTGAACGCTCCGCGACCGATTATTGACGGAAAAACTTTCGGGTTCGACGACCACAGCAATAACGCTGTGTTCTGCAGAAAGTAGCTCATGCCTATTGCGGTGATTAACACAGCGAGGGACGGTGCCTGACGCAACGGCTTATAGGCCAGACGTTCAACTATTATCCCGAGAATTGTGCAGAGCAGCATTGCAACCGCCACACCGAGAAACGGGTTCAGCCCGTAGCGCGAGACTGCGTAGAAGCACACGTACCCGCCGACCATAATTACGTCGCCGTGAGCGAAGTTGAGCATTTTGGCGATGCCGTAGACCATCGTGTAACCCAGAGCGATAATCGCGTAGATGCTTCCTAGACTGATTCCGCTGATAAAGTAATTCAGGAATATCATTGTGAAAAGTTAATGCCTCCTTGTACGAAAAAAGGCAGCCTGAGAGTTTCTTTGCTGGCCGTAACTCCCGGACTGCCCACAAATTTTAGTCTGCTGAATTAGTCAAGTCCGACATATGCGCCGTCTTTGATGACCATACCCTTCGGGTCTTTCGTGACTTCGCCGTTCGCCGCCCACTTCACGTTTTCGCCGGTTACTCCGTTGAACGTCATCGTCGTGAACTGCTCGATCATCTTCGGGCAAAGTGCCTCAGCGTCCATGTCGGGGGTTGCCTTTGCCTGAGCGAGTGCCTGGCAGTAAGCGTACACGCAGTCATAACCGTCTGCCGCGAACTGATTCGGTATCTCGCCGAATCTCTTCTGATACTCGGCTACGAACTTCTGCGTCTTCTCGTCCTTTGCGTCTGCGTTGAACGGAGTCAGGAGCATTACGCCTTCAGCAAGAGCCTTGTCGAAACCTTCCATCGTCAGAATGCCGTCCATGCCGTCAACTCCAAACCACTTGGGAGCGTAGCCCATTGCCTGAGCCTGTGCAAGAATGAGGCTTGCGGGCTGATAGTACATCGGCAGGAACACAAGTTCTGCACCCTTCTCCTTCGCTTCGGTGAGCTGAACGGAAAAGTCTGTGTCGTTGCCGTCCGCAAACGTGGTCTCGCTGACAACTTCAAGCCCTACTTCCGGAGCCTTCTCGACGAACGTATCACGAATACCCTTCGAGTAAACGTCATCGTTCTTCCAGATTATGGCGACTTTCTTGGCCAGGTTCTTGCTGGCGATGTACTGTGCGCTTGCTGTTCCCTGGTTGGGGTCGACAAAGCACATCTGGAACACGTTATCCTTGCCCTCAGTTACTGCCGCGCTTGACGCAGAAGGTGTGAGCGCAAAAATCCTGTCGCTGAAATTCTCGGCGGCTGTGGCCTCTGCGGGCTTCGACGTTACTGACCCGAGCGATACCTGCATTCCCCAGTCCTTCAGTGCATTGTAGGCATTAACAGCCTTCTCTGCGTCGTGGGTGTCGTCCTCATAGCGAAGCTCGAACTGAATCTCGCCGCCGCTAGCGTTAATCTCGTCGACCGCTATCTGTGCCCCGCGCATTGCCGCTGTGCCGTAAATTGCTGCTCCGCCGGTCAGAGGGCCGGTGCCTCCGATCTTGAAGCCCGCTCCGAATGCTGATGCTGCCATTGCCAGAACAAGAACTGCGCAAGTAAGAATCTTCTTCATTGTGTCAATTTCTCTCCTTCTCGTGATTATCTATGCCCTTCCCTGAAAATTCATTACGGCCATTCCTGAACTTCAGGGGATAAAGCCTAAGTGTGTGTACAAAAAATGCGGCTCTATCAACTCAGCCGCAAACTTGTCTTCGGAATTATGGCGCGGTAGGCAGGATTCGAACCCACGACCTAAGGCTCCGTAGGCCTTCGCTCTATCCAGCTGAGCTACTACCGCATTGCGTAATTAATGGCGGTGGGTGTGAGATTCGAACTCACGATAGAGGTTTTAGCCCCTATACTCACTTAGCAGGCGAGCGCCTTCGACCTACTCGGCCAACCCACCATATTCACGCAATTGTCTAGTGGAAAACGGGGGATATATTACCCCGCCGATAAATTCTTGTCAAGAATTGTACTTCAAACAACAACACTATCATTTCTTCACAAGATAATCACAATAACTCATTACAACGCCTAATTGTGATAAGATATACAAACCCAACAATAGCGGAGGCTAAATCATTATGCAGGAAGTCAAGAAGGTTACGACTGAAGTCGGCACTAACGAATGGCAGCTGGTCGTGTTCGTGCTCGGCGATCAGTCTTTCGCTATCAATGTCGATAAAACCCGCGAAATTTTGCGCTGGCCAGGTGTCCGCTCAATTCCGGACGCTCCCGTTGCGCTCATAGGCATTACGTCAGTTCGGGGCGAAGTTCTCCCGATGGTTGACCTCAGAATATTTCTGGGCATCCCTCCGGTTACGCCGATGGAGCAGAGCAAGGTCATCATTGCCGAGTTCAACGAGGTCAAACTTGGTTTCGTCGTTGATGCAGTGGAGAGAATCTACCGCATTAAGTCCGAAGACCTCGACGCAAGCATGACCGGAAAATATCTCGGCGACTGGATACTCTACGTTATCAAGAGAGATTCCCGAAACGTCCTGCTTCTGGATTATGAGGCAATAGTTCAGACCATCAGCCCGCAGCTCGTCATACAGCACTCCGGAGACCCGGGAAAAGCTGTTGCCATGATGGAAGGTGTCGGGCATCCCGGAGATTACCATATTATTATTGCGGAGGACTCGCCGCTCATTCGCAAGCAGATCGAAGACGCACTTATGGCCAGCGGGTTCACGGACCTGCATATCTGCCCCGACGGAAAAGTTGCCTACGAAGCAATTGTGCGCGAGGGCGAAAAGTGCGACCTGCTCATCACCGACGTGGAGATGCCCAGACTCGACGGCCTGACCCTTACGCGCCGCATCAAGGAAAATCCCGACACCAAGAACATACCCGTAATAGTCTTCTCGTCGATAATGGCAAATGACATCAAGAATAAGGCCGCCAGCGTAGGAGCTAACTATCAGGTAACGAAGCCTGAGATAACCCAGCTTATCGAGTGCGTTGTGCGTGTAATACGCGAGCGTCAGACAAAAGAAGCTGAGGAAGCTGTAAGTTGATACTGCCTTTCTGGAGTTCTGAGCTTTACGTGGAAATTTCGCCGTGCTTTCCCTTCGGAAGGGACTATTACCCCGTATCGTTCAGCAGGTTTCACAGCTCTGCACTGGAGCGGATCTCGAAGGGGTGCATGGATTTGGGCGGAGAGTTCCTGTTCATGGCTTCACCTCAGACAGGATGCGTAGGCAGTCTGCCGCGTGATAATTTCTTCAAGCCGTCGCCTGATGCAGTGCTCAATCTCGGGTTCATTATGGCTATGGGTTACTCCGAAGATTTGGAGAAGGCCGTAATTGCCTCAATGATGCTTCCTTCGGTTCAGTATAAGCTCAATGCTGGAATAACTGGCTGTTCAATGTGGAGCAGGGGAATACTTGAGGGACGCTCTAAGGTAATAGCTGTTGCGGGGGATGAGCCGTTTTTTGACTGCACGGAATATTTAGATGAGTTTGCCAAACTTCTCGAGGACTTCAGGTTTATTCTGAGGCATCATGACGGGAATTTGTCGTATTATGCCGAAAAATTCGGGTACGACAGATTTTTTGTGTATTGGGAGGGTGAAAATCCGCAAAATATGGCTGTGAGCAATGCCCTTTCGGAGTTTGAGTTTGACGGTACGCGTGAAGTTGTAGGCAATTCGCCGACGGAGGAATTTCCGCCGTTTCTGGGGGCAGCAGTAAGTTTTCAGGAAATAAACAGTTGAAGAGAGGGATATGGATTTGGCGAGAAAGAAGAAGACGGTTAAAGCACCAGAAGAGCCAAAAATCGAAGAGAGTTTAGAGCTTGACGGAGAACTGGAGGATATGCCTGACGATAAGGCGGATAGTGTTCAGGATATTCTTGATGAGGGCAGTACAAGAGGTTTTGTGACTAACGACGAGATAGAACGTCATCTGCCTGATGATGCGTGGGACCCTGACACTTTGGACAGGATATTCACCAATCTTCAGGAGATGGGAATAGATGTCGTAGACAAGGCCAATATCGGAACGATTCCTGCACCTGCGGACAGCCGCGAGGAGTTTATTCCGACGATAGACAGCGAATTAACCAAGCTGGATGATATTCCGCTGACTGACCCGGTGAGAATGTACCTGCGTGAAATCGGCAAGGTTTCCCTGCTGACAGCTTCAGAGGAGGTAGAGCTGGCCAAGAAGATGGAAGCCGGAGACGTAGAGGCCAAGAAGAAACTGATAGATGCTAACTTGCGTCTGGTTGTGAGCATCGCGAAAAAGTATATAGGCCGCGGAATGCTTTTTCTGGACTTGATTCAGGAGGGCAATCTCGGATTAATCAGGGCTGTAGAGAAATTCGACTACCGGCGCGGCTTCAAGTTCAGCACATATGCTACGTGGTGGATACGCCAGGCCATAACGAGGGCAATAGCTGACCAGGCACGTACTATACGAGTTCCGGTGCACATGGTCGAGACGATCAACAAGATGGTGCGTGTTTCGCGTCTGCTTGTGCAGGAACTTGGCCGTGAACCTACGGACGAAGAAGTGGCCTCAAAGATGGGCATAGAGTCGGGCCGAGTCGAGGAGATACGCCGAATTTCACAGCTTCCCGTTTCACTAGAGACACCCATAGGCGAGGAAGAAGACTCTCAGCTCGGAGATTTCATCGAGGATCATGATCTGCCCAGTCCCGACGAAGCGGCCGCAGGGCACCTTCTGCATGAACAGATTGAGGACATGCTCAGCACGTTATCCGACCGGGAGCGCGAGGTTCTGCACTTCAGGTTCGGGCTTGAGGACGGGCATTCGTACACGCTTGAGGAAGTCGGCAAGAAGTTTAACGTTACGCGCGAAAGGATACGTCAGATCGAGGCGAAGGCACTTCGGAAACTGCGCCAGCCCAGCAAGAAACTGAAGGACTTTCTGGACTAACCGGCCATGTCAGCAAAAAGTTTCGTCAAGACCGTCAAGAATGCTCGCAGGGGCGTGAATTTCGCGAAGAAGTTTCACCATAAATTAGCCCTTGCAGTATTCATGTTTCTGGGGCTTATCGGCGGAAGCGGCCTGTTTGTGTGGTGGCAGGAGCGGAATTTTACGGGGTCATACTTTGATTCGCTCTGGACGGTGCTGTTTACGCTGATAGGTCAGGGAGAATTTGCGAACTCTCCGCATACGCTTGGCGGCAGGATAATGGTGTTTCTGCTGTCGATATTCGGTGTTGCGCTGTTCGGAGTAGTCTTTGCGGAAGTAATGCAGAGGATAATCAACAGCCGGATCAAGGCAATTTTAGGGGAGATGATGGGCATAAACACGTGCAAGTATGAAGGACATATATTAGTGTGCGGGTGGAACGCGAGAGGAACGTACTTAATTCGGGAGATACTTTCTTCGGGACAGCAGGCAGCGTTAATCGCGAAGGAACGTCCTGCGGATCTGGACAGCGAGGTATTTTTCGTGCAGGGCAATCCGTCTGAACGAGAGGCACTCTTGAAGGGCGGGATCACTCATGCACAGGGAGCAATAATTCTCGGAGATCCGAGCTTCGGTGATGATGATTCGCACTCGATACTGACGGCCTTAGCTGTTGAGGACACCGCTCCTGATGTGTACACGGTGATGGAGCTGCATAATCCGGACAACGAACGCTATGCACACTACGCACACGTTGACGATATACTCTATTCCGACAGCCTGATAGCCGGGATTACGTCGATGTGCACCCACAACGAGGGCATATCTGCGTTTATCCGGGACATACTTTCGACGGCGGACGAAGGACACAGTTTCGCGACGGTTGACCTTCTGTCCGAACATGAGGGCAAGACAATTGACACGGTGTTTGCGGAGCTGAAGGAGCAGGATATTCTGCCGATAGGGATACTTGCTCCGGGCAGGGAAGGTGCTCCTGTTTCGGACTGGGTATCTACAGTGAATCCTGACGGGAAGCTCAAAATAACGCTTCCGATGAAGGCAGTGTGTATTGTGAAGGATAATTACGCGGGCAACAAGAATTAGGAAACGTTCACCCCTGAAGACATTTCGGGGGTGTCTTTGTATTTGGGGTTATGCTATAATCCGAACATTCATAATTCAGCAATAGAAAGGGTTGACATCGAAAAAATGAGCGGGTACAATTGCTCACAGCTCACAGCTCACAGCTCACAGCTCACCTATCATTTTGTCCTCACCTGACCAGAAATAATTGCACTAGAGGGAGAAGGTTTTGGCTTTGCTCCCGGTGATGCAGTCAAGCGAAAAAGTCCAAGCAATTCCTGAAGCACTTTCCGTATATATCAACAACGTAGTCTATGCCATGAAGCACAGAGGAGACCGGGTAATAACTCTCTCCTTAGGCGAAGCGTTCTTTGACGTGCCGGATTTCGGATTCACCGGAGAAATGTTCAGGAGAGGGTGCCATTATTCCGAGAGCAGAGGCATTCCCGAACTCCGGAAGCTGATTTGCGGCTATTACAGTGAAAATTATGGCGTGCCGGTAAATCCGAACAACGAAATAATTATCTCTGCGGGGTCAAAGCCGTTAATCTACATGGCATTCCAGGCAGTCCTGAATCCTGGCGACGAAGTCCTGATACTCGAGCCTGCGTGGCTGAGTTACCCCGAAGAAGTGAAGCTCGCTGACGGTGTGCCGGTGTTCATTCCGTATGACTGCCCCGTCAAAAATTTTGCTGATTACTTCACGCCAAAGACGCGGATGTTAGTGCTCAGCAATCCCAACAATCCAGCAGGAAAAGTTTACACGTCAGACGAAATGCGCGAGCTTTACGTGATGTGCCGCGAAAAAGGTATCTGCATTCTTGCGGACGAGGCATACAGCGATTTCGTCATTGACGGTTCGTTCGCGTCGCTCGGAAAAATTGTCCCGGACAAGGACGGCATAATCATAGTAAACTCGCTCTCCAAGAATCTCGGCATATCTGGCTGGCGTATAGGCTACGCAATCTCAAGCCCCGAAGTAATTTTCAGCATACTCAAGCTAAACCAGCATCTCATTACCTGTGCTCCCACACTTCTCCAGTTATACATAGCAGAACACTTCGGCGAAATAGTCAGCTCAACTCTCCTGCAGGCTCAGGAAGTTGTGCGGAAACGTGCAGAAGTTGAACAATACATCGCGGCAAGCGGACTCGATGTACTGCCCGGCTCTGCAACGTTCTACATTTTCGTGGACATAGGGAACTGGAAGTACTCATCCCTTGACCTGGCATTGTACCTTCTGGCCAAGTACAGGATAGCTGTTGTTCCTGGTTCCGCCTACGGAGAAAGCACCGGGCATTTTATCCGAATAGGGGTCGGTGCCGAGCCGATGAAGGACATCCAGAGTGCCATAGACATAATCAGCAGAGTAACAGCCGCTAATGAGTTTGACGATGCACTTGTTGCGCGAGAACTTCAGGCTGTTGGAATGAATCGCTTTGAGGAGGCTGGAAGATGAAGACAGTTTTGGTTCTGCCTGGAAGTTACTGGCAGCTTGAGCTTGTATGCAGGATAAGGGAGACGGGAAACAGGGTGCTTGTTGTTGACCCGCACACTGATGCACCGTGTGTAGTGGCTTCCGACGGGAATCTTGTGGCCGACATTTTCGACAGCGAACGCGTAACCGAATATGCCCGTGCGAATAAGATTGATGCAGTTATGTCCGACCAGTGCGATATAGCTATGCCGGTGATTGCTGCTCTCGGCGAGAAACTGGGGCTTCACGCTCTTAGCCGCGAGACCGCCAAATTATTCACCAGCAAATTCATGATGAGGGAGTTCTGCCGTGAACATGGCCTGAAGTTCCCGGAGTACAGGCTGTGCAGGACACTTCGGGATGTTACGGATTTTCTGCATGAGCTTGGCCGCCCGATAATCATCAAGCCGCTCGACAGCAACGCAAGTCACGGAGTTTTCAGGGTCAGCAGCGACAGCGAGGCATCAGCACACTTCGAGGAGACTATGTCATTTTCACGTTACGACAAGTGCATAGTCGCAGAAAGATTCATTGAGGGCACGGAGTTTACGGTTGACGGCGTGAAGACTCCTTCGGCGCACTATACCCTCGCAATCAGCGAGAAGGAACATTACCGCCACAACATCAACATAGCCAATCAGCTGTTGTTCTCGCATTACAGCAATACTTACGACTACGAGGCATTGAAGCGGGCTAACGATGCCTTCATCATGCAGTCAGGGTTAGTATTCGGATTCACGCACTCTGAGTACAAGTATGAGGACGGAGATTTCTACCTGATAGAGACTGCGGCAAGAGGAGGAGGCAACATGATTTCCTCGCTGATAACGCAATATCTGTCTGGCTATGACACCTACAAGTACCTGATTGACTGCTCGCTGGGCAACATTCACGACGAGGATTTCAGCGTAAGGGATAGCTTCAGGGAACGTGCAGCAGTCCTGAAATTCTTCGGCACTCCTGGAAATGGCGGGATAGTGAGAAATATTCGCGGCCTGGATTTTCTGGAGGGAGAGCCTGACGTGAAACACTTTATGCTGAACTTCAAGGCAGGGGATGTTATCGGTGAATGTGTTTCTGACTCTGCGAGGATAGGGTTTTACGTGGCGTGCAGTGAGAGCATGGAGAAGCTGAAGGACGTAATCAGGAAAGTTGATGCGAACTTCAGGATTGAGCTTGAGGAGGAGAAGCAGATATGACCGGGCGCGAAGAGAAGTACAACGCTTTTGTGAAGGATGACCTTGCGAATAACAAGGGCCGTCTCGTGAACTGCATAGAGGAGCTTGACTACTTGATTGCTCATCCAGATGTATGCGAAATATTTTCCCGTCATTACCTGAACGAGATTCTGACTTATGCGTCTACATTCTCGGAATTTTACAGGCAATGCTTACGGGGGGGGGGGTACAAGATTTTGCAGGACTTCCCTGTCATAAACAAGGAGACCATGAAGCAGAATTGGGAGGCTATTGCTGTGCCGCAGTATGACAGCGAGATAACGACGAAGTACACCTCCGGCTCAACAGGTACACCGTTCAAGATGGTGCTGGACCGCTACAAACATTGCAGGTGGATAGCAGGGCAAAAAGTGTTCCGTGCAAATGTCGGGGCAATGTCTCACGAAAAGACTCTGTTCATCAGCGAAACAATACGCGACAAATTCATTCCTCCCGAAAGAATGGAGAGGGATAACGTTTACTACATGGACTGCCGTTATCTCGACAGAGGAGCAGTCAATGAGTTTATACATTACCTGATTGATAACGGATTTAGGTCAATGACAGCACTAGCTTCTGTGCTCGACAGAATAGCTCACCTTTACGCCGAAGGAAAACTCTGCGAGTGGACAGGAGATTTTCTCGCTATATTCTCAGTCTCGGAAACACTCAAGGACACAACGAGAAAACTTATCTCCGAATATTTCCGTTGTCCTGTGTACGTGTTCTATGCTAACGAGGAAAACGGTGTACTCGGTGTTGAGGACGGTTCGGGCTTAGGGTGCAGGGCAAATACTGCGGATTTTTCATTCGAGGTGCTGAAGATGGACAGCGATGAACCGGCAGATGAGGGTGAGATGGGGCGGCTGGTAATCACCGACTACTTCAACAAGGCATTTCCGGTAATACGCTACGAGAACGGCGACATCGTCTCAATGAAGCGAATGCAGGACGGCAGAGTCTACTTCACGCAGATAGCCGGGCGCAAAGTGGATATGCTCTACACGACTGACGGAAGAATGGTGCACTACTTCAACGGCATATCGTTTCTTGAGCCGTATATGGACATAAAGCAGTTTCAGCTGATTCAGGAAGACTACCACAATTTCACGTGGGTGCTGAACACGAAGAACACCGGCTATGAGCAGATGATAGCGGACTATTGCCGCGGGCTTTTCGGGCAGGACAGCAATTACAGGTTCGAGTACGTTGACGAGATACCCAAGCTCCGGAGCGGCAAGACCCGAATGACCGTGTGCAAAATACCGGGCAAAAATGGACATTAGGACAAAAATTCTGACTGACCAGGACGAAATTGCGGAGGTTATTGGGATTTGCGCTGAGGCATTCCACGACCAGAGGTGCAATGATCCTGCGGTTATACAGGAGTTCTCGGAGAAATTCTCTGTTCGTGCGTGTTTCGTCGCCGCCTGCACTGAGGATGAGGTTGTGGGTTTTGCGGCCTTCTACTGCAACGACACGGTGAACTTCACGGCGTTCATATCAATGATTGTCGTGCGTAGTATTTATCACTTACGGGGGGGGGGACTAAGATTCTCGGCAAGGTTAAGAAAATTTGCAGGGATAACGGAATGAAGAGGATACGCCTTGAAGTTGCGGACGATAACCTGCAGGCTTTGAGCTTCTACCGCAGAAGGGGCTTTGTCCTTGAAGGAGCTTCGGGCAGAGGTTCGTCATTCTATGTCCTCAATTTATGACAAGGAGGCTGAGATTATGCACTCGAACAACATTAACGATATGCTGCGTGAAGGGTTTACGGAGAAATTCGCCCGCTATTACCTTGAACAGATCGAGGCAGAGAACAATTCGCCCCTGTTTGAACGGGATTATGCAGACTGGGCGCACTCGATGGGGTTTCTCGCGCACAATGCATATATCTGCGGCCTGACACCTGACAACGTGAACGAGTACCTGTCGGATTACGATTACTACAGGATATGGCCGCTCAATAACTGGAGCAGAATATGGATCAACGACAAGCTGACCCTGAAATACATTCTCGCCGGGACTGAGTTTGACGGTATGATGCCGGAATACTATTACTATTCTTCCGGGAAAGGACTTCGCAAGCTGATGGATAGTGCCGACGATGAACAGGATATTGATGCTCTGGTGAGGATTCTCAAGCGGAAAAAAGCTCTTGCCTGCAAACCGAACAACTCTTCAGGTTCTCAGGGCTTCGTTAAATTATCGTTCAACGGGACATTTTTTATTGACGGCCAAGCGACGGACGAAGCAGGTATTGCTGAATTTGTCAGTGAGCACAAAAATTACATCTTCACGGAATATCTTGAGCCTGCTGAACATTTCAGGAGGATATATCCGAAGATACATACTCTCAGGGTTATTACGGTCAACGAGCACGGGAATGATCCATACATAGCGGCTTCGTACATACGCTTCCCCAACAGCACATCAGGCAGTGCGAATTACCGGGCAGACTGCGATGATGTGAGCTACAACCTGTTCACGGACGTAGATGTAAATTCGGGGACATTAGGCGGGACACGAAAAGTATTCGCCAAACGCACGGAAAGTGTGAATGTTCACCCGGACACCGGCATTGAGATTAGCGCAAATAACTTATGGGGGGGGGGGACTAAGGAAAAGATACTAGGCATCGCAAAATTATTCAGCCTTGTTGAGTATATGGGCTTCGACATAGGCTTAACGGATAGAGGCCCGAAAATTATGGAGATAAACTCGCATCCAGGAATAGGGTATCTCCAAATGTTCAGAGGGTTCTTCACCGACGAAAGGCTTGGAAAATATTTCCGCGCGAAGATTGATATGCTGGAAGCCCTTTCCGAACGGGAAAAGCTCTCACGCAACGGAATAACCAGGTAACAAAAACGGGAGGCTTTAGTTAATCTTAGGCCTCCCCAAATTTTTCCGCTCTAAGCTCTCCACAATTCCCACTTCAGCAGCAAATCCGTCTGGAATGCATCGAGTTTCGGCAGCACAAGGTCGCAAATCTCGTCAGGTATTCCGTAAAACCCTTCTGCGATTGAGCAGGATATAGCCGTCAACGTGTCAGAATCTCCGCTGAGCGACACTGCACTTCTCGTTACGTCCTCGAAGTCCTTACCCTCAAGGAATGCAGTAATCGCTTCGGGCACTGTCTCCTGACAGGACTCGACGTGATGGTATGTCGGACGAATTTCGTCGAGTGTCCGCGACAAGTTATAGCCATATTTATTTACGACATAATCCCGAATTTCCTGCTTGCTCTTGCCCGTGCGCGCAAGGAATATCGCTCCCGCAGTTGCTTGTGCTCCCTTTATGCCCTCAGGGTGATTGTGCGAGACCGCCGCAGAAATCTCCGCAAACCTCTCCACATTTTCCAGAGTGTCGAACGCCCACGCAACAGGAGAGACTCTCATTGCCGAACCGTTGCCCCAGCTGTTATAGGGCTGGGGGTCTTTTTCTTGAAGCCAGTCATAGAATCTGCCGCCATAACCTGAGTTACGATACATGTTGCCGATTTTCTGCATTGACCTGATTATCTGCCGCCTGAAGTTCTCCGCATCAGGAACTTGGCCGCGTAGCGGTATGCTCTTCATCACCGCATCTGCAACAGCAAGAGTCATAACCGAGTCATCCGTTACCTGCGACCAGTCAGACACGAGCGGATAATCCCTGCTGTGCGCTGTCTCCCTGAAGTTGTCGAACTCAAACGGACTGCCGACAACATCACCAACTATTGCACCGAGCATCTGCTTTCTCCTTCCATCCATTCATACCATTGCGACAAAATTCCGCACATATCCTCATCAAGTCTGGCCAGAGTCTCAAGCGCAATTTCTTTCGGGAGTTTTCCGTAAAATCCTTCGGCGATTGCTCCGGCAATGCAGGCTATGGTGTCTGAGTCTCCTCCTATAGATACAGCCTTGCGCACAGTGTCCTCGTAAGAGTTTCCCTCCAAGAATGCGGTTATAGCTTCCGGAACACTTCCTGGACATGTTGCATCGAACTTGTAGCTTGGACGAATCTCGTCGAGTGTTCTTGACAGGTCATAGGCATATCTTTCGGTGATGAAGTCCCGGATTTGCTGTTTTGTGTTTCCGGCGTTGGCAAGAAATATCGCGGCGGCGGCGGCCTGCGCTCCCTTTATGCCATCCGGGTGATTGTGAGTAACCATTGCGCTTATTCCCGCGAAGACTTCTACGTTCTCCAGATCATCGAACGCCCACGCAACCGGCGACACCCTCATTGCGGAACCGTTGCCGATGCTGCCGTAAGGTTCTCGTGAACGTTTCGAGAGCCACATCACGAATTTTGAACCGTAACCTGCTTTCGGGTAAGCGTGGCCAAGTTCGTGCATCGAGTCAATTACTGCATCAGCAAAAGCATTTTTGTCCGGGACTCCTCCGCGCTCGGGCATAACCCGCATTATCGCTTGAGCAACCGCCAGCGTCATCACCGTATCGTCGGTGAAGCGCGAACGTTTCGAGAACAGCGGGAAGTCCGTAGTCTTAATGTTGTTCCTGTTGAACTCGTAGGGACTGCCGATAATGTCCCCTGCTATTGCTCCGAGCATGATTTAGCCCTCGAAAGGCTTGACATGCTTCACTGCTTCGGCCTGAGAGATTTTCGCGTCTCCGTTGTCGATATCGATGAGGGTGTAGCGTGTGTTGCCCATGCCAAGCTCGTGCATGTAGGAGAGCTGACGCAATCCATGACGGGACTCTATGCGTTCGACCAGAGCATGATGGTATTTTTCGGGCATTGCGTAGACCAGATCGACGCTTGCTGTGTCGATCGCCGCAATGTCCAGCGACGCAAGAATGCCTACGTTAGGAGTTACGACCGGCTCGGCGTAAATTCCCTCGCAGTCGCACGATACCGACATGTTGCGCATAACGTTGATGAAGGCAATTTTGGGGGCAAAATGGTCAACGGTAGCTTTTGCGGACTCCATCATTCGCTCCATGAACTCCTCTTCGACGATGTCCCACTGGTTGGGCTGGCCTGGAGTGGTGTGAATCATTGCCTTGCCGATTTTGCCGTCAGCACAGCCTATGCCGATATTCTTTCCTGAACCGCCGAAGCCTCCCATTGCGTGCCCCTTGAAATGAGTTAGCACCAGCAGTGAGTCGTAATCGAGCATATTTTTTCCGACGGACATTTCGGAGAACCAGTGCCCGCCCTTGACCGGAAGCATCGTTGTTCCGAACTCGTCCATGATGTCAACGGGAGCGAATGTCCAGCCGTTGGTTTTGATGGTCTCACGGTGGAGCTGTGTGTTGTGGCGGGCGGCCTCGTAGTAGGCGTTGGTCTCGACGATGTGAGCACCTGGCAATTTTTCGTCGATGAGGTCTTTCACCCAAGCTCTGGGAATAATATTCGGGCCGTTGGGTTCGCCTGTGTGGAGCTTGATTGCGATTTTGCCGCTGAGAACCTGAGCAATGCGCGCATAAATCTTTCTGAGACCTTCCGACGACAAATCGCGCGAGAAGAACACTGCGGACTCTCTGCCTGTGCGCTGGTCATAAGGTACGTAAATGCTTCCGTCTTTCATTGTGAAAAATTCCTCCTGATATGGGTTGAAAAGTTGCTGTGATTGTAACACACGCAGATAAAAAATGCCGGGCAAGGCATCATAAATAACCGTGTCCGGCACCAAAATTTATGGAATGAATTAGTTAGACACATCCGGCCCAAAAATCCAGCCGGCTGCACCGCAAATAACTGCACCAAGGGGTGGCATGGACTTTCTCGAACATTCCCAGTCGTGGCATAAAATACGTCGTCCTTGCGTTTATGTTCGTACTGCTTCCATGAGTTCGCCATATCCTAGTAGCCGTCTCCTGTCAGTTCATGCAAGACTTCGGTCAATTTTCCCGTACTGCCTTCGTTTCTGGCTTGATAAACTACATGAGTGATTGCCCCGATTAACAGAGACCGCACAGTGTCGGTTGAATCTCATTGTAAAAACTTGTGGCCATTCTCATGTCGCCAGCCAGAAGTCAACGCCCACTTCTCACCCATTGATGTCGAGGACTACTACTAAATGTTCCCATGATAAAAGCATCGGGATTACCAAGCCTACTCCTTTACCTGAACGGAGCTGGGCTAATGCTGCCACATGAACCTTGCCATTATGACGCAAATAGTATTGCTGACCGTCCTTCGGATTTATCCAGCCTTTGCATAAACTCCTTTCCCTTTTCACCATTCGGAAACAGCAGTCCGGCTTATCGTATGTAGTCTCCCAGTCGATCCCTTTCTACGTTCTATGCAAAATATTGTGGCCCTGCTACTAGGGAGAGAAATATCAATATCAGCACTATAAATGCAAGTGCATTTGAACCTTTATGCTTCGATGATCTAACGGAACTGCCGCCTCGATCTTGTTTTCTTCAACTTTGTTCAATTCTGCGATTTTCTCCTGTGATACAGTTGCGATAAAAAAATTTGTCCTTGCATGTCCGAAATGATAACTTCATCCTCAGATTTTTCATGCCCAATTTTTTCTTCAGTATTTCCGGCAGAGCTTCGTAGGTTTTATCATGTTCTGAAATTTGTTGCATTTCTGAATATCCCTGCGTAGCTATTTCACCTTCATATTTGGGGTACAGAGATAAAATACTTTCGCGTTCATGCGCTGATACAACATAAATACTGCTCGTGTAGTCATTTTCACGCAAACGTTTCAAACGTTTAACTGATTACTCCGGCTTTACAATGTAAATCCATGATATAACCTGATATTAGCAGTCTTTCAACGTGTTGCGATCCCAGTGCATAGAATATTCGGCGGTGTTCTTCATGCATCAAACTAAAAAGTTCATTATTATCTGGCATATTTTTTCTCCCTAAATTATTTGCGGCTTCGTGTCCGCGTTTGCTCTTCCTGTAATGTATTTGTTGCCTTGTGCCCTTCATCATCGCGGATTCATATAAATCACTGGGGCTTCTACCAGTTTCATATCTCGAATTACCTGCTCCGATAACGGTGTAGCTGTCAAAATACCGAAGTGAACTTTACGGCTATCCTCTGGTATTTTTGCGAAAATTACTACCTCTTGGACTTTTTGAGCCGCTTTTGATTCAGACAATTTCTTAACCTTTGGCGGTATGTCTGCAAAATCATTTTCAGTTTCTGCTGTTACAGGCTCTACAGCTGGCGACATTTCCTGTACGGGCGGTTGATTACGGTTCCTGCATTGCCAGCTATGTATTTAACTTGGCAAGTCTCGCTGATTTTTCTCGTAATTCATAAGCGTAAGGAAAAATCTTTTGCAGTTCTTCCTCCGTAACATTCACCTGACTATGATAATTTGATAGCTGGCCTCGTACTTCTTCAAGTCTCTGATGGATTCCATTTATCGCATTTTCGATTTGGGTCAAATTCCACGATGCGCTCGCTTCTAGTTCTACATTATGTGTCGTCGCTCCCTGAAGGTCCAAATACACCTTCCTGAACGCCTGATCCGTGTAGAAACTCATCTTAAATCTCGCTCTAACAGTTTGATTTTATCTTCCGTCGCTGAGATTGACGCGAGTAATGTCTTCCTCTATCTGTCCTGCAACGTGTAATGCTGATTCTTGAAACTCGCTTCTAACATCTTCAGCTTGTTCACGTCTATATCCAGTTCCATCTTTTCCTTGATACGCTGGCCGCCTATGCAAAGAGCTTTCACTTCTGAATAGCTCAATACAGATTCATCCACCTCTTCACAGCTCCGCAATGGTGTTCGGCTTGTCATTATCTGGCTTATGAATTTTTGCTTGTTCTCTACCCTCTGATAAAAGTATTCGTCAAACGTGCTTTCTGTTACATAGTGGTAGAGATATTCACTTCGGGATTCTGGTTGCCTTGACGGATTATTCTTCCAGCTCTCTGCTCCAAATCCGCAGGTCGTCACGGGCAATCCAAATCATACAGGGCTATCAGTCTGTCCTGTACGTTCGTTCCTGCTCCCATTTTTTGCGTTGAACCCATGAGAACGCGAACCTCGCCGCTTCGCACTTTGGCGAATAGTTCATATTTCTTCTTTTCCGTGTCTGCGTCGTGGATAAACGCTATTTCGTCTTCGGGGACTCCGCTCGCTATCAGTTTTTGTTTGATGTCGTCATAAACATTAAATCCCTTGTCCTT
>JAFSSM010000030.1 GCA_017451025.1 Synergistaceae bacterium | reverse complement strand
GTCTTCTCGGTCATCTGGAGGGTGTGATTGCTCTTGACGTACTGCGAAATCTTGTACAGGAATCCTCCCGTGCTGCCTGCCGTAATCATCAAGTACACTCCCAAGCCTCCGCCGTCCCTAGCTGTCTGGTTCAGGACATCCATCACATCATTACTCTGGTTGTTCAGCGAGGCTATATTATCGACCACTACGATTATTGCGGGTACTGGTTTTCCTGTTGCCTCACGATATGCCTCAAGATTCGCGACTCCCTCTGCGGAGAATAATTTGCGCCTGCTGGCCAGCTCACTCCGGAGAAATTCGCGGGCCTTCTTGACCTTTTCTTCATCCGTAGGGTCTGCGGCTATCACCGTATGCGGAAGTCCCTCAAATGCTTTCAGGATGAAGCTGCCGTAATCCAGAATCACAAAGTTCACCTGTTCAGGAGTATATGCCAAAGCCGCAGAAGTGAGTACTGTCTGTAGAAAACTAGTCTTGCCGGTTGAAGGTGCAGCATACAAAACTTGATGGCCGTTCTTCATGAAGTCCAGCACAAAAGGATACTGCCTCTGTTCTTCCGGAGCGTCCACCCGTCCAACAATCACTGCGAGTCCTTTGTTTGCTTCGTGCCAAGTCTTTGCTGTGCGGTCAAAAGCCTCATAGCCGGGCTGTTGCGCAATCAGCTCATCCAGTGCAAGCATTTCCGGTAACGGCTCAGTCCATACAGGGCGAGCGTGCCTGAAGTGGTGAGACTCTGCCTCGTCAATAATGTTCTTCACAATCACGTTGCCTTCGCTCTGTTCGTCTCTGCTGGCCTTGACGGTCTTGCTGTAGATTTCGGGCTTCTTTTTTGAGCCGTTCAGGGCCACAAGTTTTATCTCGTCAACCGTGCTTCTCTGTCCGGAGTTCGGCCTGTAGGGGGCTTTTGCGTAAAACGTCTGCACTTGTTCGTAGACTTCGTTATTGCCGACTTTGATGTATGCGCGTCCGGGAGCTGATATGTTGTACGCGTCATCAGTGCCGATAATCTCTTTGCTCTCTGAGGCTGTAGCTGTTCGCAGACACACTCGGAACTTCGTGTTTGATGACACCTGCCCTTTCACGACACCTTGAGGCGACTGCATTGTGAGGGTCATATACATTCCTACGCTTCGACCTACGCGCGCAATGGAGACTATCTCGTCGTTGAACTCCGGATACTGAGTCACAAGCTCCGCAAACTCATCTATCACGATTATCAAGTACGGCAATGGTTCGAGTCCTGCTTCCGGGTGAGCTTTCTGGTACTTCTGATACGCAAATATCGACTTCGACGACAAGAAATCTGACTGCTCAAACAAGCGCATACGTCTATCCTTCTCGCCCTTCAGGGACTTCAAGCCGCGAATTATAGTCGATGGGTCATTCAAGTTGCTGACGATACCGGCAATGTGAGGAAGGTTGTGCAGAATATTCGACAGGTCATTTCCTTTGAACTCTATCAACGCAATATTAATGTCATCAGGTGAAAAATTCAGCGCAAGGGATAATAACCATGTTGTCAGCATTTCACTCTTGCCGCTTCCGGAAGTCCCTGCTGCTATTCCGTGAGGCCCCATAGCTTTTTCGAACACGTCAAACTCGAAAATATCACCGTTCTCCTTCACGCCTATGGGAGCGGCTAAACTTTTCTCAGAGTGGCTTGATGCCCAGCGTCCCATAACGTCAAGATCCTCAACAGTGCGCGCGTTGAACCCCTGCAAAAACGTAACGCTTGCCGGCATTCTTGAGCCTCCTCCTGCCGACATCAGGCGCACAGGCGCAAGAGATCTTCCCAGTTCGTCAAGAATATTAAGGCTTATCTTGTCGGGGATAAACTGAGTCGTAGTACTGCTTCTGTCGTGTCCAGTGTTCTGAATCTTGGCCGGAGTATCGCATGTGATTACGCTCTGGCATTCTCCGGGAAGTGAGCCTATATCCCCGTAAGCATACACAGCCGCGAATCCCAGCGCAGGATTTTCCGGCAAAAACTGCTCTCCGCTGGACTCAGTAAGCGTCCTGTCAGCAAGAATCAACACGTAAAACGGTGCAGCAGGAGGCGAGTCATTACTGCCGGGCTTGACCTCTCGTGCGCGTACCTTCATGGTTTCTGCTGCGTCGCGGAGCATGGGCCGGGCTTCGTCCTTAGTGAAGGCCAAGAATCTTTTCTTGTGCTTGGAGTCCCAAATGTGCGGCAGCCACCGCATCCATTCCCATTGTGAGCGTTCTTCTTCGGGGTATACGCAGATGATTTTCACGTCCTCATACGAATGGTGAACAGCTACGTCCATAATTATGCGCCACGCCATCCGAATTACTGCGTCACGCCGTCCGGCAAGTCCTGTGATCGGGTAATTCCGCAATGATAGGCACACAGGGATTCCGGTCAAAATTGTGTGCCTGCCAGCGATCTCCTGTGCCTGCTTGATGAATGGATTATCCTCTAAGGACATTTGTGCATTCGGGGTCTTGATCTTGACGTTTGACGGTCTGCTGCCAGTCCCGACTCTGACGTTGAGAAAATCGCCGTCTCTGGGGGTGCGTTCCCAAAGCCGCCTGCTGACGTTCTGAGCTAT
>JAFSSM010000029.1 GCA_017451025.1 Synergistaceae bacterium | reverse complement strand
TGACGCGTGGTACAAAGCAATATGTGAACAGGCCGCAAAGATTCAGCACATGTCAAACCTGTTCTACACAGAGCCTTGCGCAAAACTCGCACAAATGCTCTGCGAACGCACAGGTATGCACAAAGTTTTCTTCTCGAACTCCGGAGCTGAAGCCAACGAATGCGCCGTAAAAGTCGCACGCAAATACGCCGCTGACACCAAAGGCCCGGACTACAACACTGTTATCACCCTCAAGAACAGTTTTCACGGACGCACTATAACTATGTTGTCTGCTACCGGACAGGATCACTATCACGAACTTTTCAGACCCTTAACGCCGGGATTCGTTCACGCAGAGCCGAATGATTTCGAGTACTTGAGAGTTCTTGCTGACGCTCACAAGACCGCTGCAATAATGATCGAGTGTGTTCAAGGGGAAGGCGGAGTCGTGGCACTGGATCAAGACTACGTGAAGAAAGTTGCGGAGCTTGCGCACGAGAAGGATATTGCTCTGATTGTTGACGAAGTCCAGACTGGAAACGGCAGAACTGGACAGCTTTACAGCTACATGAACTACGGCATTACGCCCGATATAGTTTCGACTGCTAAGGGGCTCGCGGGAGGGCTTCCGCTCGGAGCGACTCTGCTCGGCGAAAAGGTCAAGGACACACTCAAGCCCGGCGATCACGGCTCAACGTTCGGAGGGAATCCGGTTGCGTGCGCTGGAGGAGTGAGCATTCTCGGCAGGATAGATGACGCATTGCTTGCTGGAGTGCGCGAGAAGAGCAGGTATCTTTTCGAGACGTTCACCGGAGCTGCGGGAATAGAGTCGGTTTCGGGAATGGGCTTGATGATGGGGCTGAAGACCACTAAGCCCGCGAAAGATATTGTGAATGCCTGCATAGCTGAAGGGGTGTTGTGCTTGACGGCTAAGGACAGAGTGAGATTGCTTCCGGCACTGAATATCCCTGATGACTTGCTGAAGAAGGCTGCTGAAGTCATCAAGAAGTGCTGCGCATAAGTGTTTTTGTTGAGGGACGGCATCAGGGCAAAAACTGGTGCTGTCCTTTGCCTTAAAGGTGTATAATCTCCGCACAAAGTTTTTCCAAATAACTCACAATATATTATTACAGGAAGGAGACAGTTATGCTTGACAAATTCTAGAAAGAGTGTAGAATTGCACAGCTCACAGCTCACAGCTCACAACCTCGTCTTGTCTTTATAAACTACGCCAATGAACAATACAAGTATCAGCAAAAATTCGCACTCTGGGCAGCCAAAAAGTACGGAGGCTTCACCGAAGTAAAAGCATATGGCCCTGACAGTCTGGATGACAAATTCAGAACCACCCACAAAGAATTACTTAGCATAAAACGCGGCAATGGCCTCTGGATCTGGAAGCCCTATATTATCCTTAATGCACTTGATGACTGCAAAGATGGTGATTATGTTTTTTACTGCGACTCTGGAGCATGTTTTTTCTCCAGTGTTATGCCGTTGATTAGTAGCATGGGGGACAGTGATGTTTGGGTCAGTAATATAAGCCTCATTGAAGAGCAGTGGACGAAGCCGCAGGTTTTTGATGAGCTGGGAATTACTGACGAGGGCATAAAGTGTTCAGGACAGGTGCAAAGTGGTTTTGTGCTGGTCAGGAAGTCAGAAAAATCTGTTGCGTTTGTCCGTGAATGGCTGAGTCTATGTGTGAGGCCGGAACTCATCAAGCCGCTTGAGCCCGGAGAGTATAAGGGAGAGTGTCTTGAACACCGGGAGGATCAGTCAATGTTGAGCGTACTGAGCAAGATGCGAGGGATCAAAGCACATAAAAATCCATCAATTATGCCGACCTATTATCCTGTATTTGTCCCCAAATTGAAATTGTTCATCAAAAAACTAATAGGCTGGAGAATGCCACCTAAAAGGCCTCAGATACCATGGAATAAGGCCAAGATTGCACAACAAGTATATGATGATACGTATTCTCCATGTATATATCTGCACAGAATCAGGAGAGCCAAGAGCGTAATTTCTGTAGCGTACCAGATAATGAGAGGAATGGGTTTCAAGGCAGCCGTAAAGCGTTTTCTGTAGTGCATGAGCGGCTATCAGATAAAGTATGTGTCCCGCTGAAGAGTCGGCGGGAATTTTTGTGTTCCGGAATTGGGGGATATTCACACAAAAACATTGGCAGCTCGTTACGGAATTGATGAAGAATGAAGTATGACATTGTGATATACTGTGTACAAAATCCCAGAAAGGAAGGTTGACAATGCATGAGTGTGCAGATAGAATCGATTCACGATTCACGATTCACGATTCACGATTCACGATTCACGATTCACGATTCACGATTCACGCCCGTATTATACTTAATTGCTCCAGCCTATAACG
>JAFSSM010000028.1 GCA_017451025.1 Synergistaceae bacterium | reverse complement strand
TGATAGCGTCAGAGTTTGCGCGGAGATCGTGAAGGTCTCTGACTTGCGGGACAGGAGCGAGGAGCACGTCATTATCCGGGACGTTGAAGACTACCTCAAGCGTAGAGATGTCCTGCAGCACAAAGATTGTCTGCTTTGCGGTAACGTCTTGGTAGTTCTCGATCGTGCGGTCAGTGATGAGTCCTGCGAACGGCGCACGTAACTCTGTATCGCGAAGGGCATCACGCGCGGATTTCAGGTTAGCCTGCGCGGAGTTCACTGCGGAGTTCGTTACGTCAACCTGAGTCTTGTAGGTGTCGTACTGAGCTTTTGCTATTACCTTCTGCTTGTAGAGGTTCTCATAGCGTTTGAAGTCTGCTTCCGCGTTTTTGTGCTGTGCCTGCGCTTGAGACAATGCGCTTTGAGCTTGAGAAATCCGCGTGTTGAAGTCGCGAGGGTCAAGCGTGGCCAAGAGTGCACCGCGTTTGACAGCAGCACCCTTCTCGACGTTTACGCGGCTGAGAGTCCCTGAGACTCTGAAGGACAGATCAGCGCGTCGGGAGCCCTGAACGGTGCCGAAATATCTGCGGTTGAAGGACTCTCCGCTGCCCTGAAGGCGGATTGTGCGTACAGGGCGGACAATTTCGGGTTCAGGTTCTGGTTGAGCTTGTTGGCGGAAGGTGCTTAGTCCGTAGCAGATGCCTGCAATGATGATGATGCCGATTACGATTTTGAGAAAGTGTTTCATGAAGTCAGCTCCTTGTGAAAGAATGTATAAATTATAGTGTTGAGGAGGTGAATTGTGCACAAAAAATCCCCCCGCTTTTACACGAGGGGGAAAGCCTTTCAGCCTATTACTTCGCTGTTCCATTCCAGTTGTATTGTGATTTGCTCCAGCAGCTCCCTTCGTAGAATTCCTGCTTGTCGTTCACCTTAATCAGAATGTTCGAAAAACGCACTGTGCCTCCGAACTCAATTAACACATTGTCTACCTGCTGATTCATTGTCTTATCAGCTTTCCAGAACACGTTGCTGTACGGCCACCTTGTACCCCAAGCTATGTCGAACTCGAAGCCTAGCTCTACGTATTTCCGTGAGATCTTGAAATTTTGATTGTCGACGTTTATACCCCAAAACTGATCATCAATCGCCTCCCAGTTTTTCAGCTTTTCCCAAGCACCGAGCTTATAGCTGCCGTCCTCATTGAGACCGAGACACTTGCGCCCGTAGAAGGCTACTACATTGGTGTTGTAAGCCCCGGCTGTCTTAATATCTACGGTGAAATAGCCTTTAGTGTGTGGTCCTACACCGTACATGTAGGGACTTTCGTCGATTTGGCCTTCTTCTTTGTTGCCGTCAAGATCAAATCTAGTTACCTTCCCGCAGCCGCCGCGATTGCCTGCTCCTATACTGTGCGGAGCATCCTCCCCCTTAGTCGCAGTAATTATTACGTCGTTGTTTTCGTCGTTGATGGTGATATCACCGCATGCTCCCCAATGGCCGCTGCCTATGCCTGCTGCATGATATCCGCCGGCCGTGTTTATCGTCCCGCCGGTGATAGTGATATTGCCGCAGCCTCTCAAAAATCCGCCGCCTATGCCTGCTGCATTCCAGCCGCCGGTTGCAGTTATCGTTCCGCCGTTGATCACGATATTTCCGCACGAAACATAAGCTCCTCCGCCTATACCTGCTCCGCGTCCGTTGCTGCTCGCGTTGAGTGCACCGTCTCCATTGATGGTCAGCGTTTTGCCTTCGGGAATATGAATACCGGGCTGTACATCGCTAAACCCCTTGATGAAGTTAGTGCCTTTGAGAATGATTGTTGCGTCGCCCTCGCAGGTCAGCCCCGCCCACGGGTAGAAATCTTTACCCACGCCGTTGATGGTTACGTCCTTGAGGATTACGCTTGCGCCATTGGCTATCGAGATTTTGACGTTCGCACCGAGCTTGCCAGTGAGAATCTCTCTGTCCTTAGCCGTGTAGGCTGCTCCAATCGTTGACAGGTCGGTTATCTTAATCTGACGCGTGAATGGGCTTTCAGAGATTGCCCCCTCAATGAGGCCGATCGTTACCGTGCCGCATTTATTCTTTGAACCTGCTCCGATTCCGATACTGTAGGGAGCTTCTTCCCCCTTCTTTGCTGTAATTGTTCCACTATTGATAGTGATATTGCCGCAGTCTCCGTACAAACCGCTTCCTATACCTGCTGACCATTTTCCGCCGGTTGCGGTAATAGTTACGCCATCAATGACTATATTTCCGCAGTCCCCCCAATAACCTCCGCCGATACCTGCTGCCAAGCCGTTGCTGCTCGCCGTAAGTTCGCCTGTGCCTGTAATCGTAAGCGTTTTGTCTGGAAGGACACGAATACCGGGACGGGCTTGGTAGAAGCCAGTAACGGAGTTAGAGCCTTCGAGGATTATCGTTGCGTTGCCCTCGCAGGTTATTCCTGCCCACGAGTAGAAATCTTTATCCACGCCGTTGATGGTTACGTCCTTGAGGATTACGCTTGCGCCGTCGGCTATCGAGATTTTGACGTTCGCGCCTAGTGTTCCCGTGAGGGTTTCGCCGTC
>JAFSSM010000027.1 GCA_017451025.1 Synergistaceae bacterium | reverse complement strand
CTTAGTAGCACTATCTACTGCCTTCTTCATCGTTCACTCTCCTGTTCCATGCCTCATGTGCCGCGTCGCGCGTCGGGTAATCCTCGTGCTCCCCGTTGGCTAACCACAGCCGCCAGACTAAGCCGTCTCTGGTTACTATTCCTGCGATCGCGGGGATGCCTCCGCAAAACTGGCAGGGCTTGAGCTTCTCGGTCATTCTCCCGCCCTCCTGTTCCACTCCGCTATGGCCATACCGGGGGTCATATCCCAGACCAGACGGGAACGCTGCTCCCTAGACTTCCTCCCCCAGCAGTACGCGCATATCACTGCAAAACCTGTCGGGTATTCGCACTCCGTCGTATAGTTCCCGTACTCTGTTACGTCGTTGTACTTGTCATCCAAATAAACGCTCTGGTACAAGTCCGTATAAGTCGCGCACCAGCATTCTGGACAGGGCTTGAGCCCGGAGGCTGATACCCTCTTGAAGAACAACATGGGGCGCGGGAACAGCGGGAGTGTCCGATCACCGCGTGTCTTTGCCCTGTTCATTCTCAGCCTCCGTTCCCCATGAATCAATGGCTTCGTCAACGGTTGTGCTCCACACAGAGGCCTTTCCGCATTTCTTGCAGGAAATCCTGTACCAATCAGGTCCATTGACTTCACGAATACGCATAGCGTCCAAGTCCTCACTGCCGCATTTCGGGCAGGGCTTAAGATAAGTGTTCATCACTTCGGCTCCTTCCGACCCTCTGCACGGGCTATTACAACTTCAACTGAGGCCAGCAGTTTCTCCGCAAATTCGGAGCATCCCTCACATTCCAGCATTACCCGTTCTTCGAGAAATTCCGCACAGTCAAGCAATGCCTTGTACATTTCGGGGGCGGCGGCTATCAGCCTGCCGTTCGCATCTGTTTCATCGCCATTCCAGCAAAGCTCGCCCGTTATGTCTTTCCACCAGCTAGGAGCTTCTCCCGGAAATGCGGGCATTCCCCCAACAACAGGCCAGTTGCCCGGACCTTCAGGGTAGGCTGTTACTTGCTGCAACTCTTCAGAGTACTTCCACGTGCCTTTGGTGAAACCGCTCATGCTTACGCATCCTCCTCCGAGCCGTAGTCTATGTAATCGAGAAGTTCAAGTATCCTCTTGCGGTATCCGTGTTCCGTGAGGTAATACAGCCAATCTTCTTCGCGCAAAAGCTCCACTAGGCTGTACAGCTCACTCGACACTTCATCAAAGCGGTCATCGAGACCGTCTGCTAAGGGTCTGTCTTCTGCATCTATGTTGTTCATGCTCAAGCTCCTTTCCCGCCTGCAATTTCCATCAAACTGAGAATGCTGGCGAATGGCTCTTCTGTGCATCCGCGTATGTCGTACTGAACGCCGTAACTCTTCCCGCATGTAGGGCATTCGTATATATACGTCAGTATTCCGTCATCACCGGCTAACCCCGTTAGGCTCACATGACTCCCGCACACTCCACACCGCTTGTGCTCATTGCATGTAGGGACTATCTCAGGATTCCAGTAGCCGTCCACATACAAACGCTTACTCCTGTACTGCCTGTTGTACCTTCTGCGGCTTGTCTTCATCCCTGCACCTCCGAAAGTCCTCTGGCCTTCGCAAACTCATCAAGGCACTTCTGCCCTTCCTCTGAGCTGTCAAATAAGGACAGAATCTTCACACGCCGCAAACTTCCCGACGGCTTGATGTGCCCTGTCATGTACCCGTCGCCGATGGTGTCGCATACACCTATCACTTTATCTTTGTAGCGGTAACTCTTACCGTAAAACCTGTTCATAAGGCCTCAATTCCTCCTCAAAATGTTTAGCCGCCGTCTGGCACTCATACAGACGGGCGTGAATTTCCTTCAAGGCCCGGACTTCATCGGGCGATGCTGACTCGTAGGAATTGACGAGGCTCTCGAACTCCGAGAGCATCATCGCTATCCTGTGCCAGCGTTCGTAGCGTCTGCACTTTGCACCAAAACGGCGGTTAAACTTATTCATCTTTATCTGCCTCGATAATTGCCCGGAATATAGGGAAAGCCTGCTGAGGAACTACGGCGTTTCCGAGTGCTCTAAGTCTGTCCACCCTATGGGGAAGCCCATTAACCACTCTATCCATTCCGGGTTCAGACTCCCACCTGCCACACAGCCCAAAGGCGGCGTGTGCCGTTTCTGCCCCGATGGATTGCCGTTGTTCTTCGCGTCGTTCACCGTCGGGGTCGGGAGTAACTTCACGGCCTGTATCAGCTTGATTGAGTGCCGGTTCTGACCGTTCCATTCCCTGCCCTTCAGGTCTCCGCAAGCCGCGTCGAATCTCGTCGGGGTCGGCAGCATATGAGCAACCTGATCGTTCAGTTGGAGAGGCATTCCTCGTTCCATTCGTTTCTCGAAGGTCTCGCGTTTCCGAAATCCCCTGTCGCAGTGTGCGTCCGGCGTGCGCCACAAAAAAGATGCGCTCCCTTCTGTGCTTCGCTCCGACAGCCGCAGCTTCATAATCCCATATCCCGACGCTGTACCCTTCACGCTCCAAGTCCCGGCATACGTCGTCAGCCGCGATATGCAGGATGCCAGGTACGTTTTCAGCCACGACCCAGCGCGGTTTAATTTCTCCGACCAGTCTCGAAAACTCCGGCCAGAGATAACGGGAGTCGTCTTTCCCTCTTTTGTTTCCTGCCACGCTGAAGGGCTGACACGGAAACCCTCCGTAAACAACATCAACTGCTCCGACATCTGCACCTCTCAGCCCCCGTATGTCCTCGTACAATGGAACGTGAGGCCAGTGATGCCGGAGCACCTTCCTGCAAAACGGCTCGATTTCGCACATTGCACAGACCGCGCCGCCCGCCCACTCAAAGGCCAGATCAAGCCCGCCGATACCGCTGAACAGCGACAGTCCCCGCAATGCACTCATCCCCTAATCCTCCGTTCCGTCAATCCTGTTGAGCAACTCGTCTATAGTCTCGATAATTGCGTTCAAGGTATCCGTCTCCAGACCCTGCCCGCACATGAATGCTTCCGTAGCCCTCAATGCCTCAGCCGCCCCAACAAGCGCGGCGTACATCTCGGGCGCACATTCAATCAGCCTGTCGCAGGCTTCGCTTCCCGGAGTGTGTCCCTTCATGACCGCACCTCCGGCTTTGCCTTGACATGCTGGAGCATGTTAAAATATCCCTGTTCACTGACGGATTCTTGTCCAAAAGTTGGCCGTCTGTGAACGAGTGTGCTCCCCCAAATGCTGGGGGGGCGTTTTATTGCGCTGTCGTACCTCATAATTTCTCCTCCTTCAGCACCGCGACCATCCGCAAGTGCACCTGACGCATCCCGACTCGTGGATAACTTCAGCTCCGCATATCGGGCAGACTTCCGCCCCAGTCCCGATTTGCACAACCGCACCAAGCTCCTCATCGTAGACTGCCTCTATCTTCTGAACAGGCACGGGCGGATGAAGGTAGATGCTTCTGCTCTTCGTGTATTCCACGCGGTCAATAATCTTGGCTTTAGGCATGAATGAACTCACTCACCTTCCTGATGCGCGAGACCCTTCCGCGTCTTGGCCGTTTCTCCGCGCGGTGCTGGTGCGCGAGAATATCCGACATCCTCCAGCGTTTGGAACGCGGTCCGAACTCCACACCTTCAGGCAGAAGCCCGGCCTTGATGTGGTCGTAGAACGTGCTCTGCCCGATTTTGAGGCACTTGCAGACTTCACCCGCAGTGAGCCAGTCGCTGGCGGCTTCGGGAACTGCATCCTGCGCTGTCTGTTCCGGCTGAGAGTCTCCGAGCGACACAAGCGCGTCCTCCAGACGGTCAAGCTCGCACATTACCTGATGCCGGAACGTCCTGATGTGCTCAAGCAGTGATGACTTATTCATAACTTCTTTGCTCATGGCAAGTTCATAATTACCCCTGATGAGTCCATAAGTACCCCTGAATACCCATCCGGGTTTAATGGACACTGGCCGCCCAGCACGAAAAGCAATGTACCGTCCGCATCGTGATACAAGTCCAGTAAGCTCCAATGATCCCCTAACAGCTGATTTGCTTCTTCGCACGATGACGTTACTTTTATTTGCGAAATCATGGAATAATCCCGCATTGTGCACCTCCTTTTTCTCTTTCACTGCCTTCATCAGCGCGCAATCCCTGAGTTTTGCCCCCAGACTCCCGTTGATGAGCCAGCGCACTATCTCTGCCTTGAGATACCTGCATCCCTTCAGCCTCACCCCCAGATACCGGGCAAACTCCCTTATCTTCGGGATTGTGAGCTTGAGTTCTCCGATGAGGGCGATACCCTCCTGAATGCTCCTGCACTGATAGAGCCTCGACTTCCACCCTGCCATCGTTGCCTTGTCGGGAATGTAGGACAGCTTCCGCATCGGCCTGTTCACGAACACTACCTGAAAGCCAGCCTCTACCGTCCCGTTCTTGTGATAAACGACATTTGCGGGTGTAGGGAATACTTCGGTCTTGGCCGGAGTGATGGGGGCTGTCTCTGCGGGCAAGTAAAAATCCCTGTCCTCTTTGACCCCGATAACGCTGGGGAATCTCAGGCTGTAATATCCGTTCTTATCCGGCTTATCAGTGATAGCCTGATACTTGACCGTTAAGACTTTGCCGACAAGGTGAGCGTCCTGACCGAGAATCTTTCTATCCTCGTCCGTGAGGCCAGTACCAACATTAGCCCTGACTTTGCGCCCGCCAATCTCTCCCTCAACAACGAGGCTTCCGAGAGTCCCTGCGAGTCTGCCTTCACCCTGCTGAACCCCGATAATCCGCAGGTCAGCTTCCTTGAAGAACTTGAACTTCAGCAGGTGATTGCTCCGGCCCTCGTAATAAGGGACTTCTGGATGGCGGAGCACAACGCCCTCGTAACCCTGAGCGGTGAATTTTCTGCAAGCCTCCTCGACGGCCTCAAAAGTATTTGGGATAATTTCCGACTCGACCCTGAAAATCCGGGCCTCTGGTTTGTCGGGAACAGCCTCCAGCATTGCCTGCGTATCCTTGAAGTCGCCACCGACCGCGAAAACGTGATATTCAATGCTTGATTTTGCGTCGTGTTCAGCCGCAAGGATCGCGCTCTGGCTCGCCTGAAAACTTCCTCCTGCTACGACAAGTTCACCGTCAACGAATGACAGCCCGCGTGTCCTGCAAACTCCCTCAAGGATTCCTGCCATATCATCAAGGCCGCTAATGGGCTTATCATTGCGGGTGAAAAATCCACTGTGAGGAACGTAGACCGCCCTTACGCCGTCGAATTTCGGAGTTGCGTACCAATAAGCGACTTTGTAATTCTTGGCCGGATTGTAGGTATTTGCGAGCTGTACTTTGTTCATAGTTATTCTCCTTTCTGTTAGACTCTCCTCATTCTGATGAAGAGAGGAGGTGTTTTTATGCGCGGTAGAGTTGCTCTCGTGAACGGCGATGTATTTGTGGTAAAGCTCGGAGACAATTTATACTCAATCATCGAACTGCCTCCGATAACTAATATACGCGACATATATGCTGACCATGACGTAGACGTTTTTGACGAAATACAGGGCGAGATTATGACCGAAGGCCCTGTTGAAATTCGCAACCTCACCAAAGGCAAAACGTTAAACTTAGTCATCAGGAAGTCGCCTGCCACAAAATACGATGTGTTCTCAGCAATTAGCAGTCCATAAGAGGCATCTTCTGGTAACGCTTTTCCGGCGGGATACTCTGGAGTGCTGTCTGTACACGCTTCAGAGCATCCGCTAATATTTCTTCAGGAGCCTCATTAAGACTAGCGAAAACCTTAACTTCATAATGTCCGTAAGGGCTGCCGCTATGTGTTGGCTCGGCGGTCATCAACTCTACAGATATATTCGCCATGCTGTTACCTCCTGTGTCTACGCTTCCGCTTCAGCCGCGCCCTTGTGGTCGAACATCCAGCAAGCGGCCTTGAACTTCCTGACAATCTCCGCAAGTGCCTTTTCGCGTTCTTCGGGCGTTCCGATTAAGACCTTGCCCGCCAAGACAATCTGCGGTTCACTGTCGTCAACACCATAAATGAAGCTGTTGCTAGCGACCTCGACTCCTGCTAAACCTGTCAAGTTTTTCACCCCCATTACGATTTTGACCTCGAACTCCTGCTTGGCCGGGCCGTTCAGCAATTCGGTTTCCGTTGTGTTGAGTGCTTCCGCAAGTTTCTTCAGCTTGGGTGTTTTGGGAATATATACCCCGTTTTCCCACTGTGAAATCGTATTCAGATGCACTCCGATACGTTCCGCCAATTCTTCCTGACTTAGTCCGGCAGCTTTCCTGAGCCTGAAAAGGTACTTGCCAAATTCTGCCTTCTCTAACATTTATCCTCCTTTCTCTTTCGCCATTGATTATTAACAGCGAACAGTGAAAATTATACCTGATACT
>JAFSSM010000026.1 GCA_017451025.1 Synergistaceae bacterium | reverse complement strand
GGAGACTATCTGCCTCCCTGTCCAAGTCCTCAAGCCATAAGCTGCTGTTGTATATTCCACCTAATTCTTGAGCCATGATGACCGTTCCGTCTTGAGCAAAGCCTTGAAGATGTCAATATCATCAAGAGTTGTGAGCTTGAGGTTCTTCTCCGAGCCGATGGAGAAATATACATGTTCCCCTAATTCCTCCATGATTTGGCAGGCAGCTGCAGCATTTGTTATCCCTGCTTCGTCTGCTCTGCGGTATAGAGCACATACATCACGCAGATAAAAACTGTGAGGGGTCTGCGTTCTTCTAAGATGCCTGCGCTCGTGAGTCTTAGTAGAGATTAGGCCGTCTTCCGTCTCCATTATGACTTCTGCGCAGGGAATAACAGCTACAGCGTTCCCATATTTTCGGATAACACGCAAGCTGTCGGAGATGACTTCAGGAGGAAGTAACGGACGATTTCCGTCGTGTATCATGACTATATCATCAGGAGCACAGTGCTTCTCTATCTCAAATAGTCCATTCTTTATGGACTCTTGGCCAGTTTGTCCGCCGTGAACTATATATTTCAGCTTGCTGATGTTGAACTGTTGAGCATAAGCCTCTAAGACATTCTGCCATCCGTCAATACATACCACAGCTATAGCGTCTATTTCCGGGTGTTTCTCGAACGCCTCAAGCGTATACACGATTACGGGACGTTCATTCACAGTGAGGAACTGCTTGGGAATGTCTTGGTGCATCCTGCTGCCGGAACCTCCTGCTGTGAGCATTGCTATTACTGCCATGTTATGACCTCCTAGTTTTTGGGCACAGAAAAGCCGTGAAAGACTCACAGCCTCTCATGACTGCGAATCCTTCACGGCAATCTGTACTATCTACTTGTTCTAACTGGACTGGTTGGGCTTGGTATTTACGTCTCATGTCTACAGTCCCATAACGTAGTCCAAACATGTCCGAACTCCGAAAGCTGTTGCACCCTTCGGGTAGATTCCGTACTCCTTATCGCAGAAGTCCGGGCCAGCTATGTCGAAATGTGCCCACGCAATATTTTCGCCGACAAACTCCTTCAGGAACAACGCCGCAAAGATCGCACCGCCGTAACGCTCTCCGCAGTTGATCAGATCCGCATACGGACTCTTAAGCGACTCCGCAATGTGCTCATCCTCAAGCGGCATTCTCCACAAAGGCTCGCCCCTCGCACAGGAACTCTCCAGAATCTTGGCCGCTAACTCGTCGTTGTTCGAGAACAGTCCCGCGCAGTGTTTGCCCAACGCTACCGCACACGCTCCCGTGAGAGTCGCCATGTCGATAATCACGTCAGGCTTCAGCTCGCTCGCAAGACTCAGCGCATCCGCAAGCACTAACCTTCCTTCTGCGTCAGTGTTGTTGATCTCGATGGTCTTGCCGTTGCGCGCAGTGATAATGTCGTCAGGACGGTACGCACTCCCGGAGGGCATATTCTCCGCACAGGTCATGAATCCGTGTGCCTCAACGTTCAGGCCAAGTGCAGCAATTCCCTTCATCACGGCGAGAACGTTACATGCTCCTGTTTTGTCGCCCTTCATCGTCAGCATGAAGTTATCAGGCTTGATGTCCAGTCCGCCGCTGTCAAAAGTTATTCCCTTACCGACAAACGCAATGCGCTTCGACGGATTCCCTTCCGGCTTGTAGGTCAGGTGAATCAATCGCGGGGGATTCTTTGAGCCGCTCCCAACCGCAAGCAATCCGCCCATTTTCTCGACGGCTAACCTGTTTTCGTCCCAAATCTCGCAGGTCAGTCCGCATTCTTCAGCAGCTTCCTGCGCCTTCTGGGAGAGACTCTCAGGAGTGATCACGCAGCCCGGCTCATTGATGAGTGTCCGCGCGAAAATTTGTGCGTCCGCGAAGATTAACCCCTTCCTGAAACCGTCAGAGTCCTCAATGTCCGTGAAAATTTCCTCAAGCGCAAAAGGTTCGTAGTCCGTGCCTTTGGTCTTGTACTTGTCGAAAACGCAGCCGCATAGTCCTGCAGCTTCTCCCAGCACAAAACCTTTATCCTTCATGTCAATGTGTCCCAGCGGAACATAGGCATTCCTCGCGTGGTTCCTGCCTGCTGTCCGAAGTCCCCACGCAAGAGAGTCACGCACCAGTTTGCCCGCACACTTGGCCGCCTTCCCCAAACCCAAAAGGTATAACGTCCCTTCGAGCATTGGCACGCGAAGAAGACTGCCCTTTTTGCCGGTGAAGTCCTTGCGGGAAATCAGAGCAGCTGCAAAATCCTTAAGGTTTTCGGGAAGAGCTGGGAAGTGTGAAAGATTCTGTGTGTCCTCTTCGGTGAGGAGGAGCAGCACAGAATCAGAAGGGGTATTGTTCCAACGACTAATTAGCATTTACCGCACGCTTCACGTAGCCGGATCTCAGGCACTTGGTGCAGACCTTGACCTTCATCGTTGAGCCGTCTCCGGCATCAATGTTGACAGTCTGAAGGTTGATGTTCCAGCGTCTGCGGGTATGACGGTTTGAGTGGCTGACAGCATTACCTGCTACAGGACCGCGCCCGCAGCAATCACAAAATTTAGCCATAATAAATAATCCTCCGTTGTTTGTGTGAAATTTTACGATTGAGTAATTATAACATTAAGGCTTGACAAATATTATGCGCACAAAAAATACCCTCCCGAAGATTGCGCTAGTCGAGTTGAGCATCTCATGCATTCATGGTCCGCCTTAAGGTTTGAGCTGCCTCGTCAGAGTAATTCTCCATGAGTATGATGCGTTCTGTCTGTGTCATGATTAAGCCTACTCACAGCTGGAGTATACATCAGCGCACAAAAATTCCCCCTGCCTTGCGACAAGGGGATAAACGTTCAGGTTTTCACGCGGGTGCACACTTCACCGCCAGTCGTATAGTGTTTCGGTGTAGCAGTTGTACTCCTCGACTACAGTCGCGTCGTTCACCTTAATCGTAATGTTCGCAGTATAGAGTTCGCCGCCTATATCGATAAACACTTTGTCAATCCGTTCATTCTTCCTCTCAGGCTTCTTAGGATCAGGCCAGAACGGTTTGCTGAACACATAGCTGGGCCTGGATTTGATGTCGAACTGGAAGCCCAGCTCTACGTATTTGCGTGCTACACTGAATCCCTGACTTCTGATGTGCTTCCACCACTCCCCGGCTGTTGTCCACTCTTGCACTATTTCCCAACCGCTGAGCTTGTAGCTGCCGTCCTCATTCAGGCCGAGACATTTGCGACCATATAAGGCCATTGAGTAGACGGCGTACCCTGCAGCTGTGTCGATATCTACGGTGAATGAACCTTCTGTGTTTGGCTCGAAACCGTACCTGAAGGTGTCTTCGTTGGCTATGTACTTCCCGCCGCAAATTGTTATCTCTGTAGTATAACGGGCACCATGACCTTGCCCTACGCTGTATGAAGACTCTCTACCCTTAGTTGCCGTAATTTTGCCGCCGTTGATGGTGATGTGGCCGCAAGAAGTTGTGCTTTCTACAGCACCTGTGCCGATACCTGCCGCCAGATCTCCGCCAAATGCGTTTATCGTTCCGCTCTCAATGACGATATTTCCGCACGGAATCTGATAGCCTCCGCCTATTCCTGCTCCCTGACCGTTGCTGCTCGCAGTTAGTTTGCCGTCGCCCTTGATCGTCAACGTCTTATCCTTTTTGACATGAATACCGGGATACTCCAGATAAAATCCCTTAACGGAGTTTATGCCGATAAGGATAATTGTTGCGTCGCCTTCACAGGTAATTCCTGCCCACTTGTAGGCCTCGTTGTTCGTGCCGTTGATGGTTACGTTCCAGAGGTCTACCGTTGCACCGTCAGCTATCGAGACCTTGACGTTCGCTCCGAGAGTGCCAGTGAGGGTCTCGCCGTCATGAGCTGTGTAGTCCGCGGTGAACGTAGAAAGATCGGTCATATTCTTCGGATACGTGTATGATTCTTCAGAGATTGCACCCTCCTTGTCGTAAATGGTTACCTTTCCGCATGAGCCGAGTAAACCTGCACCGATACTGTCGGGAAAAATTTTCTTCCAGGCTGGAGAAATACCACCTTCCCCCCTCTTAGCTGTACCTATTCCACCAGTGATGGTGATATTGCCGCACATGGCATATCCTCCACCGCCGATTCCTGCTGCATATCTTCCGCCGGTTGCGGTGATCGTTCCGCTCTCAATGACGATATTTCCGCACGAAATCGCAAAGCCTCCGCCTATTCCTGCTCCCTGACCGTTGCTGCTCGCATTAAGTGCGCCGCTGCCCTTAATGGTCAATGTCTTATCTTTCGGGACATGGATACCGGGATAGTCATTGTAGAAGCCCGTAACGGAGTTAGCACCTGCTAGGTTGATTACAGCATCTCCCTCGCAGCTTATTCCTGCCCACCTGTAGGACTCGTTCTTCTCGCCGTTGATGGTTACGTCCCTGATGGTAACGGTTGCACCGTCGGCTATCGAGATTTTGACATT
>JAFSSM010000025.1 GCA_017451025.1 Synergistaceae bacterium | reverse complement strand
TAAATATTTATGCCCCCCCCCCCCCCCAGAACATTACTTACTTCCCGCCGCATAAACTGCGTAGTTTACAAGAAGGCTTCGCAGCTTAATGAGCGCAGAAATAATTGACAATACGATAAAAATCAGGAGGTACAACAAATTGGGAAGTCGTATATCGAGGTTGAACAGGCGGTTTAATTCGTATATGTTTTTATTTACGAGCGGCCTGTTCATGTTTTTGAGTGCGGCACATTATGCCGGGTACAATACAAAATTGTTGCGGGATATTTCATCTGTTTGCCTGTTAGGGACTGTAGTAATCGTGAACTATACTATGCCTAGAAAGCAATATTTCAAATCGAAGGCTGTTTATGTGCTAATGTTTGGAGCATGTGCTTGGATGGCATGGTACATTTTTACTTACGTTACAGGACTTGTTGAAGTTACAGATTTTCGTGCTGCATACAAGATAACTGCTCGTGTTGCACTTACAGCTATATTTTTTCTTGGAGCAAGAATAACTATTGCCTATGACTTAAAAATATATTTTTTAGGAGTTGCTCTTATAGCTACCGGTTCTATCCTTGCTTTAAACTATTTGAGGTTTTTTGACGGGTTAAATTTTATATCACGTATAGGTTCACTTTTGTTGGCGAATGGACGATACAGAAATGCTTATGGTTTTACTCATCCTAATGATGCCGGAATCGCCTGTTGTTACTTTATCATTATCAGCTTACTTTATAACATGGCATTAGAGACTAGAACCCGCAATCAATATAAAAATATCTTAATGTCTCAATATATTTATATTTTATGCATAATAACATTCCTAATGATGATGTCCACAGGCTCACGCTCAGCTATAACTAGTTTAGCTATGTTTTTGATGGTGTATTTTCTGCTTGGCATGTACAAAAAAAATGCTGTTACAGCAAATGCACTATTAGTTGTCAGCATAATACTAGTTGCATTTTTTGCTATGATAGCTATAGATTGGTACTTTCTTATAATACAAAGCGGCAGACTTCAAAACTTCATGCCTATTATGAAAATGTCTGCGGATGAGTTAATTACAGGGTATGGCTATATTGATTATTTAGGTGAAGGCTTTCTGAAATGGGGTAGCAAATTAGGATTTGGGAAATATCTGGACAGTATGTATGCCAATGTCATCATAAGTTCAGGAATAGTTGGTTTTTGCCTATTCTTTATTCCGCTTACCTTGTCAATAATGATGTTTTTCCGTAACGTGAGAGAAATGACAAAATTGCAGAGAGCTATTGGAGCATCATTTGTGCAAGTTATGTATTACTTCATGTTTGAACAGCATTTATATGATTTTATGTGGTATAGCCTGGTGATATGGATAATATCTATTATCATCATGAACGAGAAAGCTCAAACTATTAAGAATAATGTTGCCTCCTTCACAATTCAAACTAGACGGACAAAAATTTGCAATGGCCTCTGCTAAACCCAGAAGAATACCAGTAAAAACATTGCATAATTCATAAAAGCTGATAAAATGCAGAAAATTTCCCGCTAGGAGGTGTAACTCATGACTAAAGCAGAACTTATTGACGCTATCACTGCCAAACTCGCCATGCGCAAAAAAGATGTCGCCCCCGTCGTAGATGAAGTCTTCGCAGAAATTCAGGGCGCTCTCAGCAAAGGCGACAAATGCACGTTCGTCGGCTTCGGCGTGTTCGAAGTCAGGGAAAGAGCCGCCAGAGAAGGACGCAACCCCCAGGATCCCACTAAGGTCGTCGTCATACCGGCTAAGAAAGTCCCTGTCTTCAGGCCAGGCAAAGACCTCAAAGACGCAGTAGTTAACGTAGAGCTTCACTAACCGCGCAGACTTTTTTCTGACGTAAAGGCGGCTTCTGACTGTTTCAGACCAGCCGCTTTTTTGTGCATTAACCATCACGAAAGGATTGACTATACTCATGCTCAACTTCCGCCCCTTCTCCTGGCAGGACAAAGATACTTATACATCGTTCTTTCAGGCCTCGCCCGTGCATTATGCCGAATATTCCTTCTTCGGGCTGTGGGCCTGGCTTCACGCTTACCCCCTCGAAATTGCCTACGACGAAAATTTATGCTGGCTCATATCAGGCGGCCCCCTTCCCGGAATCTTCGGCCCCGCTGGCAACTGGGACGCTGTAACCGACTGGGACAAAGCACTTGCGCATTTCAAGTCCGGCGACATCATCCATGACGTTCCCGCAAAAGTCCGGGACATACTTGCAGGCCGCGAAAATCTCCGCTTCACCATTGACAGGGACCAGGCCGAATATGTCTACTCGGTGAAGGACTTAATTTCCCTCAAGGGAAAAGCCTACGCACACAAACGCAACCGTGTACGCGCATTCCTTGACGGCTACGAATGGGACTACGAGGAACTGAGGCCCGAAATTTTCGGCGAGATACTGGAATTTCAGGACAGCTGGCGCATCCACAGAGAAGACACAATGACTCCAGAAGAAGCTGTCTCTCTGGACGACGAGGACAAGGCCATACGCAACGCTCTGGACAAGTGGAATGATTTCCGTTTTGCCGGAGGATTGCTGCGCGTAGACGGCAGAATAATTGCCTACACAATCGCAGAAGAACTTGACCCCGAAAATCTGGATATTCGCTTCGAAAAAGCATTCGGCGAATATGCAGGAAGCTATCAGGCCATAAATTACATGTTCCTGAAAAATCACGGCTCAGGCTACAAGTTCGCAAACAGAGAGGAAGATATGGGAGAACCCGGCCTGCGTGAAGCAAAGCTGTCCTATAATCCGACAATTATGCTGGAGAAATACCAGATGGAAATTTTATAGCCAGGAGAGTTTTTGCGATGATATTTCTAGTTATCGGCGTAATTGTTGCTGTTGCCGTCGGAGCATTCCTGAGACAGCAGTCCCGAATTTCTGAGCCGCCCAAAGAAGAATCGCCTGAAACTGTGGAGATCCCTGAAGCCGAAGTCTCCGAGTATGACGGCAATGAAATATTCATACCTGCCGCGAAACCAGTAACCTCACCAGAACTTGCCTCTGGAGCAACGTATTCCGCCCATGCTCCAGCCGGAGAAGAGTCGCCTTATGGCCGCTCGTCCGAACCCAAAAAGCAGGCACAGGCCGCCGCAAATCTCCTCAGGTGGTGCGGACGCTCAGGGAATATCCAGCTCGAGAACATCACCGTCTCCAATCCCGTAACGTACTGGTCCAACGGCGAGGCAGCGACTCATGAACCGTCGTGCATTGACGTAACTCTTCCGGTGAGTTTCCCGAAACAGGAAGAGCCTCTTCCGGCGGAAGGAGCAGAGTCCTATGCCTCAATGACCCCTCTTCAGCGCGGAATATATCTAACGTGGCTTGCAGGAGCAAGAATACAGCCCCCGCTTCACATGTGCTATCCCGCAATCTGGCTCTACGGAATCGAGAGACGTACAATCGTGGACAAGCTAGACCTGCCTATGTGCATAAGCGAATCTTTCCGGCTATTGCCCCTTCTGCGCTGGGATGTACTCAAGGAAAAATTAATCACGTTCATCACTTGGCTGGCAATTAAGGTATGGCTTCCTGATGAGGACCTGTTAGGCTTCTGCAAGAGGTTAAGCGTTGTTCCTGAAGGCCTGCTTGATATTATGCTGAACTCTTACGCGAACTCGATGCTGCCTCTTCCGTCAGCAGTTGCTTTCACGCTGGTGCGCACTTCGGAAAAACTCCACAGGCCAGATGACCCGCGAATCCCTCACTCCGACGAAGACCTGAAGACGTTTACGCCGATCTACAAGGATTTGTGCAAGGGAGGACTTGTGCTCATAAAACCCGCTGAGACACTGAAGATTCCCTACACTCCCTCTAACCCGTCAATAAAACTCAGCAAAAAGGACAGCGAGCCGGTGGAAGTGCCTGATTTCTTTGCTGACTTGTCGGTGTTCAAGACGCTTGTAGATTCGTGGGAAGTTTTCCTGACGGCCAAGAAAAAGGATGAGCCTGTTCCTGACCTGGCCGATATTTCGGAACGTCCGGACTTCGAGGGATTCATAGAGACTTTGCGCCCTGAGGGAAGCGACCTTCCGCTGATTGCGACGCTCGGCGATGTCGGAAAGCTGATGCGGTTTGACACTTCGCCCGGCACTAAATTGACCGGCAAGGAGCGCAAATCTGTCGTTGACACCGCGCAGGTTGAAGGGTGGCAGATTATCCCGGACCTGGGTGTGTCTGGCCGCGAATATAACTGGGCGGACAGGATATTATTCCTTGAGCTTGCGCCCGGTACTCTGCTTCCGCACAGCTATCGTGTTGCGTCGTTCATGCTGGAGTTTATCTGTGCGTCGATTGCGGCGGACGAGGACAGGGTGTTTGAACCGCTAAGACAGAGGATGAATGACTTTTTCCCGCTGAGTGAGGAGGACAACATCAGGCTTGAAGCGCAGAAGCCCCTTGATTTGCCGACGCAGTACGGGCCGGATTTTTATGGGGAGTTCATGTGTTCGTGGCTGTCTGAGCCGGAGAGAAAAGCTGTGAGGAATTTGGTGCTTGATGCTGTTAGCTTTATGCCTGGCTTTGGTGGAAATCCTGAGGTGAACTCGATACTATGTGAATATCTTGGACTGAGGGAGTCAGAGGAAATTTCTCCGCAGGACATGAAGAAGTCCCCTAAGGATAAGGGAGCCGAAGTGATGAAGCTGATGGCGTTACTGTTCAAGAACAGCTAGAGCCTGAGAACGTGGCCGTAAAACGTATTGCGGCCGCACACTTTTTTCATGTATTCGTGCTTGTATGTCAGCTTGAAGAACTGAGTCCCGTTCGTCAATCTATCCCACATTTCCGGGTCAAACTCATCATCAAGCACGGGCTGCAAGTCATCGAACGCAGGATTGCTTAACGCCACAGCTTCCAGCATAGCCCTGCACTCAGGAAGCATTTCATATGCCAGAGCAGTGAAGTAGTCAGTCATAACATAGTCCGCCAGAAAATTCTTATCACGCCAGTATTCCAGCCACATATCCAGCACAAAATCACTCAGCCTGCATCCCCTTTTCGCTCCCTGAACGCAAATTGTCCACCTCTTGGCCGAAACGTTATACTCTCCTGAATCATAAGCCCTGCGTACCGTGAAGTATTCGTGTGCGAAAATTTCTTCGGGGATATTCCGCGTCGTCAGCACCGTAGCGTCAAGCCACATCCCCCCGTAATTCGTGAGCAGATATGCCCTGATTATGTCAGATAAGTGCGTCAGAGAGATTATCCCTGCCCTGAATTTGTCAATAATATAGCCGGGAAGACTCACATACTCCTCGAAATTCGTGCGGGTAATTATTCTGAACGGGTGCTCTCCGCAATATCTGCGAATATTCCTGAAGCACAGGCTTATTACTTCCGGCAAATTCCCTTCCCCCTGCCACCACATGCTCCACACCGGCGCAGGCACCTCACCCAAAACTTCGGGCTTCTTCGCGTTCTTGTGCCGCGCAATCACGTAACCATAATTTTCCTTCAAGTACGAGAGCATCACTCTATCCTTCAGGCGGGCAGTCAGTCCCGGAATCCTGACGTTCGACGCAAGGAAATCCGCCGCCGCCAATTTCAGCCCGAATTCCCGCAAAAGCCTTATCCTCCGCACACTCTACCTCCCCTTCCTTAACAGATAATACAGTCCAGGTGCATAGAGCAGGATAATCGACTTCAGGAACAGTTCCGGCATTTTAAGGACGAACTTCACCGACGACAGCAGAAGCTCCCGGATTTTCCTGTGCCTTAGTGTTTGGGTTAAACGCGCATATCGTTCTTTGTCTCCAAGTTTTGCGCATTCCGTGAACTGCTTCACTATGGTATCAGGCATGTAGAAGTTCAGGACATATTCCCTGATTTTAGGGCTGTCGGTGTTTCTGGCGATGAACCTTCCGAGCCTAAACCTCGACATAATTATTGCGTGGAACATGGCGGCCTCACGATGTGCCTTCGATGTCTGTCCGCCATGATGCACGTAAATATACAGCTCATCCCTCACGAAAGATACCCGGTGTGTCAGCACTAAGGCTTTCATCACAAATTCTGTGTCCTCGCCGAGCATACAGCCTTCGGTGAATTTCAGGGAGTTGTTCACTAGGAAATCCCGCCTGAACATGAAGTTCCAGACACTCCAGAAAAATATTCTGCGTTCCGTCCATGCCTCAAGCAAAGAAGCATTGTCTGGAAGGGTGAACGTCTCGGAGACATACCGGCCTTCATCTTCGTAGAAGTGCTTCATTCCGCAGAAGACTATATCGGATTTCTTGGCCTGAGCTTTTCCGCACAATACACTCACGAAATTTTCTGCGGCCAAGTCGTCGTGGTCAAAGAATATCACGTATTCTCCCGTAGCTGCTTCAAGTCCGGTGTTGCGTGCCGCACATTGCCCGCCGTTCTCCTTGCGCTGAAGCATCGTGAATTTCCGTCCGCTATTCTCAAGAACTTTTCGGGCCGCCTTCACCGTGCCGTCAGTTGAAACGTCATCAACAACTATAATCTCCAGATTCGCATAGTCCTGCGCAATTATTGACCCTAGTGTCCGGGCTATACGCTTTTCCCCGTTGTACGTGGGAATAATTATGCTCACGAGAGGCTCACTCACTATTTTTCCCTCCTCATTCGGAAATACAGGCCGGGTGCGCACAGAATCGCAAGTGCCTTCGCGAAAATCTCCGGCTTTTTCAGGAAAACTTTACGTGATGACAGCAGGCTTCTCCTCACGTTTGCATCGTTCAGGAGAGCGTCAAAGCCTTTCTTGTCGCCAGCCCTCGCACAAACTGTGAAGCTCCGTATCATTGCTTCGGGCATGAGCATATTTTCGGCGAGGTATCTTGTGCGTTTGGATGGGGCATTCCTGAGCAAATATTCCGCTGTCCTGCGGTGCGCTTCCGAACTGTCTACGTAGCGGCTGAGGCGTTTTTCCGGCGTGTTGTTGTCGCGGACAGACCCCATCTCCGAGCTGTGAACGTACACATACATGCATTCCGGCGAGAAAGAGACTTTATCCGCATGGCAAAATGCCTTCATCTGGAACTCTATATCCTCGAAAGCCGTGCACCCTTCCGTGAAGCGAATATCATTTTCATCGAGAAGACTCTTCCTGAACAGCATACAGCACAGGTGCGGAGCTATCGGTCTCTGCATTCTCATGTACAGTGCGTATTCCCCGTCAAGAGGCTGTGAGTCCTTCAGGGTTACCCTGTGCAGTTCGTCAGGCCTTCCGTCCTCGAATCTGTCGGCTATTCCGCCAAACGCAATATCGCTGTCAAATTTTTCCGCTATGCCGCAAAGCTCAGAGATCAGGTTACTTTCTGCTATATCATCACCGTCACAGAACCATACGTATTTACCTGAAGCCGAAGCAAGACCGGTGTTGCGCGCAGCAGACACTCCGAGATTTTCCGCGAGGTCAATTATCCTGAATGTCCTTCCGCCCTCCTGAAGAAGAGCCTGCACAATATTTCTGGTCGAGTCCGTAGATGCGTCGTTCACAACGATAATCTCCAGCCGCGCGTAATCCTGCTGAAGAACCGACTCAAGAGTCCGCGCAACATGTGCCTCCGCATTGTGTACCGGGATAATTACGCTCACAAGTTGTTCTGACATAAAAGCACCTCGCTGGAATTTTGCAGATTATAGCATTTGGGTGTACCCTTAGAGCCAAATCAAACACAGAAAGAATGACAATGTTTACGAAAATTCTTCACATAGTCCCAGAGTTCGAGGAAGGCGGAGTAGAACGCTATGTAGTTCAGCTGTGCCACGAACAGGCAAAACGCGGACACACAATCACCCTCGCAACAGCAGGAGGCAAGCTCGAAAAATTGCTCCCCGCGAGCGTAAGCGTGCTTCATCTGCCCGTTCAGCGCAAGAACCTCTTCACCGGCTTCTACTCTGCCCGCAAACTTTCAGTAATGAACTGCTGGGACATAATTCACGTTCACTCCAGAGTCCCGGCGTGGATTGGCTGGATAACTTCGTCGCGGACAGGTATTCCCTTCATCATGACGGCTCATGCCCCCTACTCGCTGAACATCGGAATACTTCCTATGAGGCACGCCGCCGGAGTAATATGCGTCTCCGAATCCGTCAGGGACAGCCTTACGCCTTACCTGCCGCCCCGAACTGTTACGATCCCCAACGGTGTACGAAAACCCCGCTTCTCGTGGGATGGGAAGTATTTTCCCGATCGCAGAAAATTCCTGTACGTTGGCTACCTCTCGAAACGCAAGGGACTCGATGTCGCTCTGCAGGCACTTGGCCGCTTAACCGGGTATGACTGGAGCCTTGACGTTGTGGGGGACGGCTCGCACAGGGAGGAGTTCGAGAAGATGTGTGTTGAGCTTGGCCTGTCCGAACGCGTGAAGTTCTGGGGCTTCCGTGATGACGCTGAAGAGTTCATGAGCCGTTCATCGTGCCTGCTGTTCCCTTCACACCAGGAAGGACTCCCTCTCACGGTCAACGAGGCTCTGGCTGTAGGTCTGCCGGTTCTTGCGTCGGACATTGAGCCGCTTCGTCCGCTGGCTGACGGTGCGCTCGTTCCGGAAGGTGATGTTGACGCTTGGACTGAAGCAATCAGGAACGTCATCAACGGCAAGGCGGCAAGTCCTCTTCGTGCGGACAGGCTCACAACTTTTGAGGAGACTGCGCAAAAGATTGAAGAGTTCTACCGTGAGGTGCTGAATGAGAGTACTGCATTACGTTGACGCGGAAAATATTTCGTGGCTCAAGCCCTACGTTGAGCACATACTCTCGCTAAAAGTGTCAGGCATTGAGCAGGCTCTTATGTGCCGGCCTGGCGGAATGATGGAGAGTTTTGCGCGGGACAACGGCATACTCACAGTAACGTACAGCCCTGCGGTTTCAGGACTTCCGTTTTTGGACTGGGGATTCGCCCGCAAAGTCAGAGCTTTTGCGCCCGACATAATCCACACAAGATTATCGTCCGCAGCCCTTATTGCCGGTTACTGGAGCAAATCGCTGGGAGTGCCGGTAGTCTCGACTTTCGACAAGCCCGCTAAGGCCAAGTACTACCTTAACGCTTCGCACTGTATATCCTGCGCAGAGTGGCTCAGGAATTACATGGTGAGCGTACAGAAAATCGACCCCGCAAAAATCACCGTTATACACAACCCCGTCAACGCCGCAAAATTCACGCGTGATGACGCTGTACGCAAATCATTCCGTAGGTCTCTCGGTCTGAGTGATGACGATGTTCTGTTTTCGGGAGTGGGGATATACGTTAAACGCAAGGGCTTCGACGTGCTGATTAGGGCTTTCGCAGAAATAAGGAAACTTTGGGGAAACGCGAGGCTTGCACTTGTCGGCGGTGAAGGTGAACCTGGAATGAAGAATAACTATTCTGCGCTGGCGGATTCTTTGGGCGTGGAAGTCATCATGCCGGAAAAATTCGTTGACGATGTGCGAAACTGGCTGTGGGCTTCCGACGTTCTGGTCATGCCCTCACGTGAAGAAGGCTTCAGCATTGCTCTTCTGGAAGGACTTGCGGCAGGACTGCCTGCAATCGTGTCCAACATTGAGCCGTTCACGGAAATAATCGGCCCTGAAAAGTGCAGAGGTCTTGTTTTTGAGAAAGACAATCCCCAAAGCCTGGCATCTGCAATGACGGCTATGCTGGAACTTGGGGAAGACGGGCGGAAAGAATGCGCAGATGATTCACTGCGGACAGTTCAGGAAAACTTCACTCCTGAAATTGCGGCGGCAAAGACTCTCAGCGTCTACACAAAAATCCTGTCAGAATTGTAGTATCCATTCTGCGGCACGCTTGGCCTCGTTGAAGTCCTGATTATGTTTCTGTTCAGGCAGTGAGAGAAATTCCGTGTAGTCTGGTGCGCTGCCCAAATCCACCAGCAATTTCTTTCTGCGCATCTTGTCGAACAGAACATCAAACTTCTTCGGGCCTCCTCCGAATGCACTCTTCAGCGGGTCAGTACTTCTCGGAACCCTAAGCAGACCTACCTTGAACCCCGCAGTTATTGCCTCAGAGACCATAGATACCGAGTCCTCAGTCGCCAGAACATGAGTCGCTTTGCCCATCATTGCCGTCAATGCGTTTACTCTGGGCTTCTTCGAGAGAATCAGCATATAACCGAGCGATGGTGTATTTCCGAAAATTTTCTCTATAGCTTCGTCAAGTGCCTGGCCTGAACGCCTCGATGTAGTAAGCAGAATCTTTATCCCGTCCATGTACCTCAACGGCCCTAATGCCTCTTCTGCCCACGCAGGATTAGGCTTGTAGTTCGAGTCGCTCCCTCCGACAAGAACAGCGACTATCTTCTTGCCGCCGAAATCACGTCCAGCGAAAAAGTTAGAACCTACAAGTTCAAGCTCCGGCTGGTAAATGTGATTGGGTGCTCCGAGCGTCGCAAGGATATTCCTGGCTTTAGGGTCGTGCCTGTCGTGTTCGGGGATTATTGCGAAATCAAAAGGTCTTGTGCCCAAAACTGAAGGGGTCATAACTACTGCGGACTTGTTGCCGGTGGATTTTGCGAGTGCCAGGCAGAACGGAGCGGCAGAACTTCCTGCCGAAATGAACAGCGTATTAGGATTATATTCGTAGGCCGGCATTCCCGCTGATCTGAGCCATCCATTGGCATATGTGCTGTCGTGGACTGCGAGGCCGTGCACAAAAACTTTCAGCTTCAGCATCTTTTCCAGACCCGACAGCTTCGGAACGGTCAGCGTTGCGTCTATAGTCCCGCCTCCCATACGCTCCAGCCACTGCGCAATCCCCAATGACTGGTGATAATGCCCGCGTATTCCGTCGCTGATTATAACTATATGTTCAAATTTCGGCATTCATAATCTTCCTCACTATCTCTAAATCTTCGGGCGTATCCACCCCTGTGCTCGCTCCCTTACAACCCGTAACCCTGACCCTGATTCTGAAACCGTGCTCGAGAATCTTGAGCTGTTCGAGCGATTCTGCATCACTTAGCGGCGTTGCAGGAAGCGATACATACTTTTTCAGGAAATCAGCACTGTAGCCATATATGCCTATGTGCTGGTACACCTGCAAGCTCGAAACATTCCGCTTGTAGGGGATTAGCGAACGTGAAAAGTATAACGCATGACCATCGAGTGAGAGTACAACTTTTACCGTGTTGGGGTTTTCCAATTCGTCAACAAGTTCACGGCACAGAGTAGCGCATTCGTCCTCAGCGAGAAGCTCCGCAACCTCGTCAATCATTCTTGGGTCAAGCAGAGGCTCGTCGCCCTGAATATTTATCACTGCGTCAGGATTTGCTCCGGATAGCCGCATTGCCTGTTCGCACCTTGCTGTTCCGTTGGGCAGGTCCGAATCCGTCATCACTGCTTTTCCCCCGAAAGAGTTCACGCAATCCAGTATGCGCTCGTCGTCCGTCGCAACAAGCACTTCACCGAGCGAGCTGGCCTTCATTGCGCGTTCGTACACGTGCTGAATCATCGGTTTTCCGCATATATCTGCGAGCGGCTTTCCGGGAAAACGCGTTGAACTGTATCTTGCGGGAATTATTCCTGTTATGTTCATGCTATACCTGCTTTCAGAAGTTCGTGAATGTGTATTATTCCGGCCGGTTTTCCGTCCTCGACGGCGACCAATACGCTTATCTGTTCCTGCTCCATAATTCTGACGGCCTCTGCGGCCAGAGCATCGGGCGATATTGTCTTGGGCGTTGTGGTCATTGCGTCCTGAATCATTGCGTTGAACGCTCCAGTCCCGAGCCGCTCCATGAGCCTCCTCAAGTCTCCGTCCGTAAAAATTCCCGTCAATCTTTCCTCGATGTCAACTATGCACACAGCTCCGTACCCCTTGCTGGTAATCACGAACAGGGCATCTTTCACGCTGACTCCTTCGTGCACAACCGGCAGGCTTTCTCCTGTGCCCATTACGTCGCGAACGCGGGTCAATAGCTTCCGGCCAAGTGCACCGCCCGGGTGAAACAGTGCGAAGTCCTCACGTTTAAGCCCGCGCAGAATCGTAATTATCGTCGCCAGTGCATCGCCGATGACCAGTTCAAGCGTGGTGCTGCTCATCGGTGCAAGCTGGAGAGGGTCTCCTTCGGACTCGACGTGAGCGTTCAGCACAATATCGGAATACTCTGCGAGCGGAGAAGTCATGACTCCTGTGATTGCGATCATTTTTGCGCCGAGCCTCCGGAAGTGCGGGAGCAGTGCGGACATTTCGGGGGAAGAGCCGCTGTTGCTGATGAACAGTCCGACATCTTCACTGCGCACCATGCCCAGATCTCCGTGTGAGGCTTCTGCGGCGTGCAAGAAGAACGACGGAGTACCGAGTGATGCCAGCGTAGCGGAAATTTTGCGCCCTACGTGGCCGGACTTGCCCAGACCGACAACTACAACGCGGCCTCTGCACGAGTAAATCAATCTTGCGGCCTTTACGATGTCGGGGGTCAGGCGGTCGGAAGCAGAGAGAATCTCGCCGGCTTCTGTGCGCATAAGTTCACGCGCGGCTTCCAGTAATTCGCTGTCAGTGCGGAGCAAAGCTATTCCCAATCCTCCTCATGCCTCACTATGGAATGGTAGAGAGCTTTTATCGCTTTCTCGTAATCCTCGTCATGCACCCCGATAATTATGTTCAGGTCATCAGAACCCTGGTCTACCATCTTTACCTTTATATCTGCTTTTGCCAGTGCGTCGAATATCTTGCTGAATGTCCCGTGAACAGTTCCCATTCCTTCGCCGACTATTGCAATCAATGACAGTCCTTTTTCCACAGTTATTGACTCTGGACTGGCTACGCCCTTTATGTCGTTGATTATCTGGTCGCGTCTCAGGTCGAATATAGGGTCTTTAAGGATTATGCTCATCTTGTGTATTCCCGTCAGATAATGCTGGCAGGCTATGCGGTGTTTTGAGAACACTCCGAACAGTTTTTCGTCAAGGCCAAAGACCTTATTCATTCCGTACTTGCTTATGCGTACTGCCGTAAAGTTATTGTGTCCGGCTATGCAGGCTACCATTCCGCGCGAGATATTTTCGGGGAGCTTGGGTGTGATGAGCATGATGCTTTCCTCCGGAGTGTGCGTACTGCATATCTTCATCGGAATACCAAACTCGTTGAGCATGAATGCAACGCTGTCCTTCACTATGTTGATGCCTATATAGTTCATCTCTATGGTCTCGGCGTAAGTTACATTCCTGATTATTTCGGCGTTAGGGATTACCGCAGGGTCAGCACTGTAGATTTTCGCGTCCTCGCTCCATTTTTCGAATACATCCGCTTTGACGGAACAGGCTACCAGTGCTCCGGCAGTGTCGCAGTCGCCGCGTACAAAAGTCTTTATCTTGCCGTTTGGCAGTGAGCCGTAAAAACTGGGTATTACTGCGCGGTCAAGATTCTTCAGGGTTGCGTCGGCAGTCATGAAGGTCTTTTCCCTGTCAGGAGTTCCGTCCCTGTTGAAGAAAATTATGCTTGAGGCATCGACGAACTCCCACCCCAAAAATGCGGCAAGAATTTTTGCGATGATGTATTCGCCCCTGCTACCTATATAGTCAATATCCATGCCCATAGCGAGGCTTTTCTTGAGTGCAAGTATCTCCGTATCGATGTCAAAATCCATTTCCAGACCGTCAATTATTTCCTTGTAGCGGTCAGATATTGCCCCCAGCATCACGGAATAGTCTTCGTTGTTCTGACAGCTCGAATAACACATGTAGAGCAAATCTGTTACTCCTACATTTTCAGATGTAGAGCCTGGTGCGGACACTACAAGAAAACGACGTGCGCTGTCAGCCTTTATGATCTCGAGAGTCTTCTTTACTTCGGCGGAATTTGCGGCGGCATTTCCCCCGAACCTTGAAACAATCAGTTCGCTCATGTTTTCACCAGCTTTCGTAGTTATGTTTGGACAGCGGATTACTTCCCGTTCTCCGCTGTGTGTTCCTGAGAAAAATTCCCGCGTACGTTATGGATTGCCAGCACTTGATCCAGAAATTCGCCCATCATGTTCAAGGGTATCATGTTGGGGCCGTCGCTGAGGGCTTCTTTCGGGTTCGGGTGAGTCTCCGCGAAAATTGCATCGATACCTACGCCTGCCGCTGCCCGTGCCAGAGGGAAAGCGAGCCTGTAATCTCCTCCGCTCATGCCGCCCAGTCCTCCGGGCTGCTGTGCGCTGTGCGTTGCGTCGAACATCACCGGATAGCCGAGTTCGCGCATTTTCACGAGGCCGGTCATGTCCACGACGAGCCTGTGGTAGCCCATGAACGTCCCGCGCTCGCAGAAAATCACCTTGTCGTTGCCGGACTCCCTGCACTTGGCCGCGACGTACTGCATGTCTTCGGGTGCGAGGAACTGTGCCTTCTTGATGTTGATGATTTTTCCGGTTTTAGCGGCGGCAACAAGCAAGTCCGTCTGTCTGCACAGAAACGCCGGTATCTGGACAATATCAGCAACTTCACCAGCGCGTGCGGCCTGTCCGCTCTCGTGAATGTCCGTGAGAATAGGAACTCCGGCCATGCTCTTAATCTCTGCGAGCTGTTCTAGGCCCTTTTCGAGGCCCGGCCCTCTGTAGGCATGTACTGAAGTCCTGTTAGCTTTGTCGAAACTGGCCTTGAACACGTAAAGCAGGCCACGTTCTTCGCACAGCCTCTTCATAAACTTTGCGACCCGCAGGCCAAGTTCCGGGCTTTCAAGGGAGCAAGGCCCCGCAATTACAGCGAGGCTCCCGTCTCCGATAAACTTACCGTCTAAATAATACTTTCTGACGTTCACGGTTTACGCCTTGCCGTCGGAACCGAAGAGGCGGATCTTTGCGCGCACTGTTTCCTTGATGGCCTCAACGCCGGGTGCCAAGAGTTTGCGCGGGTCATAACCCTTGCCCTGCTTGTCCTTGCCTGCCTCGACGTATGCCCTTGTGGCCGCCGCAAATGCAAGCTGGCACTCAGTGTTGACGTTGACCTTGCTGACACCGAGAGTGATTGCCTTCTTGACCATCTCGTCGGGGATTCCTGAGCCGCCGTGAAGAACGAGGGGCATAATGCCGGTCTTCTCCTGAACAGCCGCGAGTGTCTCGAACGATAAGCCCTTCCAGTTCGCGGGGTACACTCCGTGAATGTTGCCGATGCCTGCCGCGAGCATGTCAACGCCCAAATCTGCAATGCGCTTGCACTCGTCGGGGTCTGCACATTCGCCCATACCTACAACTCCGTCTTCCTCGCCGCCGATTGCTCCGACTTCTGCCTCAATGGTCATGCCGAGCATGTGTGCCGCGTGGGTCAGCTCTACGGTCTTGGCCACGTTCTCGTCGATGGGGAAATGCGAGCCGTCGAACATGATTGACGTGAAGCCGGCCTTGATGCACTTGTACGCGCCCTCATAGGTGCCGTGATCAAGGTGTGTGCAGACGGGTACGGTGATACCGAGTGAAGCGTCCATTGCTTCGACCATTGCCTGAACGGTGCGGAAACCGCCCATGTACTTGCCTGCGCCTTCGGATACGCCCAGAATTACGGGGGACTTCAGTTCTTCGGCGACCTGAAGGACTGCTTTTGTCCACTCGAGATTGTTGATGTTGAACTGGCCGACTGCGTAATGTCCGGCCTTAGCGGCTGTGAGCATCTCTTTTGCGTTTACTAACATTTTGAGATTTACCCTCCTGAATAATTATTGTGTGGATGTGGTAATTATATAGCATTTCGTTATTTCACGCTTACACGAGGCCATAAAAATCAATGAGTGATAGAATATCCAATATCCCAATGAACGGAGTGATTAACTAATGGAACAGCGGACCGCTGAATACGGAACAATACCTTTAGCGGCATTCCTAACGAATGTCAGGAGCATAACTATTCCTGTGGAGTACGTCAGGGAAGACAACGGACACTGGAGCTGCTGGACTAAGCACGATATTCCCGGAACGATTCAGACTTACGGAGTGGGAACAACTTTTAATGAAGCTGTGGATGATTACGTTGACGCACTGAAGGAGATTGCGGAGTGTATCTATGAGGATGATGTGCCGGAGGATAATATATCTGTGGAATGGCTCGCAAAAATCATGATGAGTTCAAAGGAGGAACTGAAAAAATGCCTAGATGGAAGGATCTCTTAAGATTCCTAGACCGTAATGCTACATTTATAAGGCATGGCGGAAATCATGATGTTTATCTCTACAACGGCAAGAGAATCAGAGTCTCCAGAGGCAGCGGCGAGATTGAGAAAAACACATGGAAAAAAATTCTAAAGCAGCAACTAGGTATGACTATGGAAAACTTCAACGAAGGACTCAAATAATCAGGAGGAATTATTGATGACAGACCTAGAGCTTGCTACGTCCAGAACTTGGGCAGAAATAAATTTAGATTACCTCGCACACAACTACACAACCCTACGCAACATACTCACCCCTTCCGCAAAATTCCTCGCCGTAGTCAAAGCCAACGCCTACGGACACGGAGCAATCCCCTGTGCCCGCAAACTCCAGGAGTGCGGCGCAGACTTTCTCGCGGTCGCGACAATCCCTGAAGGTGCAGAGCTCAGACGTAACGGAATCACACTGCCTATCTTATGTCTTGGCCAGACTCAGCCGAGCCTTGCGCCCCTTATGTGCGAATACGGGATTACTCAGGCAGTAGGAGACCTCGAAAACGGGAAAGCTCTCTCGGATTACGCAGAGGCAAATCACAAGAAAATCCGCATTCACGTCAAAATAGATACAGGGATGAGCAGGACGGGCTTCTACTGGCCTGACGATGAAACCGCGAAACATGAGACCGCCAACCTGATCGATGAGCTGTGCAGTCTTCCAGGACTTGAGGCCGAAGGAATTTTCACGCACTTTGCCGTCGCTGACGACGATAAAGACTTCACTCACCTCCAGCTCAACCGTCTTCTCGAGGCCAGAAGGTATTTAGCGAAGATAGGCCGGACTTTCAGCATCACTCACGCGGCGGCGAGCATCGGCACTCTGGATTACCCGGAGGCACATCTTGACATGGGCAGGTTTGGGCTTGTGCTGTATGGCTACGCTTCAACCGAGACCGGCAACTACGGAAGTACGTTAGGTCTTCGTCCGGTGATGACCGTTAAGAGCAGAATTACGGCAGTGCGCAGACTCCCGGCAGGAACGGCCATAAGCTACGGACGCACACACACGCTCAAGCGCGACTCGGTGATCGCTGTTTTGCCCATAGGCTACGCTGACGGTTTACACCGTGTGCTCTCGAACAAGCTCCGCGTGAAAATCCACGATACCATTTGCCCGAACGTTGGGCGTGTGTGCATGGATATGACTATGGTCGACGTTACGGACATTCCCGGCGTAAAGGCAGGGGACGTTGCGACGGTGTTTGACGGAGAACTTGCGGCGGAAGAGGCCCGAAATGCCGGGACGATAATTCACGAGCTGGTGTGCAGTCCTTCGCTGAGAGTCCCGCGCGTATACATTGAGGACGGGAAGCTGAGGGCATAGAGAGTTATGCTTCCGTTCAGGCTTGCTCCTGCGTACAAAAATTATCTTTGGGGCGGAACTAGGCTTATCACAGAATGGGGAAAGACTCCCGGCACGGAGACACTTGCTGAGAGCTGGGAGCTTGCTTCACACCCTGACGGTGAGAGCGTAATTCTTGACGGAGAACTTGCGGGAATGACCCTCTCCGAAGCCGCAAAGAAATATCCGGAAATCGTGTCGCCGAAATTCCGGCCAAGTGAGACATTTCCGCTGATGGTGAAGCTGATCGACGCACAGAAGCCGTTATCCATTCAGGTGCACCCGTTCAATGATTACGCGCGCCGTGTCGAGAACAGCAAGGGCAAGACTGAGGCATGGTACATTCTGGAGCATGAGGAAGGAGCGTATATTTATCTGGGCTTCAGGAAAAGTGTATCGAGGCGTGAATTTGAGCAGGCCATTGCGGATAACACATTGCTTGAGCTTCTGCGCAAGGTAGAGGTCAAGAACGGGGACTTGTACTTTATTCCGGCAGGGACAATCCACGCAATCGGTGCAGGGATAACTCTTGCGGAGATTCAGGAAAACTCGAACATAACCTACAGGGTGTACGATTACGGGAGGGTTGGTGCGGACGGCAAGCCCCGTGAACTGCACATAGCGAAGGCTCTTGATGTGGCGAATACATTTCCGCTGAACATAACGCCTCCAGGCAGCAAGGGTAATGTGATTGTGGATTGCAGCAAGTTCCGTGTGGAGAAGATGAGAGGGCCGTTTACGGGAAACACCGGAGGAAATGGCTTCAGGTTTATGCTGTGCATTGAGGGTAAATGCGTCTTACGGTGCGGGGATTTTTGCTGTGAGCTTGAGAAGGGCGGGAATGTCTTTGTGCCTTCGGACTGCGAGAACGATTACTCGTTTGATGGAGATGCTGAAGTTCTGATTACAGAATGAAAATCCCCTCGCTATTAAGCAAGGGGATTCGTGATACCTGCTACTTTATGACCGTCATTCTGCCTTCGCCATGACTGTAGCGTTCCGGAATCCTGTCGAACGTCTTCATGTATCTAGCAAACGTATCGCTCGCCGTAGCGTAATCCGGCTCAATCAGCCTTGCTCCCTTGAAGACGTGCCCGTCTCCCAACCCGGTAAGCACATAGCTTATCGATACAACCTTATACTTCTTTTCGGGATCAAGAGGCTCACCGTTCACCTTAGCGTCCTTGATGCGGCGTTCTCCCTCAATGCCGATAAGAATATTTCTGTCGTCGACCTTCACGGGAGTCGGAATGCTGGTATCTACCTTGTAGGTCATTCCGGCAACGTGCAGGAAGCCTCCGTTTCTGGCAGGCATTAAGCGTACTCCGTGTTCAAGCTCATCAAGAATCGTCTGGCCGCTTACTTCGACAATGCACACCGTGTTGTTGAACGGCATAACCGAAAGCGCATTGTTGAACGTAATTTCTCCTGTCATAATGTTTGCGCGGATACCGCCGGCGTTGTACAGACCTATATCTGCACGTCCTGTTTCTGTACCCTCCGAAGAATAGAGCATTGAGTCGGCCACGAGATCGCACAGTCCGTTTTCCGCGTTCCTGACTACCCATTCTCCGGCATCATCCATTGCGCGCAGGTCAAAGCTCGTCCAGCTCAAATGCTGGCGGAGTGTGTCCTCAAAGCGTGCCTTGATGTCCTCAACTAGTGCGTTGATTTTCTCATCCTTGCCGCCAGCGTCGGAGACAAGCTCTGTCTTAACTTTGCCTTCCGTCGAAATTGTGAGCTTGCCGATATTGTGCAGCTTCGTTCCGGTCTGCGTAACGATTACGTCTTTCCCGTCAGCGTTCTTGAATATGAGTGCGGGAGTAATTTCGTGTGAATGCGCATCGATGAACACGTCGATGTTTCTCGTTCTCGGAGCAATGAACGGCACAGCCCACACGTCCGTAACGTCCTCGTACTCTCCCAAATGCCCGACAACGATAACGTAATCCGCACCCTCAGCCCTTGCGTCATCGACTGCCTTCTGGATTGACGCGATCAGCTTTTCGCCAGTCTGCTCTCCGTCAAAATCATAGATATACTTTCCTGAATCGTCCATGAAGTACGACGGCGTTGACTTGGTGATTGCTTCAGGAGTAGTTGCTCCGACAAACGCAACCTTAACATCTCCGTACGTGAATATCCTGTAGGGCTTGAAGATTAATTCGCCGGTGCGCAGGTCTCTCATGTTGCAGGAGACGAAGCCGCACTTGAGGTTCTTCACGAAATTCTCGAACTGGCTCCAGCCGTAATCGAACTCGTGATTTCCAGGCACGGCCAAGTCGTAGTTCATCGCGTTCATGATCTCGAAGATGTAGCGGCCCTGAGCGATCATTCCGATCGTTGCGCCCTGTGCCCAGTCTCCGGCATCAACAAGCGTAACGTAAGGTGTGAGCTTCTGCATCTCGTGCTTGTAGTACTCAAGCCCTGCATAGCCGATAGCATCTTCGACTCCGCAATGCACGTCGTTCGTGTACAGAATCACGATGTCCTTGTCCGGAACTGCACCCAATGACGGCACGCACATAACCGCCAAAAGCAACAACACTAATACTTTCTTCACAAAAATTCCTCCTATCTATTTGATGCCTGTACTGCCAAAGCCGCCGCTTCCTCTTTGAGTTGCGTCAAGCTGCTTGACCGGCTCAAAGTTTGCATGAGCCACAGGCACAAACACTAACTGCGCGATCCTGTCCCCGAAGCTGATCGAGAACGGGTCTTCTCCCATGTTCATGAGCATAATCATGATTTCGCCCCTGTAGTCCGAGTCAATCGTGCCCGGGGCGTTGGGAATAATTATTCTGTGATTGAGGGCAAGGCCGCTTCTTGGCCTTATCTGTCCCTCGTAGCCTTCCGGAATGGCGAGACGAATCCCTGTAGGGATCATCGTCAATTCACCTGGCTTGATGATGCAGTACTTCATCGAGCACAGATCAACACCTGCACTTCCTGGCGTTGCGTACTCCGGAATCTTTATCGTTGCGGCTTCGCGCCAAATCTTCACCGTAATTTCATGCTGAGGCATCGCTAATAATCCCTTCTGCGGTCATTGCGCCTGCGGTCTTCCCTGTCGCTGCGTCCGTAGCTGTTGCGTCCTCCGAACTCGAAATCACCGCGTCCCAGCCTGGAAGAGTAGCCCCTCTCCGGAAAACCGCTTACCCTGTCGCGCATTGAGAACGTCCCGTAACCGCGATCCCTCGACGAAAGAGTCGCAATCAGGTTGTCGCGCTCGCGTTCATCAGGCAGAGCATAGGCCAGACCTGCCGCGCGAACCTTCTCCTCATTCGCCAGGACTCTGCGCCTCGTGAGATTTATGCGTCCCTGATCGTCAATTTCCTTCACCATCACTAGCACTTTATCGCCGGGCTTGAACGCGTCCTCGATATGCGGCAGTCTGTGAGCCGACACTTCCGAAATGTGCAGGAGACCTTCGCGTCCTGGCAGGCACTCGACAAAAGCACCGAAGTTAATCAGTCTCGTTACTGTGCCTAAATACACTTCACCTGCGGCCAGCTCGTGAACAAGCGACATAACAATAGCTCTTGCGTCCTCAACCTGAGCCATTGTCGGCCCGGAAATTGAGATTAAGCCGTTATCCTCAATGTTCATCTTTACGCCGGTGCGCTGGGTAATGCTTCTGACTACCTTACCGCCGCTGCCGATTACCTCACGGATTTTGTCGGGGTCAATCTCGAACGAGATTATGCGCGGTGCGTTCTGCGATACAGGGTTCGGAACAGGAATAGCCGCTTCCATTTTCTCGAGTATCTCGAAGCGTGCTTTCTTGGCCTGGCCAAGTGCCTGCTCCAAAATTTCGCGCGTGATTCCTCCGGCCTTGTTGTCCATCTGCAAGGCAGTAACTCCTGCTCTTGTTCCGGCAACCTTGAAGTCCATATCTCCGTAGTGATCCTCGAGGCCCTGAATGTCCGTGAGAATCTGCACCTTGTCGCCCTCTTTGATGAGACCCATTGCGATTCCGGCAACGTGGTATCTGATTGGGACTCCGGCGTTCATCATTGAGAGGCTTCCTCCGCAAATGCTGGCCTGTGAGCTTGAGCCGTTGGACTCCAGAATGTCAGACACAACACGAATTACGTACGGGAACTCCTCTTCGCTGGGAATAACCGGGAGCAGTGCACGTTCAGCGAGCGCACCGTGCCCTATTTCGCGCCTGCCAGGTCCGCGCATAGGTCTGACCTCTCCGACGGAATACGGCGGGAAATTGTAGTGTAGCATGAAGCGTTTTGCTGGTTCATTCAGTTTTATACCGTCGAGAATCTGGTCATCCTCACCGATCATTCCCAGAGTGGTTATTGCGAGGGACTGAGTCTCTCCGCGCGTGAACAGTGCAGAGCCGTGAACTCTGGGCAGAATATCGGTCTCGCAGGTTATCGGACGGATCTGGTTCATCTTGCGGCCGTCTACCCTGATGTGTTCGTTGATAATTATTCCGCGCATTATGTCCTTTACGCGGCTGTCGATATAGGCTTTGATGTACTCTTCCTTCTCCGGTTCTTCCTTGATGAGTTCCGCGAAATGTTCTGCCGCTTCCGCTTTAACATCGTTTATTTTTTTCTCGCGGGGCTTCTTCTCCTGAATGCGTACTGCCTCGTCAACTTTTCCGTCAAGATTTTCGCGAACCCAGTCCTCAATTGCTGGGATATGCTCGGGCATCGGAACAGCTATCTCGGGCTTCCCGACCTCTTCCTTCATTTTCCTCAATACCGCAATAATCTTCCGTATTTCCGAATGCGCAAGTTCCAGAGCATCGACCAATAATTCCTCTGAGACCTCGTAAGAACCAGCCTCTACCATTGTGATACCGTCATCATGCCCGGCAACAATGAGATTAAGCATTGAATTGAGCATCTGCTTTTCTGTGGGATTGACGACCAATTTTCCGCCGAGCAGTCCGATTCTCACAGCTCCTACAGGTCCGCCCCAAGGTATGCCAGAAATTGCGAGGGCAGCACTTGCACTGTTGATGCCCAAAATATTTGGCGGATAGACCTGATCCACAGCAAGAACAGTGTTGACCACGTGGACATCGTTGCGCATTTCGTCGGCGAACAGTGAACGAATTGCTCTGTCCGTAACGCGCGAACCTAAGATTGCCGATTCTGATGGCTTGCCTTCCCTCTTGATGAAACCTCCCGGAATTTTCCCTGCCGAATAATATCTCTCTTCATAGTCCACAACCAGCGGAAAGAAATCTATTCCTGTCCTGACCTCATCCGTCATACACGCCGTACTTAACATTACCGTAGAGCCGTGCGATGCCAGCACTGCCCCGTTCGCCTGCTTGGCGAGCTTGCCTGTCCTGAAGACGAGCTGCGAGTCGCCTACGTCAACAGAGTAAATTTTCTCTTGTTCCAAAATCTACGTTTCCTCCTGATTTATGAATACGGTATATTTTACACTTTTACAAGCCAAGTATGAATCTTTTGACATTATTTTTGGACGCTCTGCCTGCCAATTCGTTGACAATATCTTTTACGCTTGCACCTTCCCTGAACAATTTTTCGGCTTCAACCTTCCATGAATCACATTCTTCTTCGTCATTGCCTGCTCCCTCAACAACAAGCACAAGCTCTCCCTTTACGCCCTCCCTGACTCTATCAAGAATCTCTCCCAGATTTCCACGAATTACTTCCTGAAACATTTTGCTGACCTCACGAACAAGTGATGCCCTCCTGTTTCCGAAAACCTCAAGCATCGACGAGATATGCTTTTCTGCCTTGTGAGGGGAAATGTAGAAGCAAAGGGTGCAGTGAATCTCCGCGAGAGAGGCCAGCATATTTGAGCGTTCGCCTGATTTTTCCGGCGGAAATCCCGCGAACATAAACGGCTGGGGAGCAATTCCCGACAACAGCACCGCAGGAATTACGGCAGAAGGGCCGGGCAGAACGTCAACGTCAAGCCCCTCATCCTGTGCACGCTTCAGTAGAATCCAACCCGGATCGGAAATTCCCGGAGTCCCTGCATCAGAAATTACTGCTATATTCTCGCCATTCCGGAGTTTTTCCAGCAAAACAGGAGTCTTCTCGTTTTCATTGTGAAGGTGAAATGATACAAGGGGCTTGTCGATTCCGTAGTGCCTAAGAAAAATGCTTGAAGTTCTGGTGTCCTCGCACGCGATAATATCCGCCTCGCGCAAAACCCTCAATGCACGCAGAGTAATATCCTCGAGATTCCCGATCGGTGTCGGCACAAGAGTCAGCATTATTCTTCCCTCACAATATCTATCACCGTAACTTCAGGCCAAGTGAACAGTCTCATAGGCGGACCGTTGAAGCCTGCCCCGCTGCTGACGTACACATAGCCTCCTGATTTTTGGGAGAGTCCCTGCGTACTCTTCTGCACCATGTTCTTGAAATAGCCCAGAGGCCAGAACTGTCCGTTGTGTGTATGTCCTGAAACCTGGAGATCGAATTTTTCGCCGGCATCGAACGGAAGGCCGGGCCTGTGCTTCAGCACCAGCACAAAACGCTCCGAATCCTCGGGCAGAAGATAGGGCTTCAGCCATCCGCGTTTGTCGTCGTCGAGGCTGATTATCGTAATCCCCGCACACTCTGCACGTTCGTTGATGAGCATAGTTATTCCGCAATCCCTGATTATCTGCTCGCAATCCTCATCGAGCAGCCAGTAGTACTCGTGATTGCCGTTTACCGCAAACGCTCCGTACTTGGCCTTCTTCGCAGTCTCAGCTAACATCGCAAGCTCCTTATCCCTGTACGTCATTACTCCGTCTATCGTGTCGCCGCCAAGCGCAAAAATATCCGGCTGTGCTTCTTCAACGAGCCTCATTATCCGCGCAAAGTGCCAGTGAGTTGACAGGCCGCCTACGTGCGCGTCAGACACGTACACCAGCCGCAGACGGTCAGCGTTGATTTTGGTAGAGCGAATCTCTATGTATCTGGGCGTAACGTAATATGCCTCGAACATGCAGTACAGAGTTCCCGCAAGCGTCATCATGGCAGCAATGACCACTTTCCTGTGTGTAAAGGGCTTGAAGCCGGAGACCAGCCACACCACCGCAAACGCAAAGAACGCCAGAATGCTTATGATTGTCCACGTCAGCGATAACGCCCGCAGAATTTCCGTGATTCTTCCGGGCAGAACGTTATACTCGGCGTGCCTGTAGTCATACCCCGCGACAATTCCGGCCGCTACCCAGAATATCCCCCACACAATCAGCGCATACCTTATGAGTGAGCTTATTCCTGCCTCCTTGAGCTTTTTCCAGACGAAATATTGCGTCCCTAACGCTAACAGCTCGTACATTAATTCCTCCTCCTAAATTTCGTATGCCCTCAGAACTTCCGGCGTGTACTCTCCGTCAGAATTTCTCACAAAAAGCGGAGGCAGAACCTCTAAGCCTTCTCCTCCGTCCTTGATGCCCTCAAACAAAAATATTCCCGAGCTGTTTTCCGCGTCAGGATAAACGAACCTGATTCTCTTGGGAGTAATTCTGTGCTTGGCCAGTGTCGAAATAAACGCGTCAAGCCTCGCGCTGGTGAACACGCTGAAGATTCGCCCCCTGCTCTTGAGCACACGTAAAGCCAGCTCACCGACATCATCAGGTGTACACGTCAGCTCGTGCCTTGCAGTTGAGCGCAAAGCATCTGGACTCACGCGCCCCCTGCTCTGCGATTCATACGGCGGGTTAATCACCAGAACGTCGAAGTATTCACGTGGAAGAATACTCTTGTCCCGAATATCTCCGGCAATGATGCTCACTCTGTCAGCTAGGTTGTTGTTCTGTGCGTTAATTCTGGCCAAGCCGGCAAGCTCACCCTGAATCTCCACGCCAGTAACGTGAATATTCCTGTACTTCATGGCGAGAAGAAGCGAGATTGCTCCCGCTGCACACCCTGCCTCGAGGAATCTGGTGTGGCCTGAGCGGAATTTCACCCAGTCCGACAGCAAAATAGTATCGAGATTAACTCTCGGGCCGTTCTGAGGCTGAAGAAGCCTTAACCGGCCATAAAGAATGTCATCACAAGTTGTGCACAATGGCTTGAATTTTCCTGAAGGCGTTTGTTCTGTGGGATATAGCGTTCTTGATGTGAGAGTCCAATTCCGCGAAAGTGAGAGCATATCCGTCCGGAACGAACACCGGGTCATAGCCGAAGCCGTTATTGCCCGCCGGAGTATGCGCGATATTTCCGCAGCAATAGCCCTCAGTGATGAGCGTGTACTCGCCAGGAACGCACAGTGCCAGAGATGCCGCGAATCTGGCCCTGCGGTTGGAATTGCCATCGAGCTGACCGAGAAGCCACGATACTTTATCGTTGTCCTTCCCGGCAATCACCCTCGCGGAGTACAGTCCCGGAGCACCGTCCAGCGCGTCAACCTCAAGACCGCTGTCATCAGCGAGACACGGAAGCCCTGATTTTTCCGCCCAAGCACAGGCTTTCAGCATTGCGTTTTCGCGGTAAGTTTTTCCGGTCTCCTCAACAACAAGTTTCGCAATTTCCGGCGCAAAGACTGCCTCACCCGCAAAGTCCCCGATAATTTCCCTGAACTCCCGGAATTTTCCTTCGTTGCCTGTCGCTATGATTAACCGCTCGAACTTCATGACTTCTTGGGCATCTTCCACGGCGCGGCAAGATTAACCTCGCCGCCGGACTTCGGAGGCTGAGAGTCTATCAGGAAACGTATCTGCGTTATCGGCGAAAAATTCTCCTGCAATGTCCTCACAAGACCCGTAAGCAGAAGCAGGCTCTTCCTCTTGCCCATGCTGCTTATAGCTGAGGCAAACTGCCCCGGCATGTCCAGAAATGCAGTCTCATCATTCCTGAACACGTGGAGCAGTTTCATCTTGGGTGCACCGCTCAAGGAAAGTATCTCCTCGACTGCATCACGGATATTGTCTTCCTTTGTGCGCGACACGAAATTTTTGCGGGTCTCAGCTAAAGTATCTCCCTTCACATGGTACAGATTCAGGGAGATTTGCTGTACATCTGCACCATTCCTCGATGTTTCCTGAATATTGCGCTCGTTTTCGGCCTCCTGAAACTCCGTAAAGTCCTCCTGAGTCTCTATCCTGTTCTCCGGTTTGAGCAGGAGCTTCCTGTTCAGGAAATCCATAAACCATGAAGTGCCCAGATACCCGAGCACAAAACACAGCAATATTATTCCCAGCCACGATAAAATCCTCAGCAACAACGGCGCGGAGCGTTTCTCGTCGGAATCAGTGCGTGTCCTGGTTCTCTGGACAGGCCGTCTTGCCTGAGCCTGCGCTGCCTGCCTGCGCCTGAGAGGCGGATTCTTCGGCGGCTCTTTCTCTTCTGGTGATGCACTGCGGGGTGAAACTCTGCGTACTGTCGGCAAAATTCATCGTCCTCCTTATCGCAGGTAATTCATTATGCCCGATGCCATAGCCTGAGCAATTTTCTGCTGGTAGTCTCTGGTCGCCAGCAATCTTGATTCTGCGGCGTTCGTAACAAATCCGGTCTCGAGAAGCACTGCGGGCATTCCTGCTCCCCTCAGCACAAAGAAGGGTGCCTGCGCAATTCGTCGCATCGGCAGGCCGTTAATCGCTCCTGCGTTGTAGAGTGCCGCCGCAAAGTCCGTACTCTCGCTAATCTTGTTGTTCTGCTGCATATCTCCCAAAATCTTCAAGAGCATTTCCGTCCTGCGGTCAACGTTCGCCGTATCCATGCCCTTACCCTCGATGTATTCCCTGTTCTCAATCTTGGCCAAGTTCATAGCGTCCTTGTCTGTCGGCAGGGCCATAATGTAAATCTCAAAGCCTGTCATCGATTTTTTGGACGGCAATGCGTTTACGTGAACGCTCACGAACAAGTCCGCGTTCTCCCTGTTGGCTATGTCCGTGCGCTCCTGAAGAGTCGGGTACGTATCCGAATTACGCGTCATGACCACCCTGTAGCCTCTCGCCGCAAGTATATTCTGCAGTTCAAGCCCAATCGCAAGGGTAACGTTCTTCTCGACCACACCGTTAGCCGAAGCTCCGGGGTCTTTGCCTCCGTGTCCCGGGTCAATCACGACAGTCTTGCGCCTGACACCTGCCGGAGTTGTCGGAATAGTTATCGTGCTTGGCGGTGTAGTTACTGCCGGAGACCTTCTGCGCGGAGTCGTAGGGATTGTCGGTGTCGGAATAGTTACTGTCGGCTGTGAGTGCCTCTGCGTCTGTACGGCGGGCTGTGAAGGTTGTGAAGTGCCGGTGATTTTCGCGCTTGACGGAAAATAGAAATCAAACGCTATTCTTCTGGGATTGTTGAGCACGAGTTTTTCTGCCTTAGTGAATCCCGAAGGAGTAAACACCAGCTCCACACCCTTGCTGTTACGGTTAACGGTAGTCTTTACGTTCTCGTATGGAGATGTGAGTCCTTCTGCGTTATCCGGGCATTCCGCGAAGAGTGCATGAATTTTTCCGCCGGATATGTACACCTGCGGGTCGGCGTTATTGTCCGTCTCAACAACAGCAAGAATCTTCTGGTACCTTCCGCCCGAAGCTGTCCACCTTATGTTTCGAATCGTTCCGCTGTAATTTTCGCCCTTCTCGGTCTTTTTGCCGTTGGGCCTGAACGTCTCGAGCCGGGGCTGGCTTCCGTCAGAAGTACGTGCTGAAGTTCTGATTGCTGCGGGCAGTTCTGCCTGAGACTGTATCGCCGAAATTGCCTGTGCAGGTGTGCTTGTTGGTGCAGGAGTATTTGTGCGCTTGGCCGGTGCTTTCGGAAGGCTCACTACTGCCGGAGCTGTGGGAGTGTAATCCGGTTTCTTGTACTCCACGTCAACATCAGGCTTAACTTTTTGCGCAAGATAGCCCGCATTCTTGTTGAAGCGGAGCCTGTTGTTCTGCCCCGAACCCGCGAACGCCTGAAACAGCGTGATTATGCTCGACGAATCCAGCCACAATTTTCCGTTGCGCTCGAACGGTTCAGAATACAGCGGTATGATTGACATTCCGCGCCAGGCCGCCGCAGATTTCGTGATGAGCCTTATTCTGGAACTGCCCTTCGCGAGCAATAATTCATCGCCAGAACGAGAGGACGTGAACCCGAAAATCCGTCCTACGTCCTCTACAGGTACGAACACTCCCGAAGAGTTCTCGATGGTCTGCACAGAGCCGATACTTGACGAGCCTCTGTAGAGTGAGGCATCAGCAAAAGCACATGACGCACATGCTGCAACCAGCAGGCAGACCAAAAATATCTTAACCTTACTGAACATCCGGGCTACTCGTTATCTTCCTGCAATATCTGGTCAAGCTCAAACAGTCTGGGTATATCAAGAAGAAGTATCAGCCTTTCGTCCGCAGGCTTTGCCACCCACAAAACATAACGCCGGTCAATAGCTGACGATAACTTTGTGGCGGGTTCAAGCTGTGTGTCGTAAATAGTCTTGACCTCGCGCACCGAGTTCACGATCATTCCGAAAATTACGTCGCTGATCGTGATAACTACTATTCGGGCTTCATCGGTCAGAGGAGTCGATGCCATTCCGGTCTTCATGTGCATATCGAACACCGGCACAATCGTTCCTCTCAGGTTAATTACTCCGCGAATATACATCGGAGCGTTCGGGACTCTCGTGATGAATGACGGGACGCGGACGATTTCGTTCACGATGTTGACATCAACGCCGAAATTTTCCCGGCCAAGTGTGAAGACAAGGTTGATATGCTCTTCGCCTAATGACTCAACGTCAATATCCTTGAAGTCATTGTTAGCAACGGGCTTCGACGGGTCTAATTTCTGTACTTCAGCCAAAGTTTTCTACCTCATTTATCATGGATTTATGGGTAAATAATATCCTCCCTGCCGAAAAAATCAACAGGGAGGCATAATTTTTACCGGTAATTACTATTCCTCAGCAGCCATTTCCGCGAGCTTCAGAGCACCCATAATGCCCTGATTCCCGTTGAGTGCTGCCGGAGTGATGTATGCGTTGATGTTGCGCAGTTCCTTCGTGTCGATGTAGCCGTTGACGTTCTCGAGGACGTATTTCCTGATGAGCGGGAAAAGCTGGGACTGTCCCATTACGCCGCCGCCGAGAATAATTTTCTGCGGGCTGAGGACGAAAATTACTGACGTTAAAGCCTGAGCGATATACTTTGCCTCGAGGTCCCATACGTCAGGATTCTCGCGGAGTTCTTTCCCGGGCTTGCCCCACCTTGCCTCGATTGCCGGGCCGCATGCCATTCCCTCAAAGCATGTTCCGTGATTCGGGCAGTGTCCCTTGTACTCATCGCCGGCGATGGGGGCCATCATGATGTGCCCTGCTTCGGGGTGAAGCATTCCGTGAATGAGATTGCCGCCTGCCATTGCGCCCATACCGATACCGGTTCCGATTGTGAAGTACACGGCATCAGTAAGGCCCTTTGCGCATCCCCACGTTGCTTCGCCGAGAAGTGAGCCGTTCACGTCGGTATCGAAGCCCACAGGAATATCGTCCAGAGCTTCGCGTATAGCCTTGACCATTGGGAAATTGCGCCAAGGAATTTTTGGCGTGTAGAGGATATTTCCGTAAGTCTTCGAGCTTGGACGAACGTCTACCGGCCCGAAGCACGCAATGCCAACAGCCTTGAGCTTGTCGTCGGGTGTTTCTGCTGAGTCCTGCTTCGCCTTGAAGTACTCAATAATTTTGGGCATAGTCTCTTCAGGCGTAGTTGTCGGTATAGAAGTCTGATCGAGTATCTGGCCTTCTTCATTGCCGACTGCACAGATCATTTTTGTGCCGCCGGCTTCTAATGCTCCATATAACATGTTATCCGAATAACCTCCCAAAAAATCCCTTCGGCTTCGGAGCTTCGGCCTTCACTTCCGGCTTGGGTGCTTCCGGTTTAGGTTCGGGCTTGGCTTCCGGCTTTGGGGATTCAGTCTTGAATTTCGACAGGTCCATATTCCTGACACGTTCACGCAGAGGAAGAATGCTCTTCGGGTTCACAGAGAGTTCATCGATTCCCCACTTCATAAATTCCTCTGACAGTTCGGGGTCGGCTCCGAGTTCTCCGCAGATTCCTACCCATGTTCCATGTCTGTGGCCTGCCTCGATGGTCTCGCGGATCAGCCTCAAAAGTGCGGGGTGATGAGTGTTAGCGAATCTCTCGAGGTTTGCGCTCTGTCTGTCAATTGCGCAGGTGTATTGAGTGAGGTCGTTTGTGCCCAGCGAGAAGAAATCGACTTCCTCCGCCAGTTCATCAGCGCACAGTGCGGCGGCGGGTGTCTCAATCATAATGCCGATCTCGTACTTGCCGATCTTCTGGCCTTCAGCTTCGAGTTCCTTCTTGCACTCCTCGAGGAGTTTTTTGCACTCGACGACTTCCCACTTGCTGATAATCATCGGGAACATGATTCCGAGATTGCCGAAAGCACTTGCTCTCAGCAATGCGCGAAGCTGTCTCTTGAAGAAGTCCGGGCGCGACAGACAAATACGCACTGCCCTGAAACCGAGCGCCGGGTTCTCTTCCTTATCGAGGTTCATGTAGTCGATGGTCTTATCCGCTCCGATGTCGCAAGTCCTGATTACCACGAGGCGGGGTGCAAGTCCTTCGAGCACCTGCTTGTAGGCGGCGAACTGCTGATCTTCAGTTGGGTCCGTCGGGCTGTTGAGGTAGACGAACTCTGACCTGAAGAGTCCTACACCCTCTGCGTCATTCTCAATTACTGCCTTGACATCTTTCGGGCCGCCGATGTTCGCATAAAGCCTGACTTTCTGGCCGTCCTTAGTCTCGCTCGGCTTGCCCTTGAGTTCCTGCAACTTGGCCTCTTTCTCGCGGTCTTCCTTCTGCTTCGCGCTGAGCTTGTCGATAATTTCCTGGTCAGGCTCAATGTAAATGCAGGAGTTGTAGCCGTCGAGGATTGCGAACTTTCCGTCCCAGTCGTCGGTGATGTCGTGGCACTGAATGAGCGTCGGCCAGTTCATGGAGCGAGCGAGGATTGCGGTATGGCTGTTGGAACTGCCGAGTCTGGTAACGAGTCCGAGCAGCAATGACTTATCGAGCTTGACGGTCTCTGACGGAGCGAGGTCTTCAGCGACGAGGATTGCGGGTTCAGTGCCCTGAAGGTTAGCTGTGTCAGCACCGAACAGTACATCGAGCATAGCGTTCTTGAGGTCGATAACGTCAGCACTCCTTGCCCTGAAATACTCGTCCTCCATCTCGCTGAACGCCTTAGCTACTTCGTCGAACACCTGACGCACTGCATATTCTGCCGTATGACCCTCTGCCATAACTTCCTTGCACGGGTCAATTATGGTGTCTTCGTCGTCAAGCATAAGCGCATGTGCCTCAAAAATTCCGGCGGTGTCCTTATGGCCTGCCTTCATTTCTTTTTCGTAGAGGGCGTTCTGATCCTCCTTGACTTTGTCGATGGCGGCCTCGTAGCGGGCGATCTCTGCGGCTATGTCGCTGACGAGTTCCTCGCTGATCTCGTAGACGGCGGGCTTGTACAGCTTAATCTTGCCGATAGCTATGCCGTTTACGATCTTGGTACCTGTGAAGGTCTGCATACTAGAACTTCTCCTTGAAGAACTTCTCCATTGCGGCGGCGCAGGCTTCTTCATCTTCACCGTCAACGCGGATCGTAACTTCGTCGCCCTGCTTGATGCCCATTCCCATTAACTTCATGAGGGCAGTTGCCTTCGCTTCTTTCTCGCCCTTGACGACAAAAACAGTGCTCTTGAACGTCTTGGCTTCCTTCGCGAGCTCTCCTGCGGGACGTGCGTGAATACCTACGGGGTCAGTGATGACATACTTGAATTCCTTCATAGTGTCAGCTTCCTTTCATGAAGATAGAGTGTGTGTAAAATAGTTTGGAGTTAGTGAGATTATAATACATAATTGTGATTCGCGGGGGGTAAAAAATTTCGGTCTTGACGCAAAATTAAGCGGCGTGTAAAATGCATTGAGTTTTGGGGCCCATAGCTCAAGTGGTTAGAGCCACCGGCTCATAACCGGAAGGTTCCTGGTTCGAGTCCAGGTGGGCCCACCAACAATGATGAATACGACGAGGTCTCCTGTTTACGCGGGAGACCTATTTCTATAGGAGGACAATATGTCGAGCGTTACTCAGAGGATTTCGCAGGTTAAACAGCCTTATGGAGGATACATCAGGCCGTCAATGTTCAAGAAGGTATCGTTTGATGACGGAATTACGCTCAACGCTGAGGAAAACATTCACAGTTCCATTGTGGGGTTGGCTGTGGATTACCTGACGAGGTTTATGGTGAGCGGAAATATCCTGAAGTCATTTGAGATTTCCATTCGGGGGGCGGCAATAGCTGGCGAGGCTGAAACAGCAGGTGCGCTTTTGGGAAGAGTAAGCGGGGTAGATTCTGATTCAGTGGTGAGTGCGTGCAAGCTGGCGGCTTTTGATGTGTGGTACAGGGATTATATGTATCCGCTTACACATGGCGGAACGGCAGAGATGAATCCTGACAGCGATACAATCAGCAACATTCAGACGATGGTTGAGCGCAGCAGGATGTTTGTTGAGGAGTACGGGCCTGTGCTGGAGTACGGGTTCACGTTTGAGCCTGACGGGTATACGCTGACTGTTGATGCTGGGGACGGAGATTTTCTGACGGCGGACACTTTGTGGGACTTCAAGGTCTCGAAGAACAAGCCGACTAGCAAGCAGACTTTGCAGTTATTGATGTACTGGATAATGGGTCAGCATTCCGGGCAGGAAATTTTCGAGGGAATAACCAGGCTGGGAATTTTCAACCCGCGCTTGAACGCAATGTATACGCTCGACATGCAGGAAGTTCCTGAAGAAGTAATCAGGGCAGTAGAGGACGAAGTGATATGTTATTGAGAAATGGAGCTTGGGTGCGGAATATCAGGCACAATCCACGAGAGACAGTGAACAATTTGCACGAAAAAATTTTGCGCACAAGGAGATGTTGCAAGCCAAACTGATACCAAGTTTGATGAACTAGATGTTCCGAGAACACAAAGTTTTCCAAGACAAGAAGGCATTTCTCATTTCACGGGAAGTGCCTTTTATTTTGGTGTAGAATAGCAGCAAATTCCGCACAGCGGCATCAATTCTTGTAATTTCGGGCTGCGCATCACCAGGCACTCGCCATCACAAATTTATGTTTCAGGAGATGATTTCATTATTATGGGCAATTCCTTTATCGATGACCCTATAGCCTCGTACTTAGGCAGCTGGTCGTCATACATTAATGTATACTCCATACTGTTCCGGATATTTTTAGCCGTAGCTCTCGCCGCACTCATCGGATGTGAACGTTCCAGCAAACGGCATTCCGCAGGACTCAGAACGTTTATCCTAATCTCTATGGCCTCTTCTGTTGCCGCAATGATCGACCTGTCCATCATGACCTACAATAAGGAAAATTTCGCCGCTATCTCCGCCGCTTCCGTAGTATCTGTCGCAATGATAAGCGGGAACTCTATTCTGTTCAGCTCCCGAAGCCAGATCAAAGGCCTCACTACTTCAGCAGGACTCTGGGCCAGCGGAATAATAGGGCTTGCTACCGGCGCAGGACTCTACACGATAACGTTAATATCGTTCATCGCTCTGCTCGTGTGCATTTCACAATTGCCAATAATCGAAGCATTCCTTAAGGACAGGTCGAATCACTTCGAGGTTCATCTTGAACTCAAGAACAGCTATAACCTTCAGGACTTCGTTGCAACTATCCGCAGATTAGGCTTAAAGATTGACGACATAGAGGCCAACCCTGCCTATGCAAATTCCGGCCTTAGCGTATATTCCGTCTCAATCACAATAAGCGAGCGCGACTTCAAGACCTACAGAAAGCACAAGGACATTATCGAGGCTCTGCGCTCCCTTGACTATATTCACCATATTGAGGAAATGAGCTAAAATACCATCATCCAAATAATTATCTACACAAAGGAGATCTATTATGCAGATCAGTATCACCAAGACAACAAATCCCGGCAAAATGCCCCCTGAGGACAAATTAGGCTTCGGTTCAGTGTTCAGCGACCACATGTTCATCATGGACTACACCGACTCCGAAAAATGGCACAATCCCCGTATAGTTCCTTACGGTCCGCTGTCCCTTATGCCATCAGGCGACGGAATACAGTATGCCAACACAGTGTTCGAGGGAATGAAAGCCTACCGCTGGGCGGACGGAAGCGTTCATCTCTTCAGGCCCGTCGAGAACGCCAAGCGCATCAACGTATCAGCAGAACGTATCGGACTTCCGCTTGTCCCCGAAGAGATGTTCCTTGAGGCAGTCAGGGAACTAGTCAGGATAGATTCTTCATGGGTGCCTTCAAGTGAGGGTACGTCGTTATACATCAGGCCGTTCATCTTCGCCACAGACGAGGAGCTTGCGTTGCACGGGATCCACAAGGCTATTTTCGTCGTAATCACTTCGCCGAGCGCAAGCTATTTTGCTGAAGGCATCAAGCCCGTGAAAATTATGCTCGAGACCGAAGACGTAAGGGCAGTACGCGGCGGAACAGGCTACACGAAATGCGGAGGCAACTACGCGGCCAGCAACAGGGCAGGAGACCGTGCACTCGCTAAGGGGTATTCACAAGTGCTGTGGCTTGACGGCGTTCACAGGAAATACATCGAGGAAGTCGGCGCAATGAACGTCATGTTCAAGATTAAGGGCACTGTGGTAACTCCTTCACTCGAGAACGGCTCAATTCTTGGAGGCATCACCCGCAAATCATGCCTGGAAGTCCTGAGACACTGGGGCATTCCCGCAGAAGAAAGACTCCTTAGTGTTGACGAGCTTATGGGCGCGGCGGCGAACGGAGAGCTTGAGGAAGCCTTCGGGACCGGAACAGCAGCAGTAATCTCACCGATCGGCGAGCTGTTCTACAACGGCAAGGCATACACGGTTAACGACTTCAAGATCGGGCCGGTAGCGCAGAAGCTCTACGATGAACTTACAGGTATTCAGTGGGGCAAGAGGCCGGATCCGTTCGGGTGGACCGAATGCGTGTAATTCTGCCGACTTTCGCAAAACTTAACCTTACTCTCCGCGTAATCAGCAAGAGGCCGGACGGGTATCATAATCTTGTGTCAACATTCCTGCGGATTCCGTCGGGAGATGTGCTTTATATTTCGCCAGCCTCCGGCAACAGGGACGAAGTTACTGCAAATATTCCGCTTGACGGCGAAAACATCGTAGCTAAGGCTCTCAGAATTGCCAGAACAGAGGGATTCAGGATACCTTACCTGAACGTGAAGATTCACAAGAGCATTCCGCCAGGTTCAGGTTTAGGTGCAGGGTCAGGAAATGCTGCCGCAATCCTTAAGTGGTTAGGGGCTGAACGCGTCGCCGCAAAAATCGGAGCTGATGTGCCGTTTTTGTGCTCGTTCCTGAATATTGCACTAGTCTCCGGAATAGGTGAGCACATTGAATCCGTCAAGGAGCATGAACCTCACGGAGTTATAGCAGTTCCCGAATGGCAGACAAACACAGCTCAGGCATATGCCGAACTCGACGCAATGGGCTTTGGTGTTGATACGATGCTGGCAAGGACGGAAATGCGGGACATCTATCACGCAAACGCGGGCAGAAAAGTCGGACTTCTGCCCAACGACTTCCTTAAAGTGCTGCTGAAAGACCACCCAAAATATAATGAACTGTTCAGGATGTTCGAGAGGGCAGGTGCAGATGCTTGGGGAGTGTCCGGCTCAGGAAGTGCGGCCTTTGCTGTGCTGAATAAGCCAACGATTTTTACTTGGCCGGATTACGTAAAACATGTGCTCTATTTTTGAGCGATAACGTATTCTCCTCCCTGCAGGTCAGGGGGGATTTTTTTTGCCCGTTTGTTTTCTGGTTGAATGAGCATGAAATTTTTGTATAATTATCCAGTTCAATCCATATCTACAATTTTTTCACATACCTATTCATAGGCAGGAGGTGAGCATACTATGGCGGATAACCCTACTATAGCCGAGATCAAAGCTGCAGAGACTCAGGCGGCTAATGCTGTGCTGAAAGCCAAAGAGGACGCGGCCAAGAAGCTGAACCGTGCAGGTGCGGATGCTGAAAATTCCCTCAAGGAAGCCAGGCAGAACGCAGCCCGCCAGTTCAGGGACAAGATTCGCAGGGCAGAGGAAGCAGCCGAAACGAAGGCCAAAACTCTTTTGGCGAAGCGCGAGGCCGACGCTAAGGCGTTCTACGACAAGCAGAAGAGCAAAATACCTGCAGCTGCTTCATTCATAACGGAAGAGGTGATCAAGAAATATGGGAGTAGCCAGGCTTAAGAAGGCAGAACTGTATTATCACAAATCCGTTCATGAACAAATCGCCGCAGTCCTTCAAGAATCTGGTGCCTGCCAGATTATCAGCACTTCCGAAGAGACATTTACGCCTCCTGCTGACATCGAGGCACTGATTGCGAAGACCGACGAAAAGCTCTCAGACGTACGTTATCTGACCAGAACGCTCACACCGCACTACGTTGATCCTGTACCTGCACTTGACAGGATGCTCGGTGAACGGCCTGACGTTACGATGACAGAACTTGAGGAGCTGGCGGCCAAAACGGATTTGAAGGCGGTCTGCGAGAAAACCCGCGAGACCGAACGCGAGACAGGAGATGTTCGTGTGAAGCTCTCTGAAGCCAGAATGAACGTATCCCTTCTTTCTGCGCTCTCGTTCTTCCCTTATCCCCTGTCAGTCATTACGGAAGGAACTCGTACAGTTACGGGCCTGACAGGTACCATTAAGGCCGCAAACATAAGCGGGTTCAAGGCAGCACTTGGGGATTTCTCGAAGTATAAGGACGACTCGGAACTGATTATTGCTCCTTACGACGAGAAGGCTCAAGATGTATACGCCGCAGTAATTTATTCACGCGCAATTGAGCCGGAAATTCGGGAAGTTTGCGCGAAAAACGGACTCTCACTCGTCGAAATCCCCGCAAGTTTGACAGGAACACCCGACGAGGAAAAGGAGAAGTTCACAGCATCAGTAAGTGAGCTTGAAGCGAAAGAGGCTGAACTTGGCCGTAAGATGGCAGAGATTGCACAGGCTAATGTTCCGACGGTGCAGAAACTCTCGGACTACTACAACAGCCTTGCGAACCGCTATAACGGAATGGCCTCCAGCGACGAGACAGCCAGCACAATGCTGACGAAGTTCTGGGTGCCGGCGGAGAAGGCAGACTCATTGCGCCAGAGCATCGAGGCAATCGGCACGGATATTGAGCTGACGTATTCAGCACCAGCTCCGGACGAAGAGCCTCCTTCACTGCTCAACAACGGTGATACAGTCAGGCCGTTCAACATTTTGACGGAGCTTTATTCCTCGCCGAAGTACAGAGGGATTGACCCGACACCATTACTTGCGCCGTTCTTCTGGATATTCTTCGGAATGTGCTTAGGTGATGCAGGGTACGCGCTGGTTGTGTGCGGGACGATTCTGTGGGTGTTCAGGAAGTACAAGAAGATTGCTCCGGGCGTTAAGGACTTCATCAAGCTGTTCCTGTTCTGCTCGGTGTCGACGTTCATATACGGAGTAATTTCCGGGTCGTTCTTCGGAAATTTCATCGACAGCTTCCTTCCTCCGTTGATTCCTCTGAAGAATGCGTTGATGCTCGTTGACCCGATGACCAACCCGATGCAGGTACTCGGCATATCGTTATTGCTGGGAGTAATTCACCTGATGTTCGGATTGCTGATTGCGTGTTACGACAAGCTCAGGCACGGAGAGTTCATCGACGCACTGGGAAATGATCTGTCGTGGTTCCTGCTGATTGTGGGCTTGTGCCTGTACGGTGTAGGACTCGGCGGAATGCTTCCTCCTCATTTCATACAGGTCGGCGGCGGAATGGCAGGACTCGGAGCTGTGATAATTTTCATCTATGCTGGCAAGGGCGAGCCTAACTGGTTCAAGAAAATCATCAACGGTTTCCTTGCGCTTTACGGTTCAACGTCATATCTGGGCGATATTCTCAGCTACAGCAGGTTGTTGGCGTTAGGGTTCGGCTCGGCAGTTATCGGAATGGTGATTAACCTTCTGGGAGGTCTGGCGGCAGATATTCCCTATATCGGCTGGCTTATCGCTGTAGTCGTGATAATCGGCGGACATATTTTCAGCATAGCAATAAACATTCTGGGGTCATTCGTTCACCCGTTAAGGCTTCAGTATGTAGAATTTTTCGGCAAATTTTACACGGGAGGCGGAGAACCGTTTACCCCGTTGACGCTCTCACAGGAATATGTAAATGTGAGGAGCTAGGTGTTAGGGGCTAGGGATTAGCCTAAACCCTAAACACTAGACACTAAGCACTATATTTTTCGTGAAAGGAACGTGTAAATCATTATGGAACATTTAGGACTCTCACTCGCACTGTTCGGAGCAGCACTGGCAGCAGCACTTGCCGGTATCGGTTCAGCAATCGGGATCGGTGTTGCAGGCGGAGCAGCAGCTGGCGTAATGACCGAAGACCCCAACAAATTCGGTTCATGCCTTATCCTTCAGGCACTTCCCGGAACACAGGGAATCTACGGGCTGTTAATCGCTTTCTTCGTGCTCAACAAGCTGGGACTTCTCGGCGGTGCAGGAGCAGTAGCCCTCACATGGAATCAGGGACTCCAGATTCTCGCGTCATGCCTTCCCATCGCAGTAGTCGGCTGGTATTCAGCGATTTGGCAGGGCAAGACTTCAGCGGCATCAATCCAGATGATCAGCAAGAAGCCCGAAGCAATGGGTAAAGCAATAATTCTCCCTGCAATGGTCGAAACCTACGCAGTGCTTGCTCTTCTTACGAGTATATTGATGCTCATGGGAGTACAGGTAGGCTAAACGGGCAGGTGTTTGACGATGGCACTTGCAGACATAAAAGCAAAAATAAAGGCCGAATCGCAGGCACAGATCAAGGCACTCGAAGCCGAGAACGACGCGAAAGTCCGGGAGATAAGCCGCTCGGTCAACGCCGAAATTAAGGCAGTACAGGATTCGTATGCGTCGCGTCTGGCGAAAGAAGAGCCTGAAGTTCTGAAGAGGCGTGAGATCGTAGCAGAACTTGACGCAAAAAGAATAGATCTCGGTGTGCGTCAGAGACTCGTTACTGAAGCGTTCGAAGCCTCATTGAAGCAGCTTGCGGAGATGGCTCCGGATAAGTACGTGAAGTTCGCCGATAAGCTGATGGCGGCTGCAGTAGTTACCGGCAAAGAGGTTGTGTTTGTCGGCAAAAACGAAAAGCACCTCGACCAGAGATGGCTTGACGGCTACAACGCTTCGCACAGCACATCATTGACACTCAGCCCTGAAAGACTCCCGATAACCGGAGGTTTTGTGCTGAGGAACGACCGCATTGACACAAATTGCTCGTGGGACATGCTCATTGAGGATGCCCGCGCAGACATTGAGACCGAAGTCGTGAAGCGGCTGCTGGCGTAAGGGGGTGCTGGGTGTGAGTTACGTATACACCGTAGCACGTTTGCGGGGTATGGAAAATCACATACTGGACACGGCATTTTTCTCGCGCCTTATGGACAGCGCAGGGATTGACGACGCAGTGAAGGCACTGGGCGAAACGTCATATTCACAGTGGATTTCTGGGGCAAACAGCAATTTCGACAAGGCCATAGACTCGGAGATTCTGGCGACTTGCACGGAGCTTGAGTCATTTGTGCCTGATAAGGGACTGCTGGATATTTTCAGGCTGCCTTACGACTTCCACAACGTGAAGGTTCTGTTAAAGGGACTGTTCAAGGTCAGGGGCGGTGAGTCAGAAGGCAGAAGGTATGATCTTCTCTCGAAGTTAGGCACGATTGATGTTGATGAACTCACCAACGCAATCGAGACTGAGGAATACGGATTCCTGCCCTATGGCTTGACGGACTTAATCCCCCAGTGCTGGCAGCTCTGGGACGCAAGCAAGAACGCACAGGCCGTTGAACTGCTGATAGACCATCAGATGTTCAGGGCAATGCTCAATGTTGCGGAAGGTCTGAACATGTCCGACGTTGTTCACTGGGTGAAGTGCAAGATTGACGCGGAGAACCTCAGAAGTGCGGTAAGGCTTGCGCGTATAAAGTATGACCCTGCTAAAGCACTGCCATTCTTCCACGATGGCGGGACTATAAGGGCTGACGACATGGCCAAGTTATTGGCTGAGCCTCAGGAGACTTGGGGACGCATTCTGTCGTACACGGACATCGGAGCTGTGCTCGGTGCTCTGGGTGAACAGAACGACATGAAGGCCGCGCTGTCCGATGTGTCGAAAGCCCTCGATGACTACCTGCTGAAGGTGTTAGAGAGCGCGAAGTACTCGATGGATGCTCCGGCGAATGTCCTGCTCTATCTGCTCACGAAGGAAGCAGAAGCCCGGAACATGCGCGTAGCTCTTGTGTGCGTTGCTGGAGGACTTGACCGTGAATTTGGAAGGAGGCTTCTCAGCAATGGCAGATAGCAGACCGATGGCGGCTGTAGGAAGCTACGAGATGGCGTTACCCTTCCAGGCTGTGGGCATTCGGAGTGTAGTGCTTACCCCTGAGACACGGGGGACGTTCGAGGCTACACTTGAGCAGTTAGCGCGTGAAGATTACGCAGTCGTGTTCATACAGGAAGATTTGTTTGTGGAGTTCACGAGCAAAGTCGAAGAGATTAATGACAAGTATCATACGAGCGTCCTGCCTGTGCCCGGGCCTTCGGGAGCAACTGGCGCAGGGTTAGCCTCAATACGGGGCAGTGTGGAAAAGGCCGTAGGTATGGATATTTTTGCGGAACGGTAAATTAGGAGGCGGGAGATATTAAATGCCTGAGAAGAAAGAAATTAAAGGAGTAATAGAGAGGATCTCCGGCTCTCTTGTCGTAGCTGGCGGG
>JAFSSM010000024.1 GCA_017451025.1 Synergistaceae bacterium | reverse complement strand
GCCAACCGCCACACTGCCGGTTACGACCGATGCAGTTACTGGGCGGTTTTCTTTCTGCTTTTTGTCCATGAACGTTTTTCTTGACGCTGACGTGATTTATGACGCGGGCACTAAGGCCATCCGCACGAGCAAGTTCAAGTATGCTACCCAATTGTTCGAGATGAACCACCTGCTTTATACCGCTATGCTCCAGCAGTCTTTGCGCGAGGGCACGTACACACCCGACGAGGGCAAGAAGTTTCTCATTCGGGAGCGCGGAAAACCCCGTTACATCACCAGCAATGCGATGGCCGATAAAACCGTCAATCACATCATCTGCGACGAGATTCTCACCCCGACCCTGAGCAAGTTCCTGATTTACGACAACGGAGCATCGCAGAAGGGTAAAGGAGTGGCCTTCCACCGCAGACGCTTCGAGGCTCACCTGCACAAGTTCTTCATTCAGCATGGGAGCAACGACGGCTACATCATGCTCGGGGATTTCTCGGGGTATTACGCCAACATTCCGCACAGTAACTGCCGCGAGGTTTTGGCGCATTTCCTCTCGCGCTCGCTCGATGACCCCGCAGAACTCGCAATGACACTCGACCTGCTCGATAAAGTTTTCTCGACTTTCCGAGTCGATGTCAGCAGGTTTTCCGACGCAGAGATTGCTGCACTCATGACGGGCAAGGTCGACCAGATGATTAACCTCAACGCTGACCCTGCTACCTTGACGGGGGAAAAATTCCTCGATAAGGGAGTGGACATCGGCAACCAGACTTCACAGAATATCGGCCTCATCTATCCGTACAGGTTCGACAATTTCGCGAAGATTGTTGCGGGCATTCAGGGTTACGGAAGGTACACCGACGATTTTTACGCCATCTCCGAGAGCAGGGAGGAACTGCTAACCCTGCTTGACGGCTTGAGGGGCATTGCGCGGGAGTTCGGGATAATCATCAACGAACGCAAGACACGAATTGTAAAACTCTCCGGCTTTTACCGGCATTTGCAGAACGGCTACAGCCTCACCGAGACCGGGCGCGTTATCCGCAAGATTAACCCCAAGAGCATAACGAGGGAGCGGCGGAAGCTCAAAGCCTACAAGAGACTCCTCAACGCGGGAACAATCACGTACAGCGAGATAGAAAACATCTTCAAGAGCTGGCTGGGCGGCAACTTTCGCAGAATGTCGCACCGCCAAATCTACAACATGACACAGCTATACATCACATTATTCGGGAGGTTACCCAGATGGAAAAAGGGACATTCACGGTTACGCTGGCTGATGGTACACAGCTCGCAGGACTGGCGTTGAACGGAAATAACTTCATCAGCAGCACGGAAGTTACGGAGGAAACTTTCAGGGGCAGGCTCGGGCACGTCGTTATCACCGGCGACGCTGAGGCCGACGAGGCGGGCCTTATCGGTACGCACGAGCACATGGAACTGGTGCAGGTTGCGCACTACACACAGGCAGTTCACGGGTGCACGGACGGGTATTATTTCGTGCTGAGGGACATTCCGGCGGCTGAACTGGAGAAGCTCCAGAACCGCGCAGATCTTGAGTACGTCGCTATGATGGCGGGCGTTACGCTCTAGGAGGTGATTGGGATGTTCGAGAAAATCAAGAAGTACTACGATAGCGGAGTTTGGGATGAGCGCAGGGTGCGTGATGCGGTAGACAAGGGAGCAATCACGGCGGCGCAGTTCACGGAGATTACGGGCAAGGCCTATTAATAAGGCTCAGAAGTTGCGGGGAGTTCTTCGGGACTCCCTGCTTTTTTGTTATCAGGAGGTATTCACATGGCTAAAGACACTAAGAATTTTTCGGTCTCGGAGTTTGCCTGTCATTGCGGGTGCGGGAAAAATATTATTGACCAGCGCGTCATCAATATGGCTCAGACTATCAGAGACGCTATTGGCGTTCCCATTCACGTCAATTCAGGCTGCAGGTGCGACAAACGCAATAAGGCAGTCGGCGGAGTTGACGGTTCATTCCACACAAAGGGGCTTGCCGCTGATTTATCCTGCTCGCTCGGCGCAAAGGCATTATTCCTTATCGTTGCGAACCTCAAGGCCAAAGGCAAACTGCCTGACCTCGATTATGCCATCTGGTATGGCAAGAAGGATTTTGTTCACATTGACTGCGGAAAAACCCGCACTAATTTCTTCGAGGCCAAACCATGAGCTGGGATACGTATCTTGATACTGGGTTTGCATTGCTCGGCGGCTTTCTGTCGTGGCTTTACGGCGGCTTCGACGAGGCCCTAAAGGTTTTGCTCGTAATGATGGCTCTCGATTACGTTACCGGCCTCCTCAAAGGTGCTTATCTCAAACGCTGGTGCTCCGACATTGGGTTTCATGGCATTGCACGCAAAGTCTACATGCTTATCTTCGTCGGTATCGCAAACATCATCGGCAAGGAGATTTTCCCGCAGTCCGAAGTCTGGAGCGAGGCCTTGCGCGATGCGGTTATCTGTTTCTACATCGCCAACGAGGGCATCAGCATTGCCGAGAACGCAATAGAACTCAACGTGCCAGTCCCCGAGAGGATAAAGGAATTGTTCCTGAACTGGCACAAGAAGCAGCTCATCAGCAAAAATTCTCCGCAGGATGAGGAAGATTAGTGCTTGCTTTAACCGGCAATCAGAGTGAACATACAGGCCATACCGATTAAAGGGAGGCATAGCCTGAGATGAAGAAGCCTGAATTATTCACGCGGGACGGGACATTGGAGAGCCTTTCGACGATGTTCTACAAGGACAATTGCAGTGTAGTAGACATTCAGGACGCAGTGGAGGAGAGCAGTACGGGTACGGACTTGGCCGGACGGCTGAATGCATTAAAGCTGTTCAGCAAGTTCCAGATAGACCGGGAAACGCCCGAATACGTGAGGCTAATCACTGTGGACTGCTGGGGCAATACGCACTACCTGAAAGCGTGGAAGTGAAGCGAAGCGCACAGGACGGGGTTAAACCTTTTCCTGTGCGTTGCACTTGGCCGGGTCTCCGGCAATAATCTTTTCAAGCACACGTATCTTCCTGAGCAGGACTCTCATGCACTGCAATATCTCCCGCTCCACACTCTCCCTGTTCCCGCTGACTTCAGCGTCGCTCCCATCAGCGGCGAGTTCTGCCTCAAACTCTGCCTCTTCAGCTCTGCGCTTATGCTGCCACATTGCGGCGAACCCGCGCGGATTCCTCTCGTAATTCTCGACCGTCGCTTTAGGTATCAGCCACTGATGCCCCTTCCTGAAGGCCCCTTCCATTTTCCCCTGTCGGCACAGCATCGTGATTGAGCTGTTTCTGTAGCCTAAAACTTTTGCGGCTTCCTCGACCGACATCAAGTCTTGTATATCCATCTGCTAATCTTCCTTCCTGCTTGATAGCGTACATTATATCAGTCTTTTGGGATAAATAAAGTGCTTGCATTTAACGTTTTCAGAGTTATACTGTGTTCATCGAAAGCAGAAATGCAGTAATCATCAACAAGGAGGACATATTCAATGAGCAACAAGGCAGTAGTAATCGAAGAGTTCGACGGCATTCTAGCGGACCTCGAGGCGGAAGGCAAAGGGTACTGGAACGTGAGCGAGGACAAGGCCAACAACACGCTTTTCTGCGCGTACGTAAGAGGCAGGGAGTCTGGCAACCCCCGCATCGATTTCAGCGACATAATCTGGGATCACGACGTTCAGCCGATAGCGGAGACCCTGCGGAGGCTCGGCATCAAGGAGTTCACGATTTCGAGCGCGGCATCTAACCTTTTCGCCAACCTTGTGGAGTTCAAGAAGTACGGCGTATTCCTCGCGGACGCGGTAATGGTGAACAACGCTTCGGGAGACCACAAAATGCCCGCACTCCTCCTGAAAGTAGCGTAGGCATTCGGCAGACGGCGGGGGTTTTTCCCCCGTCATTCCCCTAATAATCAGGAAGGAGAAACAATCATGGCAGAAGCAATCAGGAACATAAGCGGCACAATCTGGGACAGGGAAATTCCCGGCATAGTAAG
>JAFSSM010000023.1 GCA_017451025.1 Synergistaceae bacterium | reverse complement strand
TAAAGGGAAACTGCCCGACCTCGATTATGCTATCTGGTATGGCAAAAAAGACTTTGTTCACATTGACTGCGGGAAATCACGCAATAATTTATTCGAGGCCAAACCATGAGCTGGGATACTTACCTTGATACTGGGTTTGCATTGCTCGGAGGATTTCTGTCGTGGCTTTACGGCGGCTTCGACGAGGCACTAAAGGTTTTGCTTGTCATGATGGTTCTCGATTACGTTACAGGCCTCCTAAAGGGTGCGTACCTCAAACGCTGGTGCTCCGACATTGGCTTTCATGGCATTGCACGCAAAGTCTACATGCTAATCATTGTCGGCATCACTAATATCATCGGCAATGAAGTCTTCTCTCAATCGGAGGTTTGGAGCGGAGTCCCGCGTGATGCTGTCATTTGCTTCTACATCGCCAACGAAGGCCTTAGCATCTTAGAAAACGCTATCGAAATGGATACGCCAGTCCCTGAGAAGATAAAGGAATTGTTCCTGAACTGGCACAAGAAACAGCTCATCAGCAAAAATTCTCCGCAGGATGAGGAAGATTAGGCTTGCTTTAACCGGCAATCAGAGTGAACATACAGGCCATACCGATTAAAGGGAGGCATAGCCTGAGATGAAGAAGCCTGAATTATTCACGCGGGACGGGACACTGGAGAGTCTGTCGACGATGTTCTACAAGGACAATTGCAGTGTAGTAGACATTCAGGACGCAGTGGAGGAGAGCAGTAGCGGGTCGGACTTGGCCGGACGGCTGAATGCATTAAAGCTGTTCAGCAAGTTCCAGATAGACCGGGAAACGCCCGAATACGTGAGATTAATCACAGTGGACTGCTGGGGCAATACGCACTACCTGAAAGCGTGGAAGTGAAGCGAAGCGCACAGGACGGGGTTAAACCTTTTCCTGTGCGTTGCACTTGGCCGTATCTCCGGCGATAATCTTTTCACCTATCTTTTCGAGCCTGTCCAGCTTACTAATCAAAATCTTGAGATGGCGCAAAATTTCCCGCGCGACATCCTCAGTATCCCCATCATTTTGACCCGAATCTTGGCCTGAGTCTTGGCCGGACTCTTGCTCTGGACTTGGCCGGTCTGCTGCATCCGGCTGTTCAGCTTGGGCTTCCTGCTGCGCCGCCCTCCTATGCGCCCACACTGCCGCAAATCCCTGCGGGCCAGGCTTGTAATCTTCGAGAGCCTTCTTTGGTATCAGCCATACCTTGCCTATCTTCACAGCTCCCTCCAGCTTACCCTGTCGGCATAACAGCGTTATGTTCCATTTACCATAGCCCGAACGCTCGGCGGCTTCCTCCACTGATATATATTCCGAAATGTCCATTGTTTGTAATCACCTTCCTTTCTTTATGGCACGTATTATATCACTAAATTTGAGAAAAATATACTTGACTTTATCCTTTTACAGAGTGATAATATATTCATCAAGCGGAAACGCAGTAATAATCAGGAAGGAGAACAAAAACAATGAGCAATAAGGCAGTAGTAATCGGGGAGTTTGAGGAAATCCTCAACGGCAAAAGGGAGTTCGACGCAGAGCGCGACAACAGGACGATGCTCCGGGCCTACGCGCAGAACAAGGAAGCAGGAAATGCCCTGCTGAACTTCAACGATGTAATCTGCGAAGAGGACATCAACCAGATAGCGGAGATAGTGCGCCGGACGGGCATCAAGGAGTTCACAATCTCCTGCGCAACGTTCAGCCTGATCAGGATACTTGCGGCGTTCGAGGAACTGGGCATCAAGTTTGCGGGCATCGTGAAGGTGAACAGCCGCTTTCACGTTTGGAACAGCACGGAGCATGAGGTGATTCCCGCATTCCTCATGAAGGTAGCGTAGCGGGGGCCTCAGCCCCCCACAGTTTTACTTTGAGAGGTAAACATCATGCAGACAGGATACAGCGCAATTTTCTACGAGTACGGGGACTTCATCAGGAGAAAAAATGCCATGATGGAGAGGATAGGGCAGGCTATGGAGGACATAACCCAGCGTCTGGTCTATGACTCCGAAGGCATGACGGCCAGCGAGCGCGAGGAACTTGAAGGCATACAGGACAGGCTTGAGGCTATCTACGAGAGCTTGGAGGCAGTAATAAGCTAGACCGGGCGGGTGCTGTTAATATCCGGCGGCTGGGGAAATTCTCCCACCGCTAACTTTGCTCTAAATATTCACAAATTGAGAGATAAAGTACTTGACATTAATAACTATTAGAGTGATAATATATTCGTTGCAGGAAATACAGCAAGCACACAAAGGAGCAAAGAAAATGACAGACAAAACCGCAGTACAGGTAAGCAACATGAAGAAGCAGACAATCGGGGTTGAGGTCGAAATGAACGGCATAACCCGCGAGAAAGCCGCAAAGACAGCCGCCGAGTTCTTCGGGACTCGCAAAAGCAAGAACACAGCCCGCCGCAACGGATATTCGACTTGGAGCGCATGGGACAACGCCGGGCGCGAGTGGAAGTTCCAGAAGGACAGCAGCATTCACGGCGACGACAGCGAAAAGTGCGAACTTGTTACGCCGATCCTGCGCTATGAGGATATCGAGGAGCTTCTGGGAGTGCTAAAAGCACTGAAGAACGCCGGAGCACAGAGCAGTGCATCAAGGGGTTGCGGAGTTCACATCCACGTAGGCCTCAAGAGTGAAGCCGGAGACCACACAGCGCAAACTCTGACCAACCTCGCCAACATGATGGCCGCCCACGAGGAACAGATAGGGCGCGCAATCAAGATTTCCGCAGGCAGAACATTCCGCTATTGCCAGACGGTCAACCCCGCATTCCTGAGCCGCCTGAATGCCCAGAAGCCCCAGACAATGGAACAGCTTGCGGATATTTGGTACGAGGGCAATGGCGCAAGCTACGGCAGGGAACAGCACTATAACTCCAGCCGCTACCACATGCTGAACCTCCACGCCAGCTTCACGAAGGGCACGATAGAGTTCCGGCTGTTTCAGTTTGACGAGGCAAGCGACGGCAACGAGGGCGGTATCAACTGCGACCAGATGAAGGCATACATTCAGCTCTGCCTTGCAATGAGCGAACTGGCAAAGGAGCTGAAGAACGCAAGCCCTAAGCCCCAGCAGACGGAAAATGAAAAGTACGCATTCAGGTGCTGGATGCTGAGACTGGGGTTTATCGGCGACGAATTTAAGACAGCCCGCAAGGTTCTCTTGCAGAACGTTAGCGGCGACGGAGCTTGGAGGCACTAGGATGAAGATATACACAGTAGCAGTAACGGAGACCCGCCGCAAGGCGGTCTCTGTTCGGGCAGACAGCAGGCAGGACGCGGAACAGAGAGCATTAGACGCTTGGAAGAATACGGAGTTTGTCCTTGACGACTTCGAGGACTTCGAGGGAGTTGATGCTGAAGCACTGGATGACGGTGCAGAGGATGACGGGACTTTGCCCTACGATACCGTGCTGGGCGGTTATGGCAGTGAGCATCAGGAAGAGGGGCGGAGCTAATGAATGAAAGGTACTATGTAGCTTACGGGAGCAATTTATCCATTGAGCAGATGAAAGTGCGGACACCCGACGCTGTGATTGTTGGTACGGGAATGCTTGAAGGATGGCGGCTGTTGTTCCGGCAGTATGCTACTATCAAGAAGTGCAGGGGGTATTCAGTGCCTGTGCTGGTCTGGAAGATTTCGGAGCAGGATGAAAGGAGTCTGGACAGGTACGAGGGCTTCCCGAAGTTCTACCGCAAGAAGGATTTAACGCTCAGGGTGAAATCGCTTGCGGGAGAAGACTTAGGCGAGATGACCGCGATGGTCTACATTATGACCAAGACGGCAACCGACGCGCGGGGAATTAATCCCTTGCCTAGCAAGTATTATTATTCCGTGCTGAAGGCAGGGTATGATACTTTCGGCTTTGATGGTAATATACTTAAGGAGGCAGTAATGGAAGCCTTCGGGCAAGTACAGCCTCCTTGCAGTTAGCCGCACATTGCTCCGTGTGGCATCTGTATTTCCGCAACGGCGGTCTCTCCTCAGAGGGAGACCGTTTTTTTATTCTGCGAGGCTGTCCAAGTAATCAGCCCACCATTGCATGAGCCGTATCCTTTCGGGCATGTATTCCGCGTGATTGTATGCCTCACGCACAGAATTTCCTTCAACATGGGCAAGCTGTCGCTCGATTACGTCGCGGTTGATGCCGTGTTCGTTGGCGATTGTCGAGAACATTGCGCGGAAGCCGTGAGGAGTAATTTGTTCCTTAGTGAAGCCTATTGTCCGCAGTGCTACCCTGACTCCGTTTTCCGACATGCAATGCCCGTTGTTTCTGGGTGTCGGGAACAGCCAGCGGCCTTTGCCGGTTATCGGACGGAGTTCCTCGATGAGTGCCTTTACCTGCGTCGAAAGAGGGACTATATGCCTCCGCTTCATCTTCATCTTTCCGGCGGGAATATCCCACACGTCGCCCTTAATCTCCGACCATTCGGCGGCGCGAACCTCGCCCGGTCGTGCGAAGGTGTAGACCGAGAAAAGCAACGCACAGCGCATGACTGTGTAAGGGTATGCCTTCATTGCCCGCATCAGGATTGCGATTTCTGCGGGGTCAGTGAGGGTTGCGTAATGCTGATTGTGTCGGGGGCGGAGTGCTCCAAGAAGGGCGGCGGTCGGATCGCTGTC
>JAFSSM010000022.1 GCA_017451025.1 Synergistaceae bacterium | reverse complement strand
ACACGACACGACACGACACGACACGCACACCACCTCATGCTCAGAAATTCCCAGCGTCAAAATAATCATAGCCTGCCACAAAAAATGTAATGTGCCGTCAGATTCGGTGTATCTTCCCGTCCACGTCGGAGCGGAGGGCAAAGACTCCATAGGCTTCACTCCTGATAATACCGGCGACAACATCAGCACCAAAAATAAATACATCTCAGAGATGACCGGCATGTATTGGGCATGGAAGAACTTGGATTGCGACTATCTCGGGTTAGTGCACTACTCGCGCTACCTGGCAATGCACCGGAAATTAGGAACGGCTTCCCTCGACAAAGTATTAACCGGTGAACAGATTCAGCAGCTCCTCTCGAAATACAGGATAATCCTTCCCGCAAGAAGAAAATACTACATTGAGACAATCTACAGCCATTATGACCACACAGTTGACGGAAAACATTTAGACATTACCCGCGAAATTATCAGCAGGAATTGCCCCGAATATTTGGCTGGTTTCGACGAAGTAATGTCCAGAACTTGGGGGCATCTCTTCAACATGTTCATCATGCCCAAAGGACTGCTTGGAGATTATTGCAGCTGGGTTTTTCCCGTCCTGTTCGAGCTTGAGGAGAGACTCGACATGAGCAGCAAGAACCTGTTCGACAGCAGGCGCATCGGTTCTGTCGGCGAGCACATGCTGGACGTGTGGCTCTGCCGGAAATTCGAGGAGGGGAAAATTCGGCCCGAAGAGATACACGAAGTGCCATACATATACACCCGCCCGATAAACTGGTTCAGGAAAGCCGGAGGGTTTTTGATGGCGAAATTCTTTCACAGAAAATACACCCGGAGCTTCTAGAAAAAAACACCCCTGCATCTCCAAAAAGGTGCAGGGCTTTCGTTTTTCAGCGTACGTTCTCGCGGAACAGCAGCTTCGACTCTATTTCGTCTGGTGAGTACTCCTTTATGTTCATTGCTTCGACTCTGGTGCGGCATGCATGGCAGTCCGGCAAGTTCCTCTTCACGAATGAACATGCACCAACAATACACTTCCTGCCCACTATCGTATCATCAAACACCGTCGAGTTGATCCCGATAAAACTCTGTTCTCCGACCGTACAGCCCCCGGCAATTGTGCTCTTCGTCCCCATGAACACATGAGCTCCTACCTGCGACCTCGATCCTACCATTGAGTGGGCCATTATCATTACGTCGCTGGAGATTCTTGCACCCTCCTGAATCACCACGTAGTCGTGCACCCAGATGTTATCGCCCGCAAGTTCTCCGTAGACGCTCGCCTTAGGGGAAATTACGTTCGCACAGGGAAGGCCCATCGATTTGACCTGCTCGTAGACTTTGCGCCGATCACTGTTTAGTGCGTTCCAGAGCATTGCCACGAACACAGCGTCAAATTCTAGCCCCCCCCCCCCCCCCCAAGATTCTCAAGCTCATAGACCGGAAGACCAAGATACTCTTCCTTGTTCCGATACTGTCTGTTTACCGCAAACCCCTTTACGTCGAACAGGTCATGAGCCTTCACAAACGAGTACAGATGTTCCGCAGTCGTGCTCGTACCTACTATAACCAGACGTTTACTGCTCATCGATTTTCCTTCCTTTCTGTGATGCCGCCAGAAGCTCAAGAACTTTACGTGCCCTGCGCTCCATCGGCGGACCTATCATGCTTCCATTATACATTGCGACTCCGCTGCCCTCACGCGAACTCGCCTCAATCGCAGATACTATCCCCAGAGATTCACGAACTTCATCCTCAGTCGGCAGGAAGCATTCATTCGCCAGCAATACCTGAGCAGGAGAAAGACACTGTACACCCGCAAATCCCAGCTCGAACGACAAACGCTCCTCCTCCCTGAAGCCGGAAGCATCGTGTATCTTCAGATAAGGAGTATCTATCGGCAGTGCCCCGGCCGAACGTGCCGCAACCGCTATCTGCTCTCTCGGGTAATCCAATCCCTTCGGCGGAGTCCCGTGAAAACCTCCCATATCGTTCAAGTAGTCCTCGCCGCCAAAAGCAAGTGCCTTCACACGCCGGCTTGACCCTGCGATTCTGAAGGCATCAAGAACAGCCGAAGCAGTCTCTATCAATGGCACAAACGCAAAATGTCCGTGCGGAAGTCCTTTGTCGCGTTCGTACTGGGCAATCAGTTTGTCGTAGTAAATCATGTCCTCGTTGGAATATATCTTTGTAGGCATCAGACCCCATACCTTCGGCGAAAGAACATACTCCAAATCCTCGAGCAGAAGACCGCTCTCTATCGAGTTCAGGCGAACCAGCAGTTTCTTTTCGTTTTCGTCCGGCTCGTAATCCCGCAGGAACTCACGGAGATTCTCGCGTCCCTCCTGCTTGAACTGAGGCGGCACCGAGTCTTCCAGGTCAAAGATAACTGCATCAGCATCGAGTTCGTGAATTTTCGTGAAGAACTTGCGCTTGTAGGCAGGCATATATAGCATACTTCTCAATAGCAGCACTTTTCATCACCCCTTCTTGAACACCAAAACCTTGCGCTCAAACGACAAGACTTCCTGCCCGTTCTGGCTGAACACACGGCTCAATACGTGAACGATGCCTCTATCCGGCTTGGTCCTGGACTCGCGCCTGGCCAGTATCTCGCTGGAAACGTGTATAGTGTCATTCAGGAACACGGGGGCGAGATGTTTCACGTTGAGGTACTCCAGATTCGCGACTGCATGTCCGCTGATGTCCTGGACGGTGATTCCTACGGCCAGGCTGAAGACCAGAGTCCCGACAACAAGAATCCTTCCGTGCTGGTGAGTCTTTGCGTACTCAATATCACAGTGCACAGGATGATGATTCATCGTGAGGAGACAGAACATGTTATTGTCGCTCTCGGTGATAGTTTTCCTGAGGTCATGTTCTATTACTTGGCCGGGCACAAATTCCTCGTAATACATTCCGTAGCTCATAGGGGCTTTATCCTCCGTTCGACAGGATGTGCAGGATTTCCGTAGACCATTACGCCGTCGGGAATGCTCTTGATGACGTTGGAACCCATTCCGCAGAAAACGTAGCTGCCTATCTCTATGTAGTTATTCAGTGAAGTGTTGAGGCCGAAGAAACAGCCGTCGCCGATTACATTGTTGCTGCCGATTGCACAATGGCCGGTGAAAAAGTTGCTGTGTCCCATTCTGACATCATGACCTATCAGGACGCTGGACTGGAATGTGTTGAAGGCTCCTGCTCTGACGTTGGGATTGATGACCGTGTTGGCGAGAACTACACAGCCATAGCCGAGCGAGGCAGAGCGTGCAACATATGCCGAGTGGTGAACGAACACTGCCCATCTTTCGGGAGGAATGCCGTAGCTGTCCCGTAATGCTATGCGTTCTTTGATGAGATCGGGCCTGTACATTGCGAAGATGAACTTCACGTCGCTGAAATGCTCGTACTTGGAGAAAATTTCGTGTGTACCGCCGAGAACAGGAAATCCGTTAATTTCCGGGTAATATGCTTTGTCGTCGAAAGCAAACCCCAGAAACTCAACGCCGCCTGCTTTCTGCTGGGTGTCGTATATCTGTTCGGCGATAACTACTGCGGAACCTTTGCCGCCAATGATGATTATCTTCATGGGCGCACACCCACAAAAAATGTCCCGCAGGTTTTACCCAACAGGACATTGATATTTTCATGGTTGAATGTCAGAAGTGCATAATTACCCGACAGCCGACAGCCGACAGCCGACAGCCGATTATACTGATTTATATTCACCTGTGTCAATAGCTCCTTTGCTGGTTTTTCGCGGAGTTATTTTAGCACATGTGCTCAGTCCTTCATGTAACTCCTGATTATTCCAAGAAGTACTACCCACGAAGTCCAGTACACCAGCTCAGGATAAACTGTCTTGTAGATGAACGTGCACACTGCTTCTGCTGTTTCGCCGCCGGTATAGAGTGCGTATGCATACCCTGCGAATGACAAGCCGCCTGTGAACAGCGCGAGCATTATTCCCCAGCCGTAAATTTGTCGCAGCAATTTCTTCATGACCTACACCCCCATAACCGGCAGCAAGCCCAGCAATATTATTACTTCCATTAAGTACTGAAGGATTACCCACCAAATATCATTGAGCACTGTCTTCCGGAAGTCCGATCCCGCTAAAGACATCCCAGCGTACATTCCGAGCGCAAGAGGAGGAGTGATCCCGCACATCACACCGCAGATGCACGGAAGCATTGCCGCCGCAAGAACAGGACTTACTCCTGCCTGCGCAAACATGGCTATCACTGATGAGCCGAATACTACCACAATGGATGAACCCGGTATTATCATTCCCATGAAGCATAGAATGAGAGGAAGGTACATCGCTAGAGCTAGCCGTCCCATTTTCAGGCTCGACAGAAACTCCTGTAGTTCTCCTGAGATGTTCAAGTCCTTGAAGAGCGCGCCTATCATGTAGCCGAAAATGCACGTACCTACGGTAACAGACAGATTCTTTGCGCCGTCAGAGAAGGTATCGGCCAATGATGACAGCTTCACAGGAGAAACAAGCAGCGTGTAGAATGCCGCAACTCCAGCAATGAAGAACAGCATCGAGCTCGAGAAATAGCCTGATCCGGTTTTGCCTAGCCGCTCGGTGAAGAAGGTTGTTTTCAGGAAAAAGTCCAGCACGAACGGAGCAAGAATTATTACAGGAAGAAGCAGTCCTTTCCAGCCTTTGCGCAGGCTCGTGCGGAAATCGGGAATATCCTTCTCATCCATCGGCCTGACGTTATACACTTTGCAGAAAGCAAATACGGTGATTAATCGCTGGGCTATGAACCACAGGGAACAGCCCCAGCATACTACCCAGAATTTTCCGGAGGTCATTTCGGCTTCAGGGTATAGTGCGGTGAAGGCTCCGAGTGCCGCCATGATGTTCGCGGAAGGAGGAATCATGTTGCCGAGATAGCTTGATGTGCTCTCAATGTTTGCGGCGAGCTCCGGAGGGAAGCCTGCTCTTTTCATTGCCGGGATAGTGATCGTGCCGGTGGTCATGACGTTGCCCGGTCCGCTGCCGGAAAGTGCTCCCATGAAGCTGCTGGCGGTTACTGCGGCATAACCAGTTCCGCCGGTGATACGGCCAAGCAGGGACAGGATGATATTCACTGCACCGTCAATTATTCCTGTTTTGGTGAGCAGCATCGACAGGGCGACGAAAACGGTCATTGAGTACAGCAATGATGTCTTGAGTCCGGCCTGAAAGTATGTGAAGAGTTTTGACCATGAGCCTGTGAGTGCAACGAGGGCGATGAAGGCTATGAACATAGACTCGTAGACGGGACGCTTGAGGAGCATGAACCAGAAGCATATCACCGCGAGCATGAGTGCAAGATACATGAAAGCTGAAGGAATCATAATATCCCTCCTAACAGGTCATGACGCATAATGTCTCTGCCGTCTTGGCCGATTACACTAAGATGTTTCACTGCCTCGTCATGCTTCAGCGTCAACTCTTCAAGTGTATCTGCCTTAATCGTGAATCCTGCTATTCTGTCTCCGCTGTTATGTACTCCGCCGTCAAATTCGGCTCCGTCCCACTTGAACAGGTAATAATCCGTGAGAGTACCCTTCTCCTTCAGGGCATCAAAGCCTTCGAGACGTTCAAACACTCCTTCAGAACAGTAGATGAACTCGTCAGCAAGATATGTATCTGCCATTGACACAGCCGGAACTTCCGGGAAATTTCCCAGCGCAAGTTCAACTGTCATATCCACAACGTCAAGCCCGGCTACATGGTTAATCATTATGTGCTTAGTTCCTCCGCCTGTACGTGCACTGAACTCCAGAACATGGACGTTTTCGCCGTCAGTGATTAGCTGTATCAGCATAGGGCAGTTCTTCAGGCCGAAAGCATCTGCTATTTTCTGCACGGTTTCCTGAATTTTTGCCCCGATCTTCATAGCTTCAGGACACGGGTAGAATCCCCTGAAGATTACGAACGTTCCGGGTATCTTGTCATTCCTGGACATGCAGAGAATTTTTGCCTGTCCGTTCTCGACCCACGCGTCTACTGATACTTCAACGCCAGCGGTATAGCGTTCAACTATTACGCTTCCTGTTCTGCTGAGTTTCTTTGCGGAAGTGAAAGCATCTTCAAGTTCTGGTGAGCTGCTGACTTTCACGACACCTTTTGAGCTGTTGCAGTCTGCGGGTTTCACTACTAGGGGAAAGTTCAGGCGAATATCGGCAGGCGATTCTGCTATGGCAAATTCTGCTGTAGGTATTCCGTTCTCTGCAAATACTTTTTTCATGTGCTGCTTGTTGGTTACGTTCAGGGCAGTGTTATAGTCCAGATAGCAGGGAAGCCCCAAATCTTCGGAGACTCTGGCCATCGTGAGCAGTGCCTGATCTGTGCAGACAGTTATTATGAGACCGACATTTTCTCGGACGGCAAGCTGTCTTATTGCGTCAACGTCAAGAGTGGAAATTTGGTAGAAGGCATCAGCATATTTTTTTGCGACAGGTTCAGAATAATAATCCGCAAGAATCGTAGTTATGCCTCTGCGTTTTAATGAATTGATTAGTGAAATTTGAGGATAGCCTCCAGCTAGCACAAGGGCAGAATCATAGCTTGTGAGCAGTGAGCTGTGAGCAGTGAGCTGAGAGCTGTGAGCTGTGAGCTGTGAGCAATATACTCATAATGTTTCTTCACTGTCAATACTCCTTTCTGTGGATTTGTGTTAAGTCTAGCACATGGTGATATAATCGCAAAATCCAAACCACAGGAGGCGTATTTTATGGCAGTCAATCTCAGAGGAAGATCCTTCCTCACACTCATGGACTTCTCTCCGTCAGAAATAGATTACCTTCTAACTCTCGCTGCTGACCTCAAAGCAAAAAAAAGAGCAGGCATTCGCGGCTCCTCTCTCGCCGGAAAGAACATTGCACTCATCTTCGAAAAGTCTTCGACAAGAACCAGATGTGCCTTCACCGTAGCCTGCAATGACGAAGGTGCCTTCCCCGAATACCTCAACAAAAATGATATTCAGCTCGGCGCAAAAGAAGACGCTAAAGATACCGCCCGCGTTCTTGGCCGAATGTTCGACGGCATCGAGTTTCGCGGCTTCAAGCAGGAGACCGTCGAAACCCTCGCAAAATATTCCGGCGTACCTGTCTGGAACGGACTCACTGACATTGACCACCCAACACAAGTCCTCGCAGATTTCCTGACACTTCGCGAAAATTTCGGCAGCCTGCGCGGCCTGAAACTAGCCTATCTCGGTGACGGCCGCAACAACATGAGCAATGCCCTCATGATCGGCTGTGCAAAAATGGGCATCGATTACGTGGTCAGTTCACCCAAAGAGCTTGAACCTGACCACGAACTGCTGGCCAAGTGCAGAGACATAGCCGCCCACTCGTCAATCACCGTCATCAATGACCCGAAAGAGGCCGTCAAGGGTGCCGACGCAATTTACACTGACGTTTGGGTCTCGATGGGCGAAGAAGCCCTCAAGGAAGAACGTTACGCTCTGCTCGGCGGGTGGCAGGTAAATTCTGAGATTATGGCCTCAACCGGAAAAGACACCACGATTTTCCTGCACTGCCTTCCTGCTGTTAAAGGCTGTGAAGTTACCGAAGAAGTGTTCGAGTCCGAACAGTCAAAAGTCTTCGACGAAGCCGAAAACAGAATGCACACAATCAAGGCCGTAATGGTTGCGACGCTCGGGGCATGAAATCCGGAGAAAGATTTTCTCTGAGGGGCAGGCTCGACTCCCTCAATGCTCAGATAGTTTTTCTGCAGGCTACCTCCGAAAATGAGGAGTATATCTCTGACATTGAGGAGATACGCTCAGTTGTGAGGGAGCTTCAGGCTTGCGAGGCAGGGAATAAAGTTTTTGCCGGAGAGTTTTTCCTGTGGGGAAAGACTGCGGACGAACTTCACTCCCTCTCGCACAATCCAGAAGGAGGACACATTCTGCCCCACAGGGACATGAAGCGCGAAGCTGCCTCTCTGAATCTCCTGCGGACTCTCGTGCGCGAAGCAGAACTTTGTGCGTGCAGGGCTTTTGACGGAAACGATGAACTGGGTATCTGCCACGTCCTAAACCGCCTGAGCAGTGCTGTCTACGTCCTGATGTTCAAGTACCTTCCCGAAAATTACACGCACAGACTCTCGTTCGGGAAGGCTTGACTTTCGGAAAAGGCCGTGTAAAATCTTTCGCAACTTCTTCACACACTAATTAAGTATGTTTATCTTGAAAGGTGATTGTTCATGAAAAAATACAGGTTCGAGACGTTACAGCTTCATGTAGGGCAGGAAACAGCAGACCCGACGACAGATTCACGGGCAGTACCGATTTACGCGACTACTTCCTACGTGTTCAAGAACTCGGCAACGGCCGCAGGAAGATTCGGGCTGACAGTGCCGGGCAATATTTACACGAGGCTCATGAACCCCACAAATGACGTGTTCGAGAAGAGGATTGCGGCGTTAGAGTCGGGTGCGGCGGCACTTGCGGCAGCTTCAGGCTCGGCGGCGATAACTTATGCTGTCCAGAACATCGCGCGCGCAGGGGATCACGTAGTCTCCTCGACCAATCTCTACGGCGGAACGTTCAACCTGTTCGCGAATACTCTTCCTGAGCAGGGAGTTACCGCTACGTTCGTTGACCCGTCTGACCCCCAGAACTTCGAGAAGGCAATTAAGCCCAACACAAAACTGCTCTATGCTGAGACGCTCGGCAACCCCAACTCCGACGTTATCGACATCGAGGCAATAGCCAGCATCGCGCACAAGCACGGCATACCGTTAATCATCGACAACACTTTTGCGACACCCTACCTGTGCAGGCCGATCGAGTACGGTGCAGATATTGTCGTCCACTCCGCCACCAAGTTCATCGGCGGACATGGTACAGTGATGGGCGGCGTAATCGTTGACGGAGGTCATTTCGACTGGGCACAGAACGACAAATTTCCCGGCCTCTCGAAGCCGAATCCGTCGTATCACGGCGTAGTGTTCACGCAGGCCGCAGGGAATCTCGCCTACATAATCAAACTCCGCACAACGTTAATGCGGGATCAGGGAGCGTGCCTGTCGCCGTTCAACTCGTTCCTGCTTCTTCAGGGCCTCGAGACTCTTTCGCTGAGGGTTGAACGCCACGTTGAGAACGCTCTAAAAGTTGTGGAGTACTTGAGGGACCACAGGCAGGTAGAGAGAGTGAATCACCCATCGCTTGAGGAAGGCAAGCAGGCCCGGCTTTACGCAAAGTATTTCCCTAGAGGCGGCGGGTCAATCTTCACGTTCGACATCAAGGGAGACGCGAATACGGCCAAGAAATTCACAGAGAGCCTGGAGTTATTCTCGCTGCTCGCCAACGTTGCGGACGTAAAATCCCTCGTCATTCACCCGGCATCGACGACTCACTCACAGCTCAGTGAACAGGAACTTCTGGCCTGCGGTATCCGTCCGACAACTATCAGGCTGTCGATAGGGACTGAACACATCGACGACATCATTGCTGACCTGAAACATGGCTTTGAGGCGGTGAAATGCTGATCTCCACGCGCGGAAGGTATGCGTTGAGATTCTTGATTGACCTGGCGGAAAATCAGGGAGAAGGTTTTATCACGACTCACGAACTGGCTGAACGTCAGGAGGTATCGCCGAAATACGCCGAGCGGTTAATGGCTTCGCTGTCCAAGAATAATTTTGTTGAAGCAGCTCACGGGAAAAACGGGGGCTATCGTCTGGAGAGAAAGCCGGACAGCCTGTGCGTCAGCGAGGTACTGCAGGCGATGGGTGAGGAACTTGCTCCGGTGGAGTGCCTGAAGTGCGAGCCGAATACCTGTCCGAGAGCCGGGAATTGCCGGACGCTTCCGATGTGGCAGAAGCTCGGAAACGTTATCAACGAATTTTTTGACGGGATAACCGTTGCGGATTTGATGAATTAAGCATTATTGCTCCCCTTCGGGGGAGTTTCTGCTTATCATCAGGAACACTATCAACGCTCCGAACGATATGCACAAATCCGACAGGTTGAACTGCAGGGACGTGAACGGTACAGGTATCCAGTCGATAACATGCCCGAGCAAAAATCTTTCACCCAAATTCGACAAGGCCCCCCCAAGCATCATTGACAGCCCCACGCGCGTCAAAGTCCTCATCTTCACGAAAATCATGCTTGCCGCAACAATCACATTCGCCGCAAGTTCAAGCCATAACAGCAAATCAGGACTGCCCCCCATTATCCCGAAGGCAGCCCCCGTGTTATAGCTGTACACTGTCCATTCATGCAGTGAAGTCCGCGCGAAATATTCACCCAGAACGCAGATAACTACCACAGCCAGGCTAATCATCTATACCCCTGCAGAACGTCTTGATGCCTTCAGCCACTCCGTCGTGGTCGCAGTCGCTCGTAACGTGGTCGGCAATCTCCAGCAATTCCGTGCACGCATTACCCATCGCTACACCTATTCCGGCTGAACGTATCATTTCAAGGTCGTTAAGCCCGTCGCCGAACGCCATTGTTGCGGTCATCGGAATTTTGAGGTACTCCGCTATGAACTTCAGCCCTTCTCCCTTGTTGGCGGAAGGGTCGTTAATTTCTATGTTGTTCGGCACCGACGAAGTGAACAGCGCGTGAGGGAAAACTACAGGTAAAGCATTCAGCAGGTTTGCGCGTAAATCCTTGTCGCGGGTGTAAATCTGCATCTTCTGCACTCCGTCAGGGTATTCGTTCATTTTCCCGAAGAAGTCATCAACAGGTTTGCGCGATGTCTTCATGATGTTCGTCTGCCACTCGCCATCTGAAACGCTCTCGATTCTGTCGTAAAGCTCACGCCTCATCCAGCCCTGTCCTTCTGCTATGAAGTCATACACCACTCCCAAATCCTCGAACACCCGCGCAAGAGTTACTGCCCTCTCCAGAGGCAGAAGACACCGGCCAAGTACTTTAGCGTTCCTCACGTCGTAAATCTCCGCTCCGTTCAGAGTTACGGCATAGCGCACAAACTTCATGCCCTTCACCGCTTCCGGGACCGCGCTCCACACTCTGCCGGTTACAGGCACAATCTCTATCCCCAGACTTGCCGCCTTCGCAAGCACTCGCAAATTTTCCGGCGATACATTCTTCTTCGTGTCCAGCAGCGTAAAATCCAGGTCAAACGCTATCAGTTTCGTCATGCCCACACCTTCAGCCCTTCGTCCAGTCTTTCGCTGAATGTCCGCATCGTGCGCTCAAAGGGTGCTTTTTCCGTCAGGTCAACTCCCGCCCTCCGAAGAATGTTCAGGCTGTAATCGCTGCCTCCGCTCTTCAGGAAGTTTATGTAGCGGTTCACAGCTCCCTCTTCCTGATTCAGAATCGCCGACGAAAATGCATTTGCCGCCGTGAAGCCCGTAACGTACTTGTACACGTAGAACGCAGAGTAGAAGTGAGGAATACGTGCCCATTCCGCGCAAAGCTCTTCGTCAATCACCATGTCCGGCCCGTAGCAGTGAGCGTTCAGTTTTCTCCATAAATCATTGAGGTATTCGGGAGTTAAGACTCCGCCGGATTCGCTGTGCCTGTGGGCCTCGCGCTCAAAGTCAGCGAACATTGCCTGACGGAAGAACGTCACGCGCACCATGTCGTAATAGTAAGCGAGCAGCCATTTTCTGGCCTCAGGGTCGGAATTATGCTTAAGCAGATATTCCAGCAGCAGGGCCTCGTTCGTCGTCGAGGCAACTTCGGCCAGGAGTATCGTGTAGTCCGCGTAAACCTGCGGCTGATTCTCGCGGGAATAGTAGCTGTGAAGGCTGTGGCCCATCTCGTGCACAAGCGTGAACACGTCGTGAATCGTCCCGTCAAAGTTCAGCAGTACATAAGGCTTCGTGCCGTAAGCTCCCCAAGAGTACGCACCCTTGCGTTTGCCCTTGTTCTCGTAGATGTCGATCCAGCGTTCGGATATGCCCCTGCGGAAATTTGCGCAATACTCCTCGCCGAGCGGTGCAAGTGCCTCAACCGCAATGCTCACTGCCTCGTCGAAAGTGTAGCTCCTCTCCGGTTCGGTGGTTATCGGGGCGTTCAGGTCGTAGAAGTGAAATTCGTCAAGGCCGAGCACCTTTTTGCGGAGTGCTATCAGCTTGTGCATTAAGGGCGCGGAATATTCGCGGGCTGTGTCCACAACATTTGAGTACACTTCTTCGGGGACGTTCTCGGCGAATAACGCCATATCGAGGCTGTCCTTGTAGTGCCTGGCCCGTGCGTAGAATATATCCCCCTTCACTGAGCCTGCGTACAACGCGCTGACCGCGTGCTGGAACTTCGCGTAAGTCCCGTAGATTCCCATGAAGGCATCGTGCCTTACCCGCCTGTCCTTGCTGCGGCTGAACCTGTACCAGCGTTCTTCGGTGAGTTCTGCCTCATTTCCGGCCTCGTCCTGAATATTCGGGAAGGCCATATCTGCATCAGTCAGGAGCGAAAACGCATTCTCCGGGACTGCTCGCATCTCTCCGGCCTTCGCTAAAAGTTCTTCCTGTTCGCGCGGCAATATGTGCTCACGCTCTCGCAGTAATTTCCGGAAGAAGAACTCGTAACGGGTAAGTTCATGCTCATTCTTGATGCAGTCGTTGATGTATTCGTGCGGCAATGCCAGAATTTCCGGCTCAAAGAACGACACAGCCGCCGAATACTTCACCATAAGACTCTCTGCCATGCTCGCCATCTCCATTGGCTTAGCGAGCCGCAGGTCTTCATGGCTCTTCATGTTCGCATAGGAATAGAGTTTGCCAAGCTCAAGCGATACTGACTCGTCCTTCCTGATGAACTCGAGCAATGTTCCCGAGCCTTCACCGAGCTTGCCTGCATATTCCGCAAGCCCGTCAATTTCTGCAAGAGTCTGGTCATATGCCTTCTGCCACTCGTCAAACGCCGCGTATATTGCCTCGAGATTCCACTTGTCTTTTTCCGGGATGCTGCTCCTCTCGGGTACTTCGTTTACTGCCGTCAAAATTTTGCCTCCTCTAGTTGTCTGTATAAGTCGCTGATTCCTCCGTCATTGTACACGATATAATCACAGACTGCTATTCTCTCGTTCTGCGGAAGAAGGAATTTTTCCCGCCGCCTCAGCTCCTCAGAATCCCAGCCCCTCAGCTTGCACCGTTCTGCTCTGGCCTCGAACTTTGCCGTAACGTAAATTGCACGGTCAATCCATTCCGGCCTGCCTGTCTCCGGAAGAAGCGGAATCTCCAGAACTGAAGCTCCGTGTACTTGGCCGTGAAGCTCACTCATCACAGCCGGATGAAGGAGCGAATTGCAGAAATCATGCTCACTCTTTGCCGAAAATATCCGCAACGCTGTTTCTGCTGTGTTGATTTTTCCTGAAGGGTCAAGTATCTCCTCACCCCAGCGACTCACTGCCTGAGCTTTTATGTCCGGACGTTCCCAGAGTGATTTTGCAACTCTGTCCGCGTCGAGGCATTCACAGCCCAAATATCCGGCCAAGTATTTCGCCGCCGTCGACTTACCAGAACCGATGTCCCCTGTTACCGCTATAACCGCCATAGCCTCCACGCTTCTTTCTGTCGCTGAACATTCCGCTCCGGAAAATTGCCCTGTCGTCCATTTCCTGCAGGTTGTCGGGAATCTCGAGCAGGAAGCGCGACATATCATTTTCCTGAACATTCCCATAGAGCATTCTTGTCCGTGCGCAGGTCATGTAGAGCTTTTCCTCAGCACGAGTCATTCCGACGTAGCACAACCTGCGTTCCTCCTCCATTTCGCCGTCCGGGTCTGAAGCATCCTGACGCGGCAGATGCGGGAATACTCCTTCCTCAAGCCCGACAATGAACACCACAGGAAACTCGAGACCTTTTGACGCGTGAAGGGTCATCAGTCCGACAGAATCACGTTCCTCGTCCGTAGTGTCTGCGTCGGTGAATAACGCTGCCTCCGCCAGAGTTTCGCGCAGATCTCCGTCCGGCACTATAGACTTCAGCTCCATAACGTTAGCAATTCTGTCCGTGCTGGTCTCCCTGTCGAAATTTATCAGGTGTCCGGCATATCCCATATCGCTTAGCACGTAATCTATGACTGCCCTGATTCCGTCATAGGCCATGTCGTTAATTGCGCACATGTGAGCTGCTAATTTCTGCATGGACTCGCGGGCTTTCTTGGTGCTGACCTTCCACGAACCGGAAGAAACCAATCCCCACAACTGCGCCGGATTGTTCAGAACTCCCTGAAGCTGTGAGTTGAGCCATTCCTGCCAAGCCTCGAGGCTCTTTGCTCCCATTCCCTCGAGGATGCTTTTTATCTTGGCCGCGCGTTCCATCGAGACAATATCGCGCGGATTAACTGCCAGCTTCAGAATTGCGAGCACATCCCTTACTTCCATTCGCTCGTAGAACGTTACGCCCCGAATTATTCTGTAGGGAATGTCATTCTCCAGAAATTTCTTCTCGATGAGTCGGCTCATTGAGTTCTGCCGGTAAAGAACAGCTATCTCGTGGTAAGCATAGCTCTTAATCCGGTGAAGCCTGTCTATTTCCTGAACAAGAAAGTCCGTCTCCTGGTAGTCGCTCCCGGCAATCAGCGTGTATATCCTGTCGCCAATTTTGTTGGCGGTGAACAGTTCTTTTTTGAGCCTGTTGATGTTGTTCCGGATAAGGGCGTTCGATGCATCGAGTATTATTTTCGTGGAGCGGTAATTCTGCTCCAGCTTGATGGTCTTTGCTCGCGGGTATTCGTGCGAGAAATTCAGGATAACGTTAATATCTGCGCCGCGCCAGCCATAAATCGACTGGTCAGGGTCTCCGACAGCGTTGATTATGCTGCTTTTCCCGACAAGGTAACGGCTCAGCAATAAGTCCTGTGCGTTATTCACGTCCTGGTACTCATCGACGAGAAGCCAGCGTATACGTTCCTGCTCTCTGAGCATAAGTTCGGGCTTATTCTCCATAAGCATCATGGGAAGCATCATCAGATCGTCGAAGTCTACTGCGTTGAGCTTGCGGAGCCTTGACCTGTATTCGTCGGCAATATCCCTGAGCCATTCGTCATTAATAAAACTGTCATGTTTTCCCGGCGACCACAAGGCATAGTCCCGCGAAATTATGTCGAGAACTTCTGCAGGAGCTTTCTCTTCGGGCGTATCGGTCTCGTCGAGAATTTCCTTGACCAGTGCGCGTGAGTCATCCCTGTCGAAAACTGTAAAGCCTTCTCTGAGTGCCAGTTCATTCTGCGCGGCTTCCCTGTACCTGAACAAAAATCTCAATCCATAGCCGTGAAACGTGCTGACGTTGATTCTCAGAGCGGCAGATTCTCCGACCAGTGCGTTAATTCTCGTGCGCATTTCTCCGGCGGCCTTGTTGGTGAAGGTTACGGCCAAGATTTCGTCGGGGCTGGCTATGCCTTCAGAGATCAGCCACGCAATTTTGTGGGTTAGTACTCTGGTTTTGCCGCTTCCTGCTCCGGCGAGAATTAACAGGTGCCCGTCTGTATATCGGGCTGCTTCCTGCTGTTTGGGCGATAAATGCTGAAGTATTTCTGTCATAGCTTACTCTCCAATTTAGACTGGTTTCTGATTATACAGCACATAATGCCGGAACAGAGAAAAAGCAGAATGTAAGCGACCCCACGCCTAAAGGCGGGTGCTTTCAGTGAAGTTTGGTATACGGCCTAGCGTCTGGACTTGATTACTGCCACTCCAGAATATCCTTATTCGCCGGGGCTGGCTTACACAGCCTCTATTCTGTAGAACCCGAAGGTTCACCAGTTTACTTTTACGCAGTATGTTCAATGCTCCGTTTACATCAGCATTCAGAATATATCCGCTGGCGGCTCTATACTGTCCGCGCGTTGTCCGTTTGCCGCTGAATGTATAGCTTTGCGGATTATCTGCGTTGTAGATTGGCATGGGGTCATCGTCAAAGAAAGATGCCTGTGATGTATAGCTTTCTTCTTGCTCAATGTATCTTATGCCGTATAGTTCACACAGATATGCTAATTTATCGCGAAGTACTCCGTGCGGTATCTGCACAAAATTCTGATTGGTTACGTCTCCAATATGGATGTGTTGTTTCCAGTCAGGATTACAGCCGACTACGATATTGCCTATCCTGTTATTGATGCAGTAAGTGATTATCCGCCTGGCCGCTGCACTCATTGCGTAATTTATTCGGGCATTGCGTTTTCGGAGATTGAGATACTGCCGCTGTGTGAAACCCTTGACGTGCTGTTTGTCCTTGATGCTCTGAAGCCTTGCGTTCTCCTTGTTGTACAAGCGGTTGTAAGATTTGATTTGCTTGCCATCGATAATAAACGATGCCCCGTCGCTTGTTACGCAAGTTGCAAGATTATCAAGCCCCAAGTCAATACCTAAGAATTTATCAGGGGCAACATCAATCTGAACTTCCGGTTGTTCGTAGATATACTCAATCTCGAAGAAACGTGCATGATTTCGCGGGTGAATACGAACCTCCTTAATTTCTTTGCCGTCAATGTTAGGCGGTATAGTAAAGCGCAGTTCTCCGTGCTCCTTCTTGAAGTCTCTAGACATAGGGAGAGCAAAAGCCCCGTCCTTAATCTTAATGCGTGGAATAATCAGGGAGAACCAGCCTTCTTTGCTGAGATAATGCGGTAACCGTACCATATTGAACTGGTACAAGCCTGATTTAGCCTTGCTGATAAGGGCAAAGAAGGACTTAAAGCAGCGGTCAGCGACTTTCAATGTCTGCTGAGCAATCTCAGTCCCTAGAGCCTTGTAGTTATGGCTATCTTTGCAGACATGGTAATTGTTCTCATAACGTAGATATTTATGCTCGACAAAGTAATACTGCCTGATGCTGTAGAGAGCTTCGTTATAGAGGTTTTTAGACAGCCTGCAAAGAGTACGCAAAGTTTCAAATTTACTTGCCGAAAGATGCCTAAGTTGATTTTTTACAGTTAAGTACAAAGTTATCACCTCACTTTCTGTAAGAAAGTATAACAAATATCGCTAAAACATAAAGGTATTAGCGAATATACTAAAGAAAGGAGATAGCGCACTTCCTCACCATAGCTGAAGCTAGGGGTCTCCGTGCGCGTTTATGAATGACATCCTTCATACCCTGCTCTTTGTGCATAACATTCCGGCTGTTTGACGAAAGAACGCGCCGTCGGCTGTGTCATACCTCGCTCTCAACTTCAAGAAAATCTATCGCCAGTTCAAGCCCTGACAGCAAATCAACATCCCTGCTCTGGCAGTAAGGGCACAAAAACTCTGCATCCTCCATTGTCGTCCAGGTTCTGCCGCAAGTCCTGCACATAAACGCAGTAGGTACTATCATCACAGAAAGCAGTGCTCCTTCCGCAGGCGTCCCCCGCGAAATCGCCGCAAAGATAAACGTCATCAGCTCGGGGTTAATTTTCCTGAGGCCGCCTATCCTGATTAGAATCCTGTTTATCCTGCTGACACGGAACTTGCTGCATAGGTTCTGAAGCTCTATGTTCAGCCGGTTCGTGAGCTGAAATTCGTACATCACTTCTTCGTGTACAGGAACGGCCCGGCCGACTCAAACCCGATTTGCTGGTAGCCGAATATCTGTTCCGTTGAGCCGACAAGGAAATATCCGCCAGGTGCCAGCGCGTCGAAGAACTTCTTGTAGAGTTTTTCCTTAGTCTCCGCCGTGAAGTAGATTACGACGTTGCGGCACAATATCAGGTCAAACCCTCCGCCGAATGCGTCCTCGATCATGTTCATGCGCTTGAAGGACACACGGCGCTTGATTTCCGGGTTCACGTCGTAGGTTTGCCCGGCATCTTTCGTCGTGAAGTACTTGGCCAGGTATTCCTTCGGGACATTCAGCAGGTTAGCTTTGCGGTAATTTGCTCTCTGTGCGGCGGCGATTGCTCCCTGATCTATGTCAGCGGCCAGAACCGGGTTCATTTGGTCCAGCCCGCACACAGCAGACAGTATCGCCAGCGAATAAGGCTCCTCGCCTGTGGCACATCCAGCACTCCACAGCTTGAGGCGTTTGGTCTTGCGCTTGGCGATCAGTTCAGGAATTATCTTGTCCCTCATCTTCCACCACTGCGAGTCATTACGGAAAAATTCCGACACGTTGATTGTCAGGTGGTCGAGAAACTCACGCAGCTTCTTTTCGTCCTTGCTCATCATGTCGTAATACTCATCGTAAGTCTTGCAGCCCCAGCGTGCCATCAGCTCATGAGTCCGGCGGTGTATCTGCTCCTTGTAGGAGTTTAAGTCTATGCCGATTAACTTCTTGAGCTTCATCTTGAACGTCGTGTAGCCGGGTGAATTGTACTGACTTCTTTCTTCCATGATTGATTAATCCTCCATAACTTCCTTCTCCTTAACCTTGTAGACCTCGTCTATCTTCTTGATGTAGCTGTCCGTTATGTCCTGTACGTCCTTCGTCAGCTTCTTGAGGTCGTCCTCCGTTATCTCGCTGGCCTTCTCCTGCTTCTTCAGGCTCTCGATTGCATCACGGCGGTAATTCCTGATTACTACTTTGGCTTCTTCTGCCTTCTTGGCCAGAATCTTCGTCAGCTCAACGCGACGTGCCTTCGTCAATTCGGGAAGCGTCAGACGAATAACCGTACCGTCGCTCTGCGGGGTCATACCGATATTCGCGGCCAGAATTGCCTTCTCCATAGCTTTCAGCGCACCCTTGTCGAACGGTGCAATCTGAATCACGCGGCCTTCCGGAATCGTTATGTTCGCCAATTGCTTCAGGGCTGTCGGCGTTCCGTAGTAGTCCGCCTTAATATCGCTCACAAGGCCGGGATGCGCCCTGCCTGTCCTGATGGATAAGTACTCATTCTGCAAAAACGCTATAGCTTTGTCCATATTTTCCTTGAGTGCTGCAAGTTCATCCTTCGGCATTGTGTGTTAGTCCTCCTTCACGATTGTACCGGTCTTCACGCCGTCAATAATATTCTTCACCCATCCGGATTCATGTATGCTCATCACCCAGACGGGTATCTTGTTCTCGCGGCAAAGTGCAAACGCCGCCGTGTCCATAACCTCAATTCCACGAGCAATAGCCTCGCTGTAGGTCAGCTCCGGCAGAAACTCAGCGTCAGGGAATTTTGCGGGGTCCTTAGTGTATATTCCGTTGACCTTAGTGGCCTTCACCACGCAGTCAAGACTCAATTCCGCCGCCCTGAGTGCTGCCGCCGTATCCGTCGAGAAGAACGGATGCCCTGTCCCTGCACCGAAAATCACGACATACCCCGACGCGAGAAGCGACTCTGCTTTTTCCCTGCTGTAAAGCTCTGCTACAGGAGACATCCCTACAGCCGAGAGCACCTCTGCCTTAACGCCAATAGCCTGGAGCGAGAATTTCAGCGCAAGGGCATTCATGACCGTACCGAGCATTCCGATCGAGTCAACCTGTGCGTGGCCAAGACCGTAGTCCAGAGCGTCGCGGCCGCGTATCATGTTTCCGCCGCCTATCACTACTCCCAGCTCGATACCTGCCCTCTGAATTTCGGCCATATTCTCCGCAAACTTCCTGACCTCTCCAAAATCGAGACCTGTGCGTTTTTCTCCGGCAAGCACTTCACCCGACAGCTTCAGCAATATCCGCTTGTACATCCTGCAAGCCTCCATTTAAGACAATATCCCCAGCGCAAACTGTTCATTCACACTGGGGATACTTTTTTCCTGTTACTCGCCTATTGCGAAACGCTCAAACCTTCTGACCGTAATCTTCGTGCCGAGCTTCTTCCCTGCCTCATCTAACAGCTGCTTTATCCTCTTGTCGCCATCCCTGATGTACTCCTGCTCCATCAGGCACACCGTCTCGTAGAACTTTCTGAGCTTGCCCGGAATTATCTTGTCCACCTTATCGGCGGGCTTGCCTTCCTCGATGAGCTGGGTGCGGTAAACTTCCTTCTCCCTGTCGATTACGTCAGCAGGTACATCTTCAGGAACAAGGTACTGCGGTGCGGCGGCGGCTATCTGCATGCAGATTTCGTGCCCGAGCTCCTCAAACTCCGGCTTGGCGGTTGCTGCCTTATCTGCCGCGTCAAGCTCTGCGAGTGCTCCGACCTTGTAGTTGCTGTGAATGTAGCAGAAAGCCTTTCCGTTCTCTGCGTCGAAACGTGCAAATCTCTTGAGGACGATGTTTTCGCCGAGTTTCGCGATTATCGAGGTAACAAGCTCATTAATTGAGCTTCCGGACTCGTGGACGCTCTCAAGCAGTGCAGGAACATCGGCATAGCTTTTTGCGGTGAGCTGGGCTACGATTTTCGCGCCAAGATCGTTGAACTCGTCGGTCTTGGCCACAAAGTCCGTCTCGCTGTTGATCTCGACCATTACGCCGAGCTTTCCGTCGGGGCTGACCACGTGGAACACGCGGCCGTCTGCGGCTGTGCGCTCTGCCTTCTTTGCGGCCTTAGCGAGTCCTTTTTCGCGCAGGTAGTCTATTGCTTTCTCCATATCTCCGCCGGTTTCGGCAAGAGCTTTTTTGCAATCCATCATTCCCGAGCCGGTGCGCTCGCGGAGTTCTTTCACCTTTGCGGCTGTAATTTCTGCCATCAGTTATGCCTCCATCCCTTCGTCGTCAATGTTGCCCTCGTATTCCTCGTGCAATCTCTCGCGCTCTGCCATGCGTTCCTCGTCGCTCATTACGTCGACGGCTCCAAGTTCCTGCACGGGGATAATCACTGCGTCTTCGCCCTGCCTGCCCTCAATTACGGCATTGGCCATGAGGCCGGTGATGAGCTTGATTGCGCGGATTGCGTCATCGTTGCCGGGAATGGGGTAATCGATCATTTCGGGGTCGCAGTTTGTGTCTACGATTGAGACAACCGGAATGTGAAGCCTGCGTGCCTCAGCGATTGCGTTTTCTTCGCGGCGCGGGTCAATCAGGAAAATTGCATCGGGAGGAGTTGTCATGTTGGCGATGCCGCCCAGATATTTCTCCAGCTTGAGCTGTTCCTTCTTGATCATGGCAACTTCTTTTTTGGAGAACTCTTCCCATGTGCCTTCTTCGTCGTACTTTCTGAGTTCGAGCATTCTGGAAATTCTGCGTCTGATTGTCGGGAAGTTGGTCATGAGGCCGCCGAGCCAGCGCTGATTGATGTAGAACTGGCCGCACCTTGTTGCTTCGTCGCGGATGGTCTCTTGGGCCTGGCGTTTTGTGCCGACGAAGAGGATGTGTCCGCCTGCTGCTGCTGTCTCACGGATGAAGTCGTAAGCACGGTCGAGGCCCTTGACGGTCTTCTGAAGGTCAATGATGTAGACACCGTTGCGTTCGGTGAAAATGTAGGGCTTCATTTTGGGGTTCCAGCGGCGGGTCTGATGTCCGAAGTGGACTCCGCATTCGAGCAACTGCTTCATACTTGCTACTGCCATAAAGAATAAATACCTCCTAAAGGTTGATATATGCGTTCGCCCGCAATCCCGATTAATACGGGACACCTTTAGCGATAGACGAACGAGTAAATTTTGTTTTGGTGTAGGGTAAGTATATCACAAAAAGCAAACCTCCCTTTATGATTAAGGGAGGTCTCAATCTACCATATTTTCGCGTGGACTGTTATTCGGCTGCCTATATCTGCATGTTCATTCCAGCGGCCAAGTTCTATTTCGGGGATGCTGCTAATATTCGTCGAGTCTATGCTTAACGGCAAGACAGGGTCATAATCGGACGACAACTCATATTTTCCGCGAAGCACATAGGACATCTCGAACAGACTGCAGAATTTTTTTCCGCAGAACGAAACGTAGCTGCCGTTGTTGTTTGCGTGAATGTGAATCAGCTGGTGAGTCATGTTTAGCTTCCTGAAAACATTTAGCACCTGTTCAGGCCGTGAATGACTGGGGATTTCGTGAAATTCCAGGCTTATCTGCGAAAATTTAGCGAGAGTTTCGGAGCTTGCCATATCAAAGCATCCCCACTCTGCTCCTTCAACGTCCATCTTGAGGATCATGTTCGACTCGTTTTCGTGGTGATTTTTCCTGATGAGTTCGTCGAGAGTCCGTAGGTTATCGTCTTGGGTCAGGCCGTCTGCTATTCCGAGCTTTGACCAGTGAAATCCGGGGTTCTCCTCCGGAAGACGGTCTATTGTGTGGTCGTACATGAACACGTCATAGCCGCGCGAGGCCATCTCCTTATCCCACGATACATCGTTGCATATCCCGAAAGAGTATGCTATTCCTCCGGGCTGAAAGTCATTCAGCAGGATATATCCGCCGTCATGTTCTCTGCCTGTCCTGACAAGTTCATAGCCCTCTGCTTTTTGGAGAACCAGCAGCCTTTGAAGTTCATCGTAATACTCCGGCGAAGTAATAACCTCACAAGATTTTGCGTGCTCAATTCCCCATCTGTTGAGCAGATATTTCTTGAGGGAAGTCTTAACCCGTCTCAGCATGACCCGTACCTCACAGAAGGCAGATACACAAAATGTCCCGCAAGATTTTTCCTGCAGGACATGTTAGAATCTAAGTATCTGTCTGGGTTTACGGGCAGACTAGGGGCGTGATGCGTGATGCGTGATGCGTGATGCGTGATTATACACATTTTCATCTGTTCTGTCTACACCTTTCTCCTGATTTTTATTTATTTCGAGAGTCTATCACACATAAAGCTAACCCTTCAAGTATTGGAACACAGCTCTCACTTCATCTCCAGCGAGCCCAATATCTCCGCCATCACTTCACCGTTCTTCTCAATACCCTTCCCGATTATCATCAAGTACAGGTCTTCATCTCCGTCTATCACCGCCTGGCTGTCCCCTCCGTCAAACTCGAACGTATATGCTCCGTCCTCGTCCTTCTCCGGATCACTGCCATTCAGTTCACGCGAAAACAGCACTGCCAGCTCCTCGATGCTCCTGCCCTCAGGACTGTCCGCAGTTATCGCCAAAGAACTAATCTTCGCGTCATCAGTTACGGTTACTACTGCTCCGTCTTCCGTCGCCGTCCACCCATCAGGCACATCCAGCGAAAAATACCGGAACTCCTGAATATCCGCACATGCCAGCGAACTCCACGCCAGCATCATCACGCACAGAATTACCCTCTTCATGATTTTTCGCCCCTTATGTTCACGAGATTAAGCCTCAATGCATTAGTTACTACGCAGAAACTCGACAGGCTCATTGCCGCCGCACCGAACATCGGATCAAGTTTCAGACCCCACAGTCCCGCCGCCAACGGAATACCAATCACGTTGTACACAAACGCCCAGAAGAGATTCTGCTTGATGTTGCGCATAGTTGCCCGGCTCAGCCGGACCGCCGCAGGTACATCCGCAAGACTGCTCTTCATCAGCACAACGTCCGCCGCATCAATTGCTATGTCCGTTCCTGCACCGATAGCTATTCCCACGTCAGCACGGGTCAATGCCGGAGCATCGTTTATCCCGTCGCCGACCATCGCAACACTTCCTGAAGCCTGAAGTTCCCGGACTGCCGCTTCCTTTCCGTCAGGGAGTACTCCGGCGATTACGTCGTCAACTCCTGCTTCTTGGCCGATTGCCCGTGCAGTGCGCTCGTTGTCCCCCGTCAGCATCACTACCCTAACCCCTAATCCCTGTAATTCCCTAACCGCTTGCCTGCTGTCGGGCTTTATCGTGTCCGCAACAGCTATTATCCCCAAAAGTTCGTCGTCGCGCGCAAACATTAGCGGTGTCTTTCCGGATTCCGCGAGTGCCTGAGCTTTTGCCGTAAATCTCTCTTCCACTTTCAGCTTCTCACCCATGAACTTGACACTTCCGCCAACAAGCTGTGAACCGTTCGCTAGTGAAGCTGTCAGTCCGTTTCCGGGAAGTGCCTTGAAGTCATTGACGCTCTTGGCCGAAATCTCGTTTTCCTTCGCGTAATTCACTATTGCCCTTGCAAGCGGGTGCTCACTCTTTGCCTCGAGGGAATACGCATATCCCAGAAGCTCGTCCTCCATCACATCACCTACCGTAATTACGTCCGTAACTTTAGGTTCGCCGCTGGTTATCGTCCCTGTCTTGTCGAGGGCCGCTATCTGAATTTTCCCGGCCTGCTCAAGCGATGCCGCAGTCTTGAAGAGTATTCCGTTCTTCGCTCCGACTCCATTACCGACCATCACTGCAACGGGTGTAGCAAGGCCAAGCGCACAAGGACATGAAATCACGAGCACGGCTATTCCGTAAGACAGTGCTTCGCCGAAAGGTTTTCCCGCAATAATCCATCCAGCAACAACCGCAACAGCAACTGCAATCACGAACGGCACGAACACTCCGCAAACTTTGTCGGCAATCGCGGCGATCGGGGCTTTAGTGGCCGCCGCGTCACTGACCATACGGATAATCTGTGATAACGTTGTATCCTGGCCGACTCGGGTTGCCTCGCACTTGATGTACCCTGATTGATTCACCGTCGCCGCCGAGACCGAATCGCCAGCTGCTTTGTCGACTGGAATGCTCTCTCCGGTAAGGGCTGACTCGTTCACCGCGCTTGTACCCTCGACGATAATTCCGTCAACCGGAATATTTTCGCCGGGCCTCACCACGAAAACATCTCCCCTTCTGACCTGCTCAACAGGTACGGTAATTTCTTGGCCGTTGCGAATTACTGTTGCTGTCTTTGGTGCTAACTTCATGAGGGATTTTAGCGCGTCGGTAGTTCTGCCTTTCGAGCGGGCTTCGAGCATTTTTCCGATGGTGATTAGCGTGAGAATCATTCCTGCTGACTCGAAATAGAAGTCATGTGTCGTGAAAGTATGCGGCTTCGTCATCATGAACAGGACGTAGACGCTCCAGGCGAACGACGAGAACGAACCCATAGCAACGAGCGTATCCATGTTAGGGGCGAGGTGAAGGAGAGTGCTGAAGCCTGACACAAAAAACTTCTGGTTAATTATCATGATGATTGCGGCCAGGAGCAGCTGTGCTAAACCCTGTGCAACATGATTATTCACGAAAAACTGAGGCAGCGGCAAATTCAGCATGTGTCCCATCGAAAAATACATCAGGATTAGCAGGAAAATAATGGAGGCAATAAGTCTGCGTTTGAGCTTTGGGGTTTCGTGGTCGGCGAGTGCTTCTTCTTCACGGGCATGTGAGACTGCCGGACCAGGTTCCGGAGTTCTGAGGGAAGCTCCATACCCTGCCTTCTCGACTGCGGCGATAATCGCTGATGGTGTAGCGGTGCCTTCGACACTCATTGAGTTTGTGAGGAGGCTCACAGAACACGACGTAACACCCTCAAGTTTTTTGACTACGCGCTCAACTCTGGCAGAACAAGCTGCACAGCTCATTCCTGTAACATCATACATATCCGGCATAAATACTTCACGACCCTTTTTGCGATTTATGGATTTATGCCGCTAATTATACCGGGACTTCTGCGTAAAGAACTGTCTCAATTTGACTGGAGGAATAGTGCCTGAGGTAAAACCTGTATTCCGGAACAAGCGAGAGCAGGTATTCCGGAATGGTGTAAATATCTTCGGTTTTATGGTATACGCATATCGCCAGTCTTGGATGATTTTTCAAGATAGTGTTTTTCGCACCGGTTAGCGAGCTCAACTCTGCTCCCTCTACATCCATCTTGATGAACGTAACCTTTTCGCTGCCTACTGCCTTATCTATCGAGGTCAGCTGTATTTCAGTGCCGCCGTCGTCTGAAAGCCTGCTTCCTGCTCCGCCGGTAGACATGTGCAATGTTTCGTCGTGATCCCAAGTTCCAGCCTGAATGAGCGTAACTTTGTCCGCAAATTCCTTCAGGTTCTCGCGATATTTTGCTGCGTTTTCGGGGTCAGGCTCGAAGGAATATATCCTGCGTACCCCCCCCCCCTAGTATAATTTACGAAGCGGAGGGCAGTATCTCCTATATAAGCTCCGGCATCGACAATAACCTCGTCCTGCACCGGCCTGAACACATCAACATACTGGCATTCCTCACGCATCGCGAGCAAATCCCTCCGTACATCGTTGGTAATGCCTTTTTGCCCGATGTACTTGCTGGCACGGATAAACTCCAGGTCGCTCACCGAAAACACCAGCAGTTCCGAATCGTCCGGCCTGTATCCTCCGAGAAAATCCTTCAGTGTGATGAACTTATACACCGGCGGCGAGGCGAGAAGCTCAAGTGCACTGCGCAGGTACTGTTCATCTTTCCTGCCGCGTCCGCACACAATTGTTATGCACGAATATTTGCTGAGCTGAATACCGTACAGCTCGGAGAACTTCCAGCCTTCAGCCTTTGCACGCCTGATAAAAATATTCTCGTCCTGACTGGTGAGAGACTCTATCCTGTCGTTCAGTATTGCCAGCGATAAATCATCCTGATAGTACGGAATGTACTTCTTCGCTTCCGCAATAATTTTCCTGCTAGTGAATGCCCTAATCGTTTTGCGTCTGACTGCCCAGCACATTCTGTAGGGTATCTGCAGGTACGGCCAGTACTCCTCTGGAAATATTTTCTTGACGATTCCACGAATACTCATTCTCTCTCCTCCTATGCAAACAGCTTCGTGAAAAACACTACATACACCAATCCGGGCAGCATATCCCCAAGACGCAACTTCGTAATCTTCAGCATGTTCAAGCCTATACCCAGAATCATTAAGCCCCCTGCTCCGGAAATATTCGCGAACATATCCGGCGTAATCACTCCCTCAAGTCCGGAAGCCGCAAACGTCAATGCTCCCTGATACACGAACATCGGAATCACCGAGAACACCGTACCGACCCCGAATGCCCCCGCGAACATCGACGCAGCTATCCCGTCCATCACTCCCTTAGTCATCAATAATTCTGGGTCATGCCTTACTCCGTCGTTGAATGCCCCGATTATCGCCATTGACCCCACACAGAACAACAGCGTAGCACTCACAAACCCATGCGTGAATTTCTCGCTCCCTATGTGCAGCTCCGACTTTAGGACATCGCCCAGCGAGTTCAGCCCGCGCTCAATCCCCATAAGTTCGCCCGTCAAAGTCCCGAGTACCAGGCTCAACAGGACTGCTATCGAGTGCTTGGTGCCAAGTGTCATGTTAATTCCAACGTACAGGGTGAACAGGCCAAGACAGTTAAATATGGTCTGCTGCATTTTTTCGGGAATGAATTTTCCGGCGAGGAGTCCTATTGTGCTTCCGATTAGGACAGTTATGCAGTTAAAGACAGTTCCTCCCGCAGGAATAGCTCTGAATATCTCAAGCATAGTGTGAAAATTTGCTCCTTTGTGTTTTCGTGTAATTATACGTGATAGAATCGACACATCCCAAACAGATACAGGAGAGAAAAATTCGATGAAGCTGAACAACATAATGAAGCAGGCCAGACAGATGCAGACGCAGATGATGCAGATTCAGGAGAATCTGGCGAATGAGACAGTAGAAGCCAGCGTCGGCGGAGGAATGGTCAGTGCGACATTCACGGGTCAGGGAGATCTGGTGAGCATATCAATAGACCCTGAAGTCATTAATCCTGACGACAAGGAGATGCTCGAAGACCTGATAACTTCTGCTGTGAACGAGGGCCTGAGAAAGAGCCGCGAACTCATGAGCCAGAAAATGGGCAGCATAACCGGAGCACTTGGTGCTATGGGAATGGGAATGTAGGTTAACCGATTTGGAATCGCTGGAAAACCTTGTTGCGGCAATGCGGAAATTACCGGGCATCGGCCCGAAGGGAGCAAGACGCATCGCCTATTACCTTCTGCGCAAGGATGAAGAATACCTCGCAGAACTCGGCGCGCTGTTTACTGACCTGAGGAAGGGGCTGTACACCTGCTCCGAATGCGGGAATGTCTCCGAGCATAACCCCTGCAGTATATGTTCTGACCCGCTGAGGGACAGGGAAATTATCTGCATTGTTGACGACATAGAGTCAATCTCCACTTTCGAGGACGCAGGAGTCTACAACGGGCTGTACCACATTCTTGGAGGCAGTGACTCGCCGCTCTCAGGCCAGGAACTCACTGAAGAGAACATCGATTTCCTGCTCGAACACATCAATAGCGTCAACGCAGAAGAAGTGATTATCGCGACCAACCCCAAAGTTGAGGGAGATATGACTTACTACGCACTGCTTGATGTTCTGGGCAGAAGCGGGGTCAAGAAGGTTACGCGGATTGCGTACGGGCTTCCGTTCGGTGGGCATATAGCCTTAGCCGACAGAATGACTCTGCACGAGGCACTCGAGGCCAGAAGAGAGGTGCTGTAGCTATGCGCAAATTCTCGTTCGTGATTGCGGCAGGAGGGAGCGGCTCGAGGATGGCCAGTTCAGTCCGCAAGCAGTTCATGTCTCTCGGCGAAAAACCCTTGTGGCGATGGAGCGCAGACATTGCGGCCAAGTGCACGGGCATAGACGAAATAGTGCTTATTCTTCCTGCGGATTATGACGGCGAAGTTGACGCACCTTACCCCGTGAAAATCGCTCGCGGCGGCCCGGAACGTGCAATCTCCGTCCTGAACGGCTTACACGCTGCCTCGTGCGGTTACGTTATGGTTCACGACGCCGCACGTCCCTTCGCTACTCAAGAACTGTTCGCCAGACTCATGGACAGCACTGACGAAAATTCAGGAGCTGTCCCGGTTCTGCCGGTAAGCGATGCCCTCAAGCGAATTGACGGCGAAAACATAACCTGTGTTGACCGTTCGGGGCTGTACATCACGCAGACCCCGCAATGCTTTCCGCGCGATAAACTGATTGACGCGGTGAAGTCGTGTCCTCTGGCAAAAGATGAGGCCGAAGCGTGGGAGAAGGCAGGACATGTTTTGAGGTACGTTGAGGGCGAAAGGCTGAACTTCAAGGTTACGCAGAAGGAGGACATGATGATTGCCAGAGCACTTGTTGAGAGAGAGACGCGCACGGGACTGGGGTATGATGTTCACCGCCTTGTGCCCGACAGGAGGTTAATACTCGGCGGAGTTGAGATAGCAGATTCTCCGCTGGGACTGCTTGGGCATTCTGACGCTGACCTTCTGACTCATGCTGTGATGGACGCAATTTTGGGCGGAGCTGGCCTTCGGGACATCGGTACTGTTTTTCCGGCGAGTGATGAATGCTTCAGGGGAGCGGACAGCATGGAACTGCTGGCTGTAGTTCTGGGTATGGCTGATGCTTCAGGCTGGAAAGTAGAGTATGTTGACGCGGTGGTGCAGGCGCAAGTTCCGAAGCTGAACCGGTATTTTGAGGAGATAGCCGAAAATTTCCGTAGATACTTTGAGTTCAACGTGAAGTTCAAGTCTGCGGAGACGCTCGATGATTCCGGAGCTGGTCTGTCAATGACGTGCTGGGCTTGTGCGACATTAAGGAGGAGGGTGAATGATTGATGGGTATGCTTTTCCGTCATAACCATGAGTGCGACACGAAAATGTGGTTTGGGGAAATTGCGCTGAATGGTTTTGAGCGTTTTGTCTTCAACGATGAAATTATGGCACCTCAGCTGTTCGATGCATACGATGACTTTGTGAATCATGCTTGGCCTGAATTTGTGGAGGATAATTCGTATTCGTGATGTTTACGCTGGGGATAGAGACGAGCTGCGACGATACGGGAGTAGCAGTTCTGAAGGATGAACGTGAAGTTCTGTGCGAGTATTTGTCGAGCCAGATAAAGGATCACTCTCGATTTGGGGGGGTAATCCCTGAATTTGCGGCCCGCAAGCACCTGGAGAATCTTCTGCCGCTTGTAGATGCTGCCCTGAGGGAATGCGGAATACGCGGCCAAGATCTTGACCTTATAGCGGTAACGCGGGGGCCTGGCCTGATGGGGTCGCTGATTGTCGGAGTGCAGACTGCGCGGGCATTGTCGCAGGTGTGGGGAGTGCCGTTAATCGGAGTGAATCACTTGGAGGGACATTTATTCGCACCGCTAGTTGACGCTGAGGATTTGGAGCCGCCGTTCTTGTCGTTAATAGTTTCGGGGGGGCACACGGAGATAATTCGTGTTGATGCGTTCGGGAAGTACGAGCTTTTGGGAGAGACACGGGACGATGCCGCAGGCGAGGCATACGACAAGGCGGCAAGGGTTCTTGGACTGAAATATCCTGGCGGTCCGGAGATTGACCGTCTCGCCAAAAATGGGAATGCTAAGGCGTTTGATTTTCCTGTGCCGCTGAAGAACACGGACAAAATAGAGTTCAGCTTCAGCGGGTTGAAGACGGCGTTGCTGTGGCAGGTGAAGAAGCTGGAGGAAGCAGGGCAAGAATTGCCTATAGAGGATTTGTGTGCATCGTTTCAGCGTTGTGTGGTGGAAGCACTTCTAAACAAAATTTTGCTTGCATCTAAAAAAACGGGCATTCGTCAAATAAGTGCTTCAGGGGGTGTATCGGCTAATAGTACCTTAAGGGAGGCATTGAGCACCTGCGGTAAAATTCGTGTATGGCTGCCGAAGTTGAGCAGGTGTACGGACAACGCAGTAATGATAGCTATGGCCGGACGGAATGCGTTTATGCGTCGTGGACGAGTAGGCGACGAAGAGGTAGTGCCAGATCCGTCATTGCATGATATACGATAAAAGGAGGTTGACAGTTATGAATGACAGTGCTAGAGTTTTGACCAGACCAGACCAGACCAGACCGACCAGACCAGACCAGACCAGACCGAAATTGTGCTATCGTATCAGTAATCATCCCAGTCTATAACGTTGAGGAGTATGTCGCTCGCTGCTTGGACAGCGTAATTGCCCAGACGTACAAGAATCTCGAGATACTGGTAATCGATGATGGTTCTACAGACTCGAGCGGGAAGATATGCGATGAATATGCACAGAAGGATTCGCGTATCAGGGTAATTCATCAGGAGAATGTAGGGTTAGCTGAAGTTCGGAACGTAGGTATCCGCGAGTGCAGTGGCGAGTGGATTCAATTTGTGGACAGCGACGACTGGATTGACCCCGAGACTGTGGAGACATGTTACCGCCTGGCTGGCGAGTCGGGAGCGGATATAGTGAGCTTTCTGTTGAAGGCTGAACTCGACAATGGCAATAGCCTTCCTACAGCTTGCTTCCAACAAAAGTTGATGTCCACCGAAGAAGCGTTGAGCCTTATACTTTTCTCGAAATACATCACGGCAAGTTCATGCAATAAGTTCATCAGAAAAAAACTGTTTAACGGGGTAGAATACCCTCGCGGAAAACTCTTCGAGGACATTCACACTGTGCACAGGTACGTCGGCAACGCTGGTAAAGTATTGTGCACTGACTATCCCTTCTATCATCACTTCCAGCACAGCAGCTCAATAACTCATACGAAGTTCTCAAGCAGAACATATGACTTAGCCGAAGCTATACAGGACTGTTACAGCTTCGTGATGTCCAGATGTGGAGATAACGCCGAGTTCAGAAATAATATTCTCGTGGGGGTATGCCTTCGGAAGCTGGCGTTCGTGAAACACATGATTAAAGCCGGAACAGACACTTACGATATGGAATACATCTCTCAACTTCGCCGCGAAATAGTCCCTCTGCGTGTTCTGATGTATCCTCACATGAACCTTAAGAGCAAGTTGCAGATACTCCTCTTCAAGTTCAGCCTCAAGCTCTACAGCACCTTATACCTGCGATTCCGTCCCGACAAGGCATAAAAATTGCCCTGCCCGCTCATCCGGAACAGGCAGGGCTTCTCGCACTAGTACTCCTCGCCCGTATCCTCAACCTTAACTGCTCCCATATCGAGCAACGCGATTGATGCATGTTTCCTCGATGACCAGCACCCTAAATTTCGTCCAGCTACTACAAATTCTCACTGTAAACAGCATGTGCAAGGCCGGTGCAGTATTCATCTTGAAGCTGTGCGCCCTAACTTCCCTAACGTTCAGCCTGGAGTTTTCCGTACCAGCAATATCCCTGCTGGTCTTCGTGATCTCGTTCGGCATGTCCGCAGTACTGAATCACATTCCTGTTCTGCGCAGGTACATCGTATAAAGTCAGTACGCACGATTACCCGACAATCCTGAATCTTCCCTCGTGAAGTTTCTTCGGGGAAGGTTCAGGCCCGTCAAGATAGCCCAGCAGCACAAAACATCTTGCAATATATCCTTCCGGAATCTCCCAGTCCTTCAGGAATTTCTGACCCTCTGGACTCTCGAAAGTCTCCTCACCTCGAGCCACTATGCACGACGCTAACCCGAGCGAATGAGCCTCGAGAATCATGTTCTCCGCACAGCAAAAAGCATCGGGCACGCTGTACAGAAAATCTTCCGGCCCAAAGACCGCGCAAACACACGGCGCACCGTAGAACCCGCTCTTAATGTTCGGGTCATCGATTATGCTGGGCTGTTCTTCGGAGACATAATTTCCCAGCAACGCTGATCTGTCGAACTGTGCGACGTTGAGTTTCCCGACAAGCTCCGCAAGTTTCGCGTCGTGAATGCCGACAATTATGCTCCCCTGCCGTCCGCCGGCATTTGGTGCACGAAGCCCCGCCTCTATGACTTTCTCGAGGTCTTCACGCTCGATCTGCTTGGCCTGATATTTCCTGATTGAGTGGCGCGTCCTGATTACGTCTATAATGTCCATTAATCTATCTCCTTCCAGCATTGAGGGTCTTGCGCGTAAAACTCTCCGTAAGTGCCTTTTGCGACTGCCGGACATCCACGGCAATATGGCAATAACTCACACTTTGAGCACTTCACGAAGTTATCATACTCCCTGTAACTTTCCATCTCGTTCAGCCACAAATCAGACAGCTTATCCGTTAATGCATTGCCGACTCTGCTGTCCTGCACCCTCCTGCACGCGTAAACGTCCCCTGACGGCAGTATCGTTAGGTGCGCATTTCCGCAGTTACACCCGCCGTAAATTTTGCCCGGTTCAGCGTCGGCAGGCGGGGCAAAACTTCCTGACTCATAATCTAGGAGAGTCCATAAGTGATCTTTATGGTCGAAATACGTTTTGGAATCCTTGTAGTACCTGAACTTCGCATCGCAGGTTCTCAGAAACTCGCGGTATCTCTGCGGAGTAATTCCGTTGCTCTCTCCTGAATGCGTAGGACAGTAACGCGCAAACGAGAACACTTCGGCCTCATTCTCAACTGCAACGTCAATCACGCCAGGAATCTCGTCGATGTTCTGCTTTGACACGGTGGACATTATGACCGAGCATATTCCGGCCCTGTTGATGGTGTGTATTGCCTTCAGTGTAGCGTCAAACGATCCGGGCTTCCTGAAGAAGTCGTGAGTTTCTCGCAGGCCGTCTATCGATAGCTGGTATTTCTCACACCCTAGAGCCTTTAGCCTTCTGCATACATCATCATTCAAGTGAAATGGATTACCTAGAATCGAGAAGCCGATTCCTTGTGCGCTGAAAGTCTCCAGAAGTTCCCAGAAGTTCGGGTGAAGGATCGGGTCTCCGCCAGTGATGTAGAAGTGCGGAATGCGCCCGAATTTCTCGCAGAAGTCCAGGCAGTTAGCGAACACCCGCTGAATATCTTTCCGGCTCATGGCCTCCGGAACATGCCCGCCATTGCCCGAATATATATAGCAGTGCTTGCAGCGCTGGTCGCATTCGTCGGTTATGTGCCACTGAAACGAAAAGTAACGCATAGACATAAAAATTACCCCGCCAAAAATTCAGCAGGGTATTGTGTTAGCTATTTCTTTCCGCCGCACGCTGAAGGCTTGCTGCCTCCGCACGATACGTCCTTCTTGCCGCCGCACGCTGAGGGTTTCTGTCCTCCGCATGATGAAGCCTTGCTGCCCCAGTCCGCTAAATCTTTGAGTGCCATTCTCGAAAAGTCCTCCTGTCAGAAATTTTGTGTCTCATGATAACCAGAAGCCGCCGCTCCCGCAATAACGCACTTATTTGTAACCGCAATGTATAATGCATTATTATGATTCACAAACACGAACTCCCGGAATGTCCGGCCGCAACAGCTATACAGTTAATCGGCAGCAAGTGGAAGCTGCTTATTATCCGCGAGCTTCTCCGCAAGCCCTGCAGGTTCAACGAACTCAAGCGCAGTTTGTCCGGCATAAGTCATAAAGTCCTGACCGAATCCCTGCGCTCGATGGAGCTTGACGGACTAGTTATCCGCGACCTTCACGGCACGAAGCCTGTCGTTGCGGAGTACAGGCTCTCCGAACTTGGCATGACGTTAAAGCCCGTGCTTGGTGTGATGGAAAATTGGGGCAAATCCTACAAGGAGGCTATTGCTGTGCGAACCTTGCCCTCATCATCGGCTTGATACCGCCTGCCTCCAGAATCTTCATCGCCTGATCTCCCAGCTTCTCGCACTCGTACTCCTCACCCGTCTCTTCAACCTTCACAGTCCCCTTCTCGAGATTGAGCGTCAGGGTCTCTCCGGCCTTTACGTGCTGGCTGATTCCCTTGCACACTATCGGCAGCAGGCCAAGATTCACCGAGTTCCGGAAGAATATCCTCGCAAACGAGTCCGCCAGAACCGCAACCGCTCCCATGTTCAGCAGCGCAATCGGTGCATGTTCCCTTGATGACCCGCACCCAAAATTACGTCCCGCAACGACAAATCCTCCCTGCGGAAAATTCGGCGCAATCTCCTCACTCACTCCGCACAGACAATGACTACCAATCTCCTTTGGGTCAGTTATCGCCAGAAAACGGCCCGGATATATCTGGTCTGTGTCTATATTGTCCCCGACTACTATGCATTTCCCCGTAAGTACACTCTTCATGATGATCTGCCTCCTCTACAGAAATTCGCGCGGGTCTGTGATTTTTCCGTACACCATGCTTGCCGCGACAGTTGCGGGACTCGCCAGGTACATCTTCGCTTCCGTCGATCCCATCCTGCCCGGAAAATTCCTGTTGGTGCTGGTGATACACACTTCACCCGGTGCAAGAATACCCTCATGTGCACCCAAGCACGCGCCGCATCCCGGTGTTGATATTGTTGCTCCGGCGTTCATGAGGTCGGTGATGTAGCCTCTCGTGATGCACTCAAGCATTACCTCGCGCGAAGCCGGAATCACCACGAGCCTCGTGTATTCCGGAATGTGCTTGCCCTTCAGAATCTTGGCCGCAATCTCTATGTCCTCGACCCTTCCGCCGGTGCACGAGCCGATATATCCCTGATTCAGCTTCACTTCGCCCTGCGCAACGACGCTTGCGAGCGTGTGGACGTTCTCGACACTCGACGGGCAGGCAAGCTCAGGCTCAAGCGTGCTCACGTCGAAAACGTAGCTTTCTGCGTACTTGTAGCCCGGATCTGTGAACTGTACCTCAAACGGACGCACAGCCCTTTTGCCCACGAAATCCAGCACTGCCTGATTCGGCTGCATGTAGGCGGTTTTCGCACCCATCTCTACGGCCATGTTGCAGATCGTCATTCGGCCAGGCACTTCCAGATTCTCAACATAGCTTCCCGTGAAATCTATTGCCTTGTAGACCGCACCGTCTGCACGGATTTTCCCGAGCACAGCGAGCACAACGTCTTTCGGGAAAACTCCCTTCGGTGCTTCTCCCTCAAGCCTAACCTCGATAACTTCCGGTACCCTGAACCACAGCTCGCCGGTCATTAGAATCGTAGCCATGTCCGTAGCTCCGCACCCTGTACCCATTGCGCCGAACGCTCCCTGCGTTGTGGTGTGGCTGTCCGTCTCAACGACAATCATTCCCGGGTAAATCAATCCGGCTTCGGCCAAGACCTGATGACATACGCCGGTGTTCGTGTCGAAGTGGTACTTGAGGTTATTCTTCCTGGCAAATTCGCGCATTGCCTTGTGGTTCTCCGCGCTCTTGATGTCAGGGCACGGTGCATAGTGGTCGAACACGAACGCGCACCTTGTGTTGTCCCAAACATGTTTGCCGCCCATTTCGTAGAACGAGTAGACGGTCTGAAGGTACAGGTCGTTAATTTCGGCGAAGTCTATTTTTGCGTTGACTATTTCGCCGGTCTGGATTGAGCTTTTTCCGCTGTTCTTCATGAGAATCTTTTCTATAGCGTGCAAAACCGATGCCTCCCTCATTAATCGCATGTCGTATGTTGTATATCGTATTCGTTATGTGGATGCGGAAAAGATAGCATATTTTCATCTGCTTAGCAAGTATAATAATGAATATCGCATACAAAACGGAGGAGAGTTATGGATCAGATAAAAAAAGCATTCCCTATCCGCATAGAGATAACATCAGCACTGAAGAAGGCTATTTTTGCACATGAGTACTCTCACGGCGACGAACTCAACCTCACCGAAATTGCAGAACAGCTCGGGGTGAGCAGGACACCAGTTCGCGAAGCGTTCCAGACCTTAGCGGAAGAAGGATTCATCACGCTCCGGATGAACAAGGGGGCGGTTGTAAACAAGATAGGCCGAAAGTTTGTTCAGGACAGCTTCGAGATGAGGATACTGCTAGAGTCGGAAGCTGCTTGCCGTGCCTGCGTGAACAGAATGGTCATTGAAGACCTTATGCCGCGTGCAATATTGCAGAGGGATTTTGCCGGAATGGTCAGCCGCGAGGACTACGAGAAGCTCAACGGGGATATACACATGCGCATCTGGAACAGTGCAGACAATGACCGTCTGAAGCATTACCTGCTTGAACTGTGGAACGGTCCGAGCACCGGGCAGAGCGTCGACGAATCTTCCGCACACTACCGGGCCTCGACGCTTGAGCACATAGAGATTCTCGAGGCAATTCGGGATAACGAACCGGACAAGGCCCGCGATGCAATGAGACGGCACATTACGCGGAGCATGAACAACATCCTGCAGAAATATCCAGAGTAATCATGCCCCCTGCCAAAATCACGAAGTATATCTGTTCGGAATGCGGGCACATTACCACAACAAAAACGGGCAAATGTCCCGCGTGCAATTCGTGGGGAACGTTCGAGGAATTTGTGGAGGAGACCAAGCCCAAATCAGCAAGGAGTGCTCCGCGTGTACGTGTAATCAGTTCGCTCGACGTAAAGCCCCCTGCGAGACTCACCACCGGGATTAACGAGCTTGACCGGGTTTTGGGCGGCGGGTTAGTGCCCGGAGGGGTTGTGCTTCTTGGCGGCCAGCCGGGCATAGGCAAGTCCACACTCCTGCTTCAGGCCGCAGGAAGCATCGCCAGAAATTACGACGCTCGTGTGCTCTACATTTCGGGTGAAGAGTCTGACGCACAGGTTGCACTTCGGGCTTCGAGGCTTCACATTGCCTCAGAGAAGCTCTGCCTGTACGCCGGCTCTGACCTCGAGGACGCGCTTAGGAATCTTGATGAAGAGGAATATGCGTTTTTCGTGCTGGACAGTGTGCAGGCGATGAGCGCGGAGAATGCTTCAGGCTGGCCCGGAACGATTACGCAGGTGCGGGCAGTTGCCCAGCGGGTGATTGACTGTGCGAGGGCGAAGAACATTCCGGCGGTGTTAATCGGGCATATCACGAAGGACGGGAAGATTGCCGGGCCAATGATGCTTGAGCACATGGTAGATACAGTTCTGGATTTTTCGGGTGAGGGGTATTCTGCGTACAGGATGCTTCGTGCCGTCAAGAACAGGTACGGCAACACAGACGAGCTTGGAGTGTTCGAGATGAAGGAGGACGGTCTGGTTCCTGTTGAGGACAAGAGCGGATTGTACTGGAACCGTGATGATTCGGCTGTTGCTGGTGTGGCGATGACGATTGCCCTTGAGGGAAACACGCCTCTTGCCGCAGAGATTCAGACGCTTGCGGTTCGCACAACTTTTCCTTATCCCAGACGTACATCACGGGGAATCGAGATAAACAGGTTCCAGTTATTGACGGCAGTGATTGACAGGAGATGCAGAATAGCGACGAACAATCACGACCTGTACATCAATGTAGCTGGCGGACTGAGTCTGCAAGACCCCAGTGCGGACTTGGGTGCGTGTGCGGCGATAGCTTCTGCCCTGAAAAACATTCCCCTGAAGTCCGGGACCTGCTGGCTTGGTGAGGTGGGGCTTGCAGGGGAAGTAAGACCTGTAACTCGGATTGAGCTTCGGCTGAGGGAGGCGGCGCGTCTCGGATTTCACTGTGCGGTAGTGAGTTCACGTGAGCAGGTGAAGTTCGAGGGCTTGAAGCTGACCCGCGTATCGCACATAGACGAGGCACTTGCGGGGCTTCTTGTCAGTTAGGGTAAGGTATCTCCGAACGTGAAGCCTGCAAGGTTATAGAGTTTCCATGATGCCTCGAGAACTTGGACGCTGTATTGCTCGAACTCTTCCCTCCAGTAAGCGGCGGGCCAGTTATCGGGGCAGGCTGAGGGTATGACTTCATCGTCGTCGTTGTGCGGCTGTTTACCTGTGCTCACGAGAACTTTTAGGTCAAATATCGGTGCCTCCGGCTGGAATAGCGCGGGGTCATAGTAAGGCTGAGTGTCGAGCTTCATGTGTATTTCGAGGATGTCCCTTGCGTGGTACTTGATGGAATCGAGGCCGTTGCTAAGCCCGTCTTTCGGAAGACGGAAGACAAAATTTCTGTCGCCGCTTTCGTTGGGAGTAACGTACATCTTCTCGAAATCAAGGTTGAGTATTTCGCTCATAGGGTGTATCTGCACACTTTTGGTTCTGGGTGCTGTGAGCCTGAACTCGTAATGCCCTGATGTCTCGGCATAATCCGAGATCAAGAACGGTACTCCTGATGCTTCCATTACAGCCCAATACTTGAGGTTGTTTTTGTTGGCTGAGTCTTCGAGCGCGAAGTTCGAGGCATTGTGATTATCGTCTGCTGTGTTTTTGGAAACGGTGTAATCTTTATCTCTGAAGAGGAACCGGAATGTGTCGTAGTTATCTTCGGGAATGGTTATTACCTTATCGGCCAAGTCGGAACTTGTGCTGAACACGACCAGCTCATTTTGAGTAGCATCCTTGTGCGTGTAAAGCAGGTTCAGAACATTTCCCTCGTAATATCTGTTGTCATAGGAAACTACTTCGCCTCTGCTGTCAGTGCTGGACATGATAGCAACGGGCAAATACAAATCCTTTAATATAGGCATCATGCTATCAGAAAATCCGAACGCCTCAGCTATCTTTACGGAACTATTGCATTTACTGAAGCCAAGTCCTGCATTTCTGATTCTGCGGTCAATGTAAGTGATGACTCTCTGCCCTTGACCGTTTGAGGATATAGTGTTGCTCACTGACGCACTGAACGTAACCAGCATGTAGAACGCTCCGCACAGAGTAATTACGAAGCCTGCCTGCATAATTAAGCCGGTGAGTATTTCTGTCAGGATGAAGCCCTTTCTCTTCATGGCGATTACCACCTTTTGAGTAATTTGTGATAGTATTCTAGCATTCACTAAAAACACAGGGGGTAAAATTCTCATGGAGAAATTAAGCGTATTCAAGTGTGCTAAGTGCGGAAACATTGTCGAAGTTATGCATGTAGGCGGCGGAACTCTGGTATGCTGCGGCGAACCTATGAAGCAGCTCAAGGAGAACACGACCGATGCGGCGACGGAGAAGCATGTACCTGTGCGCGACGGCAGCAACGTCAAGGTCGGAAGTGTAGCGCACCCGATGGCAGAGGACCACTATATCGAGTGGATCGAGATCATCAAGGGCGAGCGTGTATGCCGTCAGTTCCTGAAGCCCGGTGATGCTCCTGCGGCGGAGTTCGGTTGTGTCGAGGCTGGAAACGTAATGCGCGAGTACTGCAACAAGCATGGTCTGTGGAAGGCTGAGGCATAGCAGGTGAGAATTTCTGACGCGATGGTTTCTGCCATCAACGACCAGATCAAGGCAGAACTGGACTCGGCGTATATTTATCTGGCGATGTCTGCGTACTTCAAGGCTGAGGGCCTGGACGGAATGGCCAGCTGGATGAAGAAGCAGTATTCCGAAGAAGTTGAACATGCCGAAAAATTCATCAGCTATCTTTACGAACGCGGTGCACGTGTGATAATTCCGGACGTGGCCAAGCCGAAGGAGAGCTATGCAGATGCACTTGATGTGTTCAGGACGGCGTATGCGCATGAGCAGTACGTAACTTCCCGCATCTACAAGCTGGTGGATTTGGCAATTGAGGAGAAGGATTACGCTACGCAGTCAATGCTTCAGTGGTTTGTTGACGAGCAGATGGAAGAGGAAGACAACACCGGAAGTATTGTGTCGAAGCTGGAATTTTTGGGCACGGACAAGCATGGAGTGTACACGGTTGACCGTGAACTGGCTTTGCGCTAGGAATAATCGGGGGAGCTGCGGAAGCTCCCTCTTTCTTTTTTGGGAGGAATAACCGTTATGGATAAAGTTAAACTGAAGGCATTTCTTGAGGGGATGTATTATGTGTACGCGCGCCGTGAGCTTGTGAACCCTGACCCGCTTTATTTCCTGTACAGCTATAGTGATGTCAGGGACAGGGAAATTACGGGACTGATAGCGTCATCACTTGCGTACGGACGTGTAGCACAGATAATGAAGAGTGTGGATAAGGTGCTTTCGTGTTTAGGGGACAGGCCCCGTGAATTTTTGCTGAAGAATAAGGATTTTGAGGTAGTGCCTTCGAGTTTTAAGCACAGGTTTACGACAGCATATGACATGAACAATCTGCTTGCGAACGTAACAGGGGTGCTCAAGGAATACGGCAGTATCGAAGCGTTTGCTGGAGAATGTTTGAAGAGTTCAGGGGGTGATTTATTTTCTGGTATGGACAAATTTTCTGACAGGTTATCGCAGAACAAGAAGGACGGATCATTTTCGTTGGTGAGTGCTCCTCGTGACGGCAGTGCATGTAAGAGATTATTCTTATATTTAAAGTGGATGGTAAGGGATATTGACGTAGATCCTGGCGGCTGGGAAATTATGGATAAGCGCGACCTGCTAATACCGTTGGACGTGCACATGCACCGAATCTCCTCGCTGCTTCACCTCTCAAACCGCAAGTCCCACGACCTGCTCGCTGCCTCCTCTGTCTCTCATGCCTTCCGCTCCATCTCTCCTAGTGACCCCACTAGGTTCGACTTCCCTCTCTCCCGCTTCGGCATAAGACATATTCACTTGTCATTCTTACTCGGTGATGCTTACTATATCACGTCTGCCTCTTCAACTCAATAGCATTTTCTACTTACTCATTCATACTCCTCCCCAGTTATCTCCCGGTACTCCTCAGGACTCAGTTTCCCTCTCATTACTGAGTCCTTCACCCTCTCCTTGCTCCATATCCCCGCATCGTAGTACCTCGATACCATCTCCGCAAACTTCCTCATTACAGCTCAACTCCCGTCATCATCGCTATGTATTCCACATTCCCACGCAATTCTTCCATCTTCCGCTCCTCATACCCCAGTTCACGCACACTGAAGTACGTCACTCCCTCACGCGTCTCGCAGTAATCCAGTACTGCATTCCTCAATGTCTCGCTCTCCTCACTGCCCGCGCGCTTCAACACTACTTCACGCAAACCACCCGCAAACTTCTCACGCCCAAGTTCCCCGTCATACTCAAACGCATTCCCCCCGGCATACCCCCAGCACCTCAACGTCTCACCGTTGCTCAGCGTCAGGTCAAACTCACTCATCATCTCGCGCATATCACTCATTCCTCCTTAGTCCGTCAGCGCACTGTTCCCCGCAATGTTGCACCACGCACGCCACCCCGCCCCGCTCATCGTCTCCGTTATCTTCTTCCGCGTGAACGATGGCGTGTTGTTGTTGTTGCCCTTGTACCCCAGAAGGGCCGTCGGCGTACCGTCGCCCGCAGGTCCCACCATGTCCGCAAGCCAGAACTTGCTGTGCGCCGCGTCCTCGCCCCACCACGAAAACGGACGCGCCCGGAATGCCGCAAACTGACGCGAATAGTGGTACTTGGAGGCAGCCCAGTCCCCGGCGTGTATCTTGCCGTCCGTGCTCTCAGGCACGTACCCGTACAGCTGTTCGTACTCGGGAGGGTAGCACATGGCGTAGTTGGCGCCGTAGGTCCCCGCGTAGCCGTTCGCGTCGTAGCGGTACACTTTGCCCTCGCACGGCATCACGTGGCTGTACCCGAACGTCGGGTCTATCGCCTTCTCCAGCAGCCTGTCGCTGAAACTCTGCGTTCTGTCCGCCGTGTACTCGAACCACCGGTGAATGCGCACATCCTCGCCGCTCGCCCACCCGGACGCGTACGCCCACCCCGTGCTCGCCTGCGGGATACGCATCTGCATTACCGTGATGTGGTTCGGTGTCCGCCAGCTGTACGTTCCGCCCCACTGCGGCCAGTAAGTATAGGCATCGCGGGTGCGCTGAGGAACGGAGCTGTCGTTGCGGACTATGTAGTAGTACCCGCTGTACGCGGTGCTGAATGCCTCCCACAGTTCCGCCTCGTAGTTGAAGTGCACTATCATCCAGGTAAGATTGCTCCACTCCCCCACGCCTTTCCAGTAGTCCCCAAGATACATGTCCTCGAACGTTCCGTTGTAGATTGCGTCAAGCTGGGCCGCCGTTATCTTGTCCCCCAAGCACTTGCCCCGGTACATCAGGTTCCGGTTGAAGCCGTGTGCGTAGTCCTTCGACGTGGCACTGGTAAACGGCTCCACGATTGCCGCGTACTTCGCGTCCATCGCCTGCACCTCGCTCCTCAGGCTTGTCCATTCCTGCGCCGCCTTCAATTCTTCAAGCCACTGCGTCAGCGTTCCGGTATACCCCTGGTCCACCGCAAGCTCATATGCACTCTTGCCGTGTATGCTCCTCATGTCCGTATCGATGTATTTCCGGAAATCCCCGAGCAGTTCCGCCGTTCTTGCCGCAATATCGGCAGGCATCGTTGCCGTGAAGTTACGGATTATGCTGTACGAACTTTCGGCGTTCGTGCTCCCCGCATATGCCGTCTTTAACACTAGGGTGCTGTTGTCAGTGATTGAGTCTATCTCGTAAAACTGCGCTCCGTCTGTCGTGAATAAATCTCCGGGATTCAGGCCCGCAGTAAGCCAGTACGTATCGGTCCCTAAGACCGTCTTGCTGTTCTGGGTAAGTGCTGCCGCACCTACTCTGTACCACCGGGTATAGTTGCCCATGCAAAAACTCCTTTCCTGATATAAAAAAGAGGGGATAAACCCCTGGCATTTTCTGCCGTTCAGGCTTATCCCCTAAATTATACAGCACTACACGTCACGCGCTATTCCTATATTGTCGATTACGGCACTGGTCACTCCGTTAATTGACTGCGCTAACGTCTCTAATGCTGTGATTCTGTTGAGCGTGGCTTCCCAGTTATGCAGAAAAGGGATTTGCGCTGATGGTCGTTACGGCCTCGAGCGCGTCTAACCTCCCGTTCTGCGTTGTGTTCACTCCCTCAATTGCCGTTGCACGGGTCTCCAGTGCGCCGATGTCTCCCTCCGCTGTGTCAAGCCTCGTTCCGTGCGATGTGATATTCCCTTCAGCGGTGTCCATGCGCGTACCGAGAGATGTAAGGGTGCCTTCCGCTGTGGTTACACGGCCGGTCAGGGTCTCTACAAGCCCGCTTACTACCGGGTCGCTGTAGTAGGCCAGCTCGCTCCACTGCGTTGTGCCGTCGCCGAGCTTCACCTTCTTGGTGTCAAGCTCAATGCCGAGTTCTCCAGCCGCAAGTACATAGTCTGCGCTCCAGCTGGCCGCGTTGTTGCACTTGAAGACCAGGTGCTCAAGGTTAAGGGTTGTTCCGTTAATTCCGTATGCAGGCATACTCTTTTCCTCCTATTGATTTATTGAGAGCGTGATTACTCCGTTCTCGCCCTTCTGGTAATTCGTTACCGTCCAGGCCTGCCCGTCGTAATTCACGGTATCTCCTACGGTTAGTGTGTCTATGTATAACTCCTGTGCTGTCAGTTCGTACGTTACTGTCCCGTCGGCGTTGTATGTCTGCTGGATTGTCCATGACCCTGCGTCGGTGGCGAGTGTCTCATTGTCGAGCGGGTCATCGGCTGACGGGTCATAACTGCTTCCTGAATCTTCTGCATAGGGATGGAATTTTGTTATTGTTTTTGCGAGCGCGGCTATCTCGTTGTCTGTCTTGTCTGCCTCTGCCTGAATCGCCTGCTCCAATTGCAGAATGCCTTCTGCGTTGCTCGTGGCCTGTTCCTGCAGTCTTGACGTTAATAGCTCAATCCGTGCTTCCAGCCGGGAAATTTCGCGCCGCGTCCTCACGCTTTCTGCCCAGTAGTTCAGCCCTGCATTCAGGTCTGCTTCGGCAAGTGCATCTATCTGTTCTTTGAGGGACGGCGAGCTGTCTGTGTGATAGTAGACTGCGGGTGCTGAGGCCGCTCCGTATATCTTCGGGCCGTCGCCGCTGTCTAAGATGATTACCTGTTCATCGCCGACAAAATACAGCCTGCCTTCAACAAGAGTTGCGGGCAGAAGCGAAGCGTCAGGTACATACTTTACTGATAAGTAGCTCATTTTGTAATAGGCACGAAAGGTTTAGTGTATCTTCTCTTCAAGTGCCCGCAGTCTCCTTTCTGCGTTGAAGTTGTTGGCTGTTCCCCACAGAATGCTTCTGCTTTGCGCTAACAGGGCTGAAGTGTTCATGTCAACTTCATCCTGCACAGCTTCGAGGTCTTTAATGACTTTGATGATGTCAGCCGTTCCCCATAGGTCGGACCTCACGAGGTCAAGTATTGTCTTTGTGATTGTGTGTACCCGGAGGTTCAGGCTCTCTATGTTCTGCCAGACAGCCGTTAAATGCTGGTCCAGCCGGCTATGTGTTACGTATTGGTTGGTGTTCGTGATAGCTGCAGTAACGTTAGGCGACTGCTCTATCACTGTCAGAAAAGTTAGTGTGAACGTGATTATGTCGGTACCGTTGAACGCCTCGATATACGGAGCTTCATCACGTTTGTTGCAGTACGCGTAAAGTATATCATGCCCTGATTCAGGGTCCAATGCGTAAAGTCCGTATTCTCGCACGAAGAAGCCTGCGGGCATGTCTCGGTTGTCGGTCTCGAACTCTAACTCGGCGGTACCGATTTCGTTTGCGGTACGGAGGGCAGTAATTTCGAGCATCTTGCGGTTATGGATGAGGGCGGTTAAGGATTTTTCGTCGGTGCTGTCCGGAATTTCGCCGTCGCCGATACAGCCTCGCGTAAATTTGAGTTCTTGGCCGAGGATGGCACGTGCGAGAAGGTTACGGCCTGAATTAGTGAGTGTCATCATTTTTGTTGAAAGCCTCCTTTAATCCCTATCCCCTGCTCCCTTCCACAACAGCATTTCGCGCAGAGTGTGCACTTCGTCTACAAGCTGGGACATACCCGCCTGCAAATCACGTTCATAGCAGTTTATCCGTACCATTACGCGGTTCTCGTAGCTCTGTATGCGGTTAGCTGTCTGTGTCTCGCAATTGGCTATGCGGCGCGCCGTTTCCTCTTCACACGCCTGAATACGGCGTGCAGTCCCTTCCTCGCAATCATCTATCCTTGCACCGACGTTCGACTCGTATTCCTCAACACGTGCCAGAATATTGCGCTCATTCTCCGCCAATTTTTGGGTCAGGTCCCGCGAAAAACTGTCCATCTTCTCCGTAAAACGTTCCCCGTATGACACTAACTTATCGATTATCCGCTGTTCAAACAGCAAGAGTAATTCATGCATTTCCTTCTTCTCAACTCCTAAACTTATATCGTAATTCCTCACCCACAGAAACGCAGGATACAGGCTCATGCTTTCCTTCGGTTCTATGCGGATGTCCAGGCTTGCCAGGTATGAACGCTCAGCTTTTGCGTCATTGACTGCACGGCGGATTGACGACGCAAGCCTGTCTTTGCCGCGCGTACGGTAAAAATCTCCCGCTACTATTGCCGTAATGCTGAACGTGTACGGTTTTCCGTCAGGAATGTCCTTCCAGTGAATGAACGTTCCCTGAATGTCTATGAGGTTCAACGCTTCGATTATGGCCTGGACGGTCCCTTTCTTCATGTGCCACAACAGGGAGCCTTTGACTGCCTTGCGCTTAATTTCGGGGGAATAGGCCAAGTCGTAGAAATCGACGTGCATCTGCCACGCAAGAAGGTCAAGCACTTGTTCAGGCAGTTCGTCAATTCGTGGAAGTATCATCGCCTCAAAGGAGGCATTAGCGGTTAATGCCAGCTGAGGGTCAATAGCTTTGGCGAGAGCGGAGATATTTTCGTCAGCAATGAGGTTATTCGGCGTGAGTGTTTCGAGGTTATGTGAGAGCAGTGTATTCATGATAAAATTAACTATCCCCCCAAAAAAAGGAGTTATGAATTATGGAGAGTACAGACAGAGAGATATTAATAGAACTTTACGGCAAGGTTGCAGCGATTGAGGCCGAGCAGGCACGGCAGAAACAGGAAATATCGTCGATGCATACAGAGATAGGTTATCTGCGTGAGGGTCAGGTAATACTTCAGCATGATATAGCTAATCTGCAGACCAGTGTGTATTGGGAATTGGCAGTTATTGGGATATTCCTTGCGGCACTGGCAGTTCTGCCGGGGCTTCGCAGAAAACCGGAGCCGGAACCCAAGCCGGAACCTTCACTTACACCTAGCGAGGTAATGAAGATGATTAACGAGGGTATAAATTCACGTCTCCAGAGCATGGGGAAATAGAGGAGGTACATTCATGGACAGTGCTGACAGAGAAATAACGGCAGAGATAGACGGCAGAGTATATGTACTCCAGCAGTCAGGGCAGAGTTACCAGCCGGAAGTATTGAAACGGCTTGACGGAATAGAGCAGAGATTAGGGGGCTTAGAGGCACGTGCCGGTGCATTAGAGAATGGCCAGGCATTAATTCTCGGCAGAATAGACACACTTGCGACGGCGGTATATTGGGTGCTTGGAGCAATCGGTATATTCCTCGCGGCACTGGGCATCTTTACGGGAATATATCTGTGGATAGCGTCTGACCGCAAGGAAAAGCGTGAGGTACGCCCTGACTCATCCCTTACACCGAGTGAAGTAATCAGGATAGTGAAGGAAATTACGGGGTCTCAACCATTCACCGCAGGAAAATAGATGTGGATGTATTCATGCTACCCTCTCTCCAGTCCCATATACTCAACCTCGCTCTCAACACATATCCCCACTTCCCAGTCCTCCAACACCTGAAATTCAGGCTCTATCACTTCTACCCTCTTGGCTCCCGCGTCTATCATCCTGTGCACCAGTTCCGAAGGGTTTATGTCCCTGCCCAATACTCCCTTCTGCCATTTCACCCAGTTCTCCGCCGCCGCTTCTACCTGTCCCGCCAATAACAGCGCACTCGACGACTTACCCTCGTCTATCCAGAACTTCACGTGCAGGCCATAATTCACGGCAACAGGACATTTCGCACTCACGTAATCCGTGTCTGGCCTCACATCATCTCTGCCGCAAACTTCAAGCACTTGCGCCAAAACTTCATTATCCGGCAGTTCTCCGCCGGACATCAACGGGTAAATGTCCACATGACCCGGCTCAATCACCGGCGGACCTATTACCGCAACATCTGCTATGTCCGTGTTGGCACTCAATGCGTAAAACTTGTAGGCATGTTTCGGGCCCGCGCTCGAAAAACTTTCCGGAGCTATCTGTATCCTTTCGCGGAATGTCTCGTCAGTTTCAGCATCGCTCCCCCCGGAAGTGATTGTTACGTTTTCGCACTGCACTCCGAACGGCAGAATATCCCTTAACTGGTTAATCTCTCCTGGCAGTATTCCGTTCATGCCTGACCCGGCCGCCAGTGCACGCGCTGAGGCATAACCGGTACCTTCTCCGCCGGAAATCACACAGTCCTCCGTCAATGCGAACACATCATTTCCTGCACTTACCCTAAAACCTGCAGGAATAACCTTGTCGTTGCTGGAGGGGGAATTTAGTGTGAATTTCATCCTGCAGGATGAATTAGTCGGGGTTAATCGCGATACTCCCAATAATGCGCCGATATGTTCGAGGTTATCTCCGGAAGCATAGGCCAGCAAATTTTGCTTTGCCGCGTAATCGATTAAGTTCCTCTGCTGAATGATTATCAGGGTAATTGCATTGATGAATAACCTGACAGGGTCCGCACGGGCTAAATTTCTGCCTGTAATCTGTTCGTAGACCGAGAGGATTTCGCGTGTAATGGTGTCAGGGTCTTTTTCTGCGAAGGCAATTTCGCTTAATGTGGGGAATAATTCGGACTTAGTCATTTTTTGGTGAGCACATCCTTGCTGAAAAATGAAAGTTTTCGCATTTGTTGGTTGTATTCGTACAATTTAGAGAACACTCAAAGAATGAAAATACTTCCTGTTTTTGGAGGGACCTTTGCGCTAAAATTATCCCCAAAAAAGGAGAGTGATTGTTCATGCCGCCAGTTACCAGATTAGGCGATAACTGCACAGGACATGATTCATGGCCGCCAAGACCCTCAACGTCAGGAAGTCCCGACGTGTTCGTGAATAACATACCTGCTCACCGGCAGGGCGACTCGTGGGCTGTGCACTGCAACCCTGTTCCGCAATGCCATGCTTCGGTGTTAGCGGCCGGAAGTTCTACGGTGTACTGCAACGGAATGCAGTTAGGGAGAATAGGAGACCCGGTAGCGTGCGGGTCAAGTGTTGCGGCCGGGAGCCCGGATGTCTATGCAGGAGGTTAAATATGATAGGCTCACTCGGTGAATATGAATTCGAAGTCAGCGAACAAAACGTCAAAAACTTCACAGACTTATCGTTCAGCAATTCGGTGAACTACGCAGAACATAAGGTTATCGGGAAAAAGGGAGTACTCGAATTTACCGGCCTCAATGCATCAACTGCCTCACTCACTATTGAGCTTGATGAATCACAGGGGGTTAATGTCAGCGAGTGCATAACTGACCTGTATACCGCCATGAATGCCCACGAAGCATTAGCCTTCACGTTAGGCGGGGATGTAATGGGCGGGGGATTGTGGGTGATTGAGAGTCTTGGCGAAAAGTACACCCGTATAGCCGCGAACGGTACGGTAATGCACGCCGCGTTAGACCTGAAACTTAAGGAGTATCTCGAAGATGAGGCAGAATAACGAATACGCATCAGTTATGAGGATAGGGCGTGTCTGCGAGTTCTCGCCCGAAAAACACGCCGCACGTGTCCTTTTCCCGGACATACCGGGCAAAATTTCGGACTGGCTCCCGCTATTAACCCCCAACTCCCACGCCGACAAGTCAGAGCATTACGTCGATGTGGACGAACATGTTGTGTGCTTAATGTCCGGGCAGGGCGACGAGTTCGGAGTGATTCTCGGGAGCTTCTATGACGGCAAGAATGAGCCGCCCTTCCAGACAGGCAATGCACACACGCTCACCTACGCAGACGGTACGATGATTCAGTATGACCGTGCTTCAAGTACGTTAAGCGTTCATTGCGTGAAGGACATAACGATAGAGACAGATAACGGCGTGAAGGTGAAGGCCGGAAACGACGTTGAGATAGAGGCGTTGAACGAGGTAAGGATTAAGGCGGGGGTGCACATCAAACTGGAGGCACCGAGAATAGATTTGAACTAAGCAAGCCTGAGCCAGACTTTAGGCCGGAACTGTTTAGCCTCTTCGTCCCTGTAAAACTCCACTCTGGAAATGCGTGCACGGGGTTCAAATTTCCGGACTGCCTGGATAATTTCTGCCCTGTACTTGGCCGCAACTTTGCTCATAGGTTCATCGAGGAGGGATGTATCAATTCCGAAAGCCCGGTCCATAGGGACGGAGAATTTCGGTGTGGAACAGATAGTGTTCACGTTCTGCACAATTTCCTCTAAGAGGTTATCCGGAGCAAAGTTAATCCGGCCAGGGTTGATGATTAGGACGTAATCGTTCACTTGTAGTATTTCTCCCCTTCGTAGAATATCTCGCCGCTGACTCCCTTGTTCCCGCTCCTGCTCTTCGACTTGGAACTCTTGCGCGCCGATTTCCGGCCCTTGTTCTTTTCTCCTTTGGGCTGGCCAAGTTCAAGCGTAGTTGTAAACCCCCCGCCGTCTGCCTTATGCGTGCACCTGTTCACGAAATGACGGCCGCTGAACATCCCAAACCCTCCGAGCGTTACCATTATTCCCGCCGCCAAACTCACATCCCCTACCAAAACAAGGCTTCCCGTGATTTCTGCCCTGTTGGCTTCGATTAAGCGTTCCTTCGCTTTGCTCTCTGCCTCGCCCTGGCTTTCCACACGTTCATGGATTAACAGCTCGCGCCCGCTCCCTTCTTCGTCTTCGTCCTCGTATTCTCCTTCATACTCTTCGTCCTTGACGGGATGATGGTACACAACTTTTGCCTTCTTGTAGACTTTGGCGCTCTTGCTCGAAAACCGTGCGCTAATCAGCCTGTCGTCGGTGCTCCATATTTCGCAAGCACTGTCCTGTGCCTCGAAATCCTCCTTGCTGTACACCCACAATTTGCCGGGCTGAACTTTTACTGCCAGGCCGTAATCTGCACACACTTCACGCGCAAAATCGAGGTCTGTCTGTTCGGTCTGGTCAAGGCGTTCGAACACGTGGCCTGCTTCGCCTTCAAGCCTGAGTGCAAAGTTATTCTCGCTGGCAATCCGGCCAAGAATGGAGCTTAGTGTTTCGTTTTCCCAATGTCTGGACTTTTTGGTCTGGGCAATTGTGGAGTTCACGGCGGAACTTACGGCCTTAATGCTCAGAGTGTGTGGCGGGAGGGAATAATCTATCTGGTCAACGGTGAAAGTTCCGCAAGGGAGGCTAAGAGTGGAAGTGCCGTCCTGCTTGATGATTGAGGCAGTGATAGTGTCGGATTTCTGGGGTGTCCAGTCTCTGAGCCATTCACCCCTCGAATCCTGGAGGGTAATGCTTAAGTCGTCGGACTTGTCCTTTGCGTTGTCAGTGAAGGAAAATGCTGTGAGGTAAGGAGCTAAATCTTCGGAAATGTCCTTGCCTGAATAGACGATGTTAATAATAGCAGAGCGTGCCTGTGTTATGATGACCACATCCCCAAAACAAAAATGGTGAAGAAATACGTGTATGTGCCGTTGAGGTGAGCAGGCTGTGAATATTCGCGGCCCGTTAATCCTCGCTGTCGCCAGGCACATTATGGCTGATTAACTTCTTGTTCCGCCACGAAATAAACCATTCCTTGAAGCCTTCGGGCACCGGTGCACCGCTCTCTATAGCGTTCTCGATTATGCTTATCCCCTCGTTGGCAATGTAGAACAAGCTCACAGCATCCCGCAGCACATCAGTTCCGCCGAGCATCTCCTTATCAATGACATTGGCTATCCCCACAAGCATAAACATGAATACTTTCTTGGCGATGCCGTGAAACCCTGCCTCACTAGACCATTTCCGCAGAACTGACGCTTTCAATAATCCCGAAACCTGGTCCAGCACGGCCATAACTACCAGGAGTTTCACAGTGCCGTCCAAAACTCCCAGGTACCACGACAAGAATGCACCAAGCAGTCCAACTCCGCCGGAAAAGTAATTGCCGTAAGTCATGGCCTCACTTCCCACATGCTGCCGCTTGGACGCTTGTCGATGTCCACGTGGATAAAATTCTTCGTCTTGTAGAGAATGCAGTAACCCAATTCCGGCAATCTGCCTTCTCCCTGCAGGCGTTTGACGGCCTCGAACATTAACATACCGCTCCGTGAACTGGAGAGGTCTGCGGCATGTCCGAGCACGTGCCTGCTTCCCTTTACGCCGCCGACGCGGGCATTGTGAGCCGGGCATCTGTAGCCTGAGTTGACGCGTACCGGCACGCCCAGTTCATCGCGTATTTTCTGGCACAAGTCGATAACGCGCTGGTCAATTTTGTTCTGCCCGCAATGATGGCAGGCAAACTCCTTAACGCTGAAATTCTTAGTATCGTTCATGAATAAATCCTCCTATCTTAGCCACGGGGGCAAAGTCTTAGCGGCGGGGATATATACTTCCGGAATTTCCAGAATGCACCCCGCAGGAAATTCCACCATTAACACGTATTGAGGGTTAGCGTCGATTAACGCACTGGTCAGTTTTTCGCCGCCTAATCCTTCGTAGACACGATAGGCGATTAAGTCCCAGTTATCCCCCTGAATTGTTCTGTACTCAGGCAAAGCTAACACGCTCCTCATAGCTGGCCGTTTCACGAAGCACTTCACGTACCTTTTCGGCGATATTTTCCGCAAGAGACTGGCTTTCTTGGCCGGAAGCGTTGATGGTAATATTCACCACCGGTGCCTGTTCTCCAAAAACAGCAGAGTTAGAATTGTGATGTTCAGAATCAGCAAAAGTAAGTCTTTGTCCAATAAAATCACCTGCTCTCGAAATAAAATCAGCGGCTTCGTTTTTAGCCTGCGATATGAAGCTGGAGATTGACGATAAAGCACTGCTCCGTGCCTGTGAGATGAAGCCGGCAATGGATGTTGATGATGCATTGCTCTTCGCGGATGAAACGAAGTCCGTTATAGACGATGATGTTGCTGTACTGGCGGCGGGCGAATAGCTGTTGATGAAAGACGATGCTATGCCGGGAACGGGGTTAGTGCTGACGTTCACGCCGAGAATGTTAGCGGCCTGTTGGAGGACCTGCATTCCCCGTGATTTGTTCTTGAGGGGGATGATTGCTTCGGGTCCTGCTTCAGCGACGAGTCCGATATGCGGCTGTGTGAGGATACCGCCGAAAGCGTGAGGTTCAAGGCTGGGCATTGCGTACGTGGAGTTCATGACGGCCAGTCCGTAATCAGGGTCGCTCCGTTTGAGGGTGCCTGCCTTTGCGGCGGAAATCTTGCCTGTGTCGAAGTTCTGTATGGCTTCTCCCGCCTTCCTGCACCACTCCGTAACTTCCTTCCAGTTTGCGGCGATAAGGATACTTGCCCCGACGATTACACCAATCGGTCCCGCAAGGGCAACCAGCAATGATTGGAAATTGCTTCCTGCGGTTGCGGCGGCACCAAGATTTGACGCAATGGCTGCGGCGTTTTCCCCCATAGTAAACAGGCTTGCGGCATGCTCTGCAAGTTTCAGTTCACGCCATGCCATGAGGGCATCGAAGCCCAATTTGCCGTACCTGTAGACCTTCTTGACAATCATCCACCCGCCTAACGCGTAACCTGCCTGCAATGCGGCATCTATCAGGGTGCTGTTTTTGTCGACGAACTCATTGATTATCTGAAGTCCCAGCGTCAAATTCTGCGTGAAGAACCGGTTAATCGGCTCAATGGCTTTCCCTATTCGGATCATTACACCTTCCCACGCACTGCCTAACGCCGTAATATCCCCTTGAAGCGTGTCGTTCCGGATTGCCGCCATCCGCGCACCCGTGCCTTCCTTCTGCGTAAACAGCTCCGATTCCAATTTCCCCTGTGAACCGTTCACGCTGGCAAGTGCCAGCTTAATCATGCTGTCGCCGTAATTCTTGCCGAATATCCCCGAAAACACCTTCAACTGTTCCGCAGACCCTAGCTTCTCGGTTTTCTTGTAGATTTCCGTCAAGATGTCTGGCAGTTCCCGCATCTGCCCGTTCGATGTCTTTACCGCAATCCGGTACTTACGCAGGAAGTTCAACGCTTCCTTCGGGGGTTTCGACAATCGCATAAACGACGACTTCAAGGCATTACCGGCTTCACCGCCTTCAACGTTCATGTTAGCCATTGCGCCGAGATAGCTTGCTAATTGTTCGGGCTTAATCTTCAGCAGTGAGGCAGTGCCCGCAACATTCTTGAATGCTTCGCCGAGACTGGCAATGTTTGTCTTTGAGTGAGCGGAGGTGTACGCGAGGGTATCGACAAGCCGTGTAGTTTCGGACATGGGCAATTGCATACCGCGCATACCGCCCGCAAGAATCTCTGAGGCTTGGGATAAATCCATGCCTTCGGCGGCGGCCATGTTCAACAGTCCCGGCATAGTCTGCACAATCTCTTCGGCAGTGAAGCCCGCGCGGGCCAAGTTCTCCTGAGATTTGGCGGCCTGGCTTGCCGTGAACGGGGTAGTGCTTCCGAGCTGTATTGCCTGGTTGCGCAGAGTGTTGAACTCCTGTTCTGACGTGAGGGAGACTGCACGGACATTAGCCATAGCCTGCTCAAAGTCCATGTCGACCTGAATCGGTTTCTTGAAGGCCATAACTGCGGCGGCGGACTTGAACAAATCCCCCCTGATATTGTCCCAGCTCAATTGAGACCGTAATTCCTGATAACGGGACTGTGCCCTGCCCAATCTCTCCTGAGCCTGCACAAGTTTGGCCTGGCGTTCTGCGAGGTTGTCCGTGTCGAGGCCCGCTTCACGCATTGCCTGGCCCATTCTGCGCAATGCTTCCTGCTCGCTGTCTAACTTGGCCGATTGCTGGCCTACCTGACGGTACAGCTTGTCGCGCTCGCGTTCAAGCCTTGCAGTTTCCTTCTGGCTGTCCCTGTAAGCACGTGCAAGTTCCTTTTCGCGGCGGATAGCAGTCTGCATAAGGACGCTGTTTTTCGGCAAAACTTCCTGCCAGGACTGGACGCGCTGTTTAGCCTTGTCGTATTCCTGCGACAATTGGGAGGTCTTCTGTCTTGAAGCCTGAAGTCCTGCGTCCATTGCCCTGTAGTTATCCTGCAATGAACGGAGCCTTGTTGCCGCAGTCTCCACACTTTCAGTTAATTTCTGGTACGAAGAAATTTGCGAGGACTGAGCCTGCAATTTTTCTCCTGCACTCTGCAGCTTGGAGAATTGGGACTGCACAGCTTCGAGTTTCTTGAAGCCTCCGCCTGAAACGGCGACATCGACAGCAAATAACAGTTCTAAAGTTTTCACGTATATTCACCTCCTTGCGGCTGTTCTCTTAGCGTCTTTTCCGCAGTTCACGTTCAAGCTGTTTGTAGTGAGCCTCGATGAGCGACACCCAGTCCCGAAGTTCGCACACGGGCAGATTCTCCCAATAATCAATGCCTGTGTGTGTGTCACTGAGTGCCAGGCTCATCAAGATATTGCGAAATTTGGTCCCTGTTAATCCGCAGAGACCGTTTCCGCCAAAAAAGTGATTACCTCATTCACGATGCGTGAGAAGTCTTTTAGCGGGAGATTGCCCAAAACTTCCTGAGGCATATTGAAGGATTTGGCGGCAAGGGCAATGCAAAATGCCCTGCTCATGTCCCAAGCACCGGTCTGAATGCCGCGTGCCTTAAATCCTGCTTCAACGTCCAATAAATCCCTTCCGGTTAATTTTTCGAGGCTGAGGTCAAGTTCATCGACGGACGAGTCCTTGAAGGACAAGGGAGTGCTTAACTTAATTATCATGGCTTAATCCTCCTTTAGTTCATAGCGAGGGCATGGCGCATATCTTCGAGGTAATCAGTGCCGTCAACCTTGTAGATGTAGTTGTACTTGTCGATTTCGATGTGCTCCTTGCCGTCAATTTCGACCTTGATGTAATACACTTCGTGTTCGGTGCTTGCGCCCTGGCTGTCCATGTCCGCCAGTTCTCCCATGTCGAGCTTCTTGGTGAATGCGCGCATGTAGATGTGGAACTGTTTGGAGACGTATTCGCCTGCACCAGCGTCCATGTAGAGGTGTTCAGCGTACATGTCGAGGTTGTGGCCTTTAGGGGCGGCGAGTGCCATAAATTCGGGGGTAGTGATTCTCCAGTTGAGGGTAACGACGATAGAGGAGAAGCCGCCGCGTCCGGGAGAGTCGATTGTGCCGACGAGTCCGGCTCCCTTAATTTCGGAAGTCTGGAACTCCAGGGAAGGGAAGTTCCCGTCGGCGATACCGAGCAGAGCGTTATCGTCGTTGTAGATTTGGAACTTGGTGAGTTTTTCGGGGACTATATTCATTGGTGGACTCCTTTTTTGTGATAAGATAAATTCATCCCAAATTGAAACTAGGAATGAGGAAAGAAAATGCAAAATGTTGCGTAACCATTGCATTGCACTGCACCGGCGGTATTACCGAATGTTCGGGGAACGAATACGCAAATACGAACTGTGCGGTCATTTAGAGGGCTTACGAGGGGTGTTTCCGCAGTCGCAAGCGAGGGAAGCGGGCATCTCTGCCGAAATTCCGCAAGATAACAATGAACAAGTCATTTACATTGCGGCAAGCGGGGGGGGAAGCTGGAGGAGGCACGCGGAAGAATAAAGCTGATGAAGAAATGGTACGGGTATTTTCGGAGCCGCCGCATCAACGGCAAGGTTAAGCAGGTAACCGTGAAGCGGGATAACGTAGGGGATATTTACTATACATCGAGTTGGGGCATCAGCTCGTAGCGGAGACATAATAAGACCTGTTTAGGCAGGCAATGTTGTAGATGCTAGAATCCCCTGCCTTTAGGCATGGGGAGTATGTCACCTTAAAGCGTTATAGAGCACATCGAGGTAGCCCACATCAAACTCCAAAATTCCCTCGATAACCTCAACAGGAATCGGCGGAGTCATATAGATATGGAACTTGAGAATGCCGTTGAGTAAGTCAGTCTTGAAGTTCTCGCTCTCCAGGAACTTAACACGGCCCCCTAACAGCATTTCCCGCGCGGCTAAACTGTTCAGGTAGAGATTGAACGTGTTCACGATCGTACGAATAAGTCTCGGGGTCATCGGCTGGTCCACATTCTGCCAGAAGGTCAAAATCCACTGATTGCCGATGAAGTCGAACATTCTGCGCACCGCTATCCAGCAGTCTTTAGGGTCAGAGTTCGCGGGGTATGTCCCTGTCCTGTTTCCCCAGGCTCTCCACCCGCCGATAAAGTTTACCGCCGTAACGATACCCTGAGAGTTCAGGTAATTGGCTTGTGATAAATCAAGGCCTATTTCTTCACCCGCCTCGTTCACACACGAATCCATCTGCAGCATCTCGTTAGACGGCGACTTGTAGGGAATATCGCTGTGTTCATGGTCCGTCTTGTTCATGAGGCCGATTAACTGCGTGGACATGTGGAACGTCTTATCGTCAAGCCTTATCTTCGGCCAGCACACAATCTGACGTTCGGCCACATAGTTATGCTGGTTCTTCCACTCTGTGGTCTCCGAGTAAATTTTGGCTCCGCCTTCTCCGCTGGGTATATCCACAACCGAGCAGCACGTGAACAGGCCGTTGATGTTGTCTCCCTTTGCGCGCATAATCGCCGCCACCCCGGAATTTTCGCTGAACTTCGGAGCACCGATTAAGCCAGGAACAAGCCCGAACTTCGGGAAAACCTGGTTGACCAGTTCGAGGCCTGTGTATTTGCCGGTAGTGCCGCTCACTCCGCCGATAACTTCGGCGCTGGTAACCATAGAGGGCTTAGCCTTGACGATTTTGGTGAATGTCATGTTGGCGGCAGTGCAGGGCACAAACGCATAACCGTCATCGTCATAATTGATTTCTGCCTGGCCTGATTCAGTCTCTGCGGAAATGATGTTTACGCCGAGATTGACTTTGCCGTTTACCGCGAGGAAAGTCTGGTCAGTGAGAGTTTCGCAGTGCTTGGCCGGGTCGAAGACATTGATTAACACGCAGGGAGCTTGAGCGAAGAGTGCGAATTGGGAGTAGATGAACTCGCAGAGGGTGTAGTTCTCCCAATCAGAGCTGTAACCGAAATACCGTACAGCTTCGGCGTAAGTGTAGCAGAGTTTGGGCTGGTTGACGTTGGACTTGTCGGTCATGAAGACGGGAGCAGTGCCGACGATGACGGGTAAGCCTGATTCTCCCTGAGCGGGAGCGATTAATGAAGTAGGGACTTCGGATTTGTAGACACCATGCCTGAATGCCATGATGAAACCTCCTTAATAATGGAAAGAATAAGGCCCGGAATAAGGAAGTTCCGGGCGGAAAGAGTTAAATGGTTATTGAGTAAAGGGAATGCTGTTTTCGTAGAGTTCTTCGGGAGCGATGTCAATATCGCCCGGCCACACAACAGTTGAGCCGTCAGTTTTTGCACAGCTGAAGAACCCCTTGTTCCTAAGACGCTTGAAGCACGGGTAATTCAGGTTATGTGTGAAGTCATACAGCTTAATACTGCCGTCCTCAAACCACAGCTTAAGGGTATAAGGCGGAATGACTTCGGCCTTGAGTACGCACCATTCAGGATTAGGCATAATGATTACCTCAGCGGGTCAATCCTGAAGAGTTCGCCATGTTCGCGTGCAACTTCCCAGTTAGCGGCGAGTTCGTCTTGGTGAAGTTCAATCCAAGCCCGCACGAACTTCTGCTGTCTGGGGGGAATGCTTCCGCTTAAGATTTCGCCGTCAAGGGTGAATGCGGCTTCCTGTCCCTGATATTTTGCGAGAAAGTGCGGGGGCAGGTGTTCATTGAACCGCATGTAAATGATAATGCCGAGAAACATCGAGATAATAGGCATAACAACGGCCTCCTGAATAGATGAATGGATGAGGTTATTGTAGCATGAGGGAATTTCGGGTCAAAGAGTTGTAGCGGTTAATGATAACGTCGCAGTATTCGGGTGATAATTCCATCATGAAACATGTTCTGCCGGTAATCTCGCAGGCAATGAGTGTAGTACCGCTCCCGCCGAAGCAGTCAAGGATGAGGTCTCCTTCAGCGGAGAAGTCCTCGAGTATCTTCGCGTGAAGTTCTACGGGTTTCTGCGTGGGGTGAACGCGCGGTCTGGGGTTGAGGGCATAGCTCCCTTGACGGCAGACCCCGTTCCACAGGTGCGAATAGTAGCGTATGCGTTTGCCCCGCGAACACCATGCAAGCTCGCCGTCGCTGAAGTCGTTAGTTCCTGTGTGCTTGTCCCAGAAAATCCATGCGCCTGAAATGGGCAGGAAATGCGCGAAGTACTGGCCGCCCCAGATAATATGATTGTCGGTGAGGTCAGAGGAGACCTGCCAGTATTCGCGGGCTGTGTCCTGAGAGTCGTCGCCTATGAGTGAACGATAACGTTGCTTTATCCCCCTCATTAACACGTTATGACCTCCGCAGTACCCCCGAGAGTCTTGGCACTTCATCCCGTAGGGCGGGTCAGTCAGCACAAGGTCAACGCTCTCACCGTCCAGAAGCCGCTCAATGTCCTCACGCTTCCTTGCGTCTCCGCACATCAATCTGTGCCGGCCGAGCTCTACTATGTCTCCGTAATTCATGGATAATCTCTCCCTTATATATACTTGTCTGTACAGTTACATATGATGAATATATACATCCCAGCAGAAAAACCGACAGTTCGGGATGACAAGAAATCTCCGCCTTGCCGGTGAAAGAGATACCTTGACGCTTGCAGGCCTCAGATAGCACGGGACCTGCTCCCCGTCAAAATATCATAAAACATTAAGACCTAAAGGAGCGTGTTAAATCTTGAAAGACAGATACATTTTTCCCGCCGTGTTCAGCTTCACGGAAGAAGGCGTAATCGTACGTTTCCCTGATTTGCCCGGCCGTATTACCAGCGGAAACACCATCGAAGAAGCACTGCATAATGCCCGCGAAGCACTGGAAGGCTTCCTCTGGGGCGGCGGGCAGGACAACGACCAAATTCCTGGACCCTCCGACATTCTGGGACTCAAGAAAAACCTCAGGGCTAACCAGATTGTTGCACCAGTTGAGGCATTCATGCCCCCGGTCCGCGCAAAAATTGCGAACAAGTCCGTCAACAAAATGGTTACCCTCCCGAAATGGATGATTGACGAGGGCAAAAGAGCAGGCCTCAATTTTTCCCGGGTCCTGCAGGAAGCCATCAAGGAAAAATTAGCCCGTTAATCCTTGCCCTGTTTGCCGAGTGCCTGCACAAATTCCTGATACACCCTGTGCAGGTGCTCTCCTGCCGTATGTGCCTTACGCTCTGCTTCGTCAAATTCTGACACAGGCACAATCAGGTCCGCAACTTCCGGAAATTTCGCAGCTGCATCCTGCACTTGGCCGGGCAGTCCCTCAATAAATACCTGGTTCCGCAATAATCCGAGCGTCCTAACGTTCGGCCCGATATATATTCTCTGGTCATCCATCGTTATATTTCTCCTTATTCTGGTTTCGTCGGCAGACCCTCGAACGCATACACGTAATCATTGCTCCGTATCGGCCTGCCTACCTGGTAGTTAAGCTCCATTTCACCGAAATACACCGGCCAAGTCTCCGCGTCCAATAGCCTGCACTTCATTGGCATCATCAGCAGATGGCGGTTAGCCAGTATCCGGTGTTCAAGCAGGTATTGCCGTATTGTCTCCTGGATGTTCAATACATCCTGGTAACCCTGGCATTCCGGCTCATCGTCGTATATCCCGATTAACAGCCTCACACTGCAAGTACTGTGCTGGCGGCTCCGTTCTTCGAGGTCTGTCATTTCCCCGAACTGCACGATTATGCACGGAAAATTGCTCTCGTAATCGCTCGAAGCGTAATTTTTGAGGCCGCGCTTCTCCTTGTCGGTAAAGGTTATTCCCGCAGGCTGTGGCACATATTGGGCAAAAACCCTCACTTCCTGCAACGCTCCGGATTTGCCGGGCAGTGAATACCCCTGCATTAATGCCCTTAAGCGTTCGGTCAAATCCTGCATCAAAGTTAATCTGTTAATTATCTCCAGCCCCCTTTAGGTGCAAAAATTCCGAGTCTGCTCACGTAGAAATCTGCCCTGTTCTGGAATGTCTCGCCTGCCCGTGCCTGCAGTCTCTCCATAATTTCGGGGTTGCCCACTGTCTGAGCGATTGACGGTCCGGTTATGAGCTTCGGCCTGCCTTTGCCGTTTGAGGGACGCATATACGGCTTGAAGCCGCCTCCGCGTGCAGGCCTGAGGAATGCGTTGCCTAATGGCTTAAGGCCTCCGGAACGTTTGACTGCACCGAGAAGTTTACGTTTGCCGCCAGCCGGGTGCGTGGGGGAAATCTTGTACTTTTCGAGCGACAGCATTCCGGACCTGACGCGTATTCCCGCAGGCTCCTCACGAATTGCTTCCTTGACCTGTTTCTGCGTAAGCCAGTATTGTGCGCTGACCTGGCGGGCCGCCTCGTTTTTGAGGAGACGCATTGTGTCTTTCTTGGCCATGTACAGGGCTTTTTGGAGGAGCTTGTCCGTTCGGGAAAGGTAGCGCAGGTCCCGTGTGTTAGCCGTGAAGGAAAACCTAATCATGGTATAATCACCTTTCGAAAGAATGCTGCGAAGATAATTAAGTCAAATTACCCCGCATAACCCTCAAGTTCCATCCTGGTAATGCCCATAATCGGGTGCGACACCGTCATTATCCGGCAGTGCACACCGTCTATCCTCAAACTTCCTCCCTGTTCGGCTCCCGATATATCCTCGTCCTTCACGATTAACACGCTGGTAAACGAAGTTATTCCGTCTATGTTCTCCCCGTTTGCTCCGGGAATTATTGCTACGGGCTGGCGTTTAGCCCTCGTGAAAATGCACTCAATGCTTGTGCCGTCAATGTCGTGGAATTTGGCGAAGGCGGCGAAGAATGCTTCGGCCTCCATCAAGTCAGGGGGTGGCTGTTCATAGATAGAGCGGAAGTCCCAGCCCTGAAAGTTCATGTTATAATCTCTCCATTCCCAAATAAAAATTAATGAGGTGAAGTACTATGCGTATAGCTCCGACGATAGAAGAATTGTCCCAAAAAATAGCAGCAAGTGTTGAGCAGGACAAAAAGGACTGGCAAAAAATGCGCAGATTCCTGATTGGCTGTTCATTGTTCTCATTTTCAGCGCTGACGTTGTCGTTCGTGTTTTCTGTGTGGCTGTTATTGCAGAGGTAGATAACATGAACGAGAAGGATTTTGTCCGCAAAGATGTCTACGGCGCAGAGCAGGATACTTTGCTCATGCTGGACGAGAAAACTAATCAGCGCATAGATGATCTGAAAGACACCGTGAACAGGCAAGTTAATTTTTGGGGAATAACTGTCTCAATAATAGCAGGAGTATTTGCAGCTATGCAGATTGGCTTGGCTGTCGTCATGTATTTTCTGTCGCGCAGTGCAGGTTAAAGCCATTGACAGGGTGAGTATTTCTCACTCCTCAGGTACTCACCCTACACCAAATCCTTTAACACTATCCAGCTCTCAATGTCCCTAGGCATCGGCAAGGGACGCGAACTCACCACTAACTTCTTCACCGGCGGGTCATACTCATTCACCACGTAAGGCACATATTCCGCCATTTCCGACACATACTCCCCAGACTTGTCCAGGTACACAACCGCTCCGTAAAGCATCATGTTGCGGTCCCTGCTTGACATCAGGATTGCCGTCTTAGGGTCAACAAGCGGCAGGATATTTCCGTCCTTGTCCGAATAGTATTCGTCATACTCAAGCACATTCAGGTAAATTCCAGGTGCACGAAGCTGGCACACATAGGTTATCCCGTCTTCCAGACTGCCAGGCTCCGGAATATTCACCCACTGGTCATTGCGGAGCTTCAATACCCCTTCATTCTTGTTGATTGCCTCGCTCACTTCATGTCCCACTATCAATGTGTCAGGGTTTATCCCGTTTTTGCGGAGCTCACGCGCACACTTCAACAGTTTTCCCAGAATATCGTAAGTAGTTGTCCATTTGTTGGCGTTCGTTACGGTCTCAATCTGAGTAAACCCGTAATCTATTTCCGCCTTCACGCCAGGACTGTCCACCGTCAATTTCCCGTCCTGCATCAACCTTGCGCACATATACTCTTCCTGACGGTAAAGGCTGTCTTGCAGTTCCATCAAGTCCATAACCGCAAGCTCGCGCGCCCTGTCCTCAGGGGTATAGCCGCTGTCCCACTGTGATTCACCGAACAGCTTATCGTTAAGTGTTGACGGGGTGATTATCCTGTGGCCTGAGAGCAACGGTGCCGTAAATGTGAGTGCCTGATACCCCGAGCGTGCAACGTTCACACTGCCTGCTTCCTCGTTTGCGTAGGGCAGAACTACACGGGGACTGCGTGCATACTCGAAAGTAACGGACTTAGTGGGGAAAGTCATTGTGTCTGCGAAAAATCTATGCCTGAAGAACTGGCGTGCCGGAGTAATTTTCCTGATAGCCGCACGTAAAAATTTAGGTTCATAGTAGTTCATGATGGAAGTCCTCCTTAGACCAAAAACAGCTTGTGTGCACGAAGCACAGGTTTTACCGCCGAAATAAGCTCAGAGTGATTGTCGCTTTCAGTCTCATAGCCCAGAATAACCCTCTCGGAATTGATAATCCCCCCAAAGTATGCGCTGGCACTGCAAGTTCCTTCGGTGAATGAGATGTTTTCCGCGAGAATGCATGCCTCATCAGCACTGCCGATACCTGCACTTGTTGCGGGGATAAACCCGTCTTCGCCGCTCATGAGGACAAGCCCGCGCTTGTAGTCGCCGGGCGAGGCCAGAGCAACGATGTCTGCAACATACCCTCCCTGCACCAAATCGTCAGGTGCCGGAATTTCGGTGATTTCGGTCAATTTCCTGTAATATTCCGCCATTCGTCAAAATCCTCTCTTTCTTGAAATAATGCTGTCTATTGTGTCGTTCATCATCTGGTCGCTGAAACCGGAAGGAAGGGATATTCCGTTAGGGTGAAGTGCTGTGTTTTTCGCCTCTGCACGCAGAATTTCCAGTGCAACATCCCTTGCGGAACGGGGGTCGATGTACTTGGCTTTGTTGAGGATTATTGCGCGGGCGGGAGTGTACATTTCGTCAAGCTCCCTTATGCGTTCGCGCTCTGCCCTTACCCCTTCGTCGTAACGGCCGTTCAATGCTTCGTCAAAGGTTACGCTCTCGAAGTCGTCGATAAATCCGTACTCTTTAGCCATTTCCGGCTCAAGCCAAGTTTCTGCGGCCATGAGGTCGCGTATCTGGTCAGCGTTGAGGTTAGACCTGGACTGATAGATAGCAATTACGCTGCTGGTGATTTTGCCGAGCATGTCTGCATAGGCTTTGAAAGCTTCGCTGTCTCCCGAGGCACAGGTCATAGGGTTATGAATCATGAGGAGACTTCCGCGCTTCATGGTGATAGTTTTACCGGCCATAGCTATAATGCTTGCACTCGAAGAACATTCTCCGTCAATGATGACGTTGACGTTACGGTCCTTGAGGTAATTGTAGAGTGCGATACCATCGAAAACGTCTCCGCCTTCTGAGTTAATGCGGAGGGTAATAGTTTTGTCCGGGTCAAAGGAATTGACGGCATCGATTACCTTATTGGCGGTAATGCCGTAGTCAATGAGGCTGTAAAGGAGAATTTCGTTATTGCCGTTGTGATTGATAATTTTGTACATGCTATAATTTTCACATCCCTAAAGCAAAAAAATAATGAGGTGTAATTTGATGGACAATGAATATGTACGCAATGATGTGTTCCAGGAAATTATCCGCCGCATCGAAGCCCAGAATGCCGCAAGCGAGGCCAGGACTGCCGCGTTAATTGCAGAAATACGGGCTGACGTTAAAGCCTACAAGGCAGACAGCGACGCAAAACTTGAAGTTTACCGTGCAGAGAGCAAACGCGAGTCAGAGAGTTTAGCGTCAGACATCAAGGCAATCCGGGACAGGCTAGATGCTATGGAGAATGCGGCAGGCCGCCGCTGGACAATAATTAGTGTAATTGCAGGAGTTATAGCCGTACTGATAACTGCTGCACCTTATTTGCCAGCAATAAAAACATTATTGGGGGTGTAGCCAATGACCGACGAAGAACGCAAACGCAAGCTGAACAGACTTAACAAAGTTGCTGATACCGCATTAATGTTTGCGGCCCTAGCGTGGATAGTCGCGGCATTAAGTATTTTCATCCGCTTGTGGTAATTTCATTCGTTCACGGGTGAGTGCACTCATCACCAAGTCCCAGTCCTCGCCCGTCAATTCACTGCATTCACGCTGATATGTCGATAAGTTGTTCTGTATCTTCATTACCGCCGCTTCAACTTCCTGCACAGGGTTCAACTGCCCCTGACTCGGTCCCACCCATTCAGCCCAAGCATACTGGCTCCGCGTGAAATCATCCCGCCAGTATAACGGTGCCTCAATCCTGCCTGCATTGACCTGTTCCTCAAGCCATGCCTCATAAACCGGCTGGCAGAAATTCTCCGCAAACCATGCCCGCCAATACTTAAACACCTTCCATGCTTCGAGGAGTGCACCCCTGGATGCTGAATAGCTGGCCGTGAAGTGCAGGAACAATAACTCTTCCGGAATGCCCAGAGTTCCCCCGATTTGGTGCGCAAGTGCCTCAATGAAACCGTTGAAGTTCTGGTTTGGACGGCCTGGCGATAAACTGCTGGCCTTCACTCCGTCGGGAAGGTCTATCACGCTCCCGTACATCATCTCAGTGCTTAACCCTTCAAGCCCGCTGGTCTCACCATATCCCTGTTCTGACGCGTATTCGTCGCTCCCTAACATGCCGTCCTCGCGCGGCGGGTGCTCGAAGAACACAGAATACATCCCCGCAACAACTGCCGCCATAAGTTCGGCTTCCGTGTAACGTGATAACTGTTTGAGCTGTACGATTACGGGAGCGAGGAAGGGTACGCCTCTGTGCTGGCCGATACGTTCACGGATAAACAGGTGCAGTGTTGAATTGGTAACCGGAATCCTGACCCAGTCCAAATGTTTCTGTCCCAATAATTCGGCGTTCGGGTTGCGGTTTGCGATGTGGAATGCGGCAGGGTCTCCCCATTCATTGAGTTCAACTCCTTCGTCAATGAGTTTGCTGTTCCTGTCGGGCGGTGTCATAATGCGTTCGGCCTCAATGAGCCTGATTGAGATATTCGGTGTGTACTCGATAATTGCGAGGACTTCGCCGTCAATAAGGATAGACTTTAAGGCTAAGCACTGCAAATCGTAAAAGGATAACTCCCTTCCGGAGTGAGCGTTCCTGCTTGATGCCCAATAGTCGAACAATGCTTCGGTGCGGGCACTCCAAGCTGAGGCCTGCTGTTCGGACATGTTCAGCAGGGCAGGGTCAATCCTGACGTTGAGCTTTAGGCCTCTGCCGATAGCGTTGAGGGCAATTCTGTCGATGGCACCGCGTCCTAAGGGTCCGCCGCCCATGTAGAGGTCTCTGGAGCGTTCACGCAAGAGTGCTGAATTTTCGCTGATGTCCTCGTGAGGTGATTTGCTGGATGAGTGCCACTTGATGAGGCTGGTTTTGCGTCTGGAAGCGCCGTGTTCGGAATAACCGGAGTTAGTTATCTGCATGATATAATAATTACATCCCCAATCAATATATCTAGAGGTGAAAACTATGGATGAAGTTTATGTGCGCAAGGACATGTTCAACGAAATCATGAAACGCATGGAGACAAAAATGGAAGCCAGTGAAGCGAGGACTCAGTCGCAGTTATCGCAGATGCGTGTAGAAATCGCGGAGATACGCGGTGATGTCAAAGCGTTGTCCCGGCAAGCAGAAGGATTAGCCGATACAATTGTTGCGTACGTTTCAGGATTTTCGTCGCGCGGGACATTCTGGCAATTCCTGCTTGGGGGGATTATCGGGCTGTCTGCAATAATCGTTGCGGGAGTTCAGGTGTACTTAGCCGTCAAGGCCAGCTAACCTCTAGCTCTCCTGTTCCACGCAACTGCGGCTTCCTCGTGCGTCAGGTATTCCCCGCACGCTCCCCCGCATCCCTCACACTCAATGCTTATCATGTCTGCCTGGTCTTCACCGGATGTGTGAATAACTTTCCCCTTCTTGCCGCAAAACGGACATCTCCGGAGTTTCAGCGATACATGCACATGTTCCTTCACCAAAAATCCGTCGTCATAAACTATTTCCTTAGTGGTCTGCGTGTATGTCATAATGGAATTATTGCCCGGATACGGCTCCTCTTTCTTTGTGCTTCCTGTTTATCCATCAATGATAGTTCCTGCTTCAAGTTCCTTATCTCCTTCCGCAAATCTTCAAGGCTTGCTCGTGTTATCCGCATCCCCTCAAGTTCTACCGTCTGGCCGTGAAGCGTTACATCTCGTTCTGCCTTCTGGTACAGGTTCAGTCTTTGTATTAACATCTCCCGTTCTGTCATAAAACATCATTCCTTTCCTAACCACTAACCCCTACCACATTATCCCCCTTATCACACGGCGTTTCGGTGCTCTCACTATCTGCTCTTTCTTGGCCGGAACTTCCTCGTGTTTCACCGGCTTGCGCTTCACGTTCAACCCTGCTTCATACTTCCGTAAATCCGGCGAGAATATCTCGTACGCTCCGATTGCGTACACACGGCAGTCCAACGGTTCATTCCGCGTCTTCGTGTCCCGCTGTTCCCAGCGTACCACCTCACGCCCCCCGAGACGCTTCATTACCATCCGCTCGCTGAGCAGTCCCGCAAAATATATTTCGTCATACCCCGTGCCCTTGTCCTTCGGAAAATGACAATAACCGCCCTGTCCTTTTTGGGCTCGCAGCCGCGTGTGAAGCATTCCCTTAATCGTCGACACTCCAAGCGTGAACAACGGCACACGGTAACGGTTATTCCGGCTTGGCTTCGTTACGCTCGGCCTGCCCCACTGCCCTCTGCCTATTATCGGGAATATCCGCCGCTTCAATCGGGAATGGCAGAAACGGTACACCATGTCCGTGTTATGCCCTGCCGAATCTATACACGTACAGGAAACGAGGAGTGCTTCTCCCGTTGCTTTCTTGAACGCCTGGCATAAATAGCTGTCGAGTTGTTCCCACACTTCTTTTTGGCTGGTATCGCCGTAGAAAATCTTGTACTCTATTCCCCATGACTGATTGCCCATCCCCCAGCCTACTACTTCAAGCTCCAAACGGTCATCCTGCGTGTCCACTCCGCACGTCAGCACTAACACTTCATCCGGTACCTGCGCTCCGTACTCCTCGCAGTTCTCGTGAATGCTCTCTATTTCAATTACCCCTTCAGGGTTCTCGTACGGTTCTCCCAGCACAGTGTTTATCCACACCTTCAGTTTCTCTTCACCGTATGAATACGCCTCAAAGTAATTAGCCACAAGTTCCGGCCAAGTTACCCACGGTGAAGCAAATGCATTCATGTGGAAACCCGCTATGTCCGATTCACAGCCCTGCTCCCATTTCCCGGTGCCGCGCTTCCACTCGCGCTCCGCACTCTCCTGGCCGCAATACTGGCACTTCATTACGGGTTCAGTACGTTCACGGTAAAGGAAATTGTCCCAGATATACGGCTGATATTTCCCGCATTTAGGGCAGGGTACGGTCCATTCGTTTTTGCTGGAAAGTTCGAACGCCTCAGAAATCGGTGAATTTTTGTGCGTGGGTGTGCTTACCTGAATTATCTTGCGGTTCCAAAAATTCGTGGTGCGCTTCATGGCTAACGAGATAGGGTCTCCTTCATTGCCTGCACTCGGAGGGTACCTGTCTGTCTCGTCTAGCAGAAGTATCCGTATTGACCTGCTTGCGAGGCCTGCAGGGGAATTTGCTCCCGCTATGCACACTATCGCTGAATTGCCGAAACGTTTATCCAGAATATTGTTGTCCTTAGTCCGTGCCTTGAGGTCGATTAGGCAGGATAACACGGGTGTATCGCGTAACATTGGAGTGAATTTTTTCTTGGAGAAGTCTTTGCCCATCTCGAGCGTGGGCTGAACCATTAACATCGGGCATGGCTCATAATGAATGTAGTAGCCTATTGTGTTAAGGAGTATCTCGCTTTTGCCGACCTGTGCCGCCGTCATAATTACTACGCGTTCGTGGGATTTGACGGCATCCATCATTGCGCGCTGGTAGGGAGCACGCGAGGTTGACCATTTGCCGGGTTCCGGACTGCCTTCTGCAGAAAGATAACGGTATTCGTCAGCCCATTCCGAGATGCTTAATTCTGGAGGAGGACGGAACAGCTCAAAGTTCATGCCTGTGTTTCACCAGCCAGTTCGTTTAAGGCTTCGTTGACTGCCTCAGTCAGAATGACGTTTACTTCCTGAGGAGAGAACTCCTGCCCTGAAAGTTTGCGTGATAATTTTGCAGGGATTGCGAGCATTTTAGTACGGACCCGCGAAATAGCTTCTGCCTGCTGTTTGTTCACTTCAGCAATGGAAACAAATTCTCCCTGCATAATCTTTAATTTCAAAGCGGCCTGGTCTGCCTTGATGTTGGTTAATCTGGTTTTGGCTTCAATCAGGTCTGCGTTTTGTGTTACGTTCATAATTTCCTTGCTGCTTCACCGCGAAACGGTCAGTGTTTAACCCCGTCCGTGCCTGGCATTCCAAAACACCCGCGCTTCCATCGAGTCAGAGAATTTCCGCGTGCTCAGCCCGCATTTCCGGCATTCCACATAATAATATGTGCCTTCATCGTAATCCTCGTACGGTTCTATCCGCCGGATGTAATCCCCGCATATCGGGCACCGGTCCAGGCGCGTTAATCCGTTCCATTTATCATAGAGGTGGTGTTCGTAGTGGTCTTCCATGTGCGCGCCGCATTCAGGACACTTTATCTCCCAGACACGAGCAACTTGGCCGGGCTCTGCCCAATAGATTTGGACATCTCGATATGACATTTGCACTTCATGCCCGCAGAACGGACAGGGCTTTAATTCAGGCATTATTACCCTCCTCTATCAGCTTCAGCACTTCCCGAGCTTCAGCTATTACACTGCCGCCGGGTCCGGACTTCACAATTGACTTCACTATGCCGTACAGGGCAGGTGAGTTCTCTACTATACGGCGGGTTATGGCTATTTCCTCGCCGGGTATATCGCACCACCATATCAACGTGTTTTCGGGACCGTTGCTGTTCTGGCAATGCGGACTAGTCTTAGCCATGATTCACCCTCCGGTTCCACGCACGGACTGCCTCACGTTCTGTGCTAAATTCCCCGCCAAAGGCTTCGGTATACCCAAAGTAAAGACTATCTTTCGGGCAATACACGTAGTATCCAGGATGTTCCACATCGCAGTATTCAGGCAGGTCATCCAAAATGTGAGGCTTTCCGCCGCAAAACGGGCAGGGTTTCAGTTTTTCACTCATACCCACAGCTCCGTATAGTAATTCCAGCCTGCTATTGCCTGCTCCACGCTGTCAAACGGCTCAAAACAGCCCGTTGCATCTTCCTTGAATTCATCGCCTAAGCATGAATGACACACAAGGCATTCCACGATATAGCCATTGCCCCATGCTTTGACTTCCGGCCTGGACCCGCATTCAGGGCAGGGCATCAATTCTTCAGTGTCTACCATATTTCCGGCCTCATGTTCCACAATTTTCGTGCATCCTCAGGCGTGCGGCACCACCCGGAACGTGCCTTGCAGTCCTCGCACACAGCGTGATAACTTTCTTCATACTCGTAGCTCGTCGTTACTTCCGCGTGCCCGCCGCAGAACGGACAGGGCTTCAGCGTTCTTTTACTCATTCTGCGTCCTCCGGTCCGTATCGCGCGTGTTCCACATGTCCGCCGCGTCCTCAATCGTCTTCATGAACGGTCCCGTTACTCCGCACTTATCACAGTGTATATGTGCAGAGATTACCCCGTTAGGGTCGCTCCATGCCGTCAGCGTTCCGGAACCGCCGCAAAACGGACACGGCTTCAGCTTAATTTTCCCCTTCTGCTCTTCCTGCATTGTCTTTCCTCCTGTTCCAAAACTCTAACGCCTGGCCTGCACCGTCAAAATGTGGCGTTGACCAGCCGCAATTACTGCATTGTGCATACCATTTCTTGAGGGCACATTGAATGATTACCGGGCCGCCTTCCTGGCACTTGTGGCACGCCATCTGTTTTATGCCTCCTCAAAACTTTTTTTGCCTGTAACTAAAGAGGAATCGGGCCTCGCTAGCCTCTAGCGCACCCGCACCGCCCCCCGTTCCCAGTACCTTTTGGCAGGGGACAGGGAGGGCAGAGGAAATAGGAGTCAGGGCCATACTTTCACATACGACCCTTTGTCCTCTTGATGAAGTAACGGTCAGAAAGAAGTGGAAAATCGGGCTGACTTTCCTCGTGAAAATAGAAACTACGTGAGTGTAACTCATTATATCACCTTTCACACCTTTTTCTGCCAATTTCCTCACCCCTAATCCCTATCCCCTAACACCTCGCCTACGCGCTGGATAAGGTCGAACTTCCGCCGGTACAACGTCCGTACACTCTTCCCTGTGTCCGCGCTCACATGTTCAATCGAATCATGAGACATAAACACACGCTCCATTATCAGGAACATTTCGCGCTCGTTCTCATTCATCGAGTTCTTCAACGACATGTACACTTCGTGAACAGGCATTACCCTTTCCTCCAGGCTGTGCACCGCACGTTCCGTGCTCTCAATTACCGCGTAACGCCGCGCTACAGGGTCCGAATAACTCCCGGCACTCGGACGTGAACCTCCATATTTCTGCGCCTGGCAGTCCATGTCTGCACGCTGGTACGCTAACATACACCGCAGTGCACTCAGCTTGTCCATCCTCTGCGCGTAATTCCACAGCATCCACCTTGCCCTCTTGTACACACTCTCCTTCAATATCCTGACCTCACGCTGAAGTTCATACAGATAATTCAACCCTTGCGTGTGCTCTTTCACTCTCATCCGGCACCAGCCGTTCAGCTTGCCTCCGGCTGTAGACCTCTTCACGTTCCACAATGCCGCTACGTCCAGGTCAGTCAGTCCCATTCTCCGGAGCCTGGCTCTCAAATCCAAAGCCTCAATCTCACTCACAAAAGGAACATCCGCGGCCTCACGAGGCAGAGGCAGATACTTCCGCTCCCTCTGCCCTGAATTGCGGGCCCATACCTTAACAGCATACATGTACGCGCAAAGATGTCTGCGTGTCGGATTGCATTGGAGGGTCTCCCACCTGTTGACAGTTGATACATGAACACCGACTGCTTCCGCAACGTCCATCTGCGTTATACCCAGTTCAAGCCGCTCATCCCGCAGTGCTAAGATGTCTGGCATTCCCCGCGCTCCTTCTCTACTTTGCAGTAGTACTTGCGGAAATGCCTCGCTTCCTCCCGCGTCATTGCCGTATACCCCAATTCACGCTGGCACACGTAGTGCAAATTCACTCCCAGTGCACGCGCTACATTCATCTGCGACAAGTTCAGCTTAAGCCGCCATTCACGCAGTGCCAATACTTCATCGTCAGACAGTTTCGGCTCATACCGCCGCTTGTTCGCAAGCATTACCGGCAGGTTGTATCTCGCGTCATCCGGCACAGCTATTACGCCGTTCTCGATGTCTTCAAGCACATGAAGGTACTTTTGGGAATGCGGCTTATGCATCGGCGTTATACCTGTCTCTATGTGGTTGAGGGTGCTCATGCATACTCCGACACACGCCGCCAGGTAATCACGCTTCACTCCCAGATTAATACGTTTCATGCGCAAATCCTTGCCCGTCATAATCAACACCTCCTATCCTGCAACATGCCGTGCGTAATATTCCAGCAGCTTCTTCACTTCGCAGAGCGTCGACTTCTGCTCTCCCAGTTCCTTGCCGAGAAGCATTGCTCCCGTCGTATCGATTTCACGGGCCGCTACGTGGATGTTTATGTTGAGCGAGCGTCTCAGTACTCCCAGCGCGTAAATCGTTTCAAGCGAGGGTTCCGTGCCGGCAAGAAGCGGGTCAAGTTTCGGGTCCTCATCCTTGAACAAAGGGAGCTGCTGAGATGCCGTGTCCTGCCTTGCCTGCTCAGGCATGGCGGGCTGTATGGACCGCGTTCTGGGATAAGTGAGGGGCAGTGAACGCACTGACGTGACCAATCTCTTTGTCCCTGCTTCCAGTTCGTCCAGCAGTTTGGCATAAGCTGTGAGCGTAGCCTTGCGGGGTTTTGCGCACCCTGTCTCTACCCTGGCAATGTGCGAGCTCGAAAATCCCAGTTCACGGGAGATTACGTCCGCCGCTATGCCCAGCTTGAGACGGCGCATCCGCAGTTCCATCGGGTCAATCTCTTCCATGTTTACCACACCCTTCCGAGCACAGCGTCAAGTACTCCTTCTGCACGCTCTGCCTCTACCTGCTGGGTGTATGCATCCCCGTAACGCAGTGCCTGGATTGCACGCGCCAGCTCGTTGCACGCCATGTCCAAATGCCTCTGCGTTACATTGCGCGTTTCGCTTGCCTGATACATCGTATTTCCTCACGTTCCTTCTTTCTGAAAATAATTACTGCCTGCCCTGCACTGCACACAGGCTGACCGTGATATGGCGTTCCGGGCCTCTAATTGGAGGCATACCACGTCTTAATGGCAGAGCAGGTAATTTGTTACACGGCCCATGACTTCATTACGCTATGAACTCTCTACTTTTCAACCCGTAATGCCTTGATGGGGGCAGGTGCGCCGTGAACCGTGTAATCTTTTCCCCGTCAATCCGGCAGTCTCAGAAGGGAATTTTGGGACTGTCATTACCTCCGGTTCCGTACTGTCCGTCGGGCGGGGTAATCTCATTGTCTGCATCCTCGTCCAGGTCCGCGCCAGGCTCATACATTATCGTCATCTGTCCTGACTTGGCCGGAACATCCCCCCCCTGTACGGGAGCTGAGGCACGGCAGGCAATGCCGTTATCCTCCGCTCCGCTCTCGGGGGTGTCATCTATAGCATGGGAGGTAATCGCTACCATGGACGCAATTTTCGCCTGAGATGCCTCGTCGAAGTGCCACAGGTTCATCATGTCGAAGTCCCTCATAACATAGTACCTGCGGGTCCGGCCCGTCCTGTTGTCGGTCAGGTCCGTCAGGGTTATGCCAGGCACAAATTCTTCGATGGCATCGTTTATCCGTTCAATGGCCTGCGGTCTGGGCAGAGGCTCTATGTTGCTCGCCTTGCACCAGTTGCAGTACCAGATATACATCGTCTTTTCCGTCGGGTATTCCGTGAGTATCTTCTTGCCGTCGTTGCACTCCACGCCGTCAGCATCCAGCACATCGCCGTCAAGGAAGTACTCGCGCACAAACGTTATCGTGTGGTCGGAATGCTCCCTCATCCTCAATCTCAACTGCGACTGCCCTTCCGTGTCGTGGAACGTTTCGCCTGCCTTCAACAGCAAATATCCTCTGTAGCACCAGTTGAAGATAATAGGCAGTTCCGCGCGGAGCTTGTCGAGCAGATTCACGTCAAGGTTTTCGTCCTTGAACGTGTTGAGGAAGGGTACGAAAATCATCCTTCTCGTGAACGCATCCGACACATCCTGAATGTCTATAAGGCTGTTGCCCGCTATGAACCACTTGGCCCGGGACTTGAAACTCTCTACGTCAACTCCCTTGTAGCTTGCCATTATCGGGTTGCCGCTTATCGCCGCCTTCAGTGTCTCTTCGGCTCCGGCCAAGTTGCGCGCGGACTCGTGGCAGATATTCAGAATGGAATTGCGGAGGACTATCGGGTCAAACTGGCTGGATAACCTGTCAGGCCGCAAATGGGTAACAAACTCACTCCCGAAAACTTCTTCGAGTATCTGCATGAAGGTTGACTTGCCGTTTCCGCCGCGCCCTAACAGAAAAAAACATTTCTCTAACCGGTTGTCCGTGAACATGATGTAACCGCACATCTTCTGCACTTCCTTGATGAGCTTGAAGTCGGGCAGAAATTCCGGCCTGCCTGTGAGCACATGCTTTTCCTGCTTAGGGTCCCATTTGGTCTCGGGCTTGCCTGACGGCCTCACAAAAACTTTCCTGAGGAACTGCCCCCATTCCGTCAGCCACATATCACGCCCGTACACTTCGATATTGCCGTTAATGCTCTTGGACGCAACAGCCTTCTCGTCGCTGAAGTTGTAGGGCAGAAGGATTGTGCTCATGAAATCCGGGCTGTGCCTCACGAAACGCTTTTCGGGGTCCGGCTCATCAAGCAGGAACACTCCGTTCTTGAAGACCATTACGTGCTGTGCGTTGAAGGGTTCATCGCATTCAAGCTCAGCCTTTAACAGGTTGGCTACTGCCCTGCACCTGCCGCTTGTCGCTGATTCTCCCAGGCACTTGCTGACGTAGCGTTCTACTGTTTCGCGGGTAATCTGCTCCCAGATTTTGCCGGTGTACTCGTAGAACTTGCCGTCAAGTGCGTACAGAATGTTGTGCTTGTCTGTTACGCGCCGGATTAATTCTTTGTCGGTGAGTTTCCTGGAGGCTTCCTTGAACACGTACATTAACTGCTTCGGGTTGAAGAGGGGTGCAATGTCCGATACATCCGTGAGGCCCTCATTGCTGACGGGCTGTTTGCGCTCGCACAGGTGCATGTACAACTGCTGAATGTCCCACTTTGACTCGTAGCCTGTAATGCTCATGACGAACTTGTGGACCTGCTCTAACGTGTTGAGCGAGTCGCCAATCTCGATAATCCCCTTGACGGCACCGTTAATCAGTTCGTAGAAATCTCCGCCCGCACAGTAGTAATCGTTGATGTCCTTGACGGGCTGGCCGTTGACTTCGTGGGGAATGTGAGCGCAGGTGAAGGGGATATGCTCAGCCAGTAATTTCTTGGCCAGGTCCAATTGGAACTTGCGGCCTTTCTGCGTGAAGTCGCCGTCATTGTCGAAGGCGAGGCAGACTCTGCCGAACATCCTGCAATACTTGAGGAACTCGGGCATATCTTTTTGTGAGATGGCCCCTGCGCCAGTGGCGATGACCTGCCAGCGTTCCTGGTAAAGGGAGATAGCGTCGATGAGTCCCTCAGTAACGACGAGGGTAGTATTTTTGAGTTCAGTTCTGTCGATGGGGTCAGAGATGTCGAAGTCGCAGAAGAGCTTGCGTTCGCGTGGATTTGAGGGCTGAACTCTGATAGAATTTAACCCCCAAAAAGTATGAGAAACGCCGAAATCATTAGCGGCACACTTATACTTGGGACTGTTTTTGCCGGACAAGTCCCTTCCTGAATAGTAGACGGGCTTATCATTGCGGAAGAAGGGGATAATGAGCCTGTCAGTGTCGGGGTTATAGCCGAGGAGGAGGGAATTTGCGGTATCAGCGGAGATATGGCGAGCAGAAAGGTAGTCAGCGGCTTTTTTTGTGGAATGAAGAATATTGTGCCACTTGGCGATGTTTTCTGCAAGGGCTTTTCTGTTGGCGGCGAAAGCATTAAACGCGGAATCAGCATCGTGGTCATGTTCGAGGGAGACACCGGACAATTTTTCGAAGGTCTGCTTGAAGGAGAGGCCGTCAAATATTTCGAAGAGGCTGAAGATGTCGTAGGACGTGCCGGTGGCGAAATCGTAGCAGGAGTCATCGTAGACGGCGAATGAGGGGTGCAGATCGTCGGTTCTGATCTGAGAGGGGCAATGAATGCACTGGCCCGACCTAGAGACGCGAGCGATGGCTCTGGAATTGAAGAAGTCGATGCAAGAATTATCATGTTTAATGCCTTCGATTAACTCAGTAAAGCGCAGAGAGTTCATAGTGATACCTCCAAGAAAAAAGAATAAACGGTAAGAATTATAGAGTGGAGGTATGGGGATGTGGCGTTGGACGTGCACATGCACCGAAAGTGTGGGGCCGCAATTATTTTATGTTGCGGTGTATCGGAACAGCAGACAGGTAAGCGCAATTGATGAACGCGCTAATGCTTAAGGATTGTAATGATAATTGTAATGATAGTAGATTAGGGGCAAAGCATCAAGCTCCAAGCCAGGACAGCCAGACTATGACATACTTAAATCACGTCATGCTCCATTAGCCACTTTGCGGCGTAAGAACAAGTAGCCCTTACCTGCCCGCCTCTGCTTTGAATTTCATCGACGGCGGCCTGCACTAATTTTGAGGCCATACCCTGCCCCCTTAGGCTTTCATCAACGAAAGTGTGGTCAATGACGAAAACGTCATGCGAAACTTCCCGAAAAGTAATTTCCGCAATAATTTTGCCGTAATCATCCTGCAGAAAGATTCTGTTAGCCTCGAAAATCACGATAACATCTCCTGCCTGTCAAAATATTGAGCCTGTATTATAACGCATCAGCTAAACATTCAAACGCAGGCATAACTTAGCCAAAACCCCGGCCAGACGGACGGCAATTTCAGGAAATCTTTTCACGCATAGGAGGCCAGAATTATGGATAGAAGGTTCTGCGGAATATGTAGAGGAAATTCACAACAGATTTCGACCGGTACTAAAAAACGGACAGCTAAAAGTCAGGAATGCCTTCATTACCAGCGACGACATTGATAGACATAGACGGCAATGATTATTACGTCTGGCAGGCCATAAATTCTGTGCCTCATCAATCGGACTGGCAGGGAGCATCCCTGAAGTCATTGGAACTTCTTGGCCGTGAATTGGGTTATCAGCTTGCAGGAATAAATCTGCGCGGCGTAAATGCGTTTTTTGTCCGGCAAGATCTGGCAGGCGATAAGTTCATTACATCAGCGACGGCAGAAACCCTCTACAACCCGTTCCCGTCCCCACAAAAAAAGCTCCCTCCAATTTTTATGGGGGGAGTTTTTGTGGGAGGGCCTGTCAGGCACTAAACCCCGAACGGCTGAATTTCACGCACTACGTCAAGGATCGTCCCGTCGCGAGCCTCAAGGATCGCTACGACCTTATCCTTCCACTTCAGATCATCAGGTTTCCCGACGAGTGAATACGCCTTCTCCTGAAGTTCCTTAATGGGAACGTGCTTAATGCCTGCCTTGTCGAGTGCCTCTATAATATCTTTGCGGGCCGGGTTCACAGCAGTACCGTAATCCGTAACCACGACATCCACGCAGTCCCCCGGAGTGGTAACAGTAACGACATGCTCGCATATAGTGGCCATGCGTCCGCGCGTCAGAGGCGTAACGATAACACAACATTTCGCGCCTTCCGCAGTGTCAGGGTGTCCGCCCGGAGCTCCCCTGAGCACACCGTCTGACCCTGTGATAACGTTGACGTTGAAGTCAATATCAACCTCAAGAGCCGCAAGCACCACGAAATCCAGCTTGTTCACGAACGCTCCCTTATTTGCGGGGTTAGCGTACTCGCTGGCGGTCATCTCGAAGTGATTCGGGTTAGTCCTGATGTCCTCGATTGCGCCGGTGTCGAAATCCTGAACGTCGATAATCTTTCCGACCTTGCCCTTGCGCTGGAGCTCGCAGATTGCCGAAGTAATTCCGCCGATTGCCCACGCCATTTTGATACCGCGCTCATCCATGAACGGCTCAAGGAATCTGTTGACCGCCAATGACGGACCGCCTGCACCTGTCTGGAACGAGAAGCCCTCTTTGAACCACGGACATGCGGCGATAACTTTTGCGGTGTTCTCGGCCATCATGAGGTCGCGGGGGTTCTGGGTCATACGGGCGGCCGCACTGGCTATCTTCTTGGGGTTGCCGATCTCGTCGACCTTCACCACGTAATCGACATTAACGCCGTGAATGCTGGGCGGGAAGTTCGGGTAAGGAACGAGTGTATCAGTGATAACTACAACTTTATCCGCGTACTCTGAATCGGGCACAGCGTAGCTCAGAACTCCGCAGTCTCCTTTTCCGCCGAGAGCTCTTGCGTTGCCGTATTCGTCGGAAGTCGGTGCACCGATAAACGCTACATCAATGTGTACGTCGCCTTCCTCAATTGCCCTGACACGTCCGCCGTGCGAGCGAAGGATTGCGGGTGTCTTGAGCTTGCCGTGAGACACGACATCGCCCATCTTGCCCCTAATCCCTGAAGTCTGAATACCTGTTACGATGCCCTGCTCGATGTATTCAGCGATAGGGTCGTGTGCATCACCCAAACTTGACGCGGCAATCGTAATGTCCTTAATACCCAAGTCGACGATTTCCTTCATGACCATATTGACGATGTAATCGCCATTCCTGAAATGGTGGTGGAAGGAAACGGTCATTCCGTCCTTGATTCCGCAAGCGATTACTGCATCACGTATTGACGGAAGGAGCTTGCTTTCCTGCGGGTTCTCGTAAATCCTGCTGGTGGGACCGGCCTTCTTGATGTACTTTCCGTCCCTGTAACCCTTGCCCTGGTACGGCTCATACTTCCTGCCGTTCTTGAGCTGTACTGCTAATGCTTCTGCGGGTATCTCTCTGCCTACTGCGTTCTTCATGATTAAAGATCCCCCTCGTAAATTCCGCTGGCCTTCGCGAGCCGGATTACTCTTTCTGCACCGGGCACAAAGGCTATGTCAATCATTTTGCCGTTATCGAGCGTGAAGACTCCAACTCCCTTATCAGCCTGCTCACGGAAAGCCCTGACTATCTTTTCGGCCTCCGCAATTTCCTTCTGAGTAGGAGCGAGCATCTCGTGCACAATGGGTATCTGCTTCGGGTTGATGAGCGATTTTCCGTCAAAGCCCATTTCCACGTTCTGCTTAACTTCAGCTCTGAAGCCTTCGTCGTCGTTGAGGTTGGTGAACACTGTATCGAAGCACTGAATACCTGCTGCTCTTGCCGCGTTGAGCATGAAGCCTCTAGCAAACAGCATTTCGATTCCGCCGGGAATGACCTTGACCTGCATACACTTGCGGTAATCTCCGCCGGAAAGTGCAACGCCGAAAAGTCTCGGGGAAGCCGCGCAAATTTCTACAGCGTTCAACACACCCTTCGGGCTTTCGAGAGCGGCCATCAATAACGTTCTGCCGACTTCAACGCCAAATTCTTTTTCTGCCTCAGTAACCGCCTCATCGACAACCTGGACATCCTTCGCGCTCTCAGTCTTAGCGATGCGTATACCATCAGCACCGCCAGCGACGCACACGCGGATATCCTCTTTCCAGTGAGGAGTGTCGAGGCCGTTGATACGCACGATAACTTCAGTATCGCCGTAGTCAATCTCTTTCAGAGCGTGATAGAGTGAGAATCTTGCGCTGTCCTTCTGGTTCTCAGCGACCGCGTCCTCAAGGTCGAGCATTATGGAGTCAGCCCCGTAAATGTAAGCGTCCTTGATGAGGCCGGGCTTCTGAGCGTTCATGAACATCATAGTTCTGCGGAGACGGAATCTCTCCGGTTTTGGTCTCGGTATACTCATTAGCGAATCACTCCTCCCCAGTCAAACTTGCCGTCCATGTCGATGCCGCAGCCCCTGTAGAACGCGCATTCAACGCGGGCTTTAATCGTGCAGTCAAGTGCGCCGTGATCGTTGACGATAACTTTTGCGTTCTTAACGCCGAGTCTTTCCAGTGATGCCAGCACTTCGGCTTT
>JAFSSM010000021.1 GCA_017451025.1 Synergistaceae bacterium | reverse complement strand
CATCGTAATCATCAGAAGTTTCATGACACTCTTGACCCTAACGCCAAACATATACGTTATTGCCGTCTCCGCGTACCAATACCAGCCCAGAGTCGTCGTAAAGGTAAACAGCAGGAAGCCGATTGAAAAAATGTATTTGCCGATAGGCCCTAATGCGAACTCAAACGCCCGGAGTGCAAGTTGTGCGCCCGTCAGTTCTGGCGTGTCGGTCAGCGTTCCAGTAACGAGAAGAATCAGGGCTGTCATCGTGCATATAACGATTGTATCCAAGAATACCTCGAATATTCCGTAGAACCCTTGCTGTACCGGGTGCGCTACATCTGCCGTAACATGTGCCATAGGAGCGGAACCCATGCCGGCCTCATTGGAGAATACTCCGCGAGCAATGCCCCTTTGAACAGCCTCCTTAACGCCCCAGCCTGCAAGCCCCGCTGTAATGACTGAGGGATCGGGGCTGCTGAAAGCCATTCGGAATGACTCGGCGATAACGGCGGGTATGTGCGACGCATGACTCACGAGGATAATGATGGAACTCACGATATAGAACACGGACATAAATGGAACAATGAGTACCGTAACTCGTGAAAGACTGGAGAGTCCGCCTATAATGACCAGCCCCACCAAAACAGCCATGACGAGGCCGCTGTAAAGGTGATCCACGTTCCAGCCTAAGAATAGTGCTTCTGCTACAGAATTTGCCTCTGTTGCCGCGCCAGAGCCTAAAACGGCAAGAATCGTGAAGAGCGAGAACAGAAACGCAAGCAATTTCCCTATGGGCTTCCATATACCGCCGCGTTCGCATAAGCCGTTCTCGAGAATGTACATTGTGCCTCCGCGCCAATCTCCATGTGCGTCCTTCTGCCTGTAATGAACCGCTAATGTTACTTCAGCGAACTTCGTACACATTCCGAAGAGAGCAGAAATCATCATCCAGACCAGTGCGCCCGGCCCGGCAAGGTGAAGTGCTGTCGCTACACCGGCTACGTTGCCAGTTCCCACAGTCGCGGCTATAGCTGTAGCCATTGCCGCAAAAGATGAGACGGATTTATCATTCCCGCTTTCTTTCCTGAAACTGAATACTTCTGCCATTGCCGAGAGAAAATACCGTAACTGCGGCAGCCTCAGCAGAAGGGTCAGATAAACACCCGTTCCAACCAATAACGTCAGGCCGGGAATACCCCACACTAAATTATTTATGACTCTGTTAATTCTAATAATCGTTTCCATGCAACTTGAGCTTCTCCTAAAATTTTTATTATTCTTTCAGGGAAGAATAATTTTTTGAAGATAGTAAAGTACACTTTCACGCAGAAAAAACAACGTTTATGCAGAATAATTTTTAGGGTAATTCACAGTTAATAATATCGCTATTATCCACAGTTCGCGGAATGAGTAATTTACCTTGATTGTCGTCTTCACCTATTTGCTGTGTGCGGACTAGGCTATGGTGCTGTTCGCGTTCTTGGGCTGTCGAGCCTCGTGCGTGAGATTACTTCTGCTCCTTCATATTCGACACGAACGAACGATTTTATTCGTCGTTATGTCCTTCTCTGGCGGCAACTACGCCTGCTTCAACTTCATGAACCGCTAGGACTTTGGGACGAAATCATCAGTCTCACACCCGAAAATCTTGGCCCGAGTTACTGCACTCTCAATCACTGCAGATGTTTCGCGGCTATGTTCATGCAAGGGCGGAGCCGCTTCACATCACAAAAAATCTCCCCCGACTGTTTCCAGCTGGGGGAGAACTCTAAATTACAGCTCAAGGCACGGCATTCGTTTTGCAGGATTACCCACAACCGTAGTGTTATCCTTCACGTTCGTGAACACAACACTTCCCGCCGCAACAACTGCACGGCTTCCTATCTTTCGGCCCGGCACAACGTAGGCATGTCCTCCTATCATCGCCTCAGCCCCTATCTTGACGTTACCGCTTATCCCTGTTCCGGGCATTATGCACGTGTAATCGCCGATAGCTGCGTCATGCCCGACTGTGCAGTACGTATTGATGAACACTCCGTCGCCCAAAACACAATCAGCGGATATTGTCGTGAATGCCTGAATCAGACAGCCCTTGCCGATCCTCGAAGTCTCAGGCACCCTCACTGAAGGGTGAACGTGGGACACAAAATTTATCCCCCCCCCCCCCCCCTATAAGTTTCCGCTGAATCCTCGCACGTGCCTCCGGAATACCGATAGCACATGTGCAAACTACATTGTCCTTGTTCGCGAAAAGCCACTCCTCTGTACCGAGAACAGGGTAACCGCCGACAAATGCATTCTTGCGGTAATACTTCTCCTCAACAACGAATCCCAGCATACGGTATTCCGGCTGTACACTCCGCGCGTTCAGTGCATCAAGCAGCAGGAGAGTCTCCCGGCCAAGCCCTCCTGCCCCGAACAATACCAGATTACGCATCCTTCTTCATCAGGGCCAGAATGTCCCCTACCTTCACGAATGACTTCACCGTATCGCTGTCCAGCTTCACGCCGAACTCATCCTCCATCATAACGATGATCGAGAGCTTGCCCATCGAGTCGTACTGCTCAATGTCCGCAAGAAGTGCCTCAGGCTTCAGTGCTTCCTCGTCCGCCTCAATCGTCTCCGCTAAGAGTGCTATTTTTTCCTTGTCTGTCATTGTTAGTTTTCCTCCTGTGATATTGTTGTGTAGCCGTCCGAAAAGTATTCGTCCGTGTGAATGATGGGAAGTATGGCATCAGAATCAACGTACATATCAAGCGTGCTCCATGACAGTCCGACTCCGAAGCCGCAGCACATTGCTCTTAATGCCCCCCCCCCCCCCTTACAGAATTTACGTAGCGGTGCACCAGCGTCAACGGTACAGATGATGACGAAGTGTTCGCAAATTCATCGATGGATACCGCGAGCTGATCTTTCGTGAACCCCGTTTTCTTCTGAATCTGCTTCATGATGAACATGTTAGCCTGATGCAGAACCAGGCAGTCGTAATCAGAAGGAGTGCTGTCTGTGAGCTTCATGGTCTTCGTGATGAGTTCCGGAACCTCTCGCGTCGAGAACGTGAACACCGCAACGCCGTCCATCTCAGTCTCGCAGTCTGCAGGCTCAGGGTTGCGCCACGCTCCATAAGGCTTAATGATGGCTTTGTACCTGCTTCCGTCAGTTTTTGAGAGCGAGTATATCGGCTCCGCTCTGTCGTCCTTCACCAGAAGCGCAGCAGTCCCGGAATCTCCGAACAGAAGCGTTGCTGAATGGGATTGCTTAACCTTCGCGTTAAAGTTCTTCTCCTTCGCCGAAGTATCTCCGCAAAGAAGCAGTGCCTTGCTGACGTTAGAGGTCTTCATCAGCGAAGATATTATGTTCACACCGTAGGTGAAGCCCGAACACCCGAGATTCACGTCGAACGCAATGCAGTCCTCGCTGAGTCCGAGCCTGTGCTGCAACACACACGCCGTAGCAGGAAGCCCGTAATCGTGGGTCTGCGTCACAAACACCAGTGCACCGATTTCACGAGGGTCTATTTGTTTTTTGTCGAGAATCTCTTTCGCCGACGCATAGCAGAAATCAGAAGTGGTCTGATACCTGCCTGCGTTGTAGCGGCCCTTCACGCCGGTGTTCTTGGTGAATTTTTCGGCTAATGCCCTGTCTTCGGCTGTCATTGTGCCCAGAACGTCGGAGAGCGACTCCCAATTGCTGGACACTGCCGCAGAAATTGCAGCTATCCTTATGCCGTCAATCTTTGTCTGTATCAATTTCTCATCTCCTCTAGAAAAGAAATGTGCTATATCCTCCGTCAATTGGAATACATGCTCCGGTGATTCCATCTGAGGCCGAACTTGCGAGAAACGCTATCAAGTTTGCGGCATCCTGTACCTCAGCGAGTCCGAGATACTGGCGCGCAATGAGATCCCTGTAGCTTTCGCTGTCCTCGCCATAATTGGCCAGGTAGTGCCCGAACATTTCCGTCTTAACCATTGATGGAGCTATCGTGTTGAGGGCGATACCCTTAGCGGCTAACTCATAGGCCATACACCGGGCCGAACCGTTCATCGCTGCTTTAGACCCGGAATAGGCTAAGTGCCCGCCATCTCCGAAAAGTGCAGCAACTGACGAAATACCGACAATGCGCATTCCTCTGTTGTACCTTCCCTTTTTTGTAACCTGTCTCACCGTCTCTACAAAACCGAAATAATTTATATTCATCGTCTCAAGCAATTTATCGTATGAATACTGAGCCATAGGCCTGGCTCCTCCTACTCCTGCACAGTACACCAGTCCGTCAACTGCTCCGTTCGCGTCAGCTATCCTTTTCACAAGTTCTGCTATTCCGTCAACTTCACTGAGGTCTGCCGGATAATAGACTCCACCCTTCCCGTCAGTATATTCGCGAATTTCCTGGAGGGTTTCCTCAAGTTTGTCCTTCCGGCGCGCAATCATTATCACCTGCGCACCGTACCGGGCCAGCGTCAGCGCAGTACACTTACCGATTCCCGACGAAGCTCCTGCAACAATAATCTTCTTGCCCGTAAAATCCACAAGGTTTAGCATAATTCATCACCTTCCAGCGCTAAATAGAACTCAGCCCGCCGTCAACAGGCATCGTGATTCCGGTGATGAACCTGGCCGCCGGACTCACCAGAAACGCCGCCGCGTCCGCTATGCAGGATGGCTCAATTATCCCCATGTACTGCCGCCTAAGAAGCCTCTGGTTTTCCGCTCCCTCTGCTCCGCCGTTATTCTTGAGGTATTCACGGTACATCTCGGTGTTCACCATTCCGGGAGCTATCGAGTTCACGCAGATTCCCCTTTCCGCAAGCTCAACTGCCATGTTCCGAACTGCCGCGTCCATTCCGGCCTTCGAGGCACTGTACGGAAGATGAGCCTTTTTCCCGAAAAACGACGCAACCGACGACAGAGCAGCTATCCTCATGCCGGGATTGTACCTGCCCTTCTTCGAGCACTGCCTCACAAGTTCCACGAAGGCCGCAAGATTCACACGCAGAACTTCTTCCATCAATTCGGGTGTTGTCATGCGTATTGGCCTGTCCTTCGTGATGCCGGTGCAGTAGACCAGTCCGTCGAGCGGCCCTGATTCTCTGCACACTTTCTCCGCAAAATCCGCAATGCCCTCCGGCTTCGAGAAGTCGAACGGGTAATAGCTGTGCCCTTCACCTTCAAGCATGGAAACAGTCTCGCGGAGTCCGTCCTCACCTCTTGCAGTCAAGCACAGCACTGCTCCCAATTTCGAGAACAGCACGGATATTTCGCGGCCTATTCCTCTTGACGCACCAGTGATGAGTATCTTCCGGCCGGTAAGGTCAATAAGGGGAGTCATTGCTTCCTCTCCTCACAGCGCATCACCAGCGCAGACATTGTGTCCAGCGAGTTGAAGTTAGCACTCTCCAGCTCGTCGAACGGTATCTGAATCCCGAACTCCATGCTCAGCTCAGCAATAATGATCGAGATTGCGAGCGAGTCGAGCACACCGTCGTCAACAAGAGTGTTCGATGCCGCAACATCCACGCCTGGCAGTGCATCCTTCAGAACCTTGACTATTCTTCCCTTGATGTCATCGCTCAAGAAATCTCCTCCTTCTCAATAAATCTGATTACGTTTTCGCGCCTGGCCGGAGCTGCCGGAACAGAAACAGGCCATCCCAGCGCAACGATGCCGTCAACTTTGTGGGTATCAGGCAGACCAAAACCGTCAAGCACTGTCCGAATTTCCGGAACGTCCGAAATTTCAGCGAGTGCATTTATCCAGCATCCCCCCAGTCCCAGAGCATGAGCCATAAGCAGCATATTTTCGATTGCCGCAGAACTGTCCTTCACTGCGTCGGGATTCCTGCGGTCGTTCGAGACTATGATTAAGGCTTGAGGGTTGTTGAAACCATAGAACATTGCTTTGTGTTCGGAGGCGGCATTCTTCACCGTCTCCCTGAATTTCGCGATAAGCCCTGCGTCCTCAAGAACGGTGAACCTCCACGTCTGCATGTTGTGCCCGGTCGGAGCCATTCGTCCCGCAAGAAGAATCTTCTCCAGCATTTCGCGTTCAACGGGCTGTTCAGTAAAGGTCCTGATGCTTCGTCTGGACGTTATGAGCTTCAGGAAATCATCAGCTGTCGATGTCTTTCCGGAGCTGTCCAGGAGTTTCACGAGTGCCTTGCGGTCAGTCTTGCCCATGTAGTTCTTGGGGATTGCCTCAAGCCTCACATATTTTGCTGGTATCATGAGTCCGTTTCCGCATCTGCGAATTTCTGCGGTAATCTGTGATTCATCGTAACCCTCGCCTTCCGGGACGATGAATGCAGCAGGAACTTGGCCGAGCACAGGGTCATCAATCCCGCAGCACACGCATTCCCTTACACCTGGCTGTGAGGAGATTATCGCCTCAATTTCTGAGGGAGATACTTTTTCGCCGCCGACGTTAATGATGTCATCAATTCTGCCCTTCAGGAAAACCCAGCCTTCCGAATCGATTTCGGCCAAGTCGTTAGTGATGAAGGAGCCGTCGCGCAAAACTTCGGCGGTAAGTTCGGGATTATTGTAGTAACCTTTCATGAGAGCCTTGCTCCGGATAACGAGCCTTCCGGTATTATTGCCCCCCCCCCTTACGCGAAATACGTAGTGTTGATGCTTCGATGCCGTTAATCGGCCTGCCTGCACTGGAAATTTTCTCTGTGTCGCGCGAAAAGTCGATATACAGTGCTGAACCTGTCTCCGTTGATCCCCAGACGTTGAACATCTTCACGCCGGGCATGTCGTGCACGAGAGTCCTGCGTGTCTTCACCGGAACTGCTCCTGCACTGAACTCGATATAGCGCATCTTCCTGAAGCCTTCTGTGTAGGAATTTCCGGCCTGCCTGCGGTGAATCTCGAAGCCTGCGTTCACGACAGCCGCGCAGTTCACGCGATGTTCGCTGATGTTTCGGAGAGTCTCGGCGGCGAAGGAAAATCCATTCTGCAGGACGAGAGTCTCTCCCTGATAGAGAGCTGAACGCATAACGCGAAGGCCGAAGCTGTGGTTTAGCGGTATGGGCAGAAGAATAACGTCATCACTGCACATGCCTGCACCGGTGAGGGTGTTGATGATGCTGGCAGATATTCCGCCCTGCGAGAGAACTACGCCCTTAGGTTCTCCGGTTGTGCCAGTGGTGAAGAGAATCTCAGTAGTTTCGTCGGAGGGGATGAGTTCGTCGGGATTTGTGCCGTCATCGCAGAGAGAATCTCCCTCACAGCTGGCACTAAGCGATGAACATTGAGGCAGGGATTTATAGCGCGGGTTATCTGTCAGGAAAATTTCTGCACCTGTGCGAGCGATGAGGTCTGAGGCTTCGGATTCTGAGGCTGTTTTGTTCACCGGGACTGCTGTCATTCTGAGTCTCTTGGCCGCGAGAAATGCAACTATGTATTCCGCCTTCATGACTGCACTGATGAGAATCAGGCCGCCTCTGCGTGCTCCTGATTCCTTCAGAGAAGAACAGCATGAACGTACCATTTTCTCGAGGCCCGCATAAGTTACGGTTCTTCCGCTGGAGATTACTGCGGGCTTATCGGGAATTTCCATGCTGAACTGGAAGATTCTGTAAGGCAGGGTATCTCTGCAAAATATGCTGTCCATGTGTTTAGAGCCTCGTCATGTCGATTATCCCGTCAGCGAAATAATCATCAGTCTCAATAACCGGAAAAATCTTGTCGGTGTCTACGTCAAATGCGGTAACTCCCCACGCAAGACCGACACCGAATCCCGCCGCAAGCACATGTTTTACGCCGCCGGAATGTTCTTCGCCGAAACGGTCGCACAGTGTCAGGGGGATTGAGGCACTGCTGGTGTTGCCGAAACGGTCGAGTGAGACTGCGAGTTTTTCTTGAGGGATGGAGAGTCGTTTTGCGAGCTGTTTTAGTATGAAGTAATTGGCCTGATGGAAAGCGCAAACATCATAATCATCAATTGTTGTGCCAGTTTTTGCGAGGAACTCCTTGATGTATTCGTTTACTTCCATTATTGAGAAGCCGAATACAGCTATTCCGTTCATGTAGAGTTCGTATTTCGAGCGGGCGACTCCGTCAGAACAGGTGTATTTGTCGCGGGAAGGGTACATGTCCCTGAAGCCTCCGGCTGGAACGATGATTGCTCTGTATCTTTTGCCGTCAGCTCCGAGAGTGGTTAAGTTGTCGGCAGAGCGTGAACCAGTAGAATTATTGTCCCCCCCCCCCCAAGTATTTTGGCGTTGCTGTAGAGGATCGCGGCTCCTGCATCACCGAACATCATTGCGGCGTGGCTGTAATCCCCCGAAATTTTGCTTGATGTCTCTGCAGTGATAAGGAGGCCGTATTTCATGTCGGAAACAGCCATCATTGATTTCATTATTGCGTGGCCGTAAACGAAGCCTGCACACCCTTGATTGACATCGAAGCACGCACAATTCATAGGAAGTCCCAGACGATTCTGGAGCACACACGCAGTATTAGGCCTTCTGTAATCGGGGGATTGCGTAACCAGCACGAGACAGCCTATCTCTGATTTATCGACGGAGAGTTCCGCGAAGAGTTTTTCTGCGGCAACGAAACCAAGATCTGCGGCGGTTTGGAGTTCAGTGGTGCGGTGGAGGGACTTTATCCCGGTATTCTTGATGAACTTTTCCACGTCCTCACTGCCGAATTTTTGGGAGTTTTCTTCTTCTCCAACAGTATGTGCAGGGACAGCCGAAGCTATGCCCGCAATTTGTATTCCTTCTGTGTTGAACCAGCTCATGAATTATCCTTTGCTGAAAAATTTTTGTTTGAATGAGGCCCTATTATACAGCAAATGCCGGAGGGATTTTGCGTTATCGCGTTATCCTTCCGGCAAAATTTTCGGTTAAAACATTTACGCTTTCTCTAAGTCATCAACAAGTACTTTTGTCAGCGTAGGGTCAAACGACAAAGATACCTTCTCGCCCTCAGCAAAAATCTTCTTCACGTCGGGGTTGTCTATCTGCACAAGAACATTCCCTAAGTCCGTCTTGACCCAAGTCTCGACGCTGTTCCCGAGATAGATATTTGCGGTAACTACTCCGTCCTCAACTCCTGTACCGGCCTCACCGATCGAGAGCGACTCGGGACGAGCCATCACCAGCGCCTTATCACCAGCCTTGAGCTTGTCGGACCATCTGGGAGCCTCGAAACGCTGTCCCTTGATCTCGACGTGGCACGCCGAATCTATGCCCTTAACTTCACACGGGAAGAACGCAACCTTTCCCACGAAACCGGAGACGAATGTATCGACCGGGTCCCTGTAAATATCGCTGGGCGTTCCGATCTGGATGATATGCCCAAGTTTCATGACGATTATTCGGTCTGAGAGGCTCATTGCTTCAACGCGGTCGTGCGTAACGTACATTGCAGTAATCCCGAGCGACTTCTGGAGCCTGCGAATCTCCACCCTCATCTGTTCACGGAGTAGTGCGTCGAGGTTCGAGAGGGGTTCGTCCAGCAGAAGCACCGACGGTTCAACGATAAGACTGCGGGCTAATGCGACTCTCTGCTGCTGTCCTCCCGAAAGTCTCGAGGGGGGACGTTTCCCCATCTGGCCAAGTCCGACCATCTCGAGGAACCTCTGAACCTTCTCGTCGATGTCCTTCTGCGGGACCTTGCGCAACTTCAGGCCGTAGCCGACGTTTTCTGCAACGTTCATGTGCGGGAAAAGTCCGTAGCTCTGGAAGACCATTGCGGTATCGCGCTTGTTGGGCGGAGTCTGGGTTACGTCGTTATCGCCGATAAGAATCCTGCCTGATGTAGGCTGTTCGAATCCGGAGAGCATACGCAGAATAGTTGACTTGCCGCACCCGGAAGGCCCGAGAAGAGTTACCAGTTCGCCAGGTTCAAGCCTGAAGGATACACCCGCAACCGCCGCAACGTCTTGGCCGGACTGGGGATCCCTAAATATCTTCTTTATATTGTCAAAGGTTACTGACTTCGATTTATTGTTTGCCACGATATTTACTCCTTTCACTAATTTTTGCGGATAAGCAGTGATTTTCATTCGGCATGCCTTCATGAAAATCAACCCGCCCGCCCGCCCCCAAAATCACGTTACGTTCTTCGCAAGGTTGCTGTTCTCACGCACCAACAGCCTCATTATCCCGAATGCCCCAAACACAATAATGATTAACACCGTCGATAACACGCTCGCAAGTCCGAAGCGCAGGTTCTCCGAGAAATTGTAGATTAACACCGTAATGTGATACCACTTCGCCGAAATCAGGAAGATTACCGCGCTAACTGCCGTCATTGACCGCACAAACGTGTACGACAGGCTCGACAGGAACGCAGGCCTCACCAGCGGAAGCACTATGCTCTTGAACACCGTAGCCTGATCTGCTCCCAAGTCCGTAGCCGCCTCCTCGATCGACGGGTCAATCTGCCTCAGCGAAGCGATACCTCCCTCAATTCCGACCGGAAGCTCGCGGATAACGTAGTTGATTATGATTATCGCCGCAGTCCCGACCAAAATTATCGGCGCGTGGTTGAACGCAAGTATGTAGCTTATGCCGAGCAGTGTACCGGGCAGGGCAAACGGAGTCATTAACAGCATCTCCAGTAGCTTCTTACCGTGAAATTTCCTGCGCACAATCAACAGTGCCGCAATCATCGCCGTAATTCCAGCAATCGGTGTAGCTATTGCCGCAAGGGTTACTGTGTCGAGCAGTGCATCAGTTGAACGCGTGAGGGCTTCCGTTATGTTCTCGAGGCTGAATGTGTAATCGATGCCCCAGTTCTTCACGAAGCACCCCGCGAAAATCGTACCGTACAGCATGACAAGGAAGATAACTATTGCGAAGATTATTCCGACCAGGAGTCTCCTCACACCAGGAGTCGTAAGCTCGGTTATGCGCCCTGAAGGCTTGCCCGTAACCGTTACGTATGACTTCTTCGCGACCCAGAACCTTTGAGCGAGGAATGCCGTCAACGTCGGGAGCAGCAGCAGAATTGAGAGTGCCGCACCGTGTCCGAGCCTGTTCATACCCGTAACCTCAATGTAACTCTCAAGCGATAACACCTTGAGGTCTCCGGCCAAGAGCAGGGGGTTAGCGAAATCGGCCAGCGAAGTCGTGAAGACCAACAGCCACGCACTGAGAAGCCCGGGAACCGCCAGAGGCAGAGTGATTTTTGTGAAGGTCTGCGTCCTGCTTGCCGACAAGTTCAGCGATGCTTCCTCGAACGTCGAGTCGATGGCCTGAAGCACTCCGCTCAACGTCAAAAACGCTATCGGGAACATTCCCATAGTCTGGACGAGCACGAGGCCGGGCAGTCCGTAAATCGTGAAGTCCAGCCCAACAACTCGCAACCATCTCGTGAACAGCCCGTTGTTGCCGAAGAGCAGGATTATCGAGAGCGTCAGCGAGAAGGGAGGCGAAATTACGGGAAGGACTCCCATCGTGGATATGAGCTTCTTGCAGGGCGCGTTAGTTCTTGCTACTACAAACGCAAACAGGAAGCCCACGAGAGTCGAGAACGTGGCGGTCCAGCATCCTAGCTTGAGGCTTCCCCAAAGTGCAGACATGTAGCCTTCGGAATTGAGAATAGTCTTCCAGATTGCGAGTGAGAATTTGCCGTTTTCCAGGAACGACAGCCTCAACGCCTCGAACAATGGGTAAGCAACAAAAGTTAATGTCATGAGGAACAGCCCGGCGAGGGCAAAGCCGACGATAGGGTCTCTGCTCATCATGAGCTGCCATATCACGACCACGAACAGCACGAACGCCGCGAAGAACAGGGTGTTCATCATGCGCATAAATCCCTGTTCGCCTTCTGTGCTGAACGCAAACACTAATGCGCCTTCAACGTCGTGTGTCTTGAGGTCAACGGCAGGTGCAAAAAATAATGCCTGCTCTTCCTTTGTGCCGACCTTCCAGTTCTTGACGCTCCGGTAGATTTCTTCGTAGGCCGCGTTGTCGAAACCTTTGGAGAACTCTGCATCGGTTGCGAAGTCCTCTGTGAGCTTGGCCAGATCCGCATCACCCTTCGGAGTACTCTCCAGTTTTTCGCCGGGCATAGGAATTTCGGGGACAAGTGCAACCCTGTACTCGCTGCCTTCTTCAGCAAGACGCTTCAGCCATTCATTGACCTCGTCATCACCCGAAGGATAGCCTGCCGCAACTGTCTCAACAGTTCTGCGCTGGCTGGCTCTGTTCTGCTTGAGGAACTCATCGCGGACGCTGCTGTAAATCCAGAATCCGACAAGCACCACGAACAAAATCGTCAGCAGGAAATTGATAACTCGTTTGTTCAAGTTCATACCTCCTTGCACAAAAAATACAGCCCTCCATTAATCACAACGGAGGGCATAAAACACAAGTACTACTTCTCAGGTGCGGTTGAGATGTCCTGATTCCAACGGGCAAGCAGTCTCTCCTTGTTGGCAGCGTCCCACTGGTCGTCCTGATTGACTAGGTTCATGTTCTCAAGTGAGAAGCCCGTATTTGTCGGAGTAGCGAGCTTCGACAGCGGGATAACGTACCAGCGTGCGATGATGTCCATAGCCTTCTGGCCAAGTACCCAGTCGTAGAGCTTCTTGGCATTGAGAGGATCGGGGCCGTCCTTGAGGATGGACATTGATGCAGTCTCGAAACCTGTTCCGTCTTCCGGAATAACTATCTCAAGTTTTGCGCCTTCCTTCTGGAGCTTTATCTGGTCGTGCAGGTAGCCAATTGCGATGGGAATTTCGCCGAGCGCGCAGGATTTTCCGGGAGCACTTCCTGAACGAGTGAACTGCTCAACTGACTTGGCCAGGTCCTTGAAGTACGCAAAGGCTTTGTCCTCATCGCCGCCGTTGATGCGGATAACGGTCGTAATCATGTTGTAGGCTGTACCTGATGTGCTGGGGTGTGCAACACGGACTTTCTTTGCGTATTCCGGCTTGAGGAGGTCTGCCCAGCTCTTGGGCATAGTTAGGCCAAGTTCTTTTGCGCGCTCTGTGTTCATGCAGAAGGCTATCGGTCCGACGTACAGTCCCGTCCAGTAATTATCGGGGTCCCTGTAACGTGCAGGGATTGAGCTTGCGACGCGTGAACGGTAAGGAGTGGAGAGGCCGCGTAACTTTGCCTCGATGTGCTGAGTGCCGACTCCGCCGACCCAGATTGAGGCTTGCGGGTTAGCTTTTTCCGCCTCGAGACGGGCTATAGCTTCTCCGCCGGAAAGACGTACCCACTCAACCTTTATGCCGGTATCTTCCTCGAATGCATCGAACAGTGCTTTGGCGAGGGGTTCTTCCATTGTGGTGTAAGCCTTGACGGTTTCGGCACCAAATGCGCAGGACGCAAGGAGCATTACTGCGACTAGAGATAACGCAAACTTTTTCATGAATGCTATTCCTCCTGAAATGTAATGAATTTTATTGTTGTGAAAAATGTGAATTGATTAGTGCGTATTTTAGACTCAACATGATAATTTCTACAGAGTATTTCTATCGGCTATAATTAGGCAATCCCGTTTAAAGGAGGGCGTGATATTTTTGACACCTGAAGAAGCATGCCTGTATCTAGGAATTTCACCAGACGATGAAGACCTTGACATAGACCGCATAGAGCGCAACTACAAGACTAAGTTATCGATATATGACCCCAGACGCTTCAACCCTGACACTCCCGAATACGGAGAAGCCAGAAGAATGCGCCGCAACATCGAGGAAGCATACACATACCTGACGGAAGCCTACGAGGAACTTTACGGCACGGAAAGTGAGGAGTATGTGCCGCAAAATACGCACACTCTCCTGAAGATTACCGCCATAACTACAACGATTGCTGCTCTGTGCCTAGCGGGATTCATCTGGCTGGCATACCCTGCGGCTGATGACGGCAAGCCCGCACAAATCACCGAAGCTGTGTACTCTCAGAATTACGAGAAGCTGCTTCGCGAAGTTGAACGTCTCCGTGCCGCGACAGAAGCCCCGCGAACACAAGTCCCGCCCGCAAACATACCACCTACTGATTACGCCGACCTGGTGGAACAGGTAATGCCCTCAATGGTGATGATTCAGACTGATGCAGGAAGTGCGGGCAGCGGATTCTTCGTGAGTGATCAGGGAGATATTCTGACGAACTGGCACGTGATTCGCGGAGCCGGACGCATAACTGTTACGCCGCAAAACGGTATGCAGACTATTGCGCTGGTGAAAGACTATGATCGTACGAAGGACGTTGCATTACTGAAGGTGAACACGTCGAAGGCATCTCCGTTCCTGAGAATAAGTGCGGCACTGCCCAGACAGGGAGAGGCAGTTATGGCTATAGGTAACCCCAGAGGCTACGAAGGAACAGTCTCGAACGGAATAATCTCGGCGTTTCGCGAGAACAACACGATAATTCAGTTTACCGCCCCGATATCTCAGGGATCTAGCGGCGGTGCACTGATTAACCTCAAGGGCGAAGTTGTTGGTATGCCGACAAAATTGCGGACTGACGGACAGAACCTGAACTTTGCGATAGCTCCTGCAGTTCTGGCACAATTCTTTGACGGAGCGAAGAGGAAGCCTGCGAAGTCCCTAACGAACGGTTCAGCCGGAGGTTACGAGAAATACGGGTTGAAGCTGGTGCGAAGTGACGAGAGTTACGAGATGTACCTTGAGACCGGAAATATAGACTATGATCCGGAATCGTCGATAGCGTCATTTGTGAGTGTGTGGCTTCCGACCGAGAGGACGAACGCGAAGATGAAGCGGGACCCGAATTTTCACGCTGTGCGCGGAAAGAATTTCGGGCCGTGTATGCTGGTGTATATTGCGGACATGTCGGAAGGGACGTATATTCATTTGAGGACTGTAAATCTGTACACTGACGGGACGACTGCGCGGGATTACGTCAGACCTGAAAGGGAATGCAAGTGGGAGAAGCCCTCGCGTGGCAGCCGTGCGGACGAACTTCTGCAGGAGGTACGCAGACAGCTTAGGCTGTAGATTTTCACAGTCCGAGCAGTCCGCAGTACCATTCTGTGAGTTTCCCTGCCTGAGTTTTGATGTCAAAACCTGCCTCGCGTGCGTAACTGCTCATGTCTCGGCGAATGTGCCCGTTCAATATTCTGAGTGCTTCATCAGCCCATTCACCCGCGCTGTTTTTGAGGGACAGAAAGCGGATATTGCTGCATATTTTCGCTTCCGGCGGGAGTTCTGTTGAGACCAGAACAGGGAGTCCTGAAACCTGAGCCTCGACAGCGACCATTCCAAGCCCCTCGTACAGACTGGGAAACACGAAAACGTCCATAGCCTGATAGTACCGTTCAATATCATTGACGCTTCCGGCGAAAATCACGCAGTCATTCAGTCCGAGCCGCATAACTTTCTGAGTGATAGTGTCCATGAGCGGCCCGTCCCCAATGAGTAGAAGCACAGCGTCATCACGCCGCCTGTGAATCTCAGCGAATATGTCTATCAGGAAGGAGTGATTTTTCTGTGTGGCGAACCTTCCGGCATTCCCTACTATGAATTTATCCTCCAGTTTAAGCCATTTTCGGGTCTCATTGCGCAGTGCCGCAGAGTAAGCGAAACGTTCTGTGTCGATAGCATTCTGCCAGACCGTAACCTTTCCGGCATTTACTGCTCTGTCTCCGAACAGCCAGCGGCCAGCGTATTCCGAACACGCGCACAAGTGTGTGGGGAACAGTTTGGAGAAAGGCCGGAGGGAGTATTTCATGATGTTGCGCTTGAACTCGCCCTTACCTGCGGTGCTGTGGTTATGGGCGACTCTGACGGGTATTCCTGCTCTCCAAGCAGCGAACAGCGGGAAGACTGTTAATGTGTTGAGGTGTGAATAGACTATAGGATAATGTTTCTCTCTGAAAAGCTGAAGGAGTGCGTTGTGGTATGCAACGGGCTTCTGATATGCCGGTACTGTGATAATTTTTCCGCCTAATACTTCAATTTCTGTATGCAGGCTGTAATTTGAGGAATCTTCATCGATTATGAAGTCGTACTGTATTTTTGTGCGGTCGATATTTCTGTAGTAGTTCATGATGACGGCTTCGACTCCTCCGTTGCGCATCTTGCCGATTATGTGGGCTATTCTTACGGGCTGGCTGAGAGCAAAGTTATGGCGGTGTCGCGTGTCGCGTGTCGCGTGTCGCGTGTCGCGTGTCGCGTGTCGCGTGTCGCGTGTCGCGTGTCGCGTGTCGCGTGTCGCGTGTCGCGTGTCGCGGAATTATACTGAATGTCCATTTGCATTGTCAATAGCTCCTTTAGTGTAATTTCATGCTATTCCGAGAAGGGCACAATACCACCTGGTTAATTCGTCTGCGTGAGTCTTGATGTTGAAGCCGTGTTCGGTGGCAGCGATTCTCATATCACGCCTTGTATAGCCGCCGCAGAGCCTCAGTGCTTCTTCAGCCCATTCACTCGGAGAATTATTCAAGGACATGAAGCGGAATTTATCGCAAAACTTTGTTTCAGGAGTTACCGTGTTTGCACACAGCATCGGCAGCCCTGAAACCTGCACCTCACTTCCGACGACAGGCAGTCCCTCGTACAGGCTCGGAAGGATGAATACATCCATAGCCTGGTAATAATTTTCCATATCATAGACGCTTCCCGTAAAAATTACATCATCAGACAGGCCGAGCGCATTCACTTTTTCGCGGATCATGTTCTGCAAAGGCCCGTCTCCTACAAGCAGCAGGACAGCTTCAGGCTTAAATTTCTTCAAGGCAGAGAATATGTCAATCAGGAACATGTGATTTTTCTGGTGCATGAATCTCCCGGCATGACCTGCTACAAATTTCCCGTCCAGATTGAGAGATTTTCTCATTCTGGCGCGGACTTCAGGATTATATGCGAAGCGTTCAACGTTTATCGCATTGGGCCATACCTTAACCCTTCCGGAATCTACAGCTTTATCACCGAAAAGCCACCTTCCTGCGTACTCGGAACATGCGCACAGGTGAGTCGGGAATATTTTTGCGAAAGGCCGGAGAATGTACTTCATGACGTTGCGCTTGAACTCGCCGCGTCCTGCAGTGCTGTGGTTATGAGCTACACGCAAAGGTACACCTGCTCTCTTGGCCGCAAACAACGGGAATACTGAGAGTGTATTTATGTGGGAATAGACCAGCGGATATTTTTCCTGTGTGAAGAGCGCAAATAAGGCTTCCTGATAATGTGCCTGCTTTTGGTAAGGAGGAACTGTGATGATTTTTCCGCCGAGAGCTTCCATTTCTGCCTGAATGTGAGAATTTGAGGAGTCTTCGTCAACTATGAAGTCATACTGTATTTTCGTCCGGTCAATGTTTCTGTAATAATTCATCACGACGGATTCGACCCCGCCGTTGCGCATTTTTCCGATTATGTGAGCTATCCTGACTGGGAATTTTTGAGCATAGTTATGGCGTTCGGCGTTCGGCGTTCGGCGTTCGGCGTTCGGCGTTCGGCGTTCGGCGTTCGGCGTTCGGCGTTCGAGTGTAGCGATTCTTTCAGTCATTGTCAATATCCCCTTCATGTAATTTTCGCCGATTATAGCACAAAAAATTTCCACCCTGACTTTTAACAGTGTCAGAGGGGAAAGATATTATGTTGTTACTTCAGCAGGAACGAGAACAACAGCGACGCAATCACTAGCACCATTCCTCCGCCTAAACGTGAGGAAAGCTGAGCATATGCTATCAAGTTCATGCGTTTTGCCGCACCAAGACATGCTATGTCTCCATTGCCGCCCCTGTTCGCCATGCACAGCCCCGCAGTCAGTGCCGAGTCTATCGGGTAGAACCCCACCAGGTACCCCACAACCGCAGACCCTATTATTGCGCCGATAACTACTGCCAGAGCAATCACCGCGTTGCTGAAGTTCAGGACGGTGAACAGCTCCGAAATCTCGAAGTCCGTTCCCATTCCTACCATTACGGCAATTGCTGTGCCTGACGATACGAAGCTCTGAAGTCGTTTTGCACCTGCCCTTACGTTGTCGGGAATTTTCCCTGAGGCCGCAAGAATGACCACAAATATTATCATGTATGCGTAGGCGTGAATCGATGCCCCGAAAATCGTCGGGAGTAACTTGCGGCTCATAAGCCTGCCAACACTGTACGACGCAAACGCTACCAGCAGTGCACTTACCATATCCTGAACGTTCGTCTTGACCTTTTCGTCATCACGCGTAAGATTTTTACCGCCGCGTATCAGGGTTGACTTGTCGCCGGTGAGAATCGGAACCTTATCTCCCAACTTGTTTAACAGTGCCGACGCGATTATGCAGAAGACGTTTGCGATTGTCAGGATAATTATCGCGAAACCGTAATATTCTTGTCGGGGCTGTCCCGTTACGGTCTGGTAGATGTCCGAGAGCGGAACTGCTCCTCCTCCGTTGCCGCCTCCCATAACCGGCAGAACGTACTTTATGATTGCATTGGACGGCGATACTCCGAAAAGAGCAGCAACTACCACGCCGAATAACATTGCCACCGCGAGGCCGCCGAGAATTGCCGGAATATACCCCAAGAACGAACGCAGCAGTATATCCCTGTCGAGCGACAGCACAGATCCGGTAATCAGCATCACGATGAAGAACTCAAGGTAGTTAGCGTCATCGGATACCAGGCTGTTGATGTTCTTGATTGCCTGCTCAGGAATGAGGCCGTAATGCTTCAGCAGTGCCACACCGAAAAAGCACATCAGCAATCCTCCGCCGATATAGTCATTCCAGATCGGAAGACGCTCGCCAATTTCGTTGAAGACCACCGCAAGCGCGAAAATTGAGCAGAATGTTCCGGTCATACTCTTTGACTGAATGCCTAAATACATTGGGACTGCACACAGAACGATAAACAGCAGAGCCTGCCACCAAGGAAGAGAACCTATCATGAAACCTTTTTTGTCTGACATTGTGAATACCTCCTTAATCTTTTGTGCTTATGCCCATTTCACGAAGCTGTTTCTTGATGTGGCGGAGCTGCCCGCCGTCAAGAGACACTTCTACTTCCGACTCGCTCATATCCGGTTTTGCCCAGAACTCAAAATTTTTGTCGATGTCCCGAACCTTCACGCGTCCTGCCTTTATCTGCTCAGGGAAACTCAGAATCTCTAGGCCGTCTCCCTGTTCAAGCCTGTCATAGTCCGCAGGATTCTCAAACAGCAGAGGAACTATCCCGTGATTCACCAGATTTCCCTTGTGGATACGCGCAATGTTCTTCGCGATTACGCACTTAACCCCCAGAAACATTGGGTTAATCGCCGCGTGTTCTCGCGAGCTTCCCTGCCCGTAGTTCTCGCCGCCGACGATAATGCTCTTGCCGAGATTCTTGGCCCTCTCCGCAAAATCAGGGTCATAACGATGGAAACAGTACTTGCTCATTAACGGAATGTTCGAACGCATGGAGCTGAACTCTGCGCTTGCTGGGGTAATGTCATCAGTCGAGACGTTATCGCCAGCCTTGAGGGAGATTTTCGCGGTTAGATTTTCTTCAGGAGCTTCCGGAACAGGAAGATATGCGATGTTCGGGCCTTTGACGATCTCAACTTTTGCGGCTTCTTCTGGAGACAGCGGCGGGATAATCAGGCTGTCGTTGACGGGGTATTCCTCCGGCTCGTGAATTGTGCCGAGAATCTTCACGTCCTCACCCAAAATATCCTCAGCACTCGCGAATGTCCCGGTTATTGCTGTTGCGGCAGCACTCTCCGGACTCACAAGATACACTTCTGCGTTGGGATTGCCGCTCCTGCCCTTGAAGTTGCGGTTGGTGGTACGAACAGCTACTCCATTTGTGGCTGGACTCTGTCCGATTGCACAGCACGGCCCGCACGCAAGCTCAAGGAATCTCACGCCAGCGTCAAGCATCATCTCGATATAACCGCCGCGCAAAAGCTGAGTGTAGATTGATTTTGTGCTGACAGCGCAGGTACAGCTGATGTTTTCCGCGACTTTACGGCCCTTCATGACAAGTGCGGCCTTCGCAATGTCAGAGTAGCTCGCGTTCGTACAGCTCCCGATAAATACCTGCTGAACATTGCGTTTCTAGACTTCTCGCAGAGGCTTGACGTTATCGGGCTGATGAGGACATGCACACAGCGGCTCGAGCGAAGATAAATCAATCTCGATAATTCCGTCGTAATCAGAGTCGGGGTCTGCCGCAAGAGGAATGTAGTCATGCTCTCTGCCCTGAGCCTTCAGGAATTTACGCACTGCCTCATCGCTGGGGAAGATTGACGTTGTTGCTCCCATCTCCGCGCCCATATTCGTAATCGTTGCGCGCTCTGGAACTTCGTGACTCTCCGCACCTTCTCCGGTGTACTCGTAGACTTTTCCGAGTCCTCCCTTGTTGCTGACCCTCCGGAGCATCTCCAGAATTACATCTTTTGCGTTACAGCCTGCCTTGAGTTTTCCGGATAGCTTTACGTTGATGACTTCGGGCATCTTCAGGCGCATCGGGACTCCGGTCATCGCTGTAGCTATGTCCATTCCGCCGACACCGATACACAGCATTCCGATAGCTCCTCCGTGCGGGGTGTGGCTGTCTCCGCCCATACTGAGCTTGCCGGGCTTGCCGAAGCGCGCAACGTGGACAGCGTGGCATATTCCGTTGCCGGGACGCGAGACGTATACTCCGTATTTCTTGGCCGCGCTCTGAAGGTAAATGTGGTCATCAGGAGTCTTGAAGTCTAAATACAGCAGATTGTGGTCAAGATAACTTACGCTCTGTTCAACCTGTGTGCGGTCAAGACCTGTTGCCTCGAAAGCAAGGTAAGTCATGACGGCGTTAATATCATGTGTGAGCGTGTGGTCAACCTTAATGTATATCTCACTGCCCGGCTTCATGTCATAAGGTAAGGGCCATGAAGTAAAATGCTATTACTATCATGGAAGGGATAAGTGTTTTGTTATAAACTTAAAGGAACTGCAATACATCGTAAAGGTCTCGGAACTTCGGAGTGTTACCGGTGCGGCGAATGAGCTTCACATCACGCACCACATGACCGGCAGACTCAGAATCGGGACATCGCGGGACAGAGCGTCATTCATGATGCCGAAGATGTTTCCTGCGTTCTGTGAAAAGTATCCGGGAATCAAGGTAGAAGTTTTTACGCAGAGCGGACAGAAATTGCGCGAGGCACTGAAGGAGGGAAGGATAGATATTCTGCTTCTGCCTGATATTTGGCTTGAGGGAGAGCAGGGCTTCATGAGCAGGCTGATTTACACGGAAGAACTGGTACTTGTTGCGAAGGCCGGAAGTATTCCTGACGAGTATTGCACTCCTGACAGAAGAGCAATTATTCCTGACGCGTTGAACAATCTGAAATTATTTCTGCTGTTTCGGGAACACGCAATCAGGATGTTCTGCGACAGATATTCTCGCTCGGTGATGAGCCTGTAACGTGGGATGTAATAGCATTCTGCCGTAAAGGGGCATATATAGGTGAGCCTGAGGATGACCTAATGAGAATTGCTGAGGGGGATATTTTCCTGCGCAATGGCTTAGCACCATTCACATCTAATCCCCTCAACGCAAGAACGCTAAAATTTTCTACACAACATACTTTTTCAGAATAGGTATGCGATGGATAACTGCAGAGATTGCGAATGACAGGACGAACACCATTACGGCAATCACCGGCACAGCCAGTACGGGGCAGAACGTCAGGGTATCCAGTCCGAGCCTGCGGATGAGCATGATGTTAGCGTCATGAACAAGATATGCTCCAAGCGAATACTGCGACAGCCTCATTGCCAGCGCAGACTCCTGGTCAAGGTGCTTCTTGAAGAACACAAACACTGCCACAGTTTCGCACAGTACGTTGACGCTCATGCTGCCGTAGAATGTCTCGTCAGGCTTCCCGGTGAGGAGCGAGGCATACAACGACATCAGCACAGTAGCTGCTGCCCCGAGAATGCCCGCCGTGTAGATGAGACGTTCAGCCTTTGCGGTGATGTCTGCGTTGTCCAGAAAATACCCGAGCAGGAAATAGCCGGAAAATCCCATCACGAAGCGCATGTTGAAGCTGCCGGCGACCTTATTGATGAACCCGCCATACTTTTCGGAGAAGAGGGATACCACGTTTGCGGACTCAGGAAGCACGAACGTGAAGACCAGCACGAGCACAAGAAAGTACTTTGTGAGGGACGCTGACTCCGCAATCTTCTTCATGAACGGGACTATCATATACAGCCCGACAATCATGAACAGAAACCACATGTGATAATGCCCGCTGATGAAACGTGAAAGCGACCACAAGAGTTTTCCTGATTTCGCGTAGTCCCAAGCCGCATATACCAGCGACCAGAACACGAACGCCGTGAATATCTTGAAGATGTACTTACTGTAGAGTTTCTTGACGGGAATATCTCTGCTAAGGAAGAGTGCTCCGCTTATCATGACGAACAGCGGGACTCCCAAACGTACAAGACCGTCGTAAAAGTTGAAGGTTTGCCATGCTAATGAGCGTACATCTGTTGAGTACCAGTTCTGCGCCGCCACGTGCAGAACCATCACCGCAAAAGCTCCGGCTACCCGCAAAAAGTCAAAATAATGCCTTCTGCCTTCTGCCTTCTGCCTTCTTCATTATTATATTGTCCTCCTCAAAAAATCAAGATATTTTTTCGTGATTTTACAGTCCCAAGTTGAACAGGTTATCGATTAACTGCTCCTTGAACTGGTCGCTCGTACTCTCCTCCTCAACGCTCTTATGCCCCCGCCCCGTCGGAATCCTCAGCCTGAGGTTGAACTGCGTATCGTCCTTCTGCTTCTCCTCGTCCCAGTTCAGAATATCTATTGGCAGGAAATCCTCGATAGGCTTCGTTATCTTCAGGTCCTCAAACCTCAGCTTGTCCCACGAGTTCGCAAGAGTAAACGATACATTCTGAAAATCCCGCCGCTTCAAACCGATTACCCTTCCAGCCGCATCCTTCAGCACATTACGGCCAAGCCCGCCGGCCATGTACTGAAACACTCCCTTCATCGCTCCCAAAAACTGGTCGAGTATTTTCAGGTCAAATCTGCCGTCGCAAAGCAGCCTTAACCCTTTTCCAGGAAGTCCCAGCGATCCGTTGACGCTAACGTACCTGTAGAGCGGCTCATCAGCTCCCGCTTTGGCTCCGGTGCCTGGATTCAGGAATAAGTCGCTGCCATTCCAGAAAAATGTACCGTTAATGTTCTCGAAGCTCACCCGTTTTGTCGGAGTAATCTTGTCCAGCATCGCCATCTTGTGCAGGTAGCCCGGCGTTGTCGAAAATTTACCGTTCGCAAAACTCGTAGACATTATGCCCTGCTGACCCTTCATGCTTACTTCCGCGTCAACACTCCCTACAAGTTCACCCTCTGGCAGAAATTTCGTCGCCAGTTTCCCGAAATCAAGGTGCACCGCCTTCACATTGCCCTTCCATGTGGATTTGCTGATGTCATACTCAAATCCTGAGTTGATCACTCCGTCGCTGATGATCGCTCTGGCCTTCTTAAGCTCTACCTTATTCACGGAAGGACGATATGCTGTCGGCAGAGAAATATCCTCGATGTCTAACTTGTCGATGACTCTGATATTTGGCGAGTTCACGTTTATGTTTATGTCCGAATTGGGCTTCGTGCTGCCTCGAACATCCAGATTAACGACACCCTTCACTATTCCGGCCATCTCGGGCATCTGTGCCTGTATTGCCTTGTCTACATCAAGCGGCTTAGTCTTCACGTGATATGCCCAAATCCCTTTGTTGTTCCTGAGGTCTACGTCTGCCTCCGGACAAAATTCATCTATCCTGGCTTTTGCGTTGACGGCATAATGATTTGCTTCCGGAGACCTGAGCCTTACCGCTATATCGTGAATTTCCGTGCTGCCATAAATCACCGGAGAGTTCAGCTTCACGTCAAGTGCCGGTTCAGCAAGACTTCCTCTCAACGCAATATCTCCCCTGATTATCCCGGAAACCGGCGGGGTCTCCATGAATTGCGACAATACCCTTTTCAGGTTCAGACGGCTCACTTTTGCCTGAACGTTTACATTGCTCCGCATTATGTCCTTCTGGTTAATTTTTATGCTGCCATTGCCGCGAATCAGTGTTTCGTTGACTGTGGCCTCTAGTTTCGTCACGTTCACACTCTGGGTATTTCCCTGAACCTTCAGTTCGGCAGAAGGAATAGACGCAATATCAGCGGCCTTTACGTTCTCTGCCTTAAACGCCGCATTCACTCCTGCGCGGTCAAGCGGTCCCTTTATGCTCACGACTCCCCATACTTTCCCGGAGACTGGAACATCCAGTTTGAGCTTGCGGAAGGTCTCTGCGAGATTCACTCCCTGAGTTGAAGCCGACAGGTCTAAAACAGGGTTAGCGGTATTCTTGAGGCCAACACTTCCCGTCAGACTTAATGCTCCGCCCGGAAGATTTGCCCTTGCTCCGTTAATTTTGAGGGTGCTGTTCGCAAAACTTACCGGAAGATTCATGTTGCCGATAGCCATTCCCGAATAGCCAACGTTGCGGGCTGTGAGGTCTGCCTTTGCGCTTATGGCGTTAATGTCCGTGAATTTCCCTGATGCTTCGGCTGTGAGGTTATAAGTTCCGGCCAAGTCTTTCACGATGAAGCTGGGGTCTATGTTCTGCGCATTTGCTTTGATGTCGAACATGCTGGTGGTGAGGTTAGCACTTCCGTTGAGATTTACGCTGCCCTTCGGAAGATTGACGATTGCGTTCCGGATAGCTGCTGTGTTGTTGGCGAAGTCTACCGGAATTTTCACGCTGTTCACCGTAAAATCTGCATAGCCTGCGTTCTTGGCCGATATGTCCGCTTCAACTTTGATGCTGTTCTGGTCGGTGTACTTGCCCGATCCCTGAGCGGTGAGGTTGTACGTGCCCTTAATGTCCTTAAGCTGAGGAATAACTCGCGGCTCGATATTTTCAGCGTCTGCCCTGAAACTGAAGCGTTCGTCCTTCAGGTTTGCACTGCCTGACGCTGTAATTTTGCCCTTCCCGAGATTCAGGGACAGCCCCTCAATTTCTGCCCTGCTCTTGCTGTGAAGATAGCTTCCCTCTGCGAGAATGTTAGTCAGCGTTACGCCATAAGCACTGAGTCTGTCGGAAGTTATTCTGCCGTCAATGTCCAGAGTGTCAAAAATTTCTGCTCTGGCCGTAATTTTTCCTGAAGGGTTCTGCAATGACTTGGCCAGCTTAGGATCAAGTAGAGTGTTAATTACGGTCGGGACATCAAGATTGACGATTGAGACTACAGCTTTAGGCTTGATGTTCCCAAGAGAATCCTGCGTTGCTTCTCCCCTCGCGAAAAGTTTTCCCTTGAAGACCTCTCCATTCATCGAGATTCTAGGTGCGAAACCAGGCTCCAGCTTTACGTGAGCGGACAAATCCCGCAAAATCCGAATACCCGCAGCCGTAATCTGTGGCATCGACGCGGTAATATCTGCCCTGCTCTTCCCGAGAATGTCTCCCGTAAGCACAGCATCAACGTCGAACTTCAAGTTGCCTCCCTCGCCGTCGAGTCCTGCCTCTGGTGCGAACATCCGGCCAATTTCGTTGAGGGAGATGTTCTGCGCTTCACCCTGTGCTTTTAGGGTGAGGGCTTCGGTATCGGTCTCGGCGTTGAGCTTAACGCTTGCGGCCTTAGTGTTCAGGGTGGCATTGTCGAGCACGAGAAGTCCTGCACCGTCCCACGAGAAAGGAAGCCGGAAATTCAGAGGGACTCCCATAACGTCAGCACGCGGCATCGAGACCACTCCGGAGGCTTTGAGTGTTCCGTCCTCACTTACTGCCGAGACTCTGCCGTCAATCCTTCCAGAGGCTTTTATGCCAAAATCCGGCGCAAACTTCATAAATTCTTCGAGCGATAACGCGGTCAATGAGATATAACCTTTCAGCGGATCTAATCCTCCCGAAAATTTGCCTGTCCCTTTTTGCCCGATGAACAGGTCAGACGAAATCACTTCAAGCGGGTCAAAATTCAGGAGTGCGTTAGTCTTGAGGGGTAATGTGTTGTCGCGTGAAGTGATATTCGCGGCGAGGGCAAAATTACCGTTGGGGTTTAAGGTGATTGCGTCAAGCGAGAGGTTAGCGTAGGGTGTTCCGAAGTTCACATCACTGACCGACAGGCTGAAGGGATTCACGCGGAATGAAGCTGCTTCGTCCTGATTCGACTCTTCTTCATTTTCTTGAGACTCGTTGTCTTCCTGCGATTCAAAGTGTTTCGCGATAATCATTACTTTATCCAGGTCAGAGCTTACGCCGCGAACGTTCAGGTTCCTGATGAATGGCAACCCATTAACTCCGGCGAGGACCAGGTCCCAGTCCGGACTGACGGAAGCATAATCCAGCGTGAACAAGTCATTATCTCCGGAGGACAGAGTGAGTCCTTCGATGGTATATCCTCTGCGCAATGAGCCGCTTATGTTGTCAATATTGACGGTCATGGGAGCGAGAAAATAGTTCCCAGCTCTTTTTGCAAGAGGCAGTGCCAGCCAATCGCCGGTATCGAACCAGAACAGGGCGGCACTTACAGCAATTAATATTACACACAGATATATAACGTACTTTATGAGTGAGCCAATGAAGCGCACAGTAAAATTCACATCCTGAAAAATTTTCGTTAATTATATTCTAAAATGTGGTATAAATTTACGTTGCCAAAAATAAAATTTATGTATGGGGGTAATTACGATTTCACCGCGCAAGAAATCTGAGGACACTACGGCCAAGAAAGAAACAGCCACGACAGCGAAGACTAAGACAACGACAACAACGAAAAAAGCTACCACAAAGAAGGCCCAGTCCTCAACAGCAAAGAAGGAAACCGAACTAGAAACGACCGCAAAACAGAAGGTTAAGTCCTCGACAGCAAAGAAGGCATCAGGGAAGGAAATTTCTTCCGCTTCCGCAAAAACCAAGACCTCATCGGCAAAAAAGACCCGGCCTTCGAGGACTAAAAGCAAAGTTACCGCAAACTCTGAAGGCAGCGGGAAAACCTTAATCATAGTTGAGTCACCATCAAAAGCCGCTACATTGTCGGGAATGCTCGGAAGAGGCTATATCGTGAAATCCAGCAAAGGCCACATGAAGGATTTGCCAAAGAGCAGACTCGCAATCGACATTGAGCACGATTTCGCCCCTGAGTACATACTGGTTAAGGGCAAAGCCTCACTCAAGAATGAACTGCTCAAGCTAGCCGCGAATGCCTCACATATTCTGCTGGCCTCAGACCCTGATCGCGAAGGTGAAGCCATTGCGTGGCACTTGGCCGATATTCTGGGTGTAGACCTGTCCAGGAAATGCAGAGTGCGATTCTACGAGATTACCGCTAATGCTGTACGAGTTGCCGTCAAGAACCCTGACTATATTGACATGAACAAGGTAGACGCACAGCAGGCCAGAAGAATACTTGACCGTCTTGTGGGCTATACATTGAGTCCTCTGCTCTGGAAGAAAATACGCTACGGTCTGTCAGCAGGAAGAGTCCAGTCCGTTGCGCTGAACCTGATATGCCAGAGGGAACGCGAGATTAGGGCGTTCATTCCCGACCCTTATTACATCATTACGGCGAGGGCCGAAAATTCCGGCAGGCTCTACGAACTCAGAGCCTACAAGCTCGACGGAAAATCCCTCATGAAGAATAATCTTCCGCTCGGTATCGACACAGAGGAGAAGGCACAGGAGATTATCGCCGAGATAAAATCCAACACGCTCATAGTTACGGAGTTCAAGACCAAGAACAGTTCGCACTCAGCTCCTGCACCGTTCAGGACAAGTACACTTCAGCAGGAGGCTTCACGAAAGCTCGGCATGGCACCAGCTCACACGATGAGGATTGCTCAGGCACTCTACGAGGGCGTAAATATTCCGGGCAGGGAGCACTCCGGACTGATTACCTACATGAGAACGGACAGCCTCAGAATCTCGAACGAAGCATTAGCCTCATGCAGGGAGTTTATCGCCGGAAATTACCCTAAGGAATATTTGCCTGACAGTCCGAACGTTTACGCAGCAGGCAGCAAGAATCTCAAGGTTCAGGATGCACACGAAGCCATAAGGCCGACCGACATTACATTAACTCCCGAACTTCTGAAGGAAGCTCTGACTCCCGAACAGCACAAACTTTACACGCTGATATGGCGGAGATTCACGGCAAGCCAGATGACTCCGGCGGTAACGGCCAAGTCAACGGTGAAGGCTCAGGCAGGACGAGCCAGTCTCAAGCAGGAAGGCGAGACGCTGTTATTCGATGGATGGAGCAAGCTGTGGCCGTTTGACATGAAGGGCAACGAAGTTGAGAAGATAAACGCTGATGAAGTGCTGGAGCTTGGGGAAGTTCAGAGCGACAAGAAATTTACGAAGCCGCCTGCAAGATATTCTGAGGCAGGACTGATAAAAACTCTCGAAGAGAACGGAGTCGGGAGACCCTCGACTTACGCGACGATCGCGGGAACTTTGGAATCGCGGGGCTACATCGAGAAGAACGAAGAACGCAGATTCAGCCCTTCTCCTCTGGGGATGACCGTTGATGAATTTCTGGCGCAGTACTTCAACCGCAAGGATTTATCCTCAATTGTTGATGCTGGCTTCACTGCACAGATGGAGAAGGAGCTTGACGAAGTAGAAGAGTCTTCCAGGAAATGGCTTGATGTTGTCGGCGAGTTCTGGAGTGAGTTTTCGAACACACTGCATGAAGCGGAAGGAGCGCAGAGAGTCCCGCTGCCAGAACCCGAGTCTATCGGTGAGGCTTGTCCGGAATGCGGGCATGACCTGGTGAAGAAGCGGGGGCGTTTCGGTGAGTTCATAGCGTGTTCGAATTACCCTGCGTGCAAGTACACGAGGCCGATACTTACGACGATAGGGGTTAAGTGTCCGAAGTGCGGAGAGGGCGAGATAGTCAGGCGCAAGAGCAAGAAGGGCAGAACGTTCTACGGGTGCTCGCGCTATCCTGAGTGTGATTATGTTGCGTGGAACCGTCCAGCCGGCGAGAAGTGTCCGGAATGCGGCGAGGACTTATTCAGGAAGGGCAGCACTATTTTCTGCGCGAAGTGCAAGTACAAGGCTGAAGCGGACAGCGTGAATGAATGAAGGCATAAAATGAGCATAAACTTGACGGCAATCACCTTGTAGGGTAAAATTCCCTTTGTGCTTAAACACCAGCATCTTGCGCCGGGCTGGTGGAATGGTAGACACACGGGACTTAAAATCCCGAGGGCGTAAAGTCCGTGAGAGTTCGAGTCTCTCGTCCGGCACCAAAAACATCGCGGGGTGGAGCAGTTTGGAAGCTCGTCGGGCTCATAACCCGAAGGTCAAAGGTTCAAATCCTTTCCCCGCCACCAAAAATTAAGGCGGCATAGCTCAGATGGCTAGAGCATGCGGTTCATACCCGCAGTGTCCCCGGTTCGATTCCAGGTGCCGCCACCATAATCCTAAACATCCTTTAGAACAAATTGACAATGATAAATGAGGCCCCTCCTAAGAATAGAAGGGGTCTTTTGTTGCAATTCTCCATATTTGTTTGCCGTCAAGATTTTACACAAAAATAAAAACCCTGATATTCTCAGGGTTACATTGTCTTTAAAAGAATGGTGGACTGTGAGGGACTCGAACCCACGGCCCGCTGATTAAGAGTCAGCTGCTCTACCAACTGAGCTAACAGTCCACGTATTAAGTTGTCAATTTCTTGTGGCGCGCCCTGCAGGATTCGAACCCGCCACCTGCAGATCCGAAGTCTGCCGCTCTATCCTAATGAGCTAAGAGCGCATCTTTCTTACTACTGGGGTGAGTGAAGGGACTTGAACCCTCAACCGCCGGAACCACAATCCGAAGCTCTAACCAATTGCGCTACACTCACCATTATTTTCAATTTACTGGCGCGCCCTGCAGGATTCGAACCCGCGGCCTACGGCTTAGAAGGCCGTTGCTCTATCCAGCTGAGCTAAGAGCGCGTATCTTGCTTCGCCTTTTGGAGCGGGAAACGGGATTCGAACCCGCGACCTACGGCTTGGAAGGCCATCGCTCTAGCCAACTGAGCTATTCCCGCATTTTCACTCTGGTCGGGGCGAGAAGATTCGAACTTCCGACCCCCTGCTCCCAAAGCAGGTGCGCTAACCAGACTGCGCTACGCCCCGCTATTGCGTTCAACGAGTGAGTATTATAACCCTTGCGTTTTTTTTGTCAAGGTTTAGCCTCATAAAAACAGCAGACCCCGATTCATGAGACCTGCCTTGTTGAACTCAGTCCAAAATAATTAAGCCTTCATTCTCTTCCGCGCTGTCCTTAAACACCGCCATCACTCTGGTGAAATAATTATCCGAAACTTTGTCGGTGTTCACGAACTCAACCACTACATCATCGAGTTCCGTCAGGCAGTCATGAAGAGCGTCCAGATTCCCGCCGTAATACTCAGGGAAATTTAGGGCAGAGCGCAGATATTTGTGTGCTTCTTCCTTGTCCTGAAGCCTCAGTGCGTCAAGAGTAACCTTCATCACAGCTTCTCCTTTCCGTAAAGAAGCTCGAACGTATTGTAGTGGTCTTCGGTGTAGTAGATCAGTCCGTCGCTGGAAAAGATTATGCGTTTCGCGTTGCGCCTGCCGCCACGGTAATCTATGTCGCATTCGTAGTATTGGCGGCCCTTCTTCTCGGGCAATAGCTGCTCGTAATTCCCAAACCTGTCCCCGCCTATGCTCTTTCCCGGAGCTACACGGTTCAGGTTTCCCTGCGAACTCACCCAGCCGAGTCTGCGGGCCTCTGCCTTCGTGATGTAGTTGCTTGGCAGTCTCCCAAACTGGTGAATATACGCCGCTACGTACTCCTTTGATGTGTATGTGCCGTCCCTCTCGACGGAAACTCGCGGTGCTGCCTCGAGCGTGAAGGCCAGCGTCAAGCTCAGGAGCAGGACTGTGAAAAGGCGGAATAACTTTGTGCTGTGTGTCATGTGATTATCACCTCAAAAAAGCCCTCCCCGTTCTGTGAGGAGGGCTTGTGTGCTTAGAGAACGTAGCTCAACACAAACACTTCCACTACTCCAACTGCCCACGCTATCGTCGACGTGAACGACCAAATACGAATCTGATCCTTCGCCTCGCTCACTCCGAGCGTCCTGTTCACTACCCAGAAATACGAGTCGTTGAAGTATCCGAAGAACAGCGAGCCTACACAGCAAGCAATTACTCCCAGAAGCGGATTCACTCCTGCGTTGTTGAGGATAGGGGCGGTGATGCTCGCCGCAGTTACCATCGCAACGGTGCCTGAACCCTGAATGAAGCGCATTGCTGTCGAAATTACCAGAGGCAGAATCACCAGCGGAATTGACGTATCAAGCAGATACTTGGCCATGTACGTACCAAGACCCGAGTCCTGAATTATCCTTCCGAGTGCTCCGCCGCCGCCAGTAACCAGAAGGATTATTCCTGCACTGGCCATTCCCTTCTCCATCTCGGCGAGTGCCTCTTCACGGGTGAGGGTGCGAGCAAGCGTGAAGATTGCAACCAGAAGGCCAAGTCCAACAGCAATAATCGGCTGTCCGAAGAAGATAACTACCTGCATGAAGCCGCTGGTCATCTTTAGGGCTGTTGCTACGGTGTTGATGAGGATTAGGATTATCGGGAGAATCAGGGGCATGAACGACTCCATTGTGCCGGGTACGCCGGTCATGTCCATGTTGAACGCCGCATCATAGTCCGGTTTCTGGTACTCAGCCTTCACGATCTCGTCCTTCTCGTTCTGCAGCCAATAGTATTTTTTCGCGAGGGACATGCGCGCGTACATTATGCATCCAATCGCCATAGGCAGAGCCAGAACTATGCTAGCAAGAATGTACAGACCAACGTCAACGCCGAAAATTCCGCACACGCCCAGAGGGCCAGGTGTCGGAGGAACGAGCGAGTGGGTGATGACCAGTCCTGCCGCAAGTGCTACTCCAAGTGCAATTATTGACTTCTTGGTTACGCGTGAGAGTGCCTTAGCGATGGGTGCAAGGACTACGAAGCCGGAGTCGCAGAAGATAGGGATTGAGACCAGGAAGCCCGTAAACGCAAGAGCTTCTTCCTCACGTCCGCGCCCGAACATCTTCAGGAATGTGTGTGCCATTCTCTTAGCCGCACCTGTCGCCTCGAACAGCTGGCCCATCATTACGCCGAAACCGATTATGATTCCGATACTCCCTAGCGTTCCGCCGAAACCGTTGGAGATTGACGAAATTATGCTCCCGCTGTGAGAAAGTCCGTCAGCTCCAATGTAGGAGACGTTGAGCAGGGGCATTCCGCCGATTACGCCGACGATAACCGTTGCGAGAATCAGCGCAAGAAATGCCTGCACCTTCGTGAACAGGACAAGGCCGATAAGAATTACAATTCCTACTGCCAGACCGATTAGCATCTGGTTGCCGTTTACAATGTGTTCCATGAGAATAATTGCTCCTTCCTAGTTTTTCTTGAAGAATGGTGCATACTTGGCCGCAAGACGGATTGCTTCGACCATGCTGACCTCGCTCACTATGTTTTTGCCCGCAATGTCGAACGCCGTACCGTGATCTACGCTAGTCCGCAGAATGGGCATTCCGTTTGTGATGGATATTGTGCGCTCAAAGTCCAGAGTCTTCGTCGCAATGTGCCCCTGATCGTGATAGAGCGATAACACGCTGTTGTAGCGGCCGATTGCCGCCTGATGGAACACAGAGTCCGCACCGATAGGCCCCGCAACGTTGAAGCCCTGAGCCTTCAGCTCTTCGACAGCAGGAGTAATCTCGTTGACTTCCTCCCAGCCGAAAAGACCGTGCTCTCCGCTGTGGGGATTAAGTCCTGCGATTGCCATTGTGCCCTCACTTACGCCCAGACGCTTTAAGGCTTCCATGCACTCCTTCACGCACGCAATAATCTTTGCCTTGTTGATGCTGACTATTGCCTGCATAAGCGATAAGTGGCGCGTCAGGAAGAACACCCGCAACCCGTTGGTCTCGAACATCGTCAACGGGTCAGGAGTGTTAGTGAGCGCACCGAAAATCTCCGTGTGTCCGATGAACGGGACGTTTGCGGCGTGAAGTGCCTCCTTGTTGATGGGGGTGGTTGCGACTGCGTCAGCCTTGCCGGACATCGCAAGCTCGATACTGCACTTGATGTAGTCAAACGCCGCCTGACCGCACATAGCCTGAACTACTCCATACTTGAAGCTGTCAAGATTAATGTTGTGAAGGTCTATCAGGTTAAGGACTCCGTCGGAGAAGTCCGCGCCGGATACGTCCGCACACACATTCACATTGAGCTTTGAGCCGGTCAGTGCTATTGCCTTGTCGATAATGCCCTTGTCGCCGATGATGATGCAGTTTGCGCAGTTCTTCACCACGTCAGAAGCAAGAGCCTTGACGACAATTTCAGGGCCTACTCCTGCTGGGTCTCCGATTGGTATTGCGATTATTGGTTTTGCCATAAAGTTTATGCCTCCCTATATGTATAATTTGGACTTCAGGTAGTTCACGCACAGGTTGATTGCGTCAGAATTTCCCTGACTGCCGCCCTTAGTTACCACGTGAAGCCCGTCAAACTCTCCGCCAGCAAAAACACCATAGGCCGCAAGAGGCAGCACTTCGTCCCTCAGTTCAAGCCCCGACGCAAAGAACTTCTCGCACACTGCCTGTGTAACATCTCCTCCGCTCGCGTAAAGCCCCCTGAATGACGGCTCGGCCAGCAGAATGCGCAGTGCAATTTCGGCAAGCGCGGTGTTGATTCTGCCCGTGAGAATCTCGATGTGCCCGGAATACTGGCTGAAGTCTATACGCTTCTCCGGATAAATTCCGTCTCCCGTAACTGTCAGCACTGTGTTGGTCTTGGCCAGCTCCAGAATCTCACTGCTTACCCTCTCGATTTCCTGCTCGCGTGCTTCGTCGGAGTCCAGCAGCTTTTTCGTCTCGACGAACACGTTGGCAATTGGACGCTGTGCGAGCCAGAGCTTTTCCATTTGGGCGCGAGTGTTGGAGTTGACACTTCCGACTACCGCAAGAATCTTCACACGTTCTGTTCTTGCACTGGGAGTGATTATCTTGCGGGCAAGGGTTGCGGTAAAAGCTCCGGGGTCAACGGCTATAACTTTGCGCTTGCTGGTGATTACAGCGTCGGCTATCAGGTTCAGGTCCTCGTTAGTTACGCAGTCGATGATGATTGTCCTGCTTCCTGAATCTGCCAGTGAATTAATTTTCTGTGCTAAGGCGTGCTTGCCGTTCATGAGGTCGTCGAGGAACAGCGAAGAGACCTTGTACTTGCTCTGAGACTGGAAGATTTGAGCGATATCCGAAACTTTTACGGGAGTTTTCGGGTCAATGGCTATGTTGGTCTTGTGCAGAGGCAGTCCGTCAACCAGCAGATAGCCCCCGACGAGGGTTCTTCCAGACGACGGGAAACACGGTGCGCAAATCGCAACGTAGTCATCACCGAGCGAGTCGAGCATTGCGTCTGTTTCGGAACCGATGTTGCCGCGAAGTGTCGAGTCTATTCGCTTGGAGTAGAGCTTAACGTCCGGACTGCTGAAGACTCGTGCGGCGTGCTTTATGCGCGAATAGGCTTCTTTTTGTGTGAGGCCGCGTGAATCGGTTGTGATTATCAGGCAGTCGCACTCCATGAATGAGGGATTTTCGCGCGAATGTTCGTAGCTCAGGACTGAATGAGCCTTGTAGCCGTTTTTTGCGAGGAGGACACCGGTAGCGTTTCCGCCGGTGAGGTCGTCAGCTATAACTAAGCACTGTGGAATTGTTCTCACCTCGTTATGAATGGGATAGTGAATAGGATACCATAAAAAATTTCGCTGTGCTCAAAGATTGAGTAGATAATAGTAGTTGTGTATTCGCTTTCCTGAAGAGTTCCGCAAAAATAAGCACTATGCTCTCCAAGATGGAACAGCTTCCTCCGCTTTCACTGATAGTTACGCCGTCAATCCAGTTTAATAACGAGGAAGCGGAGATATTCGGAGTTTTTTGGTACGAAGTCAGCTTCGATAGGTTTCCATTTGCAGACAAAGCCAAAATTCTCTGTGCCGAAAAATGTTTTACTCTGTCTGATGCAACGTCATTCCACGTTGACACTTGCTGATGTTTGCATTCAAGATGATGGAGATAAGTGAACCCTGTCTCACTCATATCAAGATATTCCAAACTTGCCCCCTCAAGATTTACCGCTTCGAGATTCTCACAGCCTATTGCGGCCACCATTTCGAGTTCCGCGCAATCCAGTGCCGTACTTTCTAGTTTCAATTCCGAATCGCCTTTTACCTGTGGACAGTTCTTCGTATGTCAAGCATTCCTGCGGCGTTATATCGGCTTGTAGTGTCAAAATCGTTATCGTTACGCCTCTCTTTACCGTCATGCTCGGTGTCGTACACATCAGAACTGGGATTGTAGGCATTGAAGCAACACTTCTTGCCGTTACCGTTAAGGTCTTACTGTCAGTTCATGTTACATCGCCGCTTACTGCAGTTGCCTTATCTGGATTTCATGCGTTCCGACATCCTTTGACCGTTAGAGTATGAGGCTTTCACGTCAGCCGTGAACACTGTCGAGGCTGAACTTCCTGCGTCCGTTGAAAGAGTTTCATCTCCTGAGATTTCCACGCTTATCTACTGCAACACTTCAGGTTCTAGTGAGACAACTGAAATTTTCACTTCCTTGCTCCCTGATGCCTCAAGCGTCGGTGTTCCCGTTATCGACATTGAGTATTCGTAGCCGTCATAATTCCTGTCAGCAAGTTTGAACATTACGTCAACTTTTACCGTTGTTGTGAATATCTTTCCGGTAACTGCTTTTAAGTCCTCTGCTTCGGTCGTTATTGCTACGTCAGACGATAAAATACCTGACCTGCTCCATTTTTGAATAACGTTCGAGTTACCGTATGGCTTCCTCCGCTTTCAGGTATTGTCGTTATCGGCGTTCCGATTTCTACGTCTCCACTAAGTTGCTGCCGTAACCGTGATTTATACACTGTCAGGGCGTATGAAACTGGCTAAATTAATTTTCCACCCATATCGCAGTCAATGTCTTAGCCGTTCTTCGTCGGGGTTGTCAGCTTTACCGTCTGCGTATTCTCGCTCAAATTCGTTGCTGTACGGCCGGTGAACGTGTACCCATCCGATTGTCGGGGCTGTGGCAACATTCGCCTTGCCGTTATAGTACGTCGTATCTGTTGGCGTGAAGTTCGCTTTGAAGGTGTTCGTCCTCACGCTGGCGACGCTGGCAGTCATGGCATCCGTCCAGCCCCATGTACCCGGTGTGTTGCCATCTGTTAGTGTAATGGTCGCCTTTCCAGCCGCAACAGGTGTTATCAATCCGGAACTGTCAACCGTCGCAACGGCGGTATTGTCGGTCGCGTTATCCTGGCTCACAGTCGCCGTCAGGGTCGCCTATTGCCTTCCACCGTCAGATTGATGTTTTTCTGGTTAAACGTAACGCCTGTCACTGAAACACAAGGCGAAACACAAGGCACTCCTGGCATATACCGCTTGCGTGTAGAAACATTTTCCTGCGGATCAACTGCAAGCGAAGTTGTCGGGGTGGCACTGGCACCTCTGTACACTATAACACCTGTTCCAAACTTCAACGTGCCTTTTCCGCTACCGCCGCCAATGCCCGCGCCATAGTTGGCACCTTTGGCGATTAGTTTGCCCATGCTGTCGCCAGTGGACTGCGCGTAAATTGTCAAGCTCCTGCCCTCTTTGACGCTAATGCACACTTGGCATTCAGAGTACAGCCTTCCTCGAGAATCAAGTTGTCCTCGCCCTCGACCTTGATACGCGCCCATTTAATTGTCTCATCGCCAGTCACATAGTATCAGACTGCCCTCCACGTCAAGTTTTCGTCGTCCTCGTTGGACAGAACGGAATTTGCGTTCTTGGCGGTCTGCGTAACGCCGTTTTCGTCCAGATAGCTGACGCTCGTCCTTACGCTTGCCGTAGGTGCCAGCGCGGGGAGCAGTCCCAGCATCAGCAGCATTGCCTGAAAGTCTTTTCTTTCTCATAAGTCGTTATCTCCTTAACCGCCGGATCTGACAGGGTATAATGCCCCGTAAAGCATATTTTCATAAAAATTTCTTCTCTCAATGCATACATACTTTTGTTCAAATAAGGAAGTATAAAATCTGCTTGCCATACACGGACTGAAAAACAAAGCCCCGTCCGTGAGAGACAGACGAGGCAATGATTGTTCAGTAAGCTATGGCGCGCCTGAGGAGATTCGAACTCCTGGCCTTCGGCTCCGGAGGCCGACGCTCTATCCGCTGAGCTACAGGCGCAACGTGAAGAATTATAGCACATGATATAATTACCCGCGAAAATCAACGAAAAGGAGCTTGACTCGGGAATTATGGCTGTGTATAATGCCACACCACACCACACCACACAACACCACACCACCCTATTGCCAAAAATCAGAGTAGCATGTATATACCAAGGTATACCTGCTCCCGAATGGGTAACCAGGACGTTATGTTTAGGCAATCCGGATATTCTCAGCAGATTTGTTCGTGATGACGATAACCCTGACTACGTAATCGCTACTGATATGTGCTTATGCTCCAGGAATGACTGCCTGAAACTCAAACACTACCTGCGGAACAACAAGGACAGCATATTTATCTTCTTCACTCTCGAATGCATTGACCCAGACCTCAACATTTTTGATTATGTCTTCACTTGGAATCCTGATCTAGTATGCGGCGACAGGGTAATTCATAATGTCCCGGAAGTATACCGGCACCGAAAAGTCTACGAGGCAGAGAGTTTTCCACGCGAAGAAGCAATGAAAATTCTGGAAGGCAGCCCGAATTTCTGCAACTTCATCTACTCTCACCCTTCAGAACACAGAGATACATTTTTCCGACTGCTCTCAAAATATAGACGCGTCGATTCTTTAGGAGCATGTCTGAATAACACAGGCACCAAGTCAACAAGAAATGCTCCAAATTTCTATGGCCTCAGCATTGAAATGAAGAAGGGCTACAAGTTCAGCATTGCAATGGAAAACTCCTCGTCAAAAGGTTACACGACGGAAAAGATAATCAGTTCGCTTCAAGCACATACCGTACCAATTTACTGGGGAGACCCCGCCGTAACCGAATACATTAATCCTGCGGCGATCATCAACTGCAACGATTATTCTTCGTTCGATGAAGTGGTAGAACGTGTGAAGGAAGTAGACAGCAATGATGAATTGTGGCTCGATATGGTAACTCAGCCGCTGCAGACAGAAGAACAGCACAAAAAGACTCTTCAGGCCGTCGAGGACTACAGTGCTTCAGTCCGGAATATTTTTTCGCAGGACCTCAGAGAAGCCAGAAGGAGACCTATAGGATTCTACAGCGATAGATTCAGGCGCGATTTTACCGGATTGATAGGGGTGCTTCCTCCTATATACGTAAGAGCATTTAGGAAGATGAAGCGAATCGCTGGAAAGTTCATACCTGCAAGTGCAAAACCTGCCATCAAAAAATTTCTGGGCATGGATTAACAGTGAAGCCCTCTCCGCAACTTCTGGAGGGGGCTTTTGCTTAGATTATGCCGTTTGCAATTCTGGTGAAGAAATTTATCAATGGCTCAGAGTACAGTCCGTAGATAAACGCTCCAACAGCCAGCACTCCCAACGGAAGCAACATTTCGATTCCCGGGTCTTTCACTCCCTCGTTCGCGGTCTTGAAGTCAAAGTTTTTGCCGGGCATTATGAAGATTGAGAATATCGAGAACACATAAAGCACCGTCAACACCGCCGAAATCATCAGCACAGCAATTCCGCCGTGCCCGAGAGAATTTGCCGCCGACGCAATCCCCAATTCCCATTTGCCCATAAACCCCGCAGAAGGAGGCAGACCGCATAACGCCAATCCCGACACCAGAAGCGCGAGTGATGTTTTTGGCATTCCGAGTCCAAGCCCGCGCATGTCGAACAGGTATTCTCTCTCAGTCTGGCACAGCACAGCACCAGCACAGAAGAACAGGTTAATTTTCATGATTGCATGTCCGCCCATGTGGGTCAACGCTCCGACCAGACCTTCAGGAGTGAGCAGGAGCACTCCCAGCAGAATATATGAGAGCTGGCTAATCGTGGAGTAGGCGAAGCGGCGTTTGAGGTGCTGGGTTGCGAGTGCCATCGATGACCCGTACACGATTGTGATGCACACCATCGCAAACGCGGCATACTGCGCCCAAGTTCCCGACAGAGTCTCAGGCTCGAACACGTACCACGTCAATCGAGTCACCGCAAAAACTCCCGCCTTGACCACAGCAACAGCGTGGAGCAGTGCCGTAACAGGAGTCGGAGCAACTGAAGCACTGGGCAGCCATCCGTGAAACGGGAACACTGCGGCCTTCACACCGAAGCCGATAAATCCCAAGAACCACGCCCACAAAAGCATCTGGCTCGGCTCATTCGGCCACACGCCAAGTGTCCCGCCAAGCGTGAAGAACTCTCCGCCGCCCTGATACATCGTGTAGGTCAGCGCAATGAATGCACAAGCCGCTCCGCCGACGGAGTAGATGAGGTATTTGCGCCCGGCATAACGCGCACGTCCGTCCATTTCGTGCATAACCAGAGGAAGAGTCGTTAGCGTCATCACTTCGTAGAACAGGTAGAGGGTCAGGAGATTTGAGGAGAGTGCGATTCCGGCGACGACTCCGTAGGTCAGCACAAACCACCCGAAGAACGAAGCCTCCCGGTGTTCGTGGCTCATGTACTCGAAGGCGTAAAGCGTAGTCAGCGGCCAGAGTACAGCGATTAGCACTGCGAAGACCATTCCCATACCGTCAAGCCTCAGAGCGAATGCGGCACGTTCGGACATTCTGAAGAGGATCAGCGTGTTAGCCGGAGGATAGATGACGAGAAGGACAATCACCAGAGTGTTCAGGAGTACGGCGCATTCTGTGAAGATATTTCTGGCTTTGCGGCTGGTGAAATTTATTGCGGGGATCATCAATGCGGCGAGAGCAGGAAGCAGAACAGGAAGCAATAAGAATTTTTCACTCATGGCCCGTTACCTCACAAACTGCAACAACATGCTTACAATAAGCACTGCTAAGACTAGCATCTGCACATTTGCAAACTCATACGAAATATTTTTACGGGCTTCTGCCTCAATCCTGCGGACTTCAATATCGTGAATATCCTTGCGCACAAATTCCTCACTCATGGCTTAGACTCCTCCTTCATAAAAATCTTTCTGGGATAGCATGATTATACTATCTTTACGCGCTCCCTGTCAGGATGTTCACCGCCCCACCCAATTGGCGGCATGTTCTCCATTCTCATCATGTCCTCAGCACTCAGCTCAAAGTTCAGGCACTCCAGATTCTCCCGCAGCCGTTCAAGACTCGATGCCTTAGGCAGAGGCATAACTCCTTCCTGAACACAGAACCTCAAGCACAACTGCACAGCACTCACACGATATTTTGCCGCAAGCTCCCTAATCAGAACGTCATCAAGTATCCTTCCCCGTGCTGTCGGACTCCACGCCTGAACCTGTATATTTTTCGCGCGGTAATAGTTCAGCGCAAAAGTCTGCGTATATCCCGGGTGAAACTCTAATTGTGCAACCGAAGGCTTTACTTCACAGCAAGCAACGATATTCTCCGCATGATGGGGCAGAAAATTGCTCAGGCCAAGTGCACGGATTTTCCCCTGATGATACAGCTCCTCCATCGCACGCCAAGTCTCACGGTCAAGTTCCTTCCAGTCCTGACGCACAAGGTCGGGTCTTGGCCAGTGGATCAGGTACACGTCGAGATAATCCGTCCCCAAATTCTCGAGCGTCCGGTTAAACGCCGTAAGAGTGCTCTCGTAGCCGAGATTTGCCTTCCAGAGTTTGGACGCAATCATAAATTCATCTCGGGGCCGCCCGCTCCCATTGAGAACTTCTCCCAGCATTGCCTCATTCCCATAAAATTCTGCCGTGTCAAAATAGCGATAACCCGCCTCAACTGCAAGTTCTACAGCTTCCCGCGAAGCCTTGTATGTCCCGAATCCCAGCGCGGGAATCTTTATTCCGTTGTTCAGTTCAAAATGAAGCATATTTTTTCCTCCTTGTGAAGTGTGAATTTGACAGATTCATTCTTTGGGTATAAAATTCCGGCTCAATCAATCCAGTAAACAGACTTTTCGCTAATTACCCTTCAGAAAAACAACAGCCGGCCTCAAAAACGACCGGCTTTCGTCTTACCTGATTACTTGTTCAGGAACGCATTGACCCCTTCCTTAACTCTTGAGCCATCCGCCTGGCCTTTTGCCTTCGACATGACAGCTTTCATCAATTTACCCATATCCTTTGGGCTTGCGGCTGAAATTTCTCCTGCAGCCTCGCTTATCAGCGAATCAAGCTCCTCATCGCTTAACTGTTTAGGCAAATATGGTTCAAGCACTTTCACTTCCGCAAGTTCTTCTTCTGCACGATCGTTTGCCCCGCCGGAAGCATACTGTTCCGCCGCGTCCTTCCTCTGCTTGATCAATCTCTTGATGACCGTCTGAACATCAGCGTCCGTAATTTCGTAGCTCTTGCCCTTGTCCGCCTGCAGCTTCTGCAGTTCGGCCTTGAGCATCCTCAACGTCGAGAGCTTGGGTTCTTCGCGTACCTTCATGGCCTGCGTCAGGTCATGCGTTATGTCCTGCAATAATGACATCGAAAAATTCCTCCTATTAACTGGGTAACAAAAAAGGGAGCCTGTTTCAGCCCCCAGTGTTTGCCGGAAATCGGTTAGCTTGGACTTCTGCGGCGCATACTCTTGCGCTTACGGGCAGCTTCGGCGCGCTTAATCTTCTTCGCGTCGCTGGGCTTCTCGTAATGTTCACGTCTGCGGGCTTCTCTGAGTGTCCCTACTCTGGCTACTTCACGCCTAAAACGCTTCAGGGTATCTTCCAGATTCTCGCCCTCTTTACGGGTTACGGTTGTCATAGTTCATTTCCCTCCCTTCAGATTGCTGCGCTGATTCTGCAGGGGAATATTTATCCCGGAGGCCATCCGAGATTACGCCCTGCAAGTAAATGCAAATGGAGGTGCGGCACTGACTGCCCGCCTTCTTCGCCGGTATTGATCACCATACGGTAACCTTTTTCTTCGAGGCCGAGTTTGCGGGCGATTTTTACTGCACTGTCCAACAGGCTGCTCCATACTGAAGGATTATCGACAGCGGCGGAGGAAGCGTAGTGATGTCTTGGTATCACCAGAACATGAACGGGAGCTTGAGGATTAAGGTCATTGAAGGCTACGACGTTCTCATCACTGTACACAAAATTAGTGGGGATTTCTCCGTCAGCTATCTTGCAAAAAATACACTCATTCATAAAAATTATTGCCTCCTAGGGATTACGCACAGCATTTTATACCATATTTAACGAGTTCACAATTCAAATATACTTAATTTTTCGCCGACATTCCCGCCATATGATATGAATGCTTGTAGAAATTCAGGATTGGGCTTATCATTTACACGTTCCATAACAATTTTTACTAGAAATCATAACGAGGGGGAATATCTTTGCATAAGATACTCGAAAAACGCCAGCTCTCCTATGATAAAGAGAGAGATCAGAGCGTCTTCTACTATAAGGTTGAAGCACCCGAAATAGCCCGCAACCGCAAAGCCGGACAGTTCATCATCTTCCAGATCGACGAGGACTACGGCGAGCGCATACCTCTGACCATCGCCGACGCAAACGCCGAAGAAGGCTGGATCGCAATAGTCTTCCAGACCGTCGGAGCAACAACCCGCCGCTTCTCCATGACCTTCAACGAGGGAGACTATGTACCAGTACTCGTCGGGCCTCTGGGCAAACCCACCCACATCGAGAAGAAGGACGGAATAATCGTCTGTGTAGGCGGCGGAATCGGAATCGCTCCTCTTCACCCGATCGTTCAGGCAAATCACGCAATCGGAAACAAGGTAGTAACGATTATCGGTGCACGCACAAAAGAACTGCTCTTCTTTGAGGACGAGATGCGCAAGGCCAGCGATGAGCTTATCGTAGTAACTGATGACGGATCATATGGCCGCAAGGCAGTAGTTACTGTTCCTCTGACCGAGCTGTGCGAGAAGGAGAAGGTCAGCGAGATAGTTTCGATAGGCCCCGCAATCATGATGAAGTTCTGCGTTGCCGCCGCAAAGCCCTTCGGTGTACCCATCACAACATCACTCAACACAATAATGATCGATGGTACAGGTATGTGCGGATGCTGCCGCGTAAAGGTCGGAGACAAGACAAAGTTTGTGTGCGTTGACGGCCCGGAGTTCAACGGCTACGAAGTCGACTTCGACAACATGATGCAGAGAATGACTGCCTTCAAGGACAAAGAACGCGAGGCAGACCACAAGTGCCGTGTAGGGCTTGATGCCGGAAAGGTGAAGGCGTAAACGATGAGCGAACACAAGACAACAGAAATTTTGCAGGAAGAAGCCGCGAAGCTGTGGGGAGAAATTGAGGCCAAGAAAGCCGAAGGGAAATTTGCGGCGAAGGACAGGACAGCAATTCCTCAGCAGGAGATGCCCTCACAGGACCCCGTAGTCCGCGCAAAGAACATGTCCGAAGTTGCACTCGGCTACACCGAGACACAGGCCCGCGTTGAGGCCGAGAGGTGCATTCAGTGCGGAGGAGCACCCTGCAAGAAGGGATGCCCCGTCAGCGTACCTATCCCTGAGTTCATCAAGCACATTCAGGCCGGAGACTTCAAGGGAGCAGTCGACACCATCAAGAACACTAACCTTCTTCCCGCAATATGCGGCCGCGTTTGCCCGCAGGAGAAGCAGTGCCAGAGTTTCTGCACCGTCGGAAAGATGCTCAAGTCCCCTGAGAAGGCAGTTGCAATCGGAAGGCTCGAGCGTTTCGTCGCAGACTGGGAGCGTTCCAATAACTTAATCTCCGTCCCGACACCGAAGCCCGACACCGGGAAGAAGGTAGCGGTTATCGGCTCAGGCCCTGCAGGACTCACAGTTGCGGCAGATATTCGCAGAGAAGGCCACAGCGTAACAGTCTTCGAGGCATTCCAGAAGACCGGCGGCGTTATGGTTTACGGCATTCCTGAGTTCCGTCTTCCGAAGGCGATTGTCGCCAAAGAAGTTGAGAACCTCAAGAAGATGGGCGTTGAGTTCAAGACGAGCTTCCTTGTCGGACGCACAGCAACTCTTGACCAGTTACTCACCGAGCAGGGATTTGATGCGGCATTCATCGGGACAGGTGCAGGACTTCCGAAATTCATGCACATTGAGGGCGAAAACTTAATCGGCGTATTCAGCGCAAACGAGTACCTCACGCGCTCGAACCTCATGAAGGCATACGACAGAGACCACGCAGATACACCGCTCTACGACGCAAAGAGAGTTGCAGTTTTCGGCGGCGGTAACGTGGCAATGGACGGTGCACGTACAGCACTTAGGCTCGGTGCGGAAAAGGTCTACTGCGTGTACAGAAGGACCCGTGCAGAGATGCCCGCAAGAATTGAGGAAGTTGCTCACGCGTTCGAAGAGGGAGTAGACTTCCACTTCCTGGAGAACCCCACAAAGTTCATCGGCGACGAAAAAGGTAAACTCATCGGAGTTGAGCTTCTCAGCTATGAGCTTGGCGAGCCTGATGCTTCCGGCAGAAGGAAGCCCGTAGCAATTCCGGGAACTGAGCACGTGCTCGACATTGACGCGGCAGTTATCGCGCTGGGCAACGACTCCAACCCGCTGATGTCCCAGACAACGCAGGGCCTCAACGTCACGAAGTACGGCAATATCATTGTCGACGAGAACCAGAAGACCAGCATTGCCAGAGTGTGGGCAGGCGGAGATATAGTGCTGGGAGCTGCAACAGTCATCCTCGCGATGGGCGAGGGACGCAGAGCGGCCGCAAGCATGAACGAGTACTTGGCCGGAAAGTAACATAATAACGGCAAATTTGGGGCGGAGGAGTCTGTAACAAGGCTTCTCCGCTTTTTGTTGTCAGTGATGAGCGGATTATCTTGTGTTGAAATTTGTGCAGGTGCAGGAGGTCAGGCTCTAGGGCTTGAGCGTGCGGGATTCTCACATGCAGCACTCGTTGAGTATGAGCCGGAATACTGCGAAGTCCTGAAGCGCAACCGCCCGGACTGGAACGTAATTTGCGGGGATGTCAGGAATTTTGACGGCAGGCAGTACGCAGGTGCGGATATTCTTGCGGGAGGTGTGCCCTGTCCGCCGTTCTCATCTGCTGGTAAACAGTTAGGCAGGAATGACGAGCGCGATTTGTTCCCTGAAGCTGTAAGGCTGATACGCGAGATTAACCCGAGAGCCGTAATGCTGGAGAATGTGCGCGGATTTCTTGGCAGGGCGTTCGATGATTACAGGACGGAAATTCTGAACAGCATAGAGTCTCTCGGCTACACGGTATACATCAATCTTCTGAATGCCTCACATTACGGAGTGCCGCAGTCAAGGCTTCGTGTGGTGATAGTATGCTTAAGAAATGACCAGAATACATTGTTTGCATTCCCCGAAGGAAACAGCAGAGTCGTAACAGCTGGGGAAGCACTGCATGATCTTGTTGCGTCCAGAGGATGGGAAGGTGCGGATGAATGGGCAGAACGGGCGAGTAAACCTGCACCTGCAATTGTGGGAGGCTCCAAGAAACACGGAGGGCCGGATCTCGGGCCAGTGAGAGCGCGCAAAGCGTGGGCATCAATGGGAGTTGACGGAGCAGGAGTTGCGGATGAAGCTCCTGAACCGGGATATACAGGCCCTATACGTTTAACTCCGAGAATGCTTGCACGGATTCAGGGCTTCCCTGACACGTGGACGTTCAGTGCAAAGAAGACTGCAACGTGCCGGATGATAGGCAATGCTTTTCCTCCTCCTGTTGCTGAGGCTGTAGGACGGGAGATAGTGAGGTGCTTGGTTAATGAATGAGGCGTTGATTACTGAGGCCAGAAAAATTTTTCACAGCAGGCTTATTGATACAGACACATTAACTGTTTCGGGAGGCTGTGTGTCTAACGCGGACACTTCGAGCGCGTCATCGAAGGCAATAGCACTCAGGACGGCAGAAATCATTTCGCAGGAATGCAGACGCGGGCTTCACACGGCGGGCAAAATTTCGGGTCAGACTTTGGGGCGGCAGTTTGAAGTCCTTGTGTCTGAATTTTTGCAGGATACTTTTCTGAAACTCAATGCTTTGAGGCCGGGTAAGTGGACTGTCAGGCGCGGAGTGAAGGCTAGTGATTTTGCGCAGTATGAACATCTGGCGGCGTTGAATAACCTCATCCGCGAGAATATACAGCTTGCGGGACAACTCCAATCCTTTACGCAAGTATCTCTATATAGCCGTAGTTACTGCCGAACCTATGCACGGACGAATAGCATCTATTATAGGAGGTAATCACATTTGAAGAATGCAGCGTTATTTGTGGTGGGTATGTTGATGCTGGCACAACCTGTTCACTCAGAAGAATATTATGATCCCCAGCACACAATGCTTGCCCTGAATATGGCGGCAGTCTCAGTTCACAGGATAGTATCTACGCAGGACAGAATAATTCTTGAGCAGGAATACCAGAACATCATCAACAATCTTAGTATCGGCAATATCCGTTCAGACCCGGAAATTACAGAACTGTACAAGAAATTGCTTGACGTTGCGCAGAACAAGAGACTGCGGCAAAAAGAAGAAGAACGTCTGCGAAAAAATTTCGACAGCCAGAGCCGCAGAAACATTAAGTCCGCATTGTCTGAGATGGCGGAAAATTCCCGGAAAATGCTCACCGGCGAAACAGGAATAAGCTCATTTACTCGCGGACTTGGACGGCTCGCCGGAGCATGTGCCGCAAGCTACTTCAAGTACAACACCGGAGATTCTTACTCCTTCGACTTCGACACAGAGACTGCACGCCTAAGCACTAACGACTTGGCCGACTTCAACGACATGCAGAAGCAATTGCTCGCATCCTCATGGAATCTCCTGAACAAGTATCACCTTCCTGATGAGTTCAGGCTTGTGCAGAAAGCTATGGACGATTTCTACAGTGCAGTCGATGAACCCGACACAGCTTCACGAAGATTGCGTATGCTCAAAGCATTAGAGGATGACTTCCGAGTTTATCCACCCTACTGGTATTACTGTGCAAGGACTGCTCTGGAGACAGGCGATGATTTCGAGGCAGAGAGGAGCTTTGCGAAGTTCGATGAAGTGTGGAGGCCGGTACTCAGGAAAGACCCCTACAAGCTGGAAGTCTCCAAATACAGGATAAATATGCTGTTGAAGGACGGACTGCCTCAAGATGAAGAGACGAGGCAGAAGGCCCTAGACATTGCGGACATAATGCGTGAAAACACAATGCGTGATGATTGGGCGAATAATCTTTTTGCCGGGGCTGTGTATTATGCTTTGGGCGAAAAGGAGACCGGGATTCTCTGCACACAGATAAATCTTGACTTCGGATATGAACATGAACTCAGCGGTGCTATTCTTCAGAGCATGAGGCTTAATGTTCCGGCGGAAGTTTTGATGAGCGAGACTTCCAGGCTGCTGAAACTGAATGAGCTTGCGGAAAACGTCAGCAGTTCGGACAGAAGAAAGATATTCATGATTGCAGACTGCCTCGACGACAGGGAGGGAGCACTTGAGGCACTGAGACTCCGCAAGAGAACTCCGGCAGAGACTCACGCACTGAGAATCAGCCTGCAGAGAAAGGCAGAGCCTCCGGAATTTGCGGAGATATGTGCACTTGCTGAGAGTCAGGCAGTATCGGGTGATGAGGTATCAAGGGATTATGCCGTAATTATGCCCTTGCTGAAAGTTTACTCGGAGGATAAAAATGCATTAGCGTTCATTATGCTAGCAGATATGTATCTTTACGGCTGGGGAGTTGATGACTATCCTGAACTGGCAAAATCCTTGTACTTCAAGGCCGCAGAAAAAGGGGAACTGTACGCGCAGGCAATGTATGTCAGCCTGATACTCTCTGAGGGAAAATCCTTCAAGAGTGAGCCGGAAATTGATATAACACCTCAATCTGCCGACAATAAACCCGCAAAAAACAAAAAGCCATTAATACGGTTCTGGCCGTTCAAGTGGTAAATAAATTAAGGAGTGATTAACTTTATGGAACTGGCAAAGAAATTCAGCGAACAGAAGCCTTCAGGGATGGTGCGAGTGTTTCAGGCCATCGAGAAGATGAACGACGTGCTCAACCTCAGCATTGGCGAACCCGACTTCGTAACCGAACCCGACATAGTTGATGCGGCGGCAAAAGCAGCAAAAGACGGTTACACGCATTACCCTCCGCTTCAGGGCTATCGTGAAGTTCGCGAGGCGGCCTGTGCATACTGGGAGAGACATCACGGATTCAAGGCTTCTCCTGATGAAGTGTACATCTCCGTCGGCGGACTTCATATTCCGTGGCTGGCGTTCGGTGCTCTGCTGAATCCTGGCGATGAAGTGCTGCTGATTGAGCCGTACTTCACGTGCTACGACGCTCAGATTCGCGGCAACGGCGGAGTTCCTGTGTACATTCACACGCGCGAGGAGAATAACTTTGCACCGAGCATCGACGAGCTTCGTGCGGCGGCAACCCCCAGAACGAGGGCAATAATCCTGAATTACCCCGGCAATCCTTCAGGAAGAGTCGCAACCCGCAAACAGCTTGAAGAAATTGCGGAGTTTGTGCAGGAGAGAGACCTTTTCGTCCTAAGCGACGAGATTTACGAGTCTATGGTCTTCAACGGCAAACATGAGTGCTTCGCCAATATTCCGGGCATGAAGGAGCGTACACTCCTTGCTTCCGGAGTCTCGAAGAGCCACTGCATGACCGGCTGGAGGATCGGCTATCTTTTCGCTCCCCAGAACGTAATCAGCACAATGTGTGTCCTCTCGTCGTACCAGACTTACGGCGTGAACACATTATCGCAGTTTGCGGCGGCCTATGCCCTGAACACTCAGGACGAGAAGGTCAAAGCACGCGCGGCAATTTTCGGTGAGCGCATGAAGATGGTAGAGCAGAGGCTAAATGCGATGAACGGCGTTAAGTGCCATTCTGCGGAAGGAGCATTCTATCTTTTCCCGGACATCAGGGAAACGGGCCTTACGAGTGAAGAATTTGTATGGCAGCTCCTCAACGAAGCACATGTAGCTGTTCTGCCTGGAAGTGCCTTCGGTGCGACAGGAGAGGGGTATTTGCGGATAGCCTGCACCCAGTCGATGGAGGCTCTAAGCAAGTCGATGGACAAAATGGAAGAGTTTTGCAGGAGGTTTTAGCGATGAAGAACAGCAAGTTTTTGTGCCTGTTCCTGATGGCATTGGCGGTGTTTGCATTTTCGGGATGCGGCAGTTCCAACAATAATTACTTTGCCGACGAAGAAACCCCCAACGCTCAGAGCGAGGATATTACTCCTTCTCCGGTTGCTCCCGTAGCTCCGGATCCTCAGAGCGGGGATTTTGTGCCTGCTCCGGATAACACCCCTGCTCCGCCTGTGAGCAGTGCAGATCAGCCCGTACCGTTACCGATGCCCACGCCTACAAGTGGAGAGCAATATCCTTACGAGCCGATTCCTCCCACACCGGCAAGCGATGATATGGTTCCTATACCTCCGACCACGCCGGAAGATCAGCTCCCGGTTCAGACACCGACAACTGCCGAACCTCCGGAGAGTCAGGATGTCAATGAAGTTGAGAGCGAAGACGTGAGCGTTGTTCCTGAAAGTGTGGATACTACGCCAATCAATACAGAAACAGGAGAAGTTTTCTCGGAGACCGAATCCATGAAGAACGCTCTCCTTGTTTCAGGGAAGACCGAAACCTACACGAACATCACCGTCACCAAAACCGGCGACGCTACAGGTTCAAGCGACGGCACAAGCGGCTACGACTGGACCGGCACGAACGCCGCAGTCCTCGCGAAGGGCGGAGCTAACCTCACAATCACAGGCGCAACGATAACTTCCGACGCTGTGGGCGGAAACGCTGTATTCTCTTACGGCGGTAGCAACTCCAACAGAAGCGGCAACACCGGCGACGGAACTACAATAACTATCTCCGATTCGACAATAACCACCACGAAGAACAACTCCGGCGGAATTATGACGACAGGCGGCGGGGTCATGAACGCAAGCAATCTCACTATCACAACATCAGGAGGTTCTTCTGCGGCAATACGTTCTGACAGCGGCGGAGGTACTGTGAACGTCAGCGGAGGAACTTACACCACCAGCGGACGCGGTTCTCCTGCAATCTACTCAACTGCGGAGATAACCGGCTCTGATGTAAAACTTATCGCTAACGTATCGCAGGTAGTCGTGATTGAGGGCGGAAACTCCGTTACTCTCACTGATTCCACCCTTAACGCTAACCACAACCAGAAGAACGGCAACGACTCAACCTACCAGGCAGTGCTCATCTATCAGTCGATGTCCGGCGATGCGTCAAACGGATCAAGCTCTTTCAAGATGACCGACGGAAGCATCACGAATGTGCAGGGTGATATTTTCTGTGTAACCAACACCACGACGACAATAACTCTTTCGGGAGTAGAGATTGCGAACACCGACGCTTCAGGGTATTTCCTGCGAGCAGAGGGCCAGAAATGGGGAGGCTCAAGCAACGGCGGAAAAGTTACTCTGAACGCTGACGGCCAGACCATTACGGGAGATATGCTCATCGACAACTTATCGTCCCTCACGCTGAACATGACCAACAGCTCAATCTTCAACGGTGCTGTCAACACTTCAGGGCAGGCAGGCAGTGTGAGTGTAACTATTCAGGAAGGCTCGACCTGGACGCTCACCGGCAATTCCTATGTCTCAAGTCTGGCGAACAACGGCAAAATTAACACAGGGAGCTATACACTTTACGTCAACGGCACAGCTTACACAGAATAGATTCAGTCGTAAAATATAGGCATTCCCGAAAAATTTTACAGGAGGATTCATTCATGATAGGCTTTGACTATTCCAATGCATCAAAGTTTGTGCGCGACCATGAAGTCGAGAGCATGAAGGTTATTGCTCTCAATGCCGCAGAACGCCTCAAGTCCCGCAAAGGTGAGGGCAATGATTTTCTCGGCTGGATAGACCTTCCCGTCAACTACGACAAGGAAGAGTTCAACCGCATCAAGATGGCGGCCAAGAGGATACAGAGCGACTCTGACGTTCTGCTTGTTGCTGGCATCGGCGGCTCGTACTTGGGAGCACGTGCGGCTATCGAGTTCCTGCGTCACGGTTTCTACAACGAGCAGAGCAAGGAAGCGAGAAAAACTCCGCAGATATACTACATCGGCAACAGCATGAACGGCACGTACATTCAGGACGTGATTGATCTTCTCGAGGGCAAGGATTTTTCCATCAATGTAATATCCAAGTCCGGAACAACCACCGAGACCGCAATAGCCTTCCGTGTTTTCCGTGAACTGCTCATCAAGAAGTACGGCCAGCAGGGCGCGGCCAAGAGGATCTACGCGACGACCGACAAGGCACGAGGTGCACTGAAGACTCTTGCTGACACTGAAGGCTACGAGTGCTTCGTGATCCCTGATGACGTAGGCGGGCGTTTCTCGGTGCTTACTGCTGTGGGACTTCTGCCTATCGCCGTGAGCGGTGCGGACATTGACGCACTGATGGCGGGTGCTGCGGCAGGACGTGAAGCTGCACTCAATCAGCCGTTCGAGTCGAACCCTGCACTTCAGTATGCGGCACTCAGGAACATAATGCTCCGCAAGGGAAAGAACGTCGAGATTCTGGCGAACTACGAGCCGGCTATGCACTATATCTCCGAGTGGTGGAAGCAGCTTTACGGTGAGAGCGAGGGCAAGGATCAGCACGGGATATTCCCTGCGAGCGTTGACCTGACGACGGACCTGCACTCGATGGGCCAGTTCATACAGGACGGTGCAAGAATCATGTTCGAGACTGTCATGAACATTGAGACTCCGCGCAAGGACTTTGTGCTGAAGGCTCAGGATAACGATCTTGACGGCCTGAACTACTTGGCCGGAAAGAACATGAGCTACGTGAACCAGTGTGCAATGAAGGGAACGATTGCGGCACATGTTGACGGCGGGGTTGCAAACCTGATGGTGAGTATGCCTGCACAGGATGAGCGGTCATTAGGAGAACTGTTCTACTTCTTCGAGTTTGCGTGCGGAGTGAGCGGGTATATTCTGGGGATAAATCCGTTCAACCAGCCTGGCGTTGAGTTCTACAAGGCGAATATGTTTAAGCTGTTAGGCAAGCCCGGAAAGTAGAGAGATAAAGAACGTCCCCCTGTTGATGAGGCAGGGGGAATATTTTTGTGCCTTATTCTACAATTATTGCCCCTCGTAAATGCCAGTTCATGTTCATCCTGTATTTCGGAGCAATTATAATTTTCTGTTCGTTTTCATTGAGCCATGCACCCCACCACGAAAATGAGCTGGGTGCCATGATTATGTGCCTGCATATACTCATCAATGCCATATCCTGCGGAGGAGTCTGGCTTTCTATGAAGTTGTATTCCGCCTCAAATGCTTTGCGCAAATTTTCTCTGCACCAGTCCAGATCATCACTGAACACAAAGAACTCTGGATTTCTCGTAAGGCTGGCTATTTTCTCGAAGGCATGTTTTAGGTAGGAAATGTTGGAAGCCTGAGAATCATCTTCTTTTACTTTATCTCCTCTGCGTACGTGAACCGCTACAGAGTTGCAAGACCTTACTTTTTCGGCAAGCACAGGGTCAAAACATTCTGACGGGAAACGGAATTTTCTGCGCACAGCATCGGCATAATCAGCAAAATAGTCTTCTGATTCCCAATATCCTACAAGGCATGTATTGTCGGGAAGCTGTTTAAGTTTATCGTCATGAGCCTTATTTTGGATATATATTCTCGAAAACTTGTACGGATAAGGGAAAGGGACATCTTCTGGAATATTTACAATACTTTCATGAATGACAGGTGCCAGATTGGTGGACGTTAAGGCTTTTCGCAATAATCGCCTGAAGAAATGATGGCTCTTGATTGGCCAGATTGTCAGGATATTCAGCATAGTCATACCAGGAGACAATTTCCATGTGTCCGCGAACGATGCCTTGCGTTCAGTTATTTCCGGAAAATAAGACAGCAGATAGGGCCTGTCTTTCCTGGATGATTTTTGCGATTGGAATAAACCGTACGATGAAGTATCTAAGACAAGTTCGGTGTTGAGTCTTAGGGCAGCTGCCAGCCCTGCAGCATACATGAACATCTGATTGCCCATTCCGGCAGTGATGCGCGCAACAATCATAACTGCGCACACTTTCTGCCGGACGGAATAGCTTTTATTTGTGGGGATTGTTCAAGTGTTAGAAGACAATAATGGTCTGGTCTGGTCTGGTCTGGTCAAAATCGTAGCACCCTCAAGCATATGTGTCAACCTCCAAATTACTCACCGGCCATCATCAGCGCAAATACCTTCGCATTATTCACGATATACTCTATCTCCGTGAACTCGTCAGGCTGATGCGCAACCCCTCCGCACTCCTGCGACCACACCACCGCAGGAATACCCTTCTTCCTGAAGTACGCCGCAAACGTCCCGCCGCCTACTCCTCCAGTCTTAGGTTCTACTCCCAGAACTTCACGTACACTCTTCTCGAGCATCCTGCACACTTCAGAGTCGGGGCTTGTGTTAGGAGCGGAGTCCAATCTTTCAGGCACAAGCTCAATCTTTGCGCCAGTCTTCGCCTCAATGTCCCTGCACACCTTCTCTACAACAGCAAGCACATCATCCAGCGGAACAGACGGAAGCACCCTGCAGTCAAACTCGAACTTTTCGCGGCCAGGTACAATATTTACCGCAGGGACATTCGCGGCTCTGCGTGTAGGCTCAAACGTCGAGAAAGGCGGATCAAACGTATCATCCTCCTGCGGAAATGCCTTGTGCAGTGCCTCGTCAACCTCATACGCCAGCATGTTCGCAGCCCTGCACGCGTTAAGCCCCTTGTGCGGAAGTGAAGCATGTACCTGTTTCCCCAGAACTGTGAATGCCATTCTCAGCATTGCCTTTTCCGCAATCTCGATGAAGTCTCCTGTATCGTTGCCGCTGTCCGGCACAACAACAAGGTCATCATTCCGGAACAGACCGCGCTCAAGCAATGGCTGTAGTCCGTAATTGCTTCCCATCTCCTCGTCAGCCACAAACGCCAGCAGAATTGTGTACTCCGGCGTAATTCCTGCGTCAACAAGTGCTTTCAGGGCATACAGTGCACTCACCAGACATGTCCCGTTGTCGCTGACTCCCCTGCCGTATAATCTGCTGCCTCTCACTTCCGGCTTGAACGGGTCAAGACTCCACGCATTCCTGTCGCCTTCCGGAACAACGTCAACATGTGCGAGAATGCACAGTCTGCGGGACTGGCAGCCAGGATACTCAAGGAATAGCGAGGGTCTGCTGCCTGTCGGAGATACCTCATCATCCACGCGCTCAATGCTCAACGAAGCACCCTTCAGACCAAGCGACTCGATGATTGTGCGTAACTCGTTTATCTTGGCTTCTTCACCTGTGCCTCCGTTGTGCGGGGAAATTGCCGGGATACTGCACAGCCGCGCAAGTGTGTCTACCATTGAATTGCGCAGGGATTCCGCCGAACGCAAAACATCTGTCTTCATGAAACTCACTGCCTCTCTATGGAAATTGCCTGATATTCTACACCAAAGGCTTGACAAAAAATCAACTCACTCATTACTCAAAGCTAATCTTGCAAATTTGCTGAAAAACAACATAAATATTTTTTCCTTAATTTTGCTATAATGCATTACTTAAAATCCACAGCAGATATTTTTATAGAGGGGAGTGCATACATGAAACTGACGACATTTCGCTTCAACAAGGGAAATGAATATGTTTGCAGGATAACTTCAGGCTTGGTATTCGCATTACTCCTGAAAAGTTCAATCAATATACACTTGACAAATGAAGAAAAAATTGTACATAATAGATTCGGACTTCGGACTTCGGACTTCGGACTTCGGACTTCGGACTTCGGACTTCGGACAAGGCATAACTATTGCCTAAAATCTGTCCAACCTCATAACTTTTCCCAACTCTCAAAACCTCCACCTCAAAAATTCAGAGAGAATAATTACGCTTGTTCATGGCAGAAGTTTTCTGTTCTGCTTCCGTATAGCAATCTGGATTTTTGTACACGTAAAAGGTGGTATTCATGAAGAAAAGTAAGTTCTCGTATTTACTTGTTGTTTTGGCGGTAATGCTGTTTTTCGCTGTAAGTATTGGCGGCTGCGGTGGCAGCAGTTCTTCGGACGATTCTAGCAGTGAAGAGGGTTTCGATGTTGATAGTGAAGAAGAAAGTATCGACAGATTCCCCTCACTGAACGGAACTGAATGGCAGGTCAGCAGAGTCCTTGTGAAGCCAGATGAAGGCAGTGAAACATTCTCAGTTGTTGAGATAAGTCCCGCAGGAAAAATTAAGCTCTCTGTAAATGGTGATGCTCTGTCTTTAGTGGACAGCTCAAGCAATACTCCTTATGACGCGGTAACAGGGAGATTCAAGGATTCGGCAGGCAATGAGATAACTGTACCATTAATACAGTCTGCTTCCGGATTCAAGCAGTATATCGATGCTGAGGGATGGACTCATCAGACCTCATTGAACGTATCGGCTAATGGTTACAGGGCATCGGCTGAACATCTCCGTATCGTTGGACAGGATACCAGCATTCTGGAGGTAACTTTCGGGATTACTTTCACCAGAGCGGACAGCAATGGAGTTACTCACAGCTACCAGTCTTACATTGAGCTGCTGCCCTCAACTGGTGATGACAATGATTACGGCGGCAACGATGACTGGGTTGATATTACTGACAAATTCAGCCAGTTAGATGGTACTAAATGGGAAGTGATTTCTGCTCAGGCTAATGAAGGCAGCGGACTCACTTACAAAAGTCTCAAAATGGTGAAAAATTCCCTCAATGCTAAAACTCTGACGCTAGCAGCTATGGGTGATGTTATGGGGTGGAAGGACAGTCGCGGTGTTTCTCGCGTTGATCCTGTTACAGCAAAATTCGTCACCTCAGCAGGCCAGACGATAACAGTACCTCTTTTACGGACGAGCTACAGCATCAAGAAGAGTAGTAATACTCTCTATGATTATGAGGGCATCGCAGCGGACGGCACTGCGAATGGCCCTACCGTATATCTTGAGATAGTAGGGAAGTATTGGCCGTTTAGTGAGGTTAATATTGATAGTACATTCAGCGTTGACGGAGTGAGATATGGTACGCATCTTCATCTAATGCCTGTCAAATAACTCAGAGCATTAGCAAGGTATGCAGATTCTTGAAGCTGTTCGGCGTGCTGAATTTATGTCTAGTAAGCGCATCGAACAGCTCAGGAATTATCAGGTTAGGCTGGCTTAGTCCAGACAAATTAAAGGAGGTTTTTATTAATGAAACACAGCAGAAGCGTTTTTTTATGGTTAATTGTCGTGATGATGTTCTGCGTCTGTGCTTCTGGAGGATGTGGAGGCAGCAGCAATTCTTCTGATGACTCAGCTCCGATCGTCAGAAACATCTCTACGAATCCTGTTAGCGGAGACTATGGCAGCGACAACGATTACGGCGGAGGCACCGATTACTATAGTGCCAGGAGTGCTTTTGGGAAACTTAACGGCACCAAATGGAGAATGACGAACCGCCAGGAGACAGTGGAAGGCTTGGAAAGGTGGGAGATTCCAGAGGAACTCGATAATATCCTCCTGCGTTCAGATGTTACGCTTGCTACAGACTGGGCCAACCTATTTTGGCGGGACAGCAGCGGAAACGCCCGGAACGACACTATCGCGATAAAGTACAAGGATTCTCTGGGTACTTACGAACTGCCGATTATAAGGCCGGCTGATGAGTTCGTCAGGACAGGTTTCAGCCGCTATCAGGCATTCTTTGATAACGGAGAAACTGAAATAGTTACCATCGGATGGGGCGAGCTTCAAATCGAGAATGTCTTCATTCGTAATGGGAACATCACATACACTGTTACTACGGAATTTGAGCAAGTGAATTAGGAGAGTATTGACATAAAACGCAATCTTTTGTGGATTTTCCTAGTGTTGGCGTTCTGTGTCTGTGCTTCTGGAGGCTGTGGCGGAGGCAGCAGTTCTTCCGATGATTCAGCTCCAACAAGCGGAGACATCGCACCGACTCCTGAGAGCGATGATTACGGCGGCAGTGATAGGGTTGATTTGGTTTCGCTGAACGGCACGAAGTGGAGAATTAGTACGCTCGATGTGATTCGTAGTGCACGTGATGCGAATGGTGAGGCATCATATTGGAGGCTTCCTGTTAGCAAGTACAACTTCAATTTCACGAAGTTCACGTTGGTTACAACAAACGATTCATTCACTGTGATGGACGAAGCAGGCCAATACCATAACGAGGTACTCACTGTTGAGGCTGACGATGATGGTCATACTGTAACGATCCCTATTATTCAGGCTGCCGGAGGGTTCAAAAAACAACAATCACGTTTATACGTAGCGGAGATGAATACAGGAAACCGAAGCTATAGCCATAGCCTATGACCGCAGTCTAATTCAAATCATGGGGTTCTCATGGGGAGATGCCGTCGATGACAGCGGCCTTCGCAGCTACCAGACAGAAGTTGTATTGCTGCCTGCAGATTAAAGGAGGGTTTTATTTGGTGAAACATAGCAGAATCATTTTTGTGTGGTTAATTGTCGTGTTGATGTTCTGCATCCTCAGCACTGGAGGTTGCGGAGGCAGCAGTTCTTCCGGCGGATCGGACACAGCAAATGAGAACTTTGCGCATAACCCTGAGAACGGCGATTACGGCCACACCGATCCTGATGACGACGACGATGACGATTACGACTACGACTACGAGGACGAGGCCGTGAAGCCTAATAAGTTGGCCGAGCTGAACGGCACAAAATGGAGAATTATGTACGCCTATGTGGACGGTATAACAGAAATAATTCCTGAGACTCAGTATAACTTCAATATCTCAGAGTTTACTTTTGTTACAACCAATGATTCGTTCGCTCTTGTTGATGAAACAGGCCAGTACCATAACGAGCCTTTAACTGTAACAATCGATGATCATGGTCATACTGTAACAATACCTGTCATTCAGGCAGCTGATGGGTTCGAAGAATCAGGAGGAATGCGTTTCGAGGCAAAGATGAATACAGGAAGAATGACGCGTGAAGTTATACTTAATTACGGTCGTGATTCCGACACCAATAGGCTTAGGATTTAAATCTTTAGTAACTCCAAGCGTGATGTTGTTGATGAGAGTCCTTTTAGTGTAAACTTCTACACGAGTCAATTGATCTTAGCGTCGATAAATTAAAGGAGGTTTTTTTATGAAGCGCAATTATTTATGATTATTTGTTGTTGCGGTGTTCTGCATCGCCACTACTGGCGGTTGCGGCGGAAGCAGTAGTAATTCGTCCGACGAATCAGAATCGTCCAATGCCTACATGGCACCTCTACCCGATAGCGCAGACATTGAGACGGATACCGAGAGCGTAGACATTGACCCGACCACTGAGAGCGGAGATTACGGCGCAATAAACTACGACAACTTCCATTTGCCTTTGCCCAATAAATTGAATGATCTGGCGGGCACAAAATGGAGGATTAACAAAATTTTGGTGAAGAGTGTATCTCAAAACTCCTCACGAAAGGTTACTATCACTAAGAGAAATTTCGATTTCTTATATTTGACGATTGAGGCTCAGACTCATTGGTCAAGTGAGGGTCAGAGTGATTCCTTCTCTGTGATGTCTGACAAGGGACAATTCTTTAGAGAGCCGATAACTGTTGACTTTGCTGATGAGGGACTTACCAAGACAGCAGTTATTATTCTGTGTGCTGACGACTTCTTAAAGCCGACGGACTCGCGGTCGACTTATAATTACGAGGCATCAGTAAACAGGGACGGTGTTTTGAAAGAAGCTATAAGTATCATAGGGGAATATGACGACGCAGACCCTGTAGTCAACAGCATTTGGATCACCTGCCTGCTGCAGGAAACGGACAGTTCGAATAACCACTATCAGAGCTGGGTTCAGCTGACTCCATGGTGGTATTATTAAATTAAAGGAGGCTTTTTTATGAAGCGCAATTATTTATGGTTAGTTGTTGTTTTGGTGTTTTGGGCGGCAGTATCTGTCGGAGGATGTGGCGGAAGCAGCAGTAATTCGTCAGACGACTCCGAATCGTCCAATGCCTACATGGCCCCTCTCCCCGAGAGCGTAGACATTGATCCGACCACTGAGAGCGGCGATTATGGCGACGGGTTCGAGGTAGTCAATGATTTGTCCCTGCTGAACGGCACTAAATGGAAGGTTAATAAGGTTTTGGTGCACAGCGTAAGTGCAAACGGTGCCTCACGAAAACTTCAAGTTGGGGAATATAATTTCTACTACGATACAACTTGGAGTCTTATGACAACTGATGATTCATTCATGTTGTTTAATGAAAATTCGCGCAGCTACTCTTACGAGCCGCTCAAAACGAGTTTTTATGATGAGGGGCTGTATAAGCTGGCAGTTATCATTTTACCCGCAAGCGGTTTCGTAAAGCCGACTTACAAGCAGTCAGCTTACAATTACGAGTCTTACGTGAATAGGGACGGGGTTATGACTGAAGCTATCCAAATCATAGGTAGGTATCCTAACTACAAAGAGCTTTGGATAACCTGTCTGCTGCAGGCAACGGATAGTTCGAATAATCACTATCAGAGCTGGGTTCATCTAATCCAGGCATACTAAAGGAGGTTTTTTTTGTGAAGCGCAATTTTCTGTGGTTAGTTGTGGTGTTGGTGTTCTGGGCGGCAGTATCCGTCGGAGGATGCGGAGGAAGCAGTTCTTCCGGCGGCTCAGACACTGCCAACGAAAATGTTGTTAATAATCCTGATGACGAGGACTACGGCGGCAGGAACGACTTTGAGGATCCGGTTTTCGAGACGCTCAGCGGCCAGTGGACTCTCGACCAATATAACATTCAGGTCATCTACAGTTTCCCTATGAACTTGTCCGGTACGCATGAGGCTAACAAGGACACAATCAGCGCACCAGGTACAAATTTCAGAATCAAGGCGTATGGTAACGGCACTCTGGCATTAGCGGCTTTCGACGCGGGCAAGAATCCTACCTCGTTTACTTTTGAGCCGATTTCTGCGGAATTTTTCAAACAGACCTATCCGTTCGAAAGCGTGGGCCGTCTTAACCTCATAATGCCTGCTGTATACACCTACAAGGGCAAGGGGTCAGAAGGAAAAGGCTATGTTTACCAGGCAACAGGATATGACGGAAATACTTATACTCTGGAGTTCGAACTTAACTCTGACGAGCTGTACTTCTTCAACGAGCGCAAAGATCAGAACGCAGAGTACACAGTAGCCGGTTGTCTTGTTAATGTCTCGCATGACTAATAGCAAAAAAATTAAAGGAGGTATTCTTTTATGAAACACAGTATTAAGCGTTTTATGTGGCTGTTCGCGGTTCTGGCGTTCTGGGCTGCCGTCTCTGCAGGCGGATGCGGAGGAAGCAGCTCAAATTCCTTCAGCGACGACACCGCCAACAACAACGGCAACACCAACAACCAGCCCAACAATCAGGGCAACACTGATGCTGCTGCGTCCGAAACAGTCCTCAACCTCGACCACAACATGGACACAGACGGAAACGGCATACCCGACTTTGTCGATCTCTCCAGCATTCCGCACTATGACCTCGACAGCTCTCACGCAACGGCATATGTCGGCGGTATGTTCTCCTCGTCAGCTATGATTGAGGCTGCGGCTATGAAGATTACGGTTCCTGCAGTGCTGACTCTATCAGAACTCAGAATGCAGGAAGAACCCAACACCTTCACAGTTGCACTCGAGGCCGGAAAAGAGTACACAATAATGTTCTCGAAGAATCTGGCAGAGGCATTAGAGGCAGTTAATCCCCGCCTGAAGATCTATGACCCCGAAAACGCGGAGCTTCCTGAACTTGAAGCAGAAGCTCTCAACGTGTCGGTCAAGGCATATCCTCCGGAGCACCCTTCGATTATCTGCTACACCTTCACTCCGAAAACTGCAGGTGAGTACCTGATCAGGGTTGCCGACGCAGAACCTTCAACGGCCTTCGTCGACAGTGAAGATGTCGAAAGCTCCGATACATACGACATCGATACTTCCTGCATGCTCTTCATCTTCGAGGAAGTACGCGATGCTAACGGCGACACCGGACATCACACGCAGTACAAATTTGTTGATGTTGACGGCAAAAAGACAGAGCCGATTAACATTGAGGACTTGATCCAGCTGAGAAAAGAGCTGTGGAAACTCGACAATAATAGCTACAACCAGATAGTCAGGACTTCAGATGCAGCCAGGTCAAGCGGAGTCTATGCTTCTGCGCTGAACGTATTCGCTTCCGCAACAGAAGAAGAGAGCGATCCATATAACAGATGGCTCGACAGAGTACAGGACAAGCTCGGTCTTGTAGCAGTCGACAACAGTTCAGAGGAGGCAGAGTACGGCGAAACCTACGGTGAGGGCGACGACGCATACGGAATTGAATACTACGGAGCGGACAATTCATACACCAGCAACAAGAAACTCGATGTAGCTAACTACGACTATTCCGAGATTCCGGCGGAAATGACCGGCATACCTTATGACGAGACATATTCGCTCGGTGCAGGCTTCTTCGCGATAACCAACCTGTCCCCGATCGGCGGAGTCAGGATGCCAGGTTTTGACGAGAAACTTGCTCCAAGCGAGGCAAAGTATGCGAAGTCGGTTCCTTCGGTCAAGACGTATTACACTGGTACATTCGTATCCACGCGTACCGAAGCAGAGGCAATGTCCAACACGAACGGCAGGGTCAGCATGTCGAAGAACTCAATGGGTGCCAGCGCATCAGTGGAGTCAACGAAGAACTTTAAGTACGGCCTAACGTCAACGAACTATGTCATCCATTATGAGGAAGTCGAGACGAAGTACCGCTTATTCTCGGAGAACACTTACAGGAATTTGCTGTACAAGGATCTCAGCATGAGACAGCCCAAGACTCCGAGCAACCCTGCGGATGAGTATGAGGACGAAGTAATAGAAGAAGCTTCTGTGAGTGGTGCAGCCCTGCCCACAATCATGGACTGGATCGAGAAAATGCCGGCCCACAGATTCAGGAACAACTTCGGCGATTACTTCGTTGCAGGCTATCAGTACGGAGCATTCTTTGACGCGTATATCTCCATCACTACGGAGACCAGCGAGCAGCTTACGAAGCTCAAGACAAAAATTCAGGCAACTATGGATGCCAAAGATACAAAAGCCAGTGCAGACATCGGTCATGAAGTTTCTGATGCTCTGAAGGAGTCCAATGCACAGGTAACAATCAGAATAGTAACTAACGGAATGGGCAAGCAGCCTATTGAACTTGGTATTACACACAGCGGTGACTACGCTGCGTCAACAGCAGGCATTTCCCAAGTGTTCACTGAGTTGATGAACTTCCGCAACAAGCTCGCCAAAGATGTAAATCCCGAATCCTACGCACCTATAAGGGTCAGGCTGAAGAGATGGCGTTCGATTTTCGATATCGCTATGGTTCATGAGATGCAGATCGGCACAGGCGTAACTGATGATTACGTTGCTCAGGGATACGTTCCTGTTCCTGCGACCAAGCTCAAGGATATCGGACGGTTCAACGCTATTCTTGCTGAGACCAGAGGGCATTGGAACGAGGCGATGGCCATTCCTACCAGGAATAAGAGGCTGAGCGATGCTGCCGCAGATTTCGAGGCTGTAATATCAGACGTTACGGGCAAGGGCAACAGGTTCTATACGTCGGGTGATGAATTTGCTCCGACAATGGCCGAACTGGAAAGAGTGGACGAGATTTTCAGGATGTATTCTGACCGCTACACGTTCTACAAGAAGCTGATGGTGGCTCAGAGAAACGAGAAGGCCACCTACGAAGCCCTCAGGAAGTCCTATAACGGCAAGACGAAGACAGCTGAGAAGGAAGAGGTCATGGATACGATGCCCTACGGTGCACCAAGCGGCGGCGAGAGCGGATATGACACGTTCGATCAAAGCGAGTTCGTAACTGCTGACATCAATGCAGGCGGTATATCTGCAAGGCGGTACTACAGCAAGGCTACTGAGCGTAGCGGCGGCGGATGGGCGCATTGGCATCAAGATCACAAGTCAGGCCAGGGAGATTATCTTGCCAGTGCAGGCCCCGCAACAATAATTGCATCGACTGACAAATCAACCGACAGGGCGAGATTCTGCAAAATCTGGGTCAAATCAACGGCTGATAGCGCGAAGATGGATAATAAGCGCGAAGTTGTGAACGTGCCTGCAGTCGGCAAGCTGGAGGCCAGGTTCGAGTTTGAATCCGCACATCTGAGGGATGCGGACTGGACGATCAAGGGTCAGTCCATCAAGATGAACGGTGAGGATTATCCGTTCGACGGGCTTGAGTAAACGTCAGGCGTTAGTTCGGCGTTAAGAGTGGTGTATTTTGCTGCTCCTCTCTTAATTCAGTTAGGAGGGGAGCATTTTTTCACAGAAAGGATTTTTGCGGAATAAAGTACATGAAACTTTTGGTGTTGTGCCTCGCGGCGGCGTTGATATTTGGCGGTTGCGGAGGAGGCAGCAACAACTTCGTGGAGGATCAGGACACAGATTCTCGGGAAGAACAGGAAGAGCAGGCGAGACAGGCCGCAGTTACAAGAGTGGTCAACAATGTTCTTGCGTCTGACGCTAACGGTGTGCCGGCGGTGTTCAATTACGCGCCAGTTCCGGATTCGTATGCTGATGGAGATTACGGCGCGAACACCAACGACGTGAATTTCTACAAGGTCATCACGAATAATGACTTGAACGCTAATCACGAGTTTGTGCAGAATATCGCGCTTCAGTCCGGGTGCGGGTACATCGTGGCATATTCTCACAGCGGAAGGGACCTCAATTTTGCGGCATTGAGCCTCAGAATCACGACACCGGACAACCGCGAAATGGTGCTTGATTTTTCCGGTGCAAATCCGACATCAGAGGTTACGGAAGAAAATTACCCCAATGATGTTAAGAGCATAAACAATCTCAGCGAGTCGGAAATCAACAGGATTCTTAGCCAAACAGGAATGACGCGTGCAGAGCTTGCGGCGGAAATTGCGAGCGACAATCAGAGCACATCTTCCTCATCAAAGGTTATTTATGTGAATGCCACTCTTGATATTGTCCCGGAAGAGAATCCCTGCCTTGTTCTGTACACGTTCAAGGCACCGTTGACGGGCAATTATGAATTTGCGTTCGGTGAAATGAACACTGGAGGTATGCCTGCAGAGCTTGATACACCTCTTGAAGTGAGAGTGTACACTTCGGATCACTCTTATTCTGCCGGAGATGATGAGAGTTTTGATTTAACTCCGCGCGACATTATCAGCATTCAGAGGTTACTCATCAATTCTGCGACGGAATTTAACGAGTACGGATACCCTGTGAAGTGGGAAAGTGAAAGCGGAGATGTCAGCGGTTCTTCTGTGAGTGCTTCGGCTGGCAATGCCAGCGTTACGCAGGATATTCGGGATATTGTCTCTGCCGCAAACAGCGCAAGAGAACAGGAAGAGCTTGCTGCTCTGGATGCACATGACTATGACAAGATGGACAACGTCAGGATCAAGGGACTCTTGGAAAATATTCCTTTCGATGAGGTTTACGAGCCTGGTGCAGGCTTCTACGTTTTCAGCGGACTTCGCTCGATAGTGGATAGTGCTGTCAGAGATGATCAGTACAGCAAGCCGGCGGTCGACGGCGAGACAGACGTAACAGGGATTGGAAGCCCGGTAAACGACGGCTCTAGCCGGTCACTCAATGAGAAATTCACTGTTGAGGTGATCGGTAACGAAGAGGAGCACGACAGAGCTATCGGTCTTGATGACATGACGAATTCTGCGCTCATCAACTATGCTCTCGGTTTTTACGGCAATGATGACCCTGTAGATCTTGGAGTTGTCAACGTGAAGAACGTGCACTTCCGCTATGAGCTTGTCGAAAACAGCATGAGATGGGCTTTTGGCAGATACGACTTAAAGGATGCTGCGGCCAGGCTGCTTCAACAGAATTTAGACTCATTCCGGCGTAATTTCGGCGAGTATCACGTCTGCGGCTACACGTGGGGCCTCAGTTACGAGGGCTTGATTGAGATTAGCGCGAAATCAGATGCATACTCCGTCGAAGTGTGCAGTAAGACGGCTGAAGCTGTGAAGACTATGCTCAATTATGTGAACAAGGGCAGGTTCCAGGACGCAGTGAATGTCAAGGACCAGATAAACCGTGATTATGGCCGCTACGTCAATATCTCTGTCAAGAAGGTCAAGCATTCAGGACGTTCAACTGAAGGTATAAGTCTAACTCTTGACGGGCTTCTAAACGAGTTCAGGACTTTCAAGGAGGGTGCGAGATCGAGGCCGAAGTCTGATTATGAGAGGCTCTATGTATCTCTGAGAACTTATTACGACCTTAAAGCGGCTTCCTCGTATTTCCCAAAGAAGTTGAAGTTTTCGAGGGGGCTTTATCACGATGTAAGGGCGTTGACCAGAAAAATTTATCATACGCGCTGCTACTATAATGCTCTGTCAGCAATCCCCAAGTCTCACTTGTTGAATCAAGGTACAGGCAGAGAAGGCTTGAACGAAAAGCTCCTGAGTTTTAGTACTTTGCTGGACGAAATGATGTACAACGTCAATCGAATCTGCAGGGACAGGAACAGCATTGTGCATTATTACAACGAGTTTAATGCACTCTATAAGTGGTACAAGGAATATGCTGAACGTTACAGTTTTTACAGGTTCTTTGTCGCTGTGCAGCAGATAACTTCGCCTTCCGGCTGGTCTGACAGTGACGCAGACCACAATATAAACTTGCAGTTCGGTTTCAGGGGTTACGACAAGAGCAAGGCTGTGCAGTCAGATATTGACTCCAAAACGTACTGGTTTCACCACAGCGAGCCGTGGAACAAAGGGCCTGGATATGCTCATTTTCAGGGTAATTTCAATTTTGACGGCATCCGTATAATTTGGCTCGAGACCGGCACAACCAACACGAATCACAGTACAGCACAGGACAGAAGGACTCGTACAATTGGCACAAACGGCATCGATTGGTATTACAAGGGAGCATGGTCGCGAAGATTGGAAGTTTACCTGCGCTACAAGATTATCAGAATGTCGCAGTCTAACTATCCGTTTGCGGGGCTTGAGAATTAATTTTAGAGAAAGGGTAATATGCTATGAAGAATATACAGTTATTAGCGTTAGGTGTTCTTGCACTTTTCCTTCTTGGCGGGTGCGGAGGCGACAGCAGCAATTTTGTTGATGAGCAAAGCGATAATTCGCAGGGACAGCAGGAACAGCAGGAACAGGAGAACAACGAAGCCGTCAACAGAGTCGTGAACAATCTGCTTGAGGCTACAGCGGACGGATCGCCTGCAGTGTTCAACTACGCACCGGTGCCTGATTCATACGGTGAGGGCGACTACGGAGCAGGCACAGAGGAAGTGAATTTCGTCAAGTACATCACCAGCAAAGACCTTGACGAGAACGGCGAGTTCGTGAAGGCAATCAACCTCGAGAAGGATTGCGGCTACATCGTCAAGTATTCGCACAGCGGAAGGGATCTCGGTTCAGTGGCATTAAATCTGAGAATCACTACTCCAGACGAGTGGGAACGGACAATGTACCTTGATTTTTCCGGCATGGGCGCAGCAGACAAAACAGTTTCAAAGGAAATTTACCCTAATACTGTAGAGACTATAGACGGTCTGAGCGAAGAAGAGATTGCTGAATTGCTCGCTGAGGGCGACATGACCCGTGAAGAATTGGCGGAAGAAATCGCGCTCGACAACCTGAGCGATGATGACATACCCCAGCCGCTTTATATTCCCGCAAGTCTCGACATTGTCCCTGAGGAGAATCCTTGCGCAGTTTTCTACACGTTCAAGGCTCCGATGAGCGGACTGTATAAATTTGCATTCAGAGAAACAGTAGCAGGCCGTCCTTCGTCGTTAGATGTGCCTCTGGAGGTCAGAGTGTATCGTGCAGAGGAGTCATATTCTGCTGGAGATGACGAGGAGGTTAAATTAACACCGCGTCAGATTGTTGATATTCAAAGGATATTGTTAAACAGCGCAACAGAGTTTAACGAGTACGGTCTGCCTGTAGCTTTCGGGAATAGTGATGACAAAGTAGAAGACTCAGTAATTAACTCCAGCGTCCCGTCTATGATTGACTCAGTAAAAGGCATCATGGCTGAAGCAATGAAGGATTTATCTAACGAAATCGGCAAAATGGACGTTAAACCTGACGCATACGTTAACAATATCCCTTATGACGAAAATATCTTCGAGGACGGAGCAGGCTTTTACGCTCACAACGGAATGCGCTCGGTTATTGACAGTGCCATCAATGACGATCAGTACAGCGAAAATGCTGTCGAAGAAGAGTATCGGGAAACTGGGCACGGAACTTACGGCCCGGCAGACAGTATTAGACTTTCCACCACACAAACCTTCAAGGCTGACCTGATAAGCACTGAAGAAGAACACGACAGAGCTATGGATGTCAGTTCAACGAACAGCGTTACTCTTCTGTCTCAGGCTTTAGGTTTTTCCGGCAGAGCAGACGATATTGCGCTCGGTGCTCCAGGAACGAAGACAGTACACATAGTTTATGAGCTTGCTGAGACTTCCGCCAGACCATATAACGCTCCCTACCATTATGGTTTCCACTTCAAGCTGAAAGACGGAGCACTTGCTGTTCTGAAAAGCGATAAGGAAAGATTCAGGAGATTATTCGGAGACTATTTTGTTGCCGGATATAAATGGGGTCTGCGCTTCGAGGCCACGATAAATATTACGTCATATGTCGGCAGTAACTATATTCCTGAGCTTTATGATACCCAAGTAATCGCTAATGAATTTGCCGAGAAGATGAAAAAAATGTTTGAGCGATACCAATATGCTGCCTCCAGCAGGACATCTAATTCTGACGCGGAAGCCCTGAAAAATGAAATACTCCGCGCACAACAGTACGGGACTATCGGCATCTCAATCAAGAATGTCAATTATTCAGGTACGTCAACAGGAGGCGGCTCTGTCAATCTGCAGGGATTGATAAATGACTTCTGTAACTTTGTATCGAAGGCAAAGTGGTCAAGTTCGAAAAATGATTATGTGCCTCTTTACGTTAGGCTCATGCGCTACAGGGAAATTCGTGAAGCAAAGCCGTATATTGACGAACAAATCCCGCTTACTAACGAGACTTATAACAAGATTCGGAACTTGATGCTGAAGGTCTACCGTACACGCTGCTTCTATAACACGATCTCACTTATCCCGGAGTCTCATGTCCGCAACCGTTCGCTGAGAAGCTGGACTGATAGATTCTCATCACTCGTTGATGAGATGCAGGGCAAACTCAACAGAATCTGTGCAGACAATACACAGCTTGACCAGTATATCAACAGCTTCAACAGTGTATACGATGACTATAAGGCTCTCTTGGAGCGGTACGTTTTCTACAGGTTCTTTATGCAGGCACGGCAGGAGAATGGATTGCCGCAGGGTGATATTTGGCACAATAGCGATGCAAAATATGACGTACACAGATGGTACGGATTTCAGAATTACGACAAGAGCAAAATTGTGCAGGACGATCTAAGCAGAAACTCTAAATACTACGAAGACGAACATGAAGAGCCTTGCACAAAAGGGCCAGGATACGCTCATTTCTTTCATTCTTGGGACAATGATGCTAACGGCAGGTACGCCATAAACTATCTATACACCGGCTGCAGGAATACGAACAAATCATCGGCCCGGAGTCTGAAGGGTAAGAATACAATCGGGACGAACGGTTTTAACATATACTACCAGGGAGAAGCCTCAAGGAGACTTCAAGTCTTGGTTAACTGCTACGCGGTATATCTTGAGTGGAGCAAATATCCGTTTGTCGGCCTTGAAGATTAAGGGTTAGCCGTTTTAGTTTAGTGAATTTTTCACAGAAAGGGATAGTACATTGTGAAGAATATTCAATTATTAGCGTTAGGAGTTCTTGCACTTTTCCTTCTTGGTGGCTGCGGAGGCGACAGCAGCAATTTTGTTGATGAGCAAAGCGATAATCAGCAGGAACAGCAGGAACAGGAGAACAACGATACCGTCAGCAGAGTCTTGAACAACCTGCTTACGGCAACATCGGACGGATCGCCTGCAGTGTTCAACTACGCACCGGTGCCAGATTCATACGGCGAGGGCGATTACGGCGCAGGCACAGAAGAGGTGAACTTCGTCAAGTACATAACCAGCAAAGACCTTGACGAGAACGGCGAGTTCGTGAAGGCGATCAACCTCGAGAAGGATTGCGGTTACATAGTGAAGTACTCCCACAGCGGAAGAGATCTCGGTTCAGTGGCATTAAATCTGAGAATCACTACTCCAGACGAGTGGGAACGGACAATGTACCTTGATTTTTCCGGAGGAGAGTCGACAGCCGAAAACAGTTCAGCAGAATTTTCCTCGTCAGAGGTGAGCAGCATTGATGACCTTAGCGAGGAGGAGATCGCCAGACTGATGGCTGAAGGCGATATGACCCGCGAGGAACTGGCTGCGGAAATAGAACTCAGCAACCAGAGCTACGACATACCGCAACCGCTGTATATCCCCGCGCGCCTTGAGATTGTCCCCGAAGAAAACCCCTGCGCAATCTTCTACATGTTCAAGGCTCCGATGAGCGGAGTGTATAAATTCGCGTTCAGAGAGACGGTCGGCGGACTTCCTTCGTCGTTGGACGTTCCTCTTGAAGTGAGGGTATACCGTTCAGATGAGTCGTACTCTGCTGGCGATGATGAGGAGCTGCAATTAACTCCGCGCGAGATTGTAGACATTCAGAGGATGCTGTTAAACAGTGCAACAGAGTTTAACGAAAACGGTCTGCCGGTTGCTTTCGAGAGTGATGAAGGCAGTGCAGAAGGCTCAGGCGTTCGTGCCAGCGATGGTATATACACTGGACCAATAAATTCCCTTTTCCCTCCGACACCTGGCCTAACTGATGGAATTAAGGCAATAGAGGAACAGCACAGGAGAATGGCAGAAGAAGAACGCCGGAAAAATTCACCGATTACTATTGCCTCTTACATTCACAATGTCCCGTATGACGAAAATCTCTTCGAGGACGGAGTCGGCTTCTATGCCCACAACGGAATGCGTTCCGTAACGGGAGCTACTGCGCTTGAAATTGGACGTGATGACGACTACAGCGAGAATGCAGTAGAGGATTTCGAGGCACTGACCCCAGTCAAGGACGACAAGACCGGTTCAGTCTCTACCAAGACGAACTTCAAGGTAAGCGTTATCGGCACTGAAGAAGAACACGACCGCGCAATGGAGATTGACTCGATGTCGAATTTCGCGCTGATCGGTAATGCGTTAGGCTTCTGGGGCAAGACCGACGATGTGAAACTTGGACTGCCCATCGCCAAAACAGTACACGTGTGTTACGAGGTCATCGAGACCGAGCCTAGATACCTTGAGGCAGGAAACTTCAAGCTGAAGAGTGCTGCTCTGACGTGGCTTCAGCGGGATCCGGAGAGCTTCAGGCGCAATTTCGGGGACTATTTCGTTGCAGGTTATACGTGGGGAATGCGTTATGAGGTAATGATAGAGATTACTTCGAATATGGGCGGAGAAATTGCAACGCGAGTCACCTCTGAAGCCGCCGAGTTAGTGAAGGATGCCCTCAAGGCTAGCGGGGCGACGAGAACTAAATTGTTGTCAGAGCTATCCAGACTGAGGAGTATAGTAAACTTATCGGTGAAGAGCATCAGGCATACCGGCAGATCAGATACTATAGCTACAACGTTTGACAGCTTTTTGTCGGACTTCGATAGTTTTGTGGCCAGTTCCAAGTCGAGAGCTCAGTATGAACCGCTCTATGTGTCTCTCATACGCTACAGGGAAATTCCCGAAGCAAGGCAGTACATCAGCGAAACTATCCCGACATCGAAAGGGCTTTACGATAAGATCAGAGACTTGACGATGAAAGTGTACCGCACCCGCTGCTATTACAACTCTCTGGGAACAATTCACTCGTCGAATCTGCGTAACGGCTCGCTTCCTGCTTTGAGGGAGTTCAACATTCTCGTCGAGGAGATGCTCTACAACGTCAACAGGATATGCGCGGACGAAAGCAAAGTGAACGACTATTACAGCAGGTTCGACGCGCTTTACAACCAGTATAAGGCCCTCGCTGAACGTTACGGCCTTTACATGTACCTGATGACGGCGCAGCAGAAAAACGGATACACTGCGGGATGGACTTATAGTACCGAGAAAGAAAACATCGTTTACGACGAAGGCTTCCAGACTTACGACAAAAGTAATATTGTGCAGGAAGATTTTGGGTATACCGAGCACTTCCACTACGAAGAGGATTGGGACGAGGGTAAGGGATACGCCCGCTATCAGGACTCTTTTGGCAACAAGCGCATACACTATTTCAGCACTGGCCCCATTAAGACAAACAAGAGCTGGTCGAGGGATGAGAATGGCTCAAATGGGCGTGGCCCGACAATAGGTTGCAACAGCGTGAACTGGTATTACAAGGGTGCAGCATCGCGAAGGCTCGAGGTGTACATGGATCTCAAGCTGATAAACATGCCTCCGGATAAATATCCGTTTGTAGGGCTTTGGTAGCGTTTAAGCGTGAGATTTGGTAGCATTTAGGCATCGAAAGGAGCGGAAAGAAGAATCATGAAAAAATGTTTTTCGCTAATAATGGCGTTGTCGGTCGTTATGTTTGCACTGTCCGCTGGTGAGGCAGCGGAGAGCAGTGGTGATACTTTTCCCCCTGCCTATGACCTAAGGGATTACGGTTATGTTCCTGCGGTGATGGATCAGGGCAAGGATCAAACCTGCTGGACATTCGCGGCAATGACGGCCATACACTCAAATTACCTTATGAATGTCGCTCAGGGTTATTACAATGATTTTCTGGGCAGTGCTCCGGATCTGTCGGAACTTCATCTTGCGTGGTTCTCGTTCAAGAATCCCGAACGCAAGCAGAATTTCGCCTTCATCAAGAACGGGAGCATAATAGCGGACCCGGCGGACGACGACGTTCTGAATCACCCCGGCCATCCTCAGATGGCAGTAGCCTTCTTGTCGCGTCAGGACGGCCCGGTGAAAGAGTCAGAGCTTCCCTATTCCGGCCCTAAGCCGTCAGCAGGAACATCACCGCGCGACTATGCACCTGCGTTGAGAGTTGTTCGTGCATCATATCTTGAAGACCTGGACATGGACGGAGAAGTACTTGTCAGCAAGGATGTCATGATAAAAGCATGTCTGCAGTATAGCGGCGCAGTTGATATTGGCGTGTACTGGAGCAACGGCTACATGAGCCAGAATTACGCCTACTACAACCCTTACGCGTCAGGCGGCGGCCATGCAGTAACGATAATCGGCTGGGACGATAATTATTCGCGTGAGAACTTCGGACTGATCAAGCCCAAGAATAATGGAGCGTGGCTTGTGCAGAACAGCTGGGGCACTGACTGGGGCAACGGCGGCTATTTCTGGATTTCCTATGAGCAGGATATACGTTACGCAATGGGCTTTGACACTGAACCCGTGAATCCGAGAGTGCGTGAATATTATTATGATGATCTTGGCCTGACGCACGAAGTCTTAGTGACGGACTCGAAGGGAGAAATCGGCAATACGCTTGTTGCAAATGTCTTCAAGGTGAGGGGCGACCACGAGAAACTTCGTGAGGTAGGGTATTACTCGACCAATCCGAACTTCATGAAATTGATCGCGGTGTACGATCTTGGCACAGAAAACTCTGTAGCGAGCCTCAATGCAGCACAAAGTGATACCAGCAAGCTAAAATCAATGGGATTTGTTTTCTCTGTAGGTATCGGGAACGGATATGCTGTAGAGATGCTTCCCCAAGTGGTGCCGCTGACGAAAGACCATTATTTCGCGATAACAATGGTTGATGGAACATTGGTTCCGTTAAGCAATGATACATTCAAGTACGCGATACCTGCAGAGGTGCAAATTTCAGGCAGGAAGACAGCATACGCAGAGGTTGGTGCGAACGAGACGTACTTCAAAATCAACAGCGATGACTGGCGCGACGCGAAGAATTACACGTTCTTGGTTGGCGACACAGAAGTTACGGGGTTCAACGCGTGCGTGAAGGGCTTTACGTATGTTCCTGACGAGAGGGTTGCGGATGACTGGACGCTGGTTAGCGCGGACAAGAAGGCTCAGTTGACGATTTCCCTGTTGAAGGACACAGCACCCCGGAGAATTAGCCTCAAAGGTAACGGCCTCTCGAACGTCATGTACAAGATTGAGCCGGAAGATAACGCAGACACCGCCGGAGCGTCAGGAAAGTTCTACACATTGAAGGTGATTTGCGATGTGGAGGATTTCGAGAATGCAACAATCACGAGTTTGGTTATTGACGGCCAAGAAACTATCTCGGGGTCTATAGATGTCCCAATATCGCAGAGAGCAATGGAGGGCCATAATTTGACGTTTACGGAGTGGGACTACTTTGACATCAGGAAGACGGGAGTGCAGTTCAAGTACATGACTCGTGCTTCTGGTACGATCGAGAGTACAGAGGGCTACACTGCGAACAACGAGACTGCTCCGAATATCGAGAATACATCTTCGGGAAGCGGAGGAAGCGGCGGCTGTAATTCAGCAGTTTCCGTGTTGGGGCTTGGCCTGATTTTGTTGGCGTTGGTGAGCAGGCGCAGAGCGTAGTAACTTTCGGTAAAAACTTCGTGGTCTCAATTACTGCGAAGTTTTTTGTTTATCGAGGACAACGCAGGCTAATAGGATAACCTGGAAGACAATATATCCCCCCTGTTTTACGAAAAGGCAGGAGGGATATTTGCTGCTATTTACACAAAAAGCGACTGCTTACCGAATTTAGTGATGTCCACATATCCCAAATCCGTAATTCTCAGTTCCGGAATAACACTCAGGCACAAAAACGACAGCACCATAAACGGATGAGGCATCCTTACGCCCAAACTCTCCGCCGCGTCCTCCATCCTGGCCAGTTCCGCACTGACACTCTCTGCGTCCAGATAGCTCATCAATCCCCCAATCGGCAGAGCAAACGATGCCATGACCTCCTGCCCTTCCGACACAACAAGACCGCCGCCCATCTCAGCCAAAGCCTTCATTGCCGTAATTATGCTCTCGTCGTCAGCACCAGCCACAACGTAATTATGTGCATCATGCGCAACGCTCGACCCCACAGCCCCGCGCCTTATACCCAGCCCCTTCACGAAGCCTGTTCCGAATCTTCCGGTGTCCCTGTGGCGTTCAAGCACAACTATCTTGGCCAGGTCATTATCAGGGTCAGGTACAACAAATCCGCCCTCAACTTTCGGCTTAAGCTCCAATGTCTCGGTAATCACCGTGCCCTCCTTCACGCCTATTGCCCGCATAACTTCTCCGGTACACCTCACGCGAATCTGCTCTAGGGCCGGTACCTTCTTCACCTTCACACGCTGAACAGGTGCAGCATGTTCCGCGTCGTATATGCTGAATGTGTCGTCATCACGTGCAACAAGTTTCCCGCGCTTCCAGACCTCGCACACCCTGAATGCCTCGTCGATCACATCGCCTTCCAGCAGAGCAAAGTCCGCAATTTTTCCCGGCGCAATGCCCCCTCTGTCCCAAAGCCTGAAGTATTCCGCAGGACTCAGCGTTACCATTCGCAGAGCAGTAAATGCGTCAAGGCCATCACGTAACATTATCCTCATTTTCTCGTCCATGTGCCCGCGCTCAACCAAATATCTGGCCGTAATATCATCGCTGACAACCATACACCTGGCGGCATTCAGCGGATTTACCTTAACGACAGGCAGAAGTGTTTTGAGGTCGAGGAACGATGCCCCTTCGCGAATCATCAGCCACATTCCGCGCGACAATTTTTCTGCGGCCTCGTTGATGTCCGTGCATTCATGGTCTGAGTTAATTCCGCTGGACAGGTACGCGTTCAGTGCTTTACCCGTTACCCCGGGAGCATGGCCTGTTAGCGGTACATCTCCTGCCGCGAGGATTTTTCCCCATGCCTCAGCATCTCCGGCGATAACTGCAGGAAAGTTCATCATTTCCCCCAAGTGCTGGGCTAGATGGCGGTCAAACATGCTCTTCAACGCGTTCATGTCCAGTTCCTCGTAGGGAGTCTCCAGGTCTGAGGCAGGAACACATGACGGTGCACCGTAGAATATGTCAACAGGAAGGCCCTGTGATGCCCTGAACATGTACTCAAGCCCTGCAATCCCGAGAGCATTAGCTATTTCGTGAGGGTCTGCCAGAACTGTACCTGTCCCTCTCTTTGCGGCGGTGAAGGCGAAATTCTGAGGGGTCATCATGGTATCCTCAATGTGTACATGTCCGTCAATCATTGAGGGAATTAACACCCTGCCTTCCGCGTCGAAATTTACGTCCCCATTGTAGCCTGTGCCTATCCCTGCAATTTTCCCTCCGTAGACCGCAACGTCAGCAGTCTCGTAATTCAGGCTATATACATTAGCGATTTTTGCGTTGTGTATGACCAGCTCGGCGGGAATATCTCCTCTTGCACATGCGGCCAGTTTGTTCATGAATGCTTTTCCCCCTTGAAGACAAGTATTTTGCTGAATACATAGTTGAGTATCACGACGATTATGTTCGACACAATTTTTACTCCAACGTCATGAAATCCCAGAAGGTCAACGAACACGTACATTATTATCATGTCGATGATGCCTGTGGTGATTCGCGCGGCAAAGAATGATGCTGCTTCGGTGATTATCCCTGTGAAAGAAGTAGTAGTGCTGTGGAAAACGTATTTGCGGTTAGACCAGTAGGCGAACAGTACGGCGACAGTCCAGGCAACAGCCGTAGCCGGAACGACAGCCAGGCCGGAAACACGTGTAGCGAACCAGTAGACGAAGATATTGACGATAGTTGTTAGGACGCCGAATATCCCGTAAAGAATGAGCTGAATAATAATAGACCCCTCCCTGAGAAAATGAGTGCGCGAGCTAGTTAAAAAAACTCATTCTAGCACAAGGATGGGATAATCACCGAATAAGGCTGAGTACCTGCTGTGGAAGCTGGTTAGCCTGAGACAGCATAGAAGTCCCTGCCTGAGTCATAATCTGGTACTTGGTGAAAGCAAGCATCATCTTGGCTATGTCGGCGTTGCGTATTCTGCTCTCCGCATTGCTCAAGTTTTCGCTGGCAATCGTGAGCCTGGACATAGTGTGTTCGAGGGTGTTTGTGTCTGCGCCGATTTTTGCCCGCTGTGTCGAAACTATGTCAATCGCATTGTCGAGAATGGTAATTGCCCTTGCGGCGTTCTCCCTAGTGTCCACGCTGAGCTTGGACAATCCCAGAGCGTCGGCGGACATGTCTCCGAGCTGGAGCAGGAATCTTTCGCCCTCGTTCGCTCCGGTCTGAAGCCTGAGGGTATTATCCTTGAGGTGCAGAGTTGCTTCAATTGGGCCTGTGCTGACGAAGTGGTATTTCTTGTCGTCGGGGTCCCACGCCGCAGAAGTTGCGCCCATAGGGTCAAATTCTACGTCAACGTTCGGGTGAACGAGGCCGTGAATTGTGCTTCCGGTAGTCTTGAGGTCCTGGACGACAGTTTCGCCGGAATGAGCGTCGCGTACTGTTGTCCTGTAGGTGGTCTCTGAGGACTGATTAATGGTATTGAGGCCAAGAACGTTGAGTATCTCCTCACTGCCTGAGAAGGAAATTTCGCCTTCCTTGCCAGGAATTATTGAGCGCACAAGAAGTGTAGCCTGGTCAGTCTTGATAGCGTCGCCCTGCCATACGGATTCGGAGGACAGCTGTGTTCCGTCAGAGATTGTGCAGAATTTGCTCGCCCTTTCGTTAAAGGAATAGTTGTTCTTCATGGCATGTCCCATGTTCTGAACTGAACCGAGATATTTTTCCTGCCCCAAGTCTTCGGATATGGCGTTGTTTATCTTCTCTGCGAGGTCATACATGGTATCCCTGCCGTAAATCATTACGCTGGTGGATTTGCCGTTGCCCTGAGTGATGGTGAGCTTCTGCGGGTCATCAAGGAGGAACTTTCCGTTGTCATCATAGAACTGCTTAATTTCGCGGAGTTCATAGGGGAAAGGTTCGTCCTTGTTTTCGACAATCTTTGTGGGGTAATCCGGAACTGGTCTAGGAGCCGGCAGTTTCAGGTCATCGTACGTAACGTCCGAACTATGGGAGTACTTGCCTGCACCGATAGCTTCTGTTGATCCGAACGCTGTATCGATGTAGCCGCCTTCGTGTCCTGCCTGGCTTGGATTACCAATTTGGTCTATGATGAAATCACGGCCGTCAATCTTGATGTCGAAATCTGCAATAGTAATGTTATTTCTGGCCGCGTTGTCGATTGTGATTTCGCCGCTGGAATATCCCTTGCCGCCGCCTATTGCCGCCGCCGTGTAGGGGTTATTCTCGTCAGCAGGGTGCAGGTCTGACACAGTATATGTCCTTCCGCCTTCAGCCCTGACAGTTCCGCCGTAAATAGAGATTTTCCCGGCGTTCGGGTTATCTGAGGCAGTCATAGAGTTTCCTGCACCGATACCTGCCGCTCCGCCGATGCCCCACTCGCCATAAAGTCCGCCGTCTCCGCCTTTGGCCGTAATATCCCCGCCGTAAATAGAGATGTTGCCGCCGTTGCCGTACCATGCTCCGCCGATGCCTGCGCCGTGATCTCCGCCAACTGAGACGATAGTTCCGCCGTAAATCGAAATTTCTCCGGCATTAAGGACTCCGTTGCCGATACCGCTGCACGCTCCGCCGATGCCTGCACTGTGCATACTGCCTTGAGCGTAGAGTTTTCCGTCGGTATTGAAGTCGCCCTTGATGCTGCTGATTCTGAGTTGGGCTCCTTCTCCGCATTCGACTGCTGAACAGTGATAGCCTGAACCGCCGATTAGTTTGTTGATGTTGTCGTAATCGCCGGAGTCGAGGTAAAGGTCAACGTTAGCTTTCTCAAGATAGATGGCATATTGTCTTGCCTGAATGTATACGTCTTTCAGGAAGACGGTAGCATTCACTCCGGCTTCGACGTGAATGTAATTGCTGGTAGCTATCTGTTCGCCGCCTTTAGTCTCGCCGAAAATGCTGTACTTGCCGTCTTGAGTGATGTGCAGTTCACCATCCTGGAAGTACCAGCCTTCACCCGAAGATGCCCCGAAAGTATCGATGCCTCTGTTCAGGTTGATGTGTACTTCCCGTTCGACATCAGGCAGGTGCTCAATCGCGAAGATTCTGGTCTTCTGGACTTGGGCCTGCCCGTATTCTTCAACGCTTATTTCGAGGTCATAATTGCCCTCTGCGCTGACGTACTGCCCGAACTGGTCCGTTCCGCCTATGGCTCCGTGAATATTTGCTTTCACCCCCAAATTACTGCTTGACCACACTGCTCCGGCCTCGCCGTTCAGGATTTTCTTCTTGTTGTACTGCGTGGTTCTGGCTGTGCGGTTAATTTCGTCCTTAATCTGGTCAATCTCGACCTGAATATAGCCTCTGTCCTGCTGGGTCAATGTGCCGTTAGCGGCCTGGACTGAAAGTTCACGCATTCTTTGCAGCATAGAAGTCATTTCGTTTAGGGCACCTTCTGCAGTTTGAAGGAGTGAAATACCGTCCTGAGTGTTTTGCAGAGCTTTATCCAGGCCTCCAATCTGGGAGCGCATTTTTTCGCTGATAGCCAAGCCTGAAGCATCGTCAGCGGCAGAATTTATCCGCAGACCTGAAGAGAGAGCGCGAATAGTCTTCTGGAGTGCAGAATTATTGCTGCTGAGAATGTTAAAGGACTTTAATGCTGAAACATTATGAGCGATTCTCATGGCAATACTCCTGAAAAATATATATGGATACACAAGAATTATCGGCGGTCAGGAATTTATGCTGTAGCAGAATACCTGCCTCCCGAGAATAGGATTAAGTTTTGAGCTTCGAGGCTGATTAGGGAGATTGCGGCGTTGGAGTTTTCGAGGCTTAGGGCTGAGATAATTTCATCAACGGTTGAGTTTGGGTGAGACTGGAGAAATTTGTAGATACGCTGCTCTTCGTCTGTGAGGGATTGAGGATTTATGTTGTCGGGTGTTGAAGCTGGGGTGTTATCTGCGTATGGTGTGGAGTATCTGCCGCCTGAGTGAAGCACCAGGTTTTCTGCTTCCAGTTCTGCGAGTGCGGAAACAGCATCCCCTATCTCTAAATTGAGGCCCGCCGTGATCTGGTCGAGGGTTGAGCTGCTGTGTGTACTCAGGAAGTCGTAAATGCTTTGTCCTGCATTGCTGAGGGAATGAGCGTTATGGTCTGGTGAGGATAAAGAATTATCCGTGCCTGATGCATCACCGCTCATCTTCACATTAGGGCCTGTTGCGATTGTGTCGAGGGGTGAGCTACTATGTGTATGCAGGAACTCGTAAGTGCTCTGCACTGCATTACTGGAGGAAGGAGCGTTATGGTCTGCAGAATATCGACCGCCTGAGTGAAGCACCAGGTTTTCCGCCTCAAGCTCTGCGAGTGCGGAAACAGCATCACTCTCCTTTAGATTGAGGCCTGCCGTGATCTGGTCGAGGGTTGAGCTGCTGTGTGTGCGCAAGAACTCGTAAGTGCTCTGCGCTATCTTGCTGAGGGAAGGCGCGTTGGGGCCTGTTGAGGCTGAAAGATTATCTGTGCCTGATGCCTCACCGCTTATCTTAACATTAGAGCCTGTTGCAATCTTGTCGACTGTCGAGCTGCCTTGTGTCGTTAGGGACTCGTAATTACTGTGTTCCCCTTCGTTCAGTGATGCAGCCTTGCCGTCAAAATGCTTTATGCCCCTTACAACATCTACTGCCTCAGGTCTCGCTATACTCTTACTCGCATTCATGGCAAAGTTCCCAGCCTCTGAATACCTCCCCCCAACACATTCCACTAAACCCTCTGCCTCAAGCGTTATTACCGCAGAACTCACATCTACTTCATCCATTTTCAGCACTGCCGCAATCTCATCTAGTGTCCTCCCGCCCTTCCTCTGAATAAGTGAATACACTTTCTTCTCATCCTCATTCAGTTCAACACTCTCAAAACCCAGCGTCAATTGCTCCCTGCTCCCGGCAAATTCCTCTATATCCGCTAGTACCCTCGCTCCATTCCCCAAAAGCCTGTTGCTTCCGGAACACTCTGCATCACTGATTCTGCCCGGAACTACCCACACTTCACGCCCAAGCTCAAAACCATATTTTGCCGTGTGCAAAGCTCCTCCGTTCTCCGGCGACTCCACAACTACAACTTTCCCAGCCAGTGCCGCAATAATCCTGTTCCGCGCAATAAACCTCCAGCCCTCACCTGATGTCCCTAGCGGATACTCACTCACAAGCGCACCATTCACAGAAATTTTCTCGAACAAATTCCTGTGCTCTACCGGGTATATTCTGTCAAGCCCAGTACCAAATACCGCCGCAGTCAATCCCTTCTTGTTGAGAGCTCCTTTGTGCCCGGCCGCATCAATACCCTTCGCTCCTCCGCTGATTATTATCGTCCCATTGCAGGCTATGGCTTCTCCAAGCCTAAACGCCGTCTCCAGTCCGTAGGAACTTGCCTGTCGCGTTCCCACTATCGCAACAGAAGGCAATGCTAGATTCAGTTTTCCCTTGACGTAAATTCCAACAGGAGGATTCTTCAGGCCGAACAGCTTGGCCGGATAATCAACATCATTCGCCGCAATAAATCTGCCGCCAATATCTGCAAGACACTCAAGCTCACGCTCAGCCCAGCAGTCCTTCGCCAGAATACCCGATACCCTGAGTTTTTGTGAGCCCGTCAGTCCAAGTTCTTCAAGCAAAGAGTCTCTCAGCTCAAATTCCCCGTAATCCTTGCACAGCCGCATAAATTTTTCGCACGGTATGCTCGCGGCGTTGAACACTAAACCGGCTTTAATTGCGTCATTCATGATATGATTAATTTATCACAAAATTTCCGGAGGACAATTTTTTATGGTGCAAGATAAGACATTCTACATAACTACTCCAATCTATTATGTCAATGACGTACCGCACATAGGCCATGCCTACACAACAATTGCCTGCGACACAATGGCCCGCTACAAGAGAATGCAGGGCTATTCCGTCCGCTTTTTGACCGGCACGGACGAACACGGCCAGAAAATACAGGCCGCCGCTGAAGCAAAAGGCATAACCCCTCAGGCACTGGTAGACAAGATACACATGAACTTCAAGGACTTGTGGCGCGTCCTCAACATCAGCAACGACGACTTCATCCGCACAACTGAAGAACGCCACATAAAAACAGTTCAGGCTATGTTCGCGAAGCTGATTGCTCAGGGCGACATCTACAAGGGCACTTATTCCGGCTACTACTGCGTCCCGGACGAAACTTATGTACCCGAAAACGCTATGGGCCCCAACAAAACCTGTCCCGATTGCGGCCGTCCCTTGACCATCATGGAGGAAGAGAGCTACTTTTTCAGGGGCAGCAAGTATGTCCCGGAATTAATCGCGTTCTACGAGGAGCACCTCAAGGCCGTAATGCCCCGAGTGCGCTACAACGAAATTATGAGTTTCCTCAAGGGCGGAGTCAGAGACCAGTCCGTAAGCCGCACCTCCCTAAAATGGGGAATACCTGTGCCTGGCGACGAAAAGCACGTAATCTACGTGTGGTTCGATGCTCTCATCAATTACACTGCGGCAATCGGCTATCTCGATGACCCCGAAATGTTCAATAAGTGGTGGCCCCACGTCAGGCACATGGTCGGCAAGGACATTATCCGCTTCCACTGCGTAATCTGGCCCTTGATGCTGCTCGCTCTTGGCCTGCCCCTTCCCGTTGAGGTAATTGCTCATGGCTGGTGGACTGTTGACGGCGACAAGATGAGCAAGACCAAAGGAAACGTCGTTGACCCCGTGAAAATGGTGAACAGGTACGGACTTGACCCGTTCAGGTATTTCCTGCTGAGGGAAGTACCGTTCGGGAATGACGGAGATTTTTCGGAGCTGGCATTAGTAGGACGCATAAACAGCGACCTCGCTAACGACTTGGGTAACCTGCTGAACAGGACACTCCAGATGATTCAGAGCTACAGGGGCGGAGTTGTGCCTTCATGTGTTGAGCCTGCCTCAGTTTTGAGCGGATTATTCCCCGAAATACTTTCGCGGGTTGATGAGGCCATGAACAATTACTCCTACGACGAAGCCCTAAAAATTATCTGGGAGTTCATCAGCCGGGCCAACAAGTTCATCGACGAGACCATGCCGTGGAAGCTCGCTAAGGATGAATCGCAAGCTGAGAGGTTATCTTTTGTCCTGCTGAACCTGTACGAGGCGTTGAGGCTGTCCGCGTTATTGATTGCGCCGTTTATGCCGGACACAGCAAAAAGAATCTGGACACAGCTCGGCCAGAGCGGAGATCCCTTAGCGGTGCAGTACGATGCTTTCAGGTGGGGAGACGGTGCCGGAGCGAATATCCAGAAGGCGGAAGTGCTTTTCCCGAGAATAGACATTGAGCAGTGGAAGAAGGATAGAGAAATGGAGAATACAGCAAAAATTCCCGAGCCTCCGCACGAGGCAGAAATAGGCATAGAGGATTTCGGGAAAGTTGAGATGAGGGTAGCGCAGATAACGAAATGCGAGGAGATTCCGAAGTCGAAGAAGCTCTATAAGCTGGAAGTCGACCTCGGTTACGAGAAGCGCACCGTGTGTTCGGGGATAAAGGCTTTCTTCACGACGGAAGAACTGGTCGGGAAACGCATAATCCTCGTAACAAACTTGAAGCCCGTGAAATTATGCGGGGTTGAGAGCAACGGAATGATTTTGTGTGCCAGCGTCAAGAAGGACGGAAAATCCGAACAGCTAACCCTTCTGATGCCAGAGAAGGATATACCGCTCGGAAGCCGGGTGAGCTGAAATGACGGGCATACGCAGGAGGGATATGGAGTTCCTGAAGGCGGAGACGGAAGCGTGGACGGAACAGGAGATAATCACTGAGGAACAGGCCGGAGAAATTCTCGGGCTGTACGAGGTCAAGGAATACAGCCTGCGTAAAATCCTGCTTACTGCCGGAGGATTCCTGCTGATGCTTGCGCTGGTGAGCTTCATTGCGGCACATTGGCACGAGCTGGGAAAATTTTTCCGGGTGTGCGTAATTTCGGCGGGCTATCTCGGCGCGCTCTGTGCATATGCCTTCACCGGAAGGAGCAGTACCAAGACGGGCCGGACGTTCCTGATTCTTGCGGGAATAATCTTCGGAGCAGGAATATACCTGATAACCAGAATGTACAACGTCAAGCTGAGTTTCTCAGAAGTACTTGGCTGGTGGTTAGTTCAGATAATCGCGACAGCATTAATCACGTTCGACACGTGGCAGGTGTATTTTGCGCAGGCCGTGTCTCTGGTATATCTGGGCTGGATAAACGCGATAGATATTTTTGCGCTGGAGTTCATGGGCGAGGCACGCGTGCCTGTCTCGCAGTTCTTCCTGCCGGTTCAGGGATTTGCGGTGCTGGCTGTGCTGTGGCTTGCGACCCGTCGCGTGAAGGACAGGACTGCGGTGAACGTGAACATGCTGCTTACGCTGTTAGTGCTCGCGTCGCGAATGAGCCTGTGCTTCGGCGGGACGTGGACGCTGATAGTGCTAGCGGTATGCGGTGGTGCGCTGTCGTTCTCGAGGTTCAGTGATGCGGAGTTTCTGGGGCTTCTGCTGGCGGGATTATGCGGGCTGGTCTTGACTTGGGCGGAAGTTTGGCGCGGAGGTATGGCGGAATACGGCAGCTATTTGGCTGTGCTGAGTGCATTACTGACTGCGTGCCTGATGATTGCGAATATCTGGCGGGGACATAGTGCGGCGGGAATAACGTTCTGTGTGCTTCTGGTCGCAAGATATTTCTTTGACCACCTGTTCGGGTATATTCCTAAGGCTTGGGGATTCGGGATTGCAGGCCTTGCGTTCCTGATTGCGGGGATATATTCAGGGCACAGGATAAAGCCTGAAGAGTAACAGTGAAGGGGCGGAATGTTTTTGCTTTCTGCCCCGGAGCCTTTATGTCCTGTAGATTATTATGCTCCCCTTGCCAGAAAGCCGCAATGTCTTGGCCTTAGCTTCTGCATCCTTAACATTCCCCTGATATTCCAGCCTGAATTTCTCCGCAGAAAAGTCCGGCATCCCTGCAACAAATATCTTCTGCCCAAATTCCGACTCCCAAGCGTCAAGAACTCCATAAATATGTTTCGCCATGTGAGCACTGACTTCCAGAATGACGGCTTCTGCTCCGTTTCCGCTGGTAATTTTCCGCAAAAACCTCTTCACCCTAAGCGCAATGTTCTCCTCGCGTTCAACGTAGCCTCGTCCTTCGCACAAGGGACAGTTCTTCGCGAGAACGTTACGCAGGTCCGGTCTTTCCCGCTTGCGCGTAAGCTCCACAAGTCCCAATTGCGTAATGCTGAACACCCGGGCCTTCAGCCTGTCTCCGCTAAGGTATTGACCGAAACGAGCGAGCAGATTACGCCTGTCTTCTTCGGCCTCCATGTCAATGAAATCCACTACCACAATCCCGCCGATTGAGCGCAGCCTGAGCTGACGGGCTATTTCTTCTGCGGCCTCAAGGTTCGTCGCCAATACAGTGTGCCTCATGTCCGGAGCCGATGTGAATTTGCCTGTGTTCACGTCAATCACCGTGAGGGCTTCGGTCTGGTCAATCACGAGGTATGCGCCGCTTCGGAGCCATACTTTGCGGTCAAGGGCTTTTGCGATTTCAGCCTCTATCCCGAAGTACTCGAACACCGGAGTATTCCCAGTGTAGAGCTGAAGGTTTGGTTTTTCCGGGAAAAATCTCTCCACGAAAGATTTAGCGCGTTCAAATTCGTCTGGTTCATCAACGATAATCTCATCAATTCTGCCAGAAATTTCGTCACGAAGAACCCGCCCCAGCGTTCCCATATCGCGGTAAAGCAGACAAGGAGCAGGTGTGATTTTAGCTTTCTGCTTGATGTCCTTCCAGAGTTCCAGCAGTGAATCCAAGTCAGACCTCAGCAATTCTTCGGCTATGCCTTCTGCGGCAGTCCTGATAACTATTCCGGAGCCAGGCGTTTTAGCCTTGAAGGCTTCTGCTATGGACTTGAGGCGTTTGCGTTCGGACGCATCTGTAATTCTGTGGGATACTCCGAGTTCGTCGCTGTCCGGCACAAGCACAAGCCATCTTCCAGGAATTGATACTCTGCTGCTGACTCGCGGGGCTTTGTTCTGGCGGGCGTTCTTTGTTACCTGCACGATGACATTCTGCCCGGACTTGAGCTTTTCGCCGCCGGAAAGATACATGTAGGCGTTGCGGCCATCGTGTTCGCGCGTCTGCTTGGACGTTAGCGCAAGAAATGCGGCATTGATTGCGGGAATCAGGGTATCAACGCGTGCCTTGAAGATGTCTCCCTGCCGTGAAAGACGGGATAGTTTTGCGTTCTGCTGTTCGGAGTCTTCGTCCTGCAGGCTGTACTCAACGAATATCTCTGCGAGCCGTCCGTCCTCAAGTATTGCGACTCTGGGCTGTTCGTGTTCACGCAGGTCTGCTATCACTTTCACATCAGGCATTCATTTTCACCTTGTCTTCTTTTTCGTCATAACTGCCTACGCTTATTCGTACAATATTCATTTCGTGCCAGCCCGCAATTAGTTTTTCGTGAACCATGTGCTTGACGAAGCCGCCTATAGGGTTTTGCGAAGGGTCAGCGAGTATCAGCCTCAGCCAGCCGTCAGAGATTTCGTTTTTGCACACAGAATCTCCGTAGAACTTTCCGGCCAAGTCCTGAAGTTCCAGCACTCTTGTTGAACGCAGCAGGTACTCGGCGTATTTGCAGTATTTCCCGAGATTTGGCGAACTTTCCGGCGGGAAAAGTGCTTGCGATACGGAGAAGCCTTCAGGCAGAGAAGCGTTGATACGCGAAACGATGTCAGGGTATTCACCGTCAAAATACATGTCTGCTGGTTCATTGAGGGCGACTACTCCAGCGGGAAGTTCGGGGCCGAAGGAGATTTTGGCTCTCGGAGAAAACCCCTGAGTCATGATGAGCTTGAAGCCTGCGCGTGTGGCTGAACGCGAGAATATTTGAGCGAGTGATATGTGGGGAACGAAGCAGGCTCCGCCGCGTTTGGAGTAAATCAGTCTAGCTCTGAGGGACACGGTTATTTATCCTCGCATATTTCTGGTATCTGTGAGTTTTCAGCGATGAAGCGTGCTATGTTTTCCTGAGATATACCCATCTCACGCATGAACTTGACGCTACTATTCAGTAGCTCAGCACGGCCAACACTAACCCCGCCCCTGTGAATCGCTCCTACCAAATCTATCATTAGTCCTCCTTCTCATTGCGTGATGGTTGAGAATTTGCGGCGATAAACCTGTCTATGTCTGCCTGTGATGTTCCAATTTCGCGCATGAACTTAACGCTATTCTTCAACATCTCTGCTTGCCCTTCAGCACGGCCTACAACGATACCTTCGGCCTTACCGACGGCTATACCTTCAGCCTTACCGACGGCTATACCTTCAGTCCGACCAATAGCTATACCTTCAGCACGGCCTACAGTTATACCTTCAGTACGGCCGACGGCTATACCTTCTGCCCGGCCTACACTAACACCGCCCCTATGAATCGCTCCTACCAAATCTATCATTGTCGCTTTCTCTCCTTTCTCCTTGCGCAATGCATAACTCAGCATCGCATCTGTATACCAGTCCATCCGCCCGGTCAATGCCCTGAACATCAGCATAATATCCTTAACATGCCTGACATCCTGTTCGCTTCTAGGTATATATTCACCAGTCGACGCAATCTGCCTCAGCATATCCACCACCAGGCCCAGATCCGTCTTCATCCTGTTATTCTGCTCCTCGCTCAGCCACGCAAGCTCTATCACGTTTATGTGCCTGTCCTCGACTATACCTCTTAGTTCAGACGGTATATCCAGACACTCGTGCAGGGATTTATATTTTGACCAGCGGCGGTCTGTCCCGTAATACAGCACCGCAGTTATCACAGGGTAAAACTTCCACGAACTACACCCCGCTTTCCGTGCCTCTTCCCTCTGCACTAGCTGATACCTGTAGTCCGCTCCCTCATACCCGAAAACACGCACAGGCATATACCTGTCTATCATGGTCTGACTCTCAACTCCCAGAAGACTCAGAATTACTCCGTTCTTCTTCCAGAATTTCGCTATATCACGCTCCTGCTCCCGCACTTCTCCTCCAACAGAAGGCATGTACAATGACCTCGTACGTGCATCTTCAAGCTCGTCCTCGTGAATCACAAGCCCTGTACCCTTCAACACTAACTCGTTGAAGACCTCCGCAAATACATCATTGTTCGCAAAAAATCTCTTCTCCGCAATGTCCTTGATCATTTCACGCACCCCAACCCGCACGCCGCACAACCGTTCAGACAGTCCGCAGTGAGTTTCCCCTCATACGCCCTGTGCCGTTCCCGCAGCAAAAAGTCCTTGCGCACTCCTGTGCTCACAAAATCCCACGCCAGAACCTCAGCTTCCCCGCGCTCTCTCGTGAACTCCTCAGGGTCAAGCCCGCAATACGCAAACGCTTCAAGCCATCTGTTCAGGCCGAAATATTCCGTCCAGTTGTCGAAACGTGCCCCTGTCTCCCACGCCCGCAGAATTACATCACACGTTCTTCTGTCCCCGCGCGAGAGCACTCCTTCAAGGAAAGTCTGCTCCGGCTCATGATACGCAACGTTCAGCGCACGGTCATGCACCAGCGATTTCACGAGCCGCCCCTTCTCACGAAGTTCGTCCATCGAGTTCTGACGCTCCCACTGGAACGGCGTGTGTGCCTTCGGGACAAATCCTGAAACACTAACGCTCACACTGACCCGCTTTCTGCCCATCGAACGCCCCAGTTTCAACGTACTGTACGACAACTCCGCGATTGCCTCGAGGTCATCCTGTGTCTCCGTCGGAAGTCCCATCATGAAGTACAGCTTCACCCTCTCCCAGCCGCGCGAGAATATTTCTTTGAGGCAGGCAGCTATCATTTCCTCGTTGATGCCCTTGTTGATTACATCTCGAAGCCTCTGCGTTCCTGCTTCAGGCGCAAAAGTTATGCTCCCGTGCTTTGAACGAAGCCCCTCAAGCCTCTGCGCCAGCCCTACCGAAAATCCGTCCATCCTCAGACTTGGAAGACTCAGCTTTGCGTGCCGTTCGTTCAATGGTTCAGCCAGACCGTCAATCAGTGCCTCAATCCCCGAATAATCGCAGGAAGCCAGCGACAACAGCCCCGCTTCCTCCCAGCCGGTGCTCTCAATAATGCTCAGGATTGACCGCCGCGCCTCATCAACCGGACGTTCTCGCACCGGCCTGTTCACCATTCCGGCCTGACAGAAGCGGCACCCGCGAGAACACCCACGAAATAATTCGATTGCCGCACGGTCATGCACTATCCCTACGCTCGGGACTATCATTGAGTCCAGCGTGAACAGCTCGCGTGAAATCTGACGCTCTACTCTTCCAGGAAATAGAGGCACGTACATTCCAGGCAGTGAGGAAATTTCCTTGAGCCTGTCTGCACGCGGAAGGCCCTTTGTCCCGGCTAGAACAGGCAGCAGCTGCGGCAATAACGCCTCAGCCTCGCCAATGCAGAACACATCGATAAATGCGCTCATCACTTCAGGCACATATGCCCCGTAGCCTCCCGCGATGATTAGCGGGTCAGAGTCCGAACGCTCGCTGCTCTTCAGCCTAAGTCCTGCCAGGTCTGTCATTGTGAGGATGTTCGTGTAACCGGCTTCGTGCTGGAGCGTGAACGCTATCACGTCAAATTCCTCAAGAGGCTTTTTGTGCTCAACGGAAGTCAGGGGCGTGCTGTGCTCTCGCATCAGTGCCTCCATGTCAGGCCACACGCAATATGCACGGTCAGCTATGTATTTTTTGCCCATTCCACGAATAAATGCCTCGATTATCTGGAAGCCGTAATAGCTCATTCCGATTTCGTACACGTCGGGAAACGCAAGGCAGATTCTCAGCTCCGCATCTTCCCACGAATTTTTGGGGTACGGCCTCCACTCGCTCCCGGCGTAGCGCGAAGGACGCGACACCTGAGACATCAAAGACCATTCAGGACTGTCGAACTCCTCAAAATACATGCCGTGAATTTACCCCCTCGATATATACGCTCGCGACAAGGCCAAGTGCAATGAACGTCGCCAGCAGTGAACTTCCCCCGTAGCTCAGGAACGGCAGAGGCAGTCCGGTTACCGGCGTGAAGCCTATGCTCATTCCGATACTCTCGAACGTCTGAAACCACAGCCACGACGCTACTCCGGCAACAAGTATCTTGCTGCGCCTGTCCTTGCTCCTTGTTCCAGCCGAAATTAACCTGACGAGCAGCACTATGAACAGAATCACCAGCAGGATATTTCCGACAAAGCCGAACTCCTCAGAAAATACGCTGAATATGAAGTCCGTGTGAGGCTCCGGCAAAAATTTCAGCTTGCTCTGCGTCCCCATCATAAAACCCTTTCCGGCTAAACCTCCGGAACCTACCGCTATCCTGGACTGGATTACGTTATAACCTGCTCCGAGGGGGTCCCTCATCGGGTCAATGAACACTAATATTCTGTTGCGCTGGTATTCCTTGAGGAACATGAAGTACATCACCGGCATTGCGGCCATGCCAAGACCCACAATACTCCCCAAATACTTCAAGGGAGTTCCTGCGGCCAAAAGCATACCGAACGAAATTACAAGATAGACCAGCGCACTGCCCGCATCAGGCTGAAGCAGAACCAGCACTACGGGAAGCATAATCACTCCAAGTCCGGCGGCAAAAGTCTTTAAGTCCAGCGGAGGATAGCGGCTCAGAAATTTAGACATCACGAGAATTATTGCTATCTTGGCAAATTCTGACGGCTGAAATCTTATTCCGCCGACACCCAGCCAGCTTTGTGCACCCTTGACCTTCGGAGCAAGCAATGCCGTGAATAGCAGCAGCAACAGCGTCAACCCGAACAGCGGGTAAGCTCCTTCGAGCAGCTTGCGGTGTCCGAACGCCATTATGAACAGCATGGCCAGAACACTCACCAGAAGCCACGCAGATTGTCTCATCGCGTAGTCAAAACCGCGCCCTGAGGAACCTCCGCCTGCGCTGTAAATGCAAAATACCCCCCATAAAGAAAGCATCAGCGCACAGCCAAGCATCAGCCTGTCAGTCAGCGCGAGGTCTTCTTTCAGGGAGGCCAAAAAGTCCTTCATGAACTACCTAAGCTCTATGCTCCCGCGCTTTATCCGGATTACAGGAATGTTCGCTACAAGTGCTACAGCCTGCTCGTCGTGGTCAAGATCTATCTCGATCTTCTGCGTGTCTATGTCCATGTATTTCGTCAGGACTTTCACGATTTCGTCGCGCAAATTGTCCAGCAATTGGGGTGATATATCTGTTCTGTCGTGCATGAGTACTATTTGCAGGCGGTTCTTGGCCTTCTGGCCAGAAGCTGGTTCATTGCTTCCTCCGAATAATTTCTTCAGGAAATCCATCATTCATATCTCCCTTCTATCCCTTCTTGCGCCTGCCCGAGAAAAAGTGCTTTATCTTGCTGATGAAGCCTCTGGCCGCGTAACTCTCCAAATCCATTAAGGGCACATCCCGCCCCAAGAGTCTTTCGGCTATATTCAGGTAAGCCTGCGCTGCCGGAGAATCCAGAGTCATCGTCATCGGCTCTCCGTTGTTGGTTGAGCGGATAACGTTTTCGTCCTCAGGCACAACGCCGATTAAGTCAATCGACAGCACATCAAGTATGTCGTCCTTCGCGAGCATGTCCCCGTCCTGTACCATGTTGGGCCGGAGCCTGTTGATGATGAGTCTTATCGGAGACTTGCCCATTGATTCCAGCATTCCGATTATTCTGTCCGCGTCCCTCACCGAAGGAATTTCCGGCGTTGTAACTACAAGTGCTTCGTCCGCTCCCGCCGCCGCATTCTTGAAACCGCCCTCTATACCTGCAGGGCAGTCCAGAAGCACAAAATCGAACTCAGGCTTCAGTTCCTCGCACAGTGCCACCATCTGCTCCGGGTTCACTGCGTCCTTAGTACGGGTCTGTGCCGCAGGAAGAAGATACAGGCCCGGTACTCTCTTATCCTTCACAAGTGCCTGATTCATCTTGCAGGTCTTCTCGATAACGTCAATAAAGTTGTAGACGACTCTGTTCTCGAGGCCCATAATCACGTCGAGATTACGAAGTCCTACGTCTGCATCAACCGCCACTACCTTTTTGCCGAACTTGGCCAGAGCCGCGGCGATATTTGCGGTTGAAGTTGTCTTGCCTACCCCGCCTTTTCCTGAGGTAGTTACTATTACACGTGCTGCCATTTAGGATTTATGCCCTCCTGTCAATTTGTCTGCTTTTTCTGCTGAGAAGAATTTATGCTCACGGATTACCGGCGTACCATCCTCAAGAGTGATTAACACTCCCTTGCGCCAGCATGTAGTAGTTCTCTGGTCTGCGTAGCATAACTTGTTGCCGATTCTGACCTGCGGAGTCTCGAAGCTCCCCGCCCAAACAAACACGTCCTCGCGCCCGAAGCCCCCTGCATGAACCACTCCCAGAAGCCGCCCGGCAACGATAATACTTCCTCCTGCCTTGACCTCTGCACCGGGATTCAGATGCCCCCACACCAGAACGTCGCCGTCAGTCTCGATTCTCTGCCCTGAACGCATAGATGTGTACATCACCTTCAAGCCGGCCGGACGCAAATTTTCGGGTTCGGGTTCGTCCTTCTCGGGAATATCGATTTTCTGCACAGGTTCATTCACGCACAGCCCGGCAGACGAAAATAACTTCAAGCTGTCCTGATTGCCGGATAACCACGCAATTACGTTCAGATTCTTTTCCCACACTATGCTCTGCAGCATGTGAAGTATCAGCCTGCGCGAACATGCCCTGCCCGCAAAGTCAAAAGCTATGCCCTGATTCTCCGGAAGTCTGTAGACATCTGCAGGTATTCCCACAAGCACCTTGAGCAGCTCGTCTTCCGTGAGACTCTCGGGCAGCAAAAACTTTATGCCGTAATGAGTGCGTTCCGGTTTTATCTGGGCACCCGGCCTCCTGATTTTGCGCAAAAGATTTAAGTTAGGTATCTTCATAGTCAGTCATTATGCCAAAAATTTTGTGTGTATGCTAATTGTTATGTGAATGTGAGAATTTTGCAAGTGCTAATTTCCCTAGTGGGAGAGCAAATGCGCCAGCAGTTCACCGACCATAGGCCCGGCTACACTGCTTCCATGTTTTCCGCCCTCAACCACCGCAACGGCCACGTATTTGGGGTTTTCCGCAGGGGCATATCCCGCAAACAGAGCGTGATCATCTCCGTGCGAGTTCTGGGCTGTTCCGGTTTTGCCCGCAACGCTCACACCAAAACGCCCTGCACGTGAACCTGTGCCTCTGCTTACTACGGACTCCAGACCTTTCTGGACAATCGCCAGCTTCGCAGGATTCAGCCCTATGTTCTCCGGAGTCTTGTAGCCCTTCTTGTTGAGGTGAGGAGTAACCATTTTCCCGCCGTTCGCGACAGCCGCATAGACCCGCGCAATCTGCACAGGTGTCATCAGCATATAGCCCTGTCCTATCGAGTAATTCACGGTGTCTCCGCTTCCCCAGACACGGCCGAAACGCCGCATCTTCCATTCTGCTCCGGCAATATTTCCGCCGCTCTCGCCTGGCAGGTCAATTCCTGTCGGCTCTCCCAAGTGAAATTTTCGCCCCCACTTGATTAAACGCTCAATTCCTGTGCGAAGCCCTACCTGATAATAGAACACGTCGCACGAATGCTGTAATGCTCCAATTACGTTAAGGCTGCCATGCCCGGAATGCTTCCAGCACTTGAACAGGTGAGTACCCATTCTGAGGCCGCCCCTGCAGGAAATCATTGTGGACTGGGTAATAACATTTTCCTCGAGGGACGCTATCGACATGAAGGCCTTGAATGTGCTGGCAGGAGGATATACCCCGGCAATGGCCCTGTTGAGCATCGGGCGGGACGGGTCATTCATGAATGCGTTCCACTCGCGCCCGGAGACACCCCACGCCAGCGGATTGTTGTCGTAGACCGGGCTTGATGCGAGGGCTAGAATTTCTCCGGTGTGAACGTCCATCGCGACGATTGCACCCTTCCAGTTCTTGAGGAGTTCTACGGCTAATTTCTGCGCTCCCATGTCGAGCGTGAGGTACAGGTCTTCGCCTTTGACCGCAGGGTTAGCGTCGAGAGTGCGTATTTTTCTGCCACGAGCATCCACCTCAAGGGATTCTTGGCCTGGCGAACCGCGAAGCTCCGCCTCGTACGAACGCTCAATGCCGGACTTTCCGATTAAGTCTCCTCCGGTGTAACCGTCCTCTGCTCTGGCTTTAAGCTCTTCCTCTGAAATTTCGCCGACATAGCCCAGAACACAGGCCGCCGTACTTCCTGCCGGATAAGTCCTCCGCCATACGCTCATAGGGAAAAGCTCGCGGGGAAAATCGTAATCCGCAACCAGTTCGGCCATCTGAGTCATCGTTAAGTTCGGGACTATTTTCATGACGCGGTAAGGAGCAAGTCTCTGCTGCTTGATGGTCTTTTCGAGGTATTCTACGTCCATAGGTATACCGTGCCTCATGAGAATTTTGCTTAGGCGTTCGAGCTTTTCGGGGGTGTTCAGGTCAAGAGGATAGCCCATTATGCTAAAAGTTGTTGTGTTGACGGCGAGGGGGACTCCGTTACGGTCGAATATCTCTCCTCTGGGTGCGGCAAAACGTATCATTCTAAGCCTGTTGTTATGCGCAAGACGGATATACTTGTCGGCCTGGTATATCTGGCACAAATACAGCCCGCCTACCAGAAACAGCAATGAAATAATCATTGAGTACATAACTACTTTAAGCCTGTTATCCAAAAGTTCCATGTTTATCACACCTTAACATTCCTGATATGGCGCAGGTACACATACATGCAGATTAGTATTGCCGGAAGGGAATATGCCTGCTGTATCAGCATAAATCCCAATCCTGTTGTTCCGCCAAGAGACCCCAGAATCAAAATCGGAAGCATAGGCGGAAGCAATTGCGACAACTCCAGAAGCGCAAACACGAGAAGCCCTGTCCCTGAAACTCTGCCCTGCGGAGGAATTAATCCCCATACCTGAATCACAATCAGCACCACTCCTACGTAGCCCAGCGTGAAGAACCCGGGAATACCTACCCACCGTAAATCCCACAGTATTCCTCCGGCAAATGCACTCCATATTGCCCAGAGCGAATCCTCGCTGCCCTCGTCAATCAGCAGCTTGTACACCAATCCAAGCATAAACAGTCCGGGAATCTGCATTCCTCCGCCGATGAAAACCGTCAATAAATCCTGAACAAGCCACAGAATAGTCAGCAGCATATCAATAACTCACCGTGTAGAACCCTGACATGTCAGCACCCGGCTCTATCCTGTACGTCGAATACCCGTCCGCTCCGGATGTATATTCGCCTGCAATCTGGCCTATAGGCAGTCCGGGCGGCAGCTGTTCTCCGACCATCGCCGTACTAACCTTCATTCCGGCACGCACTCCTCTTCCGACAGGTATATACCTCAAGAGAACCGCTCCTGTTCCGTCGCCCGCAACAACTCCTAGTTCGCGGGTCTCCTCTATTACCGCCGGAATCATCAGCGACGCAGAAGTAATCAGTTCAGCCCAAGACGACATCGGCGATACAGAGCTTACTCGTCCGACAAGCCAGCCGCGCGAAAATACAGGCATCCCCTGAACAACATTATCCTGCTCGCCGCGATCTATGCGTATCTCGCTCCACCACGACATCGGTGCTCGAAGAGTTACACGTGCCCTGCGTCCTCCTGTGTCTTCCGAAAGAAGTCCGGCTCCGCCTCCAAGACGGGCATTCTCCATACGCAGCTTCGCGTTCTCGTTGCGCAGGCGTGCCAATTCCTCGTTGAGCTTGTCCCTGCCTATGGAGTTTGACCGCCAGCCTAAATACATTTCCCTCATTATTACCGCAGGATATTCCGGGATTGAGAGCAGGCTTCCCCAAATATCCACTATGCTCTTCATCACTCCAAGTCCCGAACTCACTCCAAGCAGAAACAATCCCAGTATCAGCGCAGTAAGTCCGTGAACCCATTCACGCGTAGTGTTGCGGGGCTGAGTAAAATTGTCCATCAGCGGGATCCGCGCTCAACCGACATCAACACACGGCGCATATTCCCGATATTGTCGAGAATTTTTCCCACTCCCAGAGCAACAGAGTACAACGGCTGTTCCGCCGCAATTACCGGAGTGTTTATTGCTCTGGACAACCTCTCACTGAAACCGCGCATCAATGCCACTCCGCCAGTCAGAACTATTCCCCTGTCAACAACATCCTTCGCGAGTTCTGGAGGCATCTTTTCCAGCGCAACCTTCACCATGTCCTCAATGCCCGTGAATATCGGCTCCATAGCATCGCGGACTTCGATTGAGCTTATCGTGTCGCTCTTGGGCAGACCTCCGGACAAATCGCGGCCCTTGACGTTCATTTCCAGTTCTTCCGCAAGAGGCAGGGCAGACCCGATTGTGTTCTTGACCTCTTCGGCTGTGGTCTCGCCTATCAGCAGAGCATAACGCGAACGCACCATCGCGATAATCGCGTTGTCCATCATCTTGCCCGCAGTCCTGAGCGAACTAGTTACCACGATTCCGCCGAGTGATATTACGCTGACCTCTGACGTTCCGCCGCCTATGTCGATTATCATGCACCCGCCAGGTTTTTCGATAGGCAGTCCCACTCCAAGCGCGGCACTTATAGGCTCTTCAACTATATATGCCTCGCTCGCTCCAGCTCCAAGCGTCGCGTCAATCACTGCCTTGCGCTCAACTTCGGTTACCTCTGCAGGAATAGAGATTACTACTCGCGGATGAACCATGAACGTGTTGCTCGAACTCACACGCTTTATGCAGTAACGTATAAGCTCCTGCGTCATGTCGAAGTTCGCGATAACTCCGCCCTCAAGAGGCCATATCGCATCAATACCCGCAGGAACTTTTCCCGACATAGCCTTTGCGTCATGACCTACAGCTATTACCTCGAAGCCCTCGCCTCTCGGGAGCTTCTTAACCGCAACTGCGCTCGGCTCACTCAAAACTATTCCCTTGTCCTTGACGTAGACGACTATATTGCTTGAGCCGAGATCTATTCCTACGTCCATTCCAAGCATTCCGGATAAATATTTGAACATTCTGCTACCTCGGCCAATAGGGATTCATTTCGCGTTCAGAGGCTATGCTGGTGTCGGGTCCGTGTCCCGGCAGAACGTGAAGGCTGTCCGCCAATTTATCCAGTCTCCTCAAGGAAACTTCCAGTTTCAGGTCATCGCCGCCCTCAAGGTCTGTGCGTCCGACGCTCTGCGCAAAAAGAGTGTCTCCGGACAAGAGTACGCTGTGATTTTCGCGGTCAGTTACCAGATAGCACACACTGCCTTCGGTGTGGCCGGGGGTCTCCATTACCTTTATCTTGCAGCCGGGAAAGTCGATAACTCTTCCCTCGCTGACAGTCTGGAATTTTTCCAGGCCCTCGCAGTGAACACCAAGCAGTGCCTGAAGCTGTCCTGAAGGGTGCTTGAGCATGAATGCATCACGTTCACCGATATATACATTATCGCCGACGAACGGAACAAGCTCGTGAATGCCGGCTATGTGGTCAATGTGCCCGTGTGTCAGCAGAATCATCGTGAGCTTGAGGCTGTTTGCGGCCAGATAGTCCCTGACTTCCTGCGTGTCTCCGCCAGGGTCAACGAAAAATGCCTCTCTGGTTTCGTCATCACAGAACAAATAGCCGTTCGTCCACAATGCCCCTAAGGGAAATCTCTTGTAATTCATCAATATTTATCCTTTCTGCACGGGCGAGTCCACTATGAACGTTAAAGGCCCGTCGTTAATTATCTCTACTTCCATATCTGCACCGAACTCTCCTGTTTCTACTTTCTTGAGGCCAAGACTCCGCACCTTCTCAACAAAATAGTCATAGATGCGTTCTGCCAATTCGGGCTTTGCGGCCTCAGTGAAGCCCGGCCTCCTGCCGTTAGCACATGCTGCGTAAAGCGAGAACTGCGACACCAGCAAAACCTCTCCGTCAATTTCCCGCAATGACAGGTTGATTTTCCCGTTCTCGTCCGCAAAAATTCTCAGCCCCGCCATTTTTTCGGCAAGCCAGTCAGCGCTGCGCTCATCATCTCCGTGCGTTACGCCTATTAAGACACACATTCCCTGCCCGATCTCGCGGCGTTCTTTGCCCTCAATCGTTACTGCAGACCTCTTCACCCTCTGGATTAACAGCCTCATAATTTTTAGCCTCCGCCTCTCGTTACTTCTAGTATGCCTCTGACTTCGTTAAGCCTTCCCATCGCCGAATACAGGTGCTCGAGATTCCTGACCCTAAGCTCAATCTTCATGCGCATTAAGCTGTTCCCGGCCATCATTGCCTTTATCCCGAGAATGCTCGCTCCTTCGAGCGTAAGTGCCTTCGTCGCGTCGCCAATCAGGTCATCACGGGCCAGGCCTTCGGCTTTGAGCCGCGCAGTGTACATTCCTCCGCGCCTGTTCGGGTTGCCTTCGTCGTCATTGTGCACGGCCCATTCTACACTAATTATGCGGTCGTGCTTGTCGTTGTGCATCGTCCTGCAGTCCGCACGGTGAATCGTTATGCCTCTGCGTTCTGATGAGTAGCCTACGATTTCGTCGCCGGGTACCGGTGTACAGCATCCCGCCAGAGTTACGCTGACTCCTCCTTCGCCCTCAACGAGAATATCGCTTTTACCGTCGCGCCGTCTGACAGCTTGGGGCGGTTCGCTCTCGACAGGAGCAGTCTGAACAGGAACAGCATGGTGCTGAAGATACGTCAGGGATAATTTCTGCGCCGCTTCCCCTGCACCGATTGAGCCGCTGCCCGCCGCAAGAAGCTGTTCGTCGATATTTCCGAAGTCCTCGCGTTTAACATCGCCTATCCCACGCCGCCGGAGTTCACGCTCAACAAGTTTCCAGCCGCGCTCTATCTTCTCCTCGCGGTCTGCCTTTTCCGCCTGCTTGAAGTAGCTCCGGATTTTTGCCCTCGTTCGTGCAGAGCTAACTATCTTGAGCCAGTCTTTAGACGGTGAACCGTTCGGAGAAGTAAGCACCTTCACCATGTCGCCGTTGTGCAATTGCGTACCGAGCGGGACGATTCTTCCGTTAATCATTCCGCCTACACAGTGATTCCCCACTTCGGTGTGAACGGAATACGCGAAATCGATTATCGTTGAGCCTGCACCAAGAACCATAGGCTTGCCGTCAGGGGTGAACACGTAGACCTCATCACTGAGCACCACTTCTTCCTTGACGACCTCCAGAAATTCACTGCTGCCTCCATCCTCTCCGGCTTCGAGTGCCTGGCGCACCCACATCAATTTTGCGTCGAGACCCTTAATCTTTTTGCCGCCGCCGGACTTGTACAGCCAGTGTGCCGCTATTCCGTATTCGGCGAAGTGATTCATCTCATAGGTGCGTATCTGGACTTCTAGAGGCACTCCCCACGCCATCACCGTTGTGTGCAATGACTGGTACATGTTGCTCTTGGGTGTCGCAATGTAGTCGTCGAACTGTCCGGGGATCGGCACCCACAGAGCATGAACTATTCCCAGAACTGAGTAGCAGGTAGTTACATCGGAGACGAGTATTCTCACAGCAAGAATGTCGTAAAGCTCATCGAACGAGAGCTTTTTTCGCTGCATCTTCTCGTAAATCGAGTAGTAATGCTTTGCGCGTCCCTTGATCCTGCACGGAATATTTTCCTTCTGGAGTCTTTCCTCGAGCATGTCCTTAGCTTTCGAGATAACCTCCTCCATTTTGGGGAGGCGTTCTTTCACGCGGCGGGCTATCTCGGCGTAAACATCAGGGTTCAGGTACATGAACGACAGGTCTTCCAGTTCGCGCTTCAGGTGGTAGATTCCGAGCCGGTGTGCAAGCGGAGCGTAAATCTCCATAGTCTCGCGGGCAATACGTTCACGTTTGTCCGGGCGCATAACGTCAAGAGTCCTCATGTTGTGGAGTCTGTCGGCAAGTTTTATCAGGACTACGCGAATATCCCGTGCCATCACGATGAACATCTTCCTGAGGTTTTCGCCGGTTATGTCGTCTCTGGACATGAAAGCCTTAACTTTGTCCCGTGCAAGTTTCGTTACGCCGTCAACCAGAGTCTCAACGTCAGAGCCGAATTTTTCCGTCAGTTCCTCCGAAGTTACCGGAGTATCCTCCATCGTGTCGTGGAGCAGGGCGGCTTCAAGCGTAGCTACGTCGAGCTTCATATCTGCGAGGATTAATGCGGCGTTGAGCGTGTGAATAATGTAGGGGTCTCCGGATTTTCTGCGCTGGTCTTTGTGGGCCTGCGCGGCAAACACGAAGGCCTCGCCGAGTTGCTGCATCTGTTCGGGAGATAGTGAGAGCATTGCGCGGTTCCAGAGTTCCTGCCAGACCGAGCGGACGCATTCCTGGCGGGACTGTTCCGGGATTCTGGCAAAGTAGCTGTCGCGCAGAGCGTACATGTCTAACAGGAAATTAGACGACTCATCTATGGACGGTACGCTGTTTATTATGGACGAAAAAGTTTCCTGGCCGTCAGCCAATGCTTCGTTCATGTCCGGCATAGTTTTAAACCGCACCTCCTTCTGTAACTGCGGCATCAAGTATGAATTGCAATTGCGGAACATTGCGCCAGTAATCCAGTCTGGGATGATAGAGCCAGCCTTTTACCCGGCCTGTCTGCAGAAGTTCCACGACCTCACGCGGCGGAGTGTTGAACGCCAGAAGCCTCTTGTCGTTGATGAGCAGGTAACAGTGCTTGCCTTCCTTGCCCATAGGCACAATGTCTGAGCTTACGGTGTCCGTGAAGAATTTGGGCGAAGGATTGTTATTCCCGAACGGCCCCAAATCCGAGACGGCCTTCCAGTCGTTGAAGGAAATATCCGCCGGAGAAATGTGCATAACCGGCGTAGGATTTTCGGGAGTGATAGTGATGTTAGGGAGCATGTTTTCGAGTGCAAACAGGACTTCCTGCCAGTGAGAAGCTGACACGGAAAAACCGGCGGCGTATTTGTGTCCGCCCCAGGCATCGAGAAGATGTGCAATCTCCCGCAAAACTCCTACAGCATCTCCGCCTTCTGGTACCCTGAGAGTTCCGCGCACAACGTCTGTCCCGACCGGAGCGGCCAGCACTATCGGAGTGTTGTACTGTGCGCAAATTCTGCTGGCGACTCCGCTTAACACCCCTATCGGCCAAGTCTCATTGTAGATTACATATTTTCTGTCATTCCCTGCCGCAATATGGTTGTCGATTTCACGCGCGATGTTCTCTGTGAGTGCCTGACGCTTGCGGTTTATGCGCATAAGCTCATTCACGCAGGAATACACGTCGTCGTTGCTGCCGTTCCCGAGCAATGCTCTGACTCCGGGGTCTGCGGTCGTAATTCTTCCCGGTGCGTTCAGGCAGGGAATAACCCGCATAGAAAGATGTTCTTCTGTGAGCTGGGAATTGTTGATGCCCAGACACTCAAAGAGTGCCGCTAATCCTCTTCGCGGGTGTGCGCGCATAAAGCTCAAGCCCATTCTTACGAGAGACCTGTTGAGGTTGTGGAGAGGCATACAGTCAGCAATAGTAGCAATAGCGGCGAGGTCTGCCTCGAACTTGAGGAAATCCTTCGAGACTATGCCTTCCTTCCAGGCCCAGCACCAGAGCACAGCAGTAGCACAAATTTTCTGGTGGTCTCCTGCTTCCATGTTGATGCTCGGGTTTACGATTGTGGGTATTGTTATGGGGGCGGAGACTGAATGATGGTCGAACACGAAAATGTTTATGCCGACATCAGCGAGTTTCTGGAGCATTTCGGAGTCGTTAGTGCCGCAATCCACAACGACGAGGGTGTTGCATCCAAGTCCGGGTATCTTGTCGAGAATCTCTGCATTGAGGCCGTAACCGTGAACATCTCTTCTTGGAATGAAGTAGCGTACCTGAGTTGCCTTGTTGCGGAAAATTTCCATAGCAAGAACCGTAGACGAAATGCCGTCGGTGTCGTAATCGCCATACACTAGGACATTTCCGAAGGAGCTTTTGGAGTTCCAGAGGGATTTTGCGGCGATGCTTCCTTCACCAAGATCCAGAGTGTCAATCTGCCTGGTGAAGTCCGGGTGAATCCATTCACGGAGCGCGTCAATATTTTCGCTGCCCTTCAGCATATTAAGAACGCCTGCGGCTAACGGCGGGCAGGATAATTCCTGAGCGAGTTTTTCCGTGCGTTGTTCCGGCTGATAGATATTCAGGTCAGAGAGTAAGCAGTTGGGTATCATTATCTTTCAGCCGCCCTTCTCCGCAAAAAATATCCCTGCAGAATATTCAGGCATTCCTGAGCCATAACTCCAGCCCTGACTTCGCACACGTGGTTCAAGCGCGAATCATGCAGTATGTTGTAGAGGGTTCCTCCTGCTCCGCTCTTGCTGTTTCTCGCGCCAAAAACGACACGTGATACCCGTGAATTGACGCAGGCACCCGCGCACATAGGGCACGGTTCGAGCGTAACGTACAGCGTACAGCCCGACAAGTTCCAGTGTCCGGACTTGCGGCAGGCCGTGCGAATGGCGTTGAGCTCAGCGTGGGCAGTAGGGTCATCGCTTTTTGCGTCGCTGCCCGATGCCAGAATTTCCCCTCCGCGCACAAGAACTGCACCTACAGGGACATCACCTCGCGATAATGCATTCATGGCTTCGTTCAGGGCAAAATGCATGAAGTAATCATCGTCAAGTGTCATAAATTGCAATCATCTCCAAATTTTTGCGGGATAATAAATTTGTCCGATATTATACACGCCGAAAGACAGGGGTAAATTTTGGGTGTGTGCTATCATACTTTGAAAAATTCTTGAAGGGAGAAATCACCGCATGGCTTACTATTGCAATGAACCGTCTCATACATTCTCCGAGTACCTGTTAATTCCGACGTACTCATCCGAAAATTGCGTGCCCTCCAACGTCTCACTGAGGACTCCCCTCTGCAAATTCAGGAAGGGCGAAGAAGCTCCCCTGTCCATAAACATACCGCTTACTTCTGCGTGTATGCAGTCAGTTTCAGATGACAAGATGGCGATAGCTCTTGCACGCGAAGGAGGAATATCGTTTATATACTGTTCGCAATCCATAGAGAAGCAGGCCGAAATGATAGCCCGGGTAAAACGCTACAAGGCCGGATTTGTTGCGAATGACTCAGCGATAAGCCCTGACCAGACACTTGAAGATATTCTTGCTCTGAAGGAACAGACCGGACACACGACAGTAGCCGTAACTCACGACGGGAGCCTGACGGGAAAACTGTTAGGCATAGTTACGAGCCGTGATTACCGTGTAACGCGCACACCTCTGGATACAAAGGTCCGGGACTTCATGACACCGACGGACAAAGTAATTTCTGCGCAGGACGGCCTGAGCTTGAGCGAGGCCAACGATATTTTGTGGGAGAACAAGCTGAATGCTCTTCCTGTGATTGACGCGGACGGAAATATGGTAGCGTTCGTGTTCAGGAAGGACTACGACATGCACAAGGAGAATCCGCTGGAGCTGCTCGATGACCAGAAGCGTTATGTTGCCGGTGCGGGGATAAACACGAGGGATTATGAGGAGAGGGTTCCTGCGCTGGTGAATGCCGGAGCTGATGTTCTGTGCATAGATTCTTCAGAGGGGTTTACCGAGTGGCAGAGGAGAACGCTTAAATGGATACGGGACAATTACGGCGACAGGGTAAAAGTCGGCGGAGGAAACGTAGTTGACGCTGAGGGCTTCAGGTTCTTGGCGGAAAACGGAGCTGACTTCGTGAAGGTAGGAATAGGCGGCGGTTCGATCTGCATTACGCGCGAGGCAAAAGGCATAGGCAGAGGACAGGCTACCGCAGTGATAGAGGTTGCGCGTGAGAGGGATAAATATTTTGAGGAGACAGGAATTTACGTGCCGGTATGTTCGGACGGCGGTATAGTGATGGATTATCACATAACGCTGGCTTTGGCGATGGGTGCGGACTTCTGCATGTTAGGAAGGTACTTTGCACGGTTCGACGAGAGTCCGACAAACCGGGTGATGGTGAACGGGAATTACGTTAAAGAGTATTGGGGAGAAGGGAGCTCGCGGGCGCGGAACTGGCAGAGGTATGACTCTGGGGATTCGTCGCAAGCAAAGCTGTCGTTCGAGGAAGGAGTGGACAGTTATGTGCCGTATGCGGGGAGCCTGCGGGACAATGTGAGCGAGACGCTGAGCAAGATACGTTCGACGTTCTGCAACTGCGGGGCACTGACTCTTGCGGAGATGAGGGAGAAGGCGAAGCTGACGCTGGTATCACCTGTAACACTGATTGAGGGCGGTGCGCATGACGTAATCATGAAGGATGCAGTTCGCAGGACTAAGTAGAGAATGAAGAAGGTTTCCCCCATGAATAATGGGGGATTTTTTTTACGAAAACATCAGGAATGCCGCAAAACTAACTCCCGCCATCACAACAACACTCCGCAGCGGCGCAAGCTCAAAGTACCTGCACAAACACCACACAAGCACTCCCGCTCCAATCCACGCCGTGATGTAGTTCCACCCAACCGAATACGGAATACTCTCCGCCGCAAAATCCGCCGCCCTTTCCCACAGCAGAAACCCTCCCTCAACCGCAAGCAGAACGTAATTCATCAGCGGAACATTCAGCAGGCGCAACACCCCCAGCACCGACGCAACGCTCAATGCGAACGTGAAGTACAGGGGCGCAAAAATATTCAGCACTATTCCTACTAGCATAATCTCTCCGAATGTACGGCTCACCTGCGGAAAACTCACCAGAAACATCAACGGACTAACCATCAGCCACCATTTGCGCGGAAGTGTCGTTATCGTGAGGGCACACAACACCGACAGCCTGAACCCTATATCCCAGAACATCAGCGGCGACCACATCAGAATCATCACTCCCGCAACGCTCACCGAGTTCACACCGCTTGCCGGACGGCCAAGAATTTTGGCGATTAACCCCGCCTGAAACATTAAACCCGCACGTAACGCACTGGGAGCAGCTCCAGTCAGAAAAATATATGCCCACATTATCACCGAGAGCAGCACGGCATTATTCCCGAAGATTAGCGACGCACACATTACAATTATCCCCACGTGGAAGCCCGATACAGCCAGAAGATGAACAGTTCCCCAGCGGCGGTGCATTCGGTTGAGGAGGTCGTCGCGCTCTCCTAACCACATTGCTTTTAGGTAGGAGGCTGTCGCGTCTGGCAGGTACATAGTAAGTTTCCGTGAGAGCAAATAGCGCATTCGGGCAAAGCTGAATTTTCGGGGCAGTTCTTCCACATTGTGAATGCTTATCCATGAACTTATGCCTCTTGCCCCCCAATATCTCGCCTCATCAAATTTTTCGTTCTGCCTGAAGCTCCGCGTAACTCCGTCGAACTTTATCCGCGTGCCCTGCATAATTTCAGGAAAACGCATTCGCGCCGCATACCTTCCTCCTCCGTCAACGTCGATCGTCAGCACGTACTGCCTGCCCCAAGCCCGAACACCCGTAACTGTCCCTGCTGCCTGAGTGAGCGTGATATTTTCTGCAGGAGGCTTAGTCAGCACAGCAAAGCACCTCACCGAACACAGAGCACACAGCACCACTCCGGCACCGAACACCCGCCATTGTCCGGGCAGCTCCCATTCATACGAACACAACATCACGCCCGAATACACCATCGGCACCATCACAACAAACGCCCAAATTCCTGCGCGGTCATACATCGCTAATCCTGAAATTATGCCCGCGAGCACTCCCAACATTGGGGCACGTCTCAGTATCTCCATCAGCGTACGGTTATCTGCGAACGAAACTTGCTTAGCGTTGCCGCGCCTATGCCCTTTACGTTAATCAGGTCTTCGGGACTCGAAAATGCTCCGTGTTTCTGCCGGTACTCAACTATGCGCTTCGAGAGGGCAGGACCGATTCCCTTTAGTGCCTGCAATTCTTGAGCACTCGCTGTGTTTATGTTGATGAGGCCGCTGTTCTGCCGGGGCTCCTGCATTCCCGGAACTCTGCCTCCTCTCTGCGCAGGAACTGAGCCTAGCGTCTCCACGTGAATGTGCATCTTGTCCGCCAGAAACTCAGCGAGATTCAGCGCGGCACTGTCCGCCTTCCTGGTAAAACCTCCCGCCGCATCGATTGCCTGGTATATCCGCGATCCTGCAGGAAATTTGTACACTCCCTGCTTCTTCACTTCGCCGGTAACGTACACGTAAAGCATTTCGGGAGCAGAAGGCTTTTCCGGTTCGGCCTGAAGCTGTAGAGCTGGAGGGGCTGACGTTTTCGCGGGCTGTTTCTCACTCGTACGCTCTTGCGGCAGGAAAAACATTGCGAACACTCCGGCCAAGAGGAACAATGCCGCTCCTGCAACAGAGATTATGATTTTTCGGGACTGCATGGCTTTTCTCCTGAATATGGATTTTTACGCTGATTATATAACGCAGGTGCACGAATTGACGCATATTTGACCCAAGCCTAAAATTATTTACATTATATCCACACGAAAGGAATGAACAGCTATTTTCAGAGCAGCTAACCTTCTCCTGCCCAAAATGCAGGACTTGTCTTCGTGGGCAGTGATTGCCTGTGATCAGTTCACCTCACAGCCCGAATACTGGGAACAGGCACGTGAAATTGCACTCGCGAAAAATTTGCCGTCAGCATACAGCCTGATACTTCCTGAAGCTCTCCTGCAAGGCAAGGGCAGAGAAGATTTTGCGCACATAAATTCCATGATGCATGACTATCTGGAACAGAATATCTTCACCGAGTACAAGGACGCATATATTTATGTTGAGCGCACACTTCTTGACGGCTCGATACGTCCCGGCTTAGTTGGAGTGATTGACCTTGAGGAATATGATTACCAGCCCGGGACTTCGCCGCAAATACGCGCAACGGAACTCACGGTAACTGAACGCATTCCTCCCCGCAAAGCAATCCGCGACAACGCAGAGCTTGAACTTTCTCACGTGATACTTCTGTGCGACGACGAACGCAGAGAACTAATCGAGGCCTTCAAGCTCTCGAAGCACAGCATGAAGAAGCTCTACGACTTCGAGCTTATGCTCGGTGGCGGAAGGATTCAGGGGTGGCTGGTTCAGGGCGACCACGCACGGGCCTTCAACACCAGGCTGGCCAGTTACATCAAGCGCAAGAGCCGGGAATTGTCGTTAGTGTTCGCTGTCGGCGACGGTAATCACTCTCTTGCGGCGGCCAAAGCCTGCTGGAATGAACAGCGCGAGACTAACCAGCTCGCTCGTTACGCAATGGTTGAGCTGGAGAATATTCACGATCCTTCGCTGAAATTCGAGCCTATTCACCGAATCGTTAAGGGAGTTAATCCCGACGAGTTTATCGCTGCCGTCAAGAACGATATATGCGCAGGAATTTTCGGGTCCTCCTGGCCGATTACGTATTACGCTCAGGGGAAAAAGGGTACTCTTCACATAGACAGGAGCAAGGGAGCTTCGGCACTAATCGTCCTCCAGAAATATCTTGACGAGAAAGAATATGCGATTGACTACATTCACGACACCGACGCACTGGTGAAACTTTCGGCAGAGGATGGATGTGTGGGACTTGAGATGCCGCCGTTCGACGCAAAAGCAAAAAGCGACTTCTTCAGGGTAATTTCCGATTCTGGAGTCCTGCCGCGAAAGACTTTCTCAATGGGACATGCACAAGAGAAGCGATATTACCTTGAGGCGAGGAAAATACGATAATGCTCGCGGATCTTGGCCTGCTCTACTGCGCTTTCTTCTGGGGAATCAGCTTCGTAACTATGAAGATTCTCGTGGGGGTATACCCTGCGAGCTGGCTGTTGTTCCTGAGATTTTCTGCGGGGTCAGTTATGCTCTACGCGTGTTTCTTCAGGCGTATACATAAATCCTTCCGTCATGAACTGAAGGGCGGCGTGATAATAGGCTTCCTGCTTTTTCTGGCTATAGCGTCCCAAACTGTCGGGCTTAACTACATTGGCGGAGGACGTTCTGCGTTTATCTCGGCAACTTATGTCCTGATGGTGCCGCTTATGCTCTGGGCAATGAACAAGAAGTTTCCGGGCCGCGTAAAACTTTTTGCGGCTGTGCTGTGCGTCGGCGGAATGTACCTGCTGACCGGCGAGGACATCTCCGAAGCGTCGTTAATCGGGGACAGCCTGACGGTGATATGTGCACTGACGTTTGCGGTTCAGGTTATAGCGATAAGCAGGCTGACGCAGAACAGCGACCCTATAGCTTTAAGTTTCGTCGAGTTCGTGAGCTTCGCGGCCTTTGCGCTGATTTCGTCGTTGCTGTTCGAGAATCGTCCGGTGCTTCTGGATATGGGTAGTATCTGGGAACTGGCGTTCACGATAATCTTTGCGACGTTCGGGTGCTACGTAATGCAGATATGCGCCCAAAAATACGCCGAACCTTCTCACGCGACAATAATAATGAGCCTCGAATCCGTCTTCGGCCTCGCCGGCGGAATAATATTTCTTGGAGAGAGCCTCAGCTTCCGGGCGGGGATAGGCTGTGCGCTAATTTTTGTGTCGGTGCTGTTTTCCGAGCTTGAACCTTATCTTCACGCAAGGAGCTGATTAATCTTGTTTGTGCGTTTCCTCGAGGATACTAACTGGCTGTTAATTCTCTCGCTGGTATTCGGGAGTGCGGCCCTCGCAGTTCTGGGAGACTCTCTAGGCTCAAAGTACGGCAAAAAGCGAATGTCCCTCTTCGGCCTCAGGCCCAAGCACACCAGCCGACTCATCACAGCGTTCACCGGAGCGTTAATTGCTGTGGGAGTGCTTGCGGTGATGTCGGTGTTCTCTCAGGACGTGAGGACCGCGCTTTTCGGAATGAAGATGCTCCAGCAGCAGATGTATGACCTGCAATTTCAGCTGACACGGAGCGAGGAGAACGCACAGCAGGCACGTGTGAGCTTGGCCGAAGCGTCAGCGAGCTTAGACCTTACGAGTTTTGAGCTGGACTCGATGAGGAACGACCAGCTTATTCTTGAGCTTCAGAGGGATGAACTGCAGGCTTCTTTGTCGCTGATGCGGGAGGAGTCCCGTCAGCTTCGCGACCAGATTAAGGCTTTGCGGAGCGACGCAATAGCTTTGAGTGCTAATGTCTTGCTTGGGCAGTCAGCATTTGAGCCTGGAATGAGCCGCGAGGAAATTTCGCAGAGGATTAACGTCCTGAAACAGCAGGTAAGGCTGAACGTCTTAACACTTATCTCGAACAGGTCATTAACGAGAATGCGTGATGTGCCTGTGGAGTTTGACCAGGAGACAGAGGCGGCACTTATCGAGGAGCTTGCAGGGGCAGACATGAGGCAGTATGTACGGGCACTGTCCGGCGAAAATTACGTTTTCGGTGAAAATCTGCGCATAAACGTCCGGCTCGAGAACGGCACGAGCATTCTCACTTACCGCGACGGAACGCCGGTCTACCGTAAGTTCTTTGCGGGGAGCGATACGGCCAAGCCCGAAGAGGTGCTTCACATTTTTCTGCGTGAGCTGAGGAACAAGGCACTCAATGACGGAATACTGCCTGACCCTGCGACGAACAACGTCGGGACTCTTGAGGGTGAGGCATTCTTCAGTGCAGTTGATGAGCTTGGCCGGATTGGAGGGCCTGTGATAATCAGCGCAATTGCTTCCGGCGATATTTACACTGAAGGCCCGGTAGTGATAGACATAATTTTTGAGGAATAAGCCTATGCCACACGTGATTATCTATACAGACGGCGGAGCTTCTCCGAATCCCGGTCTTGGCGGCTGGGCGGCAATCCTTTATTCCCCCGAACACAACAGGGAGCGCGAAATTTGGGGTGCAGAAGCTAACACCACGAACAACAGGATGGAACTTACGGCGGCAATTCGTGCGCTGGAGGCACTGAAAGTTCCTTGCGAGGTAGATTTACACACTGATTCTTCGTACCTGCAAAATGCCTTCGTGAAACGCTGGCTGTCCAACTGGAAGCGCAAAGGCTGGAAGACTTCAGCGGGAGGCGACGTTCTGAACCGGGACTTGTGGGAGAGGCTGGAGGAGCTGACACGCCTTCACAGGGTCAAATGGCACTGGGTGAAGGGACATGCATACGATGAGCGCAATAACAGATGTGATGAGCTTGTTCACCGAGCACGCGAGGAATATCGTTGAAATTCTCCTGCATTTTCTTTTTCCGGTTAGCTGTGAGGTCTGCGGAAGGCCGGGCGTGAAAATTTGTCCGGACTGCAAGCCGCCGGTAAGGGACATTCCCCCCGAAAGACTAATACCCTTGCTGTTTGAGGGTGAGGGGGTTGTGCGCGAGGCAAGGGGTTTGACGGTGTACGCCGCCGCTGACCTGAAAGATGAGCTTGCGCGTGAGGCGGTGAGGAGGCTGAAAATTACGCGTGAGCTGTGTCGTCCGCTTGGCAGGCACTTAGCGGAAAAATTCGGCAAGTGCAGCGCGGATTACTTGATTCCTGTTCCGCTGCACCTGTTCAGCAAACGCGGCTACAATCAGGCTCGTGAAATCGCTGAAGGGATGCGTGAGGTATGGGGGATTGAGATTATCGATGCGGCATTGTGGACCCGAGATGTGCACCACACCGACGGGATAACCTACGAGGATTTCAGGCTGACGCGCGATATTTACGGAAAACGGGTTGTGCTGGTGGATGATGCGTGTATTTCTGGAAGAACGCTTGGGTGCTTTGCTGAAACTTGCAAGCGCGACGGAGCAGAAGTTGTCTGTGCGTATACCCTTGCTTGCAGTGAGGTGAAAGCACAGCCTCAAACCTCAGACATTGCTGCGATTGAGGACAGCTCATACGCCGAGAAACGCTACGCTTCCCTCTACAGATTCTTCACCGGAGAAGTGATAGTGAGACAGCTTCAGAATCTCACGGTCTATTCCGCCGCGAACTACCACGAAAGCGGCATCAGGGAGGAGATCCACAAGCTCAAGTACACCGGCGGAATTGGACTCTGCTCCCCTATGGGCCGGCACATGGCGGAAAAATTCGGGGAGTGCATGGCGGATTACCTTCTGCCTGTACCGTTACACATCGACAGCGAACGAGGCTACAACCAATCTCTGAAACTCGCAGAAGGAATGTGCGAATTGTGGAACGTAAAGATTCTCGATGCGGCGGTGTGGACGCGCGACGTACCCAGAAGAGCCGTCAGCGAAAGCAGAGCCGACATATCGCCCTCAGACTTCAGAATCACTCAGGACATCAGGGGAAAACGCATTGCTCTCGTTGATGACGTGTGCACTTCCGGAATGACGCTCTCCTGTCTTGCCGAGTCCTGCCGCAATGCAGGAGCAATAGTTGTGTGTGCGTACACCCTCGCTTCTGTATAATCTCTATTGAGGTGATAATTCTTGCAGAGTAATTCGTCAAATCCTTCAATGTTCCGTCATGCAGTGTTCATGATGGCCGGAACGTTAATCAGCCGCATACTTGGCCTGGCACGTGAGGTTATAGTTGCGGCACTATTCGGTGCAACCCGCGCAATGGATGCCTTCAACGTCGCCTACACCCTCTCGAATTTAGCGCGCCAGCTCCTCGCTGAAGGAGCACTTTCTGCGGCGTTCGTCCCTGTGTTCTCGCAGGCACTCACCAGAAGCAGAGAGAAGGCACTTGCACTCGCGCGCGGAACGATGACGGTGCTGATGTGTGCGACTCTTTTTGTGGTGGGTCTTGGCATCGCCGGAGCACCTGCTCTCGTGAAAATAATGGCTCCTGGTTTCGATGAGGCTAATTCCGTTTTGGCGGTCGGCCTGACGAGGTGGATGTTTCCATTCCTGATATTCATTTCCCTCGAAGCCCTCACGATGGGTGCTCTAAATTCGCTGGGGTCATTCTTCGTCCCGGCACTCTCGCCTGCTTTGAGCAACTTGACATTCATAATTACCGCACCGTTCTTCGCCGCTCGCTTTGGGGTGTACGGTCTTGCGCTGTCAGTTCTGTGCGGAGGTTTTGCGCACTTCATGACGCAATGGCTTTACGGCTTCAAGATGAAGGCTGTGCTTTATCCTGCACGTCCCGACCTGAAAGACCCAGACCTGAAGAAAATAATGAAGCTGTTTCTGCCGTATGCGGCGGGCCTCTCGTTGAATCAGGTAAACCCGGTAATCAGCAGAATGCTGGGATCATTTTTGCAGGCAGGGAGCATTTCCGTACTGAACTACTCGAACAGGATATTGCAATTGCCGTTGGGATTGTTCGTTATAGCGATTTCGCAGGCAGTGTTGCCACAGTTAGCGCGGGCCAAGAATGATGATGAATTTGTGGATACCTTGCGGCAGGCAGTAAGGTTTGCGCTGTTTGTGGTGCTTCCTGCGTCGCTTGGAATGATGGAAATTTCGCGTGAGTTCGTGCACATTGTGTTCGTGAGGGGGCAGTTCGGGGCGTGGGCTTGGGACGCAACAACTTCGACGCTGGCGTTCAGTATGCTCGGTCTTCCCGGAATGGCGTGCTCGACTGTCGTGATGAGGGCACTGTATGCGCTGTCGATGCCGCGCGAGGCGTTCAGGGTTACGCTGTTCAGCGTGGGAGCTACTGCTGTGCTGTCGGTGGTTCTGGTGTGGCCGATGGGGTATAACGGTCTTGCGCTGGCACCGGGAATTGCGTTTACGTTGTCGGGAATGCTGGGCTTGAGGTATGTCCGCAAGAAGCTCGGTCGTCCTCTTGGAATAATCACACGCAAAGTTCTGGGGGATTACCTGATTGTGCTGGCGGTGCTGGACGTGGCGATAATGCTCTATAGATTCGTTCTGCCGTATAATCCTGAATGGAGATTAGGGGTTCGTGCTTTGTGGATGCTGGGAGTTATCGGTGCGGCCGCATCAATGTACGGTATTGCGACTGTCAAGCTGAAGTTCGAGGAATGGGGGTTATTGCGCCAGGCATTCATCAAGAAGAAGTGAAGATGTGCACCCTTCATCAAAATATGGTGAGGGGTGCGGTATTTTGCGGCTGTTATTCTGCGGGATATGCTGCCGGTTTTACAGCTAATGCCGGGTTATAGATTGTCTTTGCATTGAACCAAACGGACACTACTACATTCCTGCTCTCCGGAACTGAATCAATTTCTGCTCCATTCTCGTCAAAGAACTCCACTATTGAACTGATTTCCGGGAACTCATACACCACAATTAGCCCGTCATTAACCGGCAAAGAATCTTTAGCGGCATAATTTCCCGGAAGCATAGTGCTCACACCATCATTCTCATTCACTGAGATATTATGAGTCTGTGAGTTATTCACCGTGATAGATGACGGAGATTTATTGCTTGCGCTGGTGCTGTTTGCTGTAACATTCAGCTTGTAGCTTTTCTTTGCTGACTTGGCCGAATTTGCCGCCGTAATTTTCACCGTAAACTTGCCTGATTCTGTCGGAGTCCCGGAAATCTCTCCGCTCTGACTAATGCTCAAGCCCGCCGGAAGTCCCGACGCACTCCAAGTTATAGCCGGAGTTCCTGTTGCCTCAAGCTGTGCAGAGTAAGCAGTTCCCTGTGTGGCATTGGCCAGTGATTTAGTCGTAATCTTCGGAGCAACGGCCTTGATTGTGAGTGAGTATTCTTTATCCGCACTGACTCCCATGTTTGACGCTGTGATGACTATTTTACGGTCAGTGCATACCTCAATCGGAGTCCCTGTAATACTTCCTGATTTGTTGTTAAATGAGAGACCTTCAGGCAGACTTCCGGAGAGTGATAATGTTATCGGTGCAGTGCCTTTAACCTTGACTGCAGAGTTGTAGCTCTTGCCGTAAGTTCCGTCCTTGAGTTTCTTTGTCTTGATGACTGGCACTATAGCATCAGCTTTCATAGTAAAAACTCTTGACAGCTCGCCTGCAGAATTGCTCACAGTCAAACGTATCTCGCCGGCAGTGTTCTTTGTCGGAGTGCCTGAGATTTTGTGCCTCTTTTCGTCAATCTTGAGGCCGTCAGGAAGATAGCCCTCAAATTCCCACGTCAACGGAGCAGTCCCCTTAGCCTTGAAGGAAGCATTATACTTCTTGGCCACAGTCGCATTCTTGAGAGTCTCTGTTACGATTACAGGCAGATCATAAACATTCAGGGTTATTTTCTTCGTGTCCTTGCCGAAATCGTTGCTGGCTGTAACAGTAATTTTCTTCTTCCCCTTCTTTGACGGAGTGGCGGTAATCAGTCCTGAGTCATTTATGCTGAGTCCGTCCGGCAATTTTCCCTTGACTGCCCACGTGAACGGCGGAGTCCCTGAAGCCATAAGCTGACAAGTATATTGCTCTCCTGTTCCGGCAGTATGGGGCGAGCTTGTTGTGATTGAAGGCTTAGAGTGTGACGGAGCAGCAGAGATTTTCAGCGTGAGAGTTTTTCTGTCATAGTTCACCGAATTTGCGGCCTGAACTGTGAAAGTGAATGTGCCTTCAATTTTCGGAGTGCCAGATAGATAGCCTGATTTGCTGAGAGTGAAACCGTCAGGGAGATTATCAGCCGACCATGTTAGAGTCGTTAAGCCTGTTGACGTTCCTGAAGCTGTAAGTTTTTGGCCGTAAGGTGAGTTAATGAAGCCGTCAGGAAGTGAGTCGGTCTTGATTTTCGGTGCGCGTACCGGCGAAAAGGTTACATTGATTGTGAATAGCTTTGACTCTGTCGCTGAACCTGATTGTGCCTGAACGGTGAACGAGAAAGTCCCTGCAGTTGACGGAGTGCCTGAGATTGTGCCGTCAGATGAGAGAGTGAGGCCGTCGGGAAGGTCTCCGCTGATGAGAGTCCAGACCGCGGAAGATGATTCGGATTCTGTGAGGCTGTAAGTGTAGGGAATATCTGTCGAGCAGTCAGGCAGTGAAGAAATTGTGATGAAATCTGCGGGGTCTTCTGTCTCTGATGAAGAAGGATACACCATTACTCTCATTGTTGGTCTATCTACTGCTGTAGGCTTGAAATAAAAGTTAATGTACGATAACTTTTCTGACTTATACTTTGGAAAATACATAATGCTTGACGCTACATCGAAAGTTGCTCTAGCAGTTTGGGATGTTGATGAAGAAAAAATCCAACCAAGTTCACTATAGGCGTAAAAACTCTTGCTAGAGTCATAATCTCCGTCAAGGTTATATGCTCTTTTGAAGTCTATCAAATTGAACTCGAACCCTTCGCCTGAATCCTTTATTGGAAAACTGCAGGACAGCTCACTCAACACAGAACACCCGCTCACATCAATAGCCGAGAACTGGTTATTGTCGCAATACAGAATTCGCAAAGCGGTATTTCTGCTCACGTCAAGAGTCTTTAACTGGTTATAGCTGCAACGTAGAGTTTCCAAAGCGGCGTTTTTTCTCACATTTAGTGATGTCAACTCATCCTTGTAGCAGTTTAATATCATTAAAGCAGTAAAATGTTCTATGCCCTTCAACGATGATATACGCGAAGAATGTAATGCATCCATACGTGTTACTGTGGCAATTTCCGCATTACTCAGAGTTCCATTACTGTCCTTGTCGAAAGTACCGCTGACATAGTTACGAAACAAATCATCAGGAAAATTCGTCTCGTTGATTTCCACGTCAGCCCATGCCTCTGCACATATTGCCAGCATCATAACCGCCAGCATTAACACTTTACTTCTGAATCTCTTCATTATTCTGCCTCCTGTAAGCACAAAAAATTAGCCCGTCATCTGCCATAAACAGACAACAAGGCTTTATTCTCTCTATTATCTTTATGTGTTCGGAGGATTTAAGACAAAATGCTAGGCGTGGTTCGTGGTTCGTGGTTCGTGGTTCGATAGTTTAACGTCAATTAACACTTTTGACTACCTCCTTATTCATGATTTTTTCTGCTGGAATTATTATCACTGATTAATTTTCGGTAAGTATAACACTAAACTTTTATGAATGTGCCGCCCGCTTTTTCAGAGGCCGCGAGTCTGAACCTGTAGGCTATAATTAGCAGAAATTTTCAGGAGAGGTGTTAATTATTATGGCTTTCACAGTTTGCGTACTCACTGCAGCAACGAAACGAGATACATACATCGCCAGCTACATAGCAGGTGAAGCTCCGGTTACAGGCCACGAAGTTATGACCGAAATGATCACCAAGCACGACATGCCCCAGCGCAGAGTAATAGCATGGTTCGTGAATAACTATACCCGCCCGCTTGACTGGGTAGTCGACGAAGACGCTACGGTAGAGTTCATCACGTCAATTTCCCCGATGGGCCAGAGAATCTACAAGCGCACTCTCGGATTCGTTCTGATTATCGCGTGTGCAAGAGTGCTAGGCCGCAAAGCAATTCTCAGGCACTCAATCGCTGACGGACATTATTGGGAGTTTGAGGAAGGCCCGGTAACTCAGGCTGATGTGGACAAGATAAAGGCAGAAATGGCAGAAATTATCCGCCATGACACAACTATAACGCGCGAGATACTCACGATTGATAAGGCCAGAAGAGTTTTTCAGAGGCAGGGCGAACCGGAAATTGCCGAGCTTTTCGTGAGGGCTAACCTCGATCCGGTTGAAGTCTACAGGTGCGGAGACAGATACGGGTATTTCTGCGGAGGACCGCTTGCTCCGTCAACAGGAATGCTCAGAACTTTTGACCTGGTCCTGTACGAACACGGAATGATACTCAGATTCCCGGACCCGGAAGACCCCGAGCATATTCCGGAACTGAAACTCGACCCGTCAATGGGAAAAGTATTCTTCGACTATGCGCACTGGCTGCAGGTCCTCGACTTGAACTACCTGAACAAGTTACACCACAGAGTAACAGAAGGAAAAATTCAGGAGCTGGTGCTTATCGCAGAGGCGTTCCATTCGCAGAGCTTGGGCAATATCGCCGAACACATAGCCGAACGTCCGGTCAAAGTAGTAACGATTGCGGGACCGTCGGGTTCCGGAAAAACCACGTTCTCCGAACGTCTGAAGGTTCAGCTCATGGTTTGCGGAAAGACCCCCGTAACTCTTCCTCTGGATAACTACTTCAAGGAACGCGAGGATTCCCCGAAGGATGAGACTGGCGAATATGATTACGAGAGGCTTGATGCGTTAGACCTTGAGCTTCTGGAGGATAATCTGACGAGAATACTTGCGGGCGAAGAAGTTACTACCCCTGTTTACAATTTCATTACGGGCAAGAAAGAGCCGGGCAAAGTGATTAAGCTGAAGCCGTCTGATGTGCTGATAATGGAGGGTATTCACGGCCTTAACGACCAGATTTTGGGAATGATACCTGCGTCCGGACGCTACGGGGTGTTTGTGTCGCCATTGACGGGAATATGCATTGACCCGCACAACCGGACGAGCACGAGCGACAACAGGCTTCTGCGCAGAATTATCCGCGATTACAGGACAAGGGGGAAGAACGCGCAGGTTACGCTTGAGGTGTATCCGAAGGTCATGCGCGGAGCGAGAAAGTATATTTTCCCGTACAGGAGCAGGGCGGACGCGATATTCAACTCTTCTCTGCCGTATGAACTGGGAGTCCTGAAGCCCTATGTTGAGCCGCTGCTTCACACTGTCGACGAGAACTCCTCCGTCTTCAGCGAGGCGTTGAGACTGTTGAACATTCTGCGGTTTGTGCCGGCCCTGAATAACGACGGAATACCCAACAACTCGGTGATAAGGGAGTTCATCGGCGGAAGCTGCCTCGACGTATAAGCTATAATAGTGCAAATTTTTTTCACATGAGGAATTTTCCACAATGAGAACCCAAAAATTTTTGTGTGCACTGGCACTTGTGCTCGTGTTTGCTCCGGCAGCTTTTTCCGCTCCAGTTCCCCCCGAACAAAGAGACGGAGTGCTCCGCTATCTCGGGACTACTGAGGAAGCGTTCCAGAAGGGCGTAGACGAATTAACGAGGGTTATGCGCATGTCTATGATAGGTGTAGCCTCGAGGAATCATGCGGCTGAAGTTCTGGATATGCTGAAGGCCTTTAATGATAACCGCAGGGTCGTAACATTCTTCGACTCCTTGACGGCAATGCTGATGGCCAAGAACGCCGGCAGAATTGACAGCTTCTCCCTTCCTGAGAGCACGGCAAGGTACGTCATGAAGAATGACCCCGAGTACAAGATACTCTTTGCCCTGAGTATGCCCAGCGCAATAGCTTTCGGGTTCAGGTCTGACAGCACAGCCCTTCGTGATGAGTTCAACACTGCGATTGCTGGCATGAAGGAAGACGGGACTCTTCGCGAGCTTGAGCAGAAGTACATCGGCAATGGAAGCGAGTTTCTGTCGACACCTGTAGACTTCGCCAATTTTGTGGACGCGGACACAATCAAAGTAGCAGTTACCGGCGATATGCCTCCTGTGGATTATGTTGACGAGGAAGGTATGGCGGCGGGGTACAACACTGCGGTAATCTCTGAGATAGGCAAGCGTCTCAAGAAGAACATCGAATTGTTGAGCATAGAGTCGGGAGCACGGTCTGCGGCTCTGACTTCGGGGAGAGCTGACGTTATTTTCTGGTACAGGACGACCGAAGGTGTGAAACTCCCTGAGGAACTTGAAGTGAAGGAAGACCCTATGAGCGGGGTGCTCGCCGACACAACAGAGGGAGTAATTCTGTCGGAGCCTTATTACAGGTGGGAGAAGGTACTTTTCCTCACGAAGTAGCCGTGAATCAGCTTCTGCTTGAGCTTGAGGAGCTTCCTGATTTAGCGACCATTTAGGACTACATAGCAGATTTTGAGCCGTTAATCTCTGAGCTGGTAAGGGTGCTCAAGAATGACGGCTCAATTTGCTGGCAGGTAGGGATTTTCGTGCACGGCCTGCACTGTTCACTGAGGTTCAGCGGTTGCTGCGAGGTGATATTGTGGTTCATGAAATCGGATAGTTACACGTTCAATCTTGATGACTTGGACACTGAAGTCTGGAACATCCCCAACGTCAAGAACAATCACCCCGGGAAGCTGTAGGATCCCTGTCAGTTTCCGGTCGAGCTTGCGGAACGGTGTGTACTTGCCCTACCCAACAATATGTTGATGTGGGGCTTGAGAGGATAGATAAACTGAAGGCCGGGACGTTAATTACGAGGCCGATATACAGAGAGATTTACGAGCCGGTGAAGAAATGAGAATAGCGAACATGTACAGCCACTTGAACGTCTTGGAGTTTATGCTTGTGCGGAAGCCTGACCTGTGGCAGGAAATTCTGGCGGCAATTCAGAATGTAGATGCTTCATCAGCGTTTGAGAAAGTCAGCCCCGAAAAGACCATGAGGGGAAAAATCCTGCTCTCTCCTGCGAAGCTCAACAAGTTATTCAAGGCGGAACTGTCAGCTATGGGCTGGCAGGAAGTCAGGCACGACTACTACGTGAACGAAGACCTTAGCACTGCACGTGAAGTTGCACACATTCAGGACAAGGAAAAATAGAGGAGAATAATCCTTGAGCACGGATTCACCCCATACAGGACGTATGAACAGATAGATTTTGTGAAGGCGGAGCAGCAATTGAGGACGTTCCAATCCGTCAGTGCCCGTAATACTCATAGGAATTGACCCGTAACCTGCTATAATTTCCATCAATCAATCCCATTTCACAAAGGAGTGCATTATCATGTTGAAGAAACTCTTACTCTCTGCGCTTGGCCTTCTGCTCGTGGCCTCGGCCGCCCTCGCCGCGCCCACACCTCCCGCAAAAGGACAATGGGCTTGGATTCTCGAGGACACTATCCGCCTCTACGACGAAGCCGACATAGATACAGGCTACACTGAGATTGACGCGCCCGGTAAATGGATCAGCATTCCCAGTGCAGTCCGCGATGACGAAAATTACCTGTGGTACAAGGCCAAAGTCGGCAAAGACTCCGGCTGGCTCCCGCAGAACGGAGTCCGCCTCAAGATGGGGCCCAAGAGCAAATCTGCCGCCAATCTCTACAAGCATTACCTCAAGGCCCGCAGAAAGACCGAGTACCGCAACGACGACACCTTCGAGACCAGTGACGCACAAGAGTGCAAAACCCTTCTCGGTGTCGACCTCATCGGCAAGTATCAGCCCGAAGTCCGCAAGAAGCTCGGGACTCCCACCTACAGAGAGTCTCCAGCGGACGACAAGGACACTAACATTCTGTCCTACGAGCTGTCCGACAGGAACATGACCCTCGCAATCACAGAGAAGCGTTCGGGACGCAACCCTGAAGGCCGGGTAATTTCCGTCGCGTTTTACGAGGGCAGGACGGAATAACACATGAAGCTCACGAAAATTTTTGCACTGGCAGTCCTCGCTGCTGCGTCGGCGGCTTACGCTGAGACAATCAGCATGGTCGATCTCGGCGAAGGCAACTACACTTCCGTCGGGGATAAAGTTATCAACATCACCGGCTCTCAGGGAAAGACCATAGAGAACGCCGTCAACATTATTCCCGCAGGAGGAATTATTATTCTCAACGGGAACTTCAAGCTCGACAGCCAGATTAACGTCAAGAAGGCCATCACTATACGCAGTCCCAGAGGCTCAGTGCTCGACGCTCAGGGCAAAAGCAGAGTTCTCCGGCTTCAAGGTCAGGGCATCGTTATCGAGAACCTCACCATAACCGGCGGCGGCGGCGGCGGATACGTCTTTGAGGGCGGAGGCATCAATATTGACGCAAGCAGCATTGACATCATCAACTGCAGGATAACCGGCAACAATGCGAGCTTCGTGGGAGGCGGAGTAAGTTTTGCTATGCAGGGCGGAGAAAGCAAGGCACGGTTCATAAGCTGCGATATTTCCGGCAATTATGTTTCGCTCCAGGGCGGAGGCATTTACGCGGAAAAAGGCAATATCGAGCTGATTAACTGCACCATCACCGGCAACTCTGCCCGCTTTGGGAGCGGAGGAATATGTATCGAGGGCAGTGCGTCTGCGTCTGCCGTCAACTGCAATATTTCCGGCAACACTCCAGATGATGTGAGCGGCAATCTGACTGTGAGCGGTCAGGCCTCTTCCGCAGAAGCTCAGGAGCAGGAGCGGGAGCAGGAATCTTCCGGCGGAGGGTGCTCTGCGTCAGGCTTGGGGCTTGCGTTAGCGGCTGTGCTCATCTGGAGAAAGCATCATGACTAGAAGCGCGTATCTCGCGTTTCTCCTTGTGTGCACGTGCGTGTTCATGTCCGGCGGGTGCGGAGGAAGCAGCTCCTCATCGTTCGTCGACGACTACACCACAGAAAACGCAAATGCTTCATGGACCGGGGCATGGGTTGCCTCGAGCGGAAGTGCAACCGTCAGAGCAGAAAGCTCCGACTACTCACTCACCATAAGGAACATTGCGGCAGTGTTCGATTCATGCGATGTTGAGGACGAACAGGGTACAGCTCATATGACCGCGCTGATTATCCTTGACGGGGCTTTGTACCTGCCCGTGTTCTTCGAGAACCTGACGCTCTCGACCGACAGGACAGGCGCGGCTTCGTGGACTGCGCAGACTCCTCACGGAACGCTCTCAATCACCATGACGGACGAGGGCAAGGCTCAGTTCTCCGGCGCAATCACCTACTTTGATTATGAGTGTGAGTTCTCTGCGTCAGTGAGCAAGGCCGAAGGAATTTCCTCTGCTCTGAAGCCGGAGAACATGCTTGACGGAACATGGAAGTACAACGAAGCCAGAGCAGGAGGCTACAGGTACGCGAACGGCGAAATGGCAGCACTCCTTCCGCGCTACATCACTGTGTGCTTCAACGACACGGATGCTTCAAGCACCGTTGCGACTACAGCAGGGTATATTGAGATGCCCGTTCTCGAGTCCGGCGACGCTGGAACTGGAAACAACATGTTCATGCAGTTCATCGACACGGAAAGTTCGTGCAGGCTCGACAATTTCTACGGCAGCATCTACAAAATGTCCAATGCCTCGAACAGGGCAGGCATAAGTTCGCTGATATTCATTCAGTCGGAGACGCAGATATATATGCTGATGAGCTGGCTTCAGCCTGACGGGCAGATATGCATTCTCCTTCCTCTTACAAAAGTTCAAGAGAGCCAGGACAATAATATTGCGGAGGTTCTTTCGCGCAAATGGTCAGCCACAAGGGGCGGAGGAGTCATGACTCCTTCTGCGGATACGTCTATGCGGGTGAACCTCCAGCTTGTGAGCTGCGATATGACCTTCTCGGAAGTCCAGGCCTCCAACGGCCGGGGCACTGCGAAGATTGACGTAACCGGGACGTTTTCCTCGCCGGCCAGAACGGTCAATCTCAATTATGAGGGTCTGGCAATCACTCTTGAGGAGCTTGGCATAAACTTATGGCGTGCTGTTACGGAGAAGGGCAGCCAGTTCTACGTGTCAATGCTGTCCGAAAGCGAGGCAATGGTCATCGCGGACATAGTCTATGACGGTGCGGAACAATGCCTGTTGACGGCGGTGCTTTCAGCTTCGGAGTAATCTTCTGCCTCGCAGTCCTGCTCGATACTGTTCTGGGAGACCCGCACGGTTTTCCGCATCCCGTAGTCCTAATCGGCAGGTACATAGCCCTCTGGACGAAAACTAGCTCCCGCTCATTTATGCGGGGGCTTCTTCTTTGCGTGAGTACTCTTGCGCTGACGGCAGGGATTGTCGGGCTGATGTTATGGCTCACCAATGGAAGCATCATCGTGAAGGTGTACCTGCTGTATTCTGCGCTGGCGTGGCGGGACCTCAAGGACGAGACATTCCCGGTGTTGATGTGCTTGCTGAAGCACGACATCACCAACGCACGCTTGTACTTGTCGCGTGTTGTCGGCAGGGACACCGGGAATCTCAGCGAGGCCGAAATTTCCCGCGCGGCAATCGAAACCATTGCGGAAAACTCAATCGACGGAGTGATAAGTGTGATGTTCTGGGCGTGTATCGGCCAAGTGATTGACGCTGATTACGGAGCGTGCATGTTTGTGTGGCTGTTCAAGGCGGCCAGCACTCTCGACAGCATGGCAGGCTATGAGAGTCTGGGTGCTTTCGGCTGGCCAAGCGCAAAACTCGACGACATCTTGAACTTTATTCCTGCACGGCTCGGCGGATTAGTGATAGTTTTTGCGGGAAGGAGAGGGCTTAGGGTTTTTCTGAGAGACAGGCTCAAGCACAAAAGCCCCAACAGCGCACACGGAGAGTCCGCGTTTGCGGGAGTGCTCGGCGTGAAATTGGGAGGAGGAGCGTTTTACGGCGGAAAGTTCGAGCCTCGCGAATGGCTCAATCCTGACGGCAGAGACCCCGAAGCCGGAGATATTGTTGGTGCGTGGAGACTGCTGGATACTTCGTGCTCACTCTTTGCGTTTCTGGTAATATTGTCCCTATGCTTAACATAATTCACGGTGCCAACCCCGAAAATCTCTTCAGGGCCTTCAACATACCCATTCCCCCCGAAATCCTGGACTTCAGCACCAACACAAACATACTCACTTGGCCGGATGTCAGCCTGAACATGCAGCATCTGGCCTCGCATTATCCTGACCCTGAATGCTCGCGCCTGCGTGAACTCATTGCTGAACGCGAACACGTGCCTCCTTCGCGCATACTCTTCACCAACGGCACCAACGAGGCAATTTTCCTGCTGGCCGGACTTTTTCCGGAAAACACCGCAATCCTCGAGCCTGCTTATCCTGAATACGCCAGAGCCTTCACGAATCTTCACAGAGTTTTTTCGCTCGAAGAAGCCCTCTCTTTTTCCCAAATTATCATCGTCAATCCCAATAACCCGACTGGAAAATACCTGCACCTTGCGGAATTTATCAGGGCACACCCGCAAAACATCTTCATCGTTGACGAGGCATACATAGACTTTTTGCTTAGGAAAAAGCCCGAAAGGCTCTGCGATTTCCCGAACGTGATAATTCTGCGTTCCCTCACGAAAATATTTCACCTAAGCGGAGCACGAATCGGCTATGTCATTGCCGGCGACGAGATTATCTCTGCTCTCAAAAAACGCCAGCCTTCCTGGAGCGTCAATGCCTTTGCGCAGGAACTGGCCGCTGAATTTTTGGGAGATGAAGGATTTTTGCGGAGGACCAGAGATTTCTACAGCAGGGAAACTCCGGCGTTCATGAATATGCTTCGCGAGGCCGGGTGTGAGGTCATTGACAGCGATGTACACTTCTTCCTTGTGAGGGTCAGAGATGATGAAGCGGTAATCAGGCACTTATTGACGAATGGGATTGCTGTCCGGCACACACGGAATTTCGCGGGGCTTGGCGGAAAATATATCAGGATTGCGGCTAGGTTGCCTGACGATAACAGGAAATTTGCGGACACGGTGAAGAACCTTGTACGGGTATAGTATAATTCCTGCATCCAGATTGAGATGAAAGCCGTGAACGTTATAATCCCATGAGAAAATATACCCTGCTGTTTCTTCTAATTGCGCTTGCGATATTCTTTAACATTATGTCCCGCCCGCCAAAAAGAGCTATCACTATCCGTGTAGGCGTTGAGTGCGATCACGTCCCCTACAACTGGGAAGAAAATTCCCCCAGTGAGAGCAATTTTCCTTTGGTGAATCACCCAGGCTTCTACGCAGAAGGATATGATGTCCAGATTGCCGCCCTCATTGCAAAAGAAATCGGCGCAGAAATAGAGTTCCGCAAAGTAAATTTTGATGACCTGATTGGCGCACTGAACAGAGGGGAAATTGACGCAATATTTTCCGGAATGGTTGACACCGACGAACGCAAGGAAGTTATAGACTTCACGATACCCTATGAGTTCCGGAAAGTTGAATATGCAGTAGTTGTCAACAGGAATAGCGAATATACCGGTGCAGGTTCCATCAAGGAGCTTGAAGGTGCACGGATAATCGCGCAGAGTAATTCCCGTTTCGACACGGTGATAGACCAGATACCCAACGTAAAACATCTTCCTCCGCTGGATAATCAGACAGCAATCCTCAACGAAGTGCTGAACTTCCGTGCAGACGGTACAGTTGTGAATTACGATACGGGCCTGTCCTACGAGCGTCAGCATAAACGCCAGCTCAAGGTGCTTTATTTCTCGAAGGAGGACGGTTTTGATCTGGGCTTTACTGGTTTGTGTGCAGGTGTCAGGAAGAGAGACAAGGAGCTTTTGGCAGAATTTAACGCGGCCATATCTGATTTGAGCGTCAGGCAGAGGCAGAGAGTGATGGATCAGACGATTATGCGTGCTGGGGATAATCTCGACAACAGATGATACTTTGGACGATACAGCCAGAAGAAATTTTCGAGCTGATAGAGCGGACGGGAGTCTACCGGTGCGACGGCAGAAAGATGGGTATGCGTGATTACAGAGAACGGTATTCATGGCTGGCTGACAATATGTTACTTCGAATAAGGAAGGTTACTATGTTTAAGACGGAGGACAAGAGATAATGAACGGCATAATGATTCAGGGCACTTCCAGCAATTCCGGCAAGAGCTTTGTTGTTGCAGGACTATGCAGGATTTTCGCGGATATGGGTGTTCGTGTCTGCCCCTTCAAGTCTCAGAACATGTCGGGCTTCTCCTTCACGACTCATGATGGCCTCGAAATAGCCTCCGCACAAGCTCTCCAGGCCGCCGCCACAAGACTCACCCCCGAAGTCTTCATGAACCCGATTCTCCTCAAGCCTCAGCACAATTCTTCGTCGCAGGTCTTCCTGAACGGCAGGCTCTACGCTCCCACAACAGAAGGCTACCGGAATTTCACGCAGACTATCGGCATTCAGACAGTGAGGGAGTCGCTCGCGCACATCAGGGAAAATTTCGAGGCAGTAATCATCGAGGGAGCAGGCAGTCCCGCAGAAATTAACCTCAATGCGTGGGAAATCGTCAACATGAGAATTGCGCGCGAGGCTGACGTTCCGGTAGTTCTGGTCGCCGACGTGGACAGAGGAGGAAGTCTTGCCGCAGTCGCCGGGACTCTGGAGCTGCTAGGTTCTGACAGAGAACGGGTCAAGGGCATAATCTACAACATGTTTCGCGGGGATATTGCACTGTTTCAGGACGCAGTAACATGGACTGAAAATTACACGGGCGTGAAAGTTCTGGGAGTTGTCCCCTATCTTGAAGATGTATCACTTCCGCCAGAGGACAGCCTAAGCCTACAGACCTGCACCACTCCGCCCGATTATGCCCTCAACGCAATTGCTGGCACCCTGCGCGAGCATCTCGACATCACAGAAATTCTCAGCCTCTCACGCATTCAGCCACAGCAGACTCCAGAAGTTTAGAGCACTGTTCGTGTGAGTAATTCTTCTTGATGTGGCGCATAAGTTCGCCGTCGCTCTCGCAGTTCAGACGCTCAATTATTCCCTGCCCTATGCTGTCAATCGATTTGGGATTCACCAGACGGGCAAGACCTGCGTAATACTCTTTGGGTGCACCGAAATCCGTAAGCACTACCTCGCACCCGCAAGACGCTGCTTCCAGTGCGGCAGTACCAACGCCTTCCCACAGACTCGGCAGCGCAAAAACTTTCGCCCTCATGTACCATTCACGAAGTTCTTCGTCGCTCAACACACCGATGTACTTTATGTTCTTGCTGTCTCCGATCCATTCCTTGAGCTGATTCATTCCGTCCCCGCCCCTGACCGCTCCGCCAAGAACCAGGTCAAATCCGAACCTCTTAGCCGCATTAATTAACCGCTCGACGTTCTTGTTCTTGGCGTTGAGACTGCTGACGTGAAGACAGAATTTTTCCTTCTGCGGCATAGTTTCCGCCGGCTCGATTCTGAACGACAAAGGTACTATCCTGACTTTTTCCGTAGGCACTCTGTACAGTTCACACAGGTTCTCCTTCTCGTACTCCGAGCGCACAAGAAACATGTTCACATCTTTGGTTGTATCCAGAAATTCACTCGCCTGCTTATCCATTCGCAGACTTCCTTCATGCCCCCAGCGCGACTCCAGCTCCCTCATCTTCATAGTTCTATGCGGAGTGAATATCGGCGCAGAAATTATCCGCGTTCCGTAATTTCTGAGGTCGTTTACGATGTTGCGGAAGCCTATCACTGAACGCAGGATTATCACCGCGTCGAACTCCGAGTAATCCCGGTCGTCCCAGTAATTCAGCAATTCCGCGTCATGCCCGCGAGCCGCCAGAGCATTGCGCCACATTATCCCCTGCAGCTTCACTCCGTTGCGCCTCACCAGCTCAACACTTGCGCTCGTTATCCCTATCTTCATTCTATGACCTCCCCGTGCAGACACCAAGCCTCTGCTCTCGTTATCCTTACCTTCACGAATTTTCCCAGCAATTGCCGGCCGCCCTCGAAGATTACCACTTTATCCTGCGGTGTACGGCCCTGCAGAAATCCGTTTCCGCGAGGGGCGGCATCATCCGCAAATACCTCGAACACTTGGCCCTCAAGCTGCCTGTTAATTTCCAGAGTGATACTGTCCTGAAGTTCATTAAGCCTGTTCAAGCGTTCAAGCCGAAGTTCAACCGGAAGTGCTCCCTCCATCGTTGCCGCAGGAGTCCCTTCACGTTCGGAGTAGGCCGCGCTGTGAACCAGGTCAAACCGAATTTCCCGCAGTGCGCTCATCGACTCCTCAAAATCCTCCTCAGTTTCGCCGGGAAAACCCACGATTAAGTCAGTGGTCAGTCCGACATCAGGCACCCGCTCGCGGAGCATTCTCACCTTGTCGAAATACTCTTCGCGGGTGTACTTGCGGTTCATCAGGCGCAACACTCTGGTGCTTCCAGACTGCACAGGAAGATTAAGCGACGGGCACACTGTCTCCTCTTCGGCCATCACGTCAACGATTTCCTGCGTAAAATCCTGCGGCAAAGACGTAACGAACCGGAGTCTCTTCAGCCCGTCAAGATGACTCACTTCACGCAACAGCCACGCAAAACTCAGCCCTAAATCTTTTCCGTAGGAGTTCACGTTCTGGCCGAGAAGTGTAATCTCCTTCACGCCGTCATCAATAAGCATTCGGCACTCATCAAAAATGTCATCAGGTTTCCGCGAGATGAACCTTCCCCTGACGTAAGGCACTATGCAGTACGTGCAGAAATTGTCGCACCCGTGTGCAATCGTTACGTAAGCCTTGTACCTGTTCTCGCGCTTGATGGTAACGTCCCCAGCGTCGAAGTCCAGCGCGTGAAATTCTCGCGGGTCGGTGTCCAGCAGGTTGATGCGGCTCTTGGGGTGAGCGGCCACTTGTTCGATTGCGTCAGGGAGAAGTCCTATGTGTCTTGGCCCGGCTACAAGCCTGACGTAGGGGAAACGGGCTAATGCTTTTTCCCCGAGCCTCTGTGCAATACAGCCGGTCAGCGCAACAACGGGACGCTGGTCCTTCTGCCAGGAATGCTCGTAGAGTCCCAGCTCGCTCCACACTTTTTGTTCGGCCTTAGCCCTCACCGAACAGCCCGTAATCATCACAACATCAGCCTCGTCTTCGCTGACTTCCTGCCAGCCCCGTGAACACAGTACCGTCCTTACCCTGTCGGCATCGTAAACGTTCATCTGGCAGCCGTAAACTTTAACGCAAAATCTTTTAGCTGACATTTATCCTCCCGAGTAAATTCTGAATATCACATGTAATTGATGATCCACAAAAATGAATGAGCGTCAATCAATCTCACGTCAATATCAGGCAGAATATCCTGCATAATTCTCTGCACAGATCTTACTATGTCTATAAAGCCGGTGTAATTTTCCCAGCTGCACTTGTGGGAAATTTTGTACTCAACGCCTATTGATGCAAGGCCGGCCTCAAATCCGCCGGGACTAACAGGCAGAAAGCGTGAGCTGTCCTTGATGAAGAACAGGTAGGCTATGATGTCATAATGTCTGCCGAATACGTCTAATGCCTGCGTGAACGCTGCCTTCTCGTCAACAGCCTTGTAGATGTCGTACAGAACTCTTTCTGCGTTGGGACTATAGGCCGTATGCTCCCTGTTGGTTATATTGTCGAATGTGTATTGCTGGTTAATATATACTAGATTTCCGGCACAGGCCATAGCTTTCCGGCAGCAAGCCAGAATCTCACCGCTGCCTATCATGGATTCCTGCCAGTCCTCATACTTGAGTTCATTACGTGCCCGTTCAGCTATTTCTGACTTGTAATTCTCAGTGCGTCCCAGAAATGTATTCTTGTCGACGAAACTTAATTTGCGTCCGCTGTCCTTTGAATGCACGAAGGCGAGAAATCGGCACAGTCTTTTAGCGACTTCTGCCGTATTCAAACTCATTCTTCAAAGAACCTCGCAAAAATTTCGTCAACATACCTGAGGTAAAAGTCATTCTCAAATAACTTCTTCAGGTTCTCAGGGTCAACCACATCCTTCAATCTTTCGTCGCTCAACAGCAAATCAAGGAAAGATACTCCGCTTGAGGCTGTCTTCATTGCGTTTTCCTGAACGATTGCGTACGCGTCCTCCCTTGAGAGTTTCAGCTCATCCAGCAGGAAAGTTAAGACCCTCTGCGAATACACCAGGCCGTTGGTCTGGTTGACGTTGTGCCTGACTCTGGACTCATCTACCGTCAATCCCTTGAGTATCTTCGTCATGCTCCGGAGCATAAACGCCGCAATGTTGAACGCATCCGGCCAGATTACGCGCTCGGTGCTTGAGTGGGAAATGTCGCGTTCGTGCCACAGGGCGATATTCTCCATTCCCGTCAAAGCGTAGCCGCGCAACAGCCTCGACATTCCGCAGATACGTTCGCACTTGATGGGGTTGCGCTTGTGGGGCATCGCCGAAGATCCCTTCTGTCCCTGACCGAACGGCTCGAATGCCTCGCGTACTTCCGTCCTCTGAAGATTCCTGACCTCTAGGGCCATTCTCTCGAGAGTCCCGCCCATAATTGCCAGCGCGTTCAAGACTCCGGCGTGCCTGTCCCTCTGGAGAATCTGGTTCGAGACTTTTGCGGGTTCAAGTCCGAGAATTTCACATACCCTTGCTTCGAGTTCGGGGTTGCACATCGCGTAAGTCCCTACTGCTCCCGAAATTTTCCCGGCGGATACGTCTTTCTTCGCGTATTCGAGCCTGCCTCTGTCGCGCAATAACTCAGCGTGCCAGTTCAGGAAGCGCAGACCAAGCGATATAGGCTCTGCGTGAATGCCGTGCGTCCTGCCGATTGCCGGAAGGTATTTGTACTTGAGGGCAAGCTCCGCCACAACAGCGTCAAGCTCATCGAGCGCGGTGATAATTATGTTCAGCGAGTCCCTGAGCATCACCGAGCTGGCAGTGTCCAAAATGTCGCTGCTGGTCATTCCCAAGTGAAGGTACCTGCCGTTCGCGCCGATGTTCTCCGCAACTGCCGACACAAACGCTACAACGTCGTGCTGGGTGCGCTTCTCGATCTCCTGCACCCTCTCAACCGTGAAGTGTGCATTAGCCATAATGTCCTCGAGTGCCTCTTCCGGGATTCTGCCCTGCTCGCACCACGCCTGACACACCGCAAGCTCAACATCGAGCATAACTTTTAGGCGGTTGTACTCGTCCCACAGAGCGGCAATATCCCGTTCCGAATATCTATCTATCATTAATATCTGTTCCTCCTGTTTATTGATGGATGCCTGAAATTGTAATTGCCCGCCGATTCCGCGTCAAGCATACGCAATTTCTGCGATTTTTAGTGTAAAATATGCCCATTCATTAACTTGAAGAGGAGCGATTCATTTTGCAGAAGGCAGTCAAGATTCTGCTGGGTGTTGCTTTGCTGGCTGGTGCTTCAGGAGGTGTTGCACTTGCTTCTACGGCCTCCAACAACGGCGTAACTGGCTTGTGGGAATATCCTTCTGCAGAGATGCCTGACGATGGAGTTGGCAGATTCGGGTACACTTACGACACACCTTACGCATACTATTTTCTGGACATGGCATATCTTCCGTGGCTGGAGATTAATGCGCGTTTCACCCTGTTCGACTCGATAGGCGGCGGGGCAGGAGAAGGCCGCAGATATATAGACAAAGCTCTTGACCTGAAGGCTATGCTCTGGCGCAACAAGAACCCCAAATTATGGTACCTTCCGTCAATTGCCGGAGGGGTTGCCGACATAATGGGCACTGAGCTGATGAAGTCATGGTACTGGGTCGCGACTTGGAGATGGGGGGACTTGGCCGCAACTGTAGGCTGGGGAACTGACAGGCTCAACGGAGTTTTCGGGGGCCTCGAGTGGGACGTGAACAACTGGCTGACGGTGAAGGCAGAATATAGTCCGCTGGATTATACCCGTGATGTCGGGAGCGGCCAGAGAGTCCTCAAGGAAGGCCCCTCTCAGAAATACAACGTCGGTATTGTCCTGAAGACACCGTTCGGGCTTGAAGGCTCAGTGAGTTATCAGCGAGGAGACGAATGGGCTTTCACGATTTCACAGCGTCTCAACTTCGACGGTACATTGCTGGGAGCATCACGCAAGCACATAAACACTCCGGATGAGACCCGTATTCCATGCTGGGACAGCACAACCAATGAGGAAATTCTTGCGAAGTTAAAGTCCGGGCTCGAAAAATATACCCGTGTACGTGATGTTGACCTGAAGCTCGAAGAAACAGAGGAAGGTCATAAATTATCCGTTGCTTACGAAAATTACGGCTATTCTTCTCATGCCGAAGCGATGGTGAGGCTTCTGATTCTGCTCTCCGAAGTTATGCCGGAGACTACTGAGCTTGTGCTGATCCAGAAAAACGCAGGCATCCCGATAGTTAAGGCAAGTTTTCCGGGCGAATTGCTGTTCGATATTCGTGCACGATGCCTCAGGGAAGAGGACTCGCTTCACAGTGCTGTGTTCACTTGGGCGGCAAAAGAACTTGAGGACGCAGACGAGGAGCATATCCTGCGCGGAAAGGCACAGAACGAAGTCAAGGCAATGCTGGTGTATGAGCCGCGAATAGACCAGACGCTCACAGAGGAGTATATGGACAGATGGAGCATCGATTTACTCTACAACGGCAGGTACTCTCACGGCTGGGACGGCATAATCGATATACGCTTTCCGTTCTATGTTCATGCAGACACCGGCGACGGTTTAGGTCTGTGGTGGGAAAAGGACTTCAACGACAAGATACGCATTCAGAACGCGGCCATGATGTACGCAAATCATTTCGGCTCAGAGGGCCGGTTCTGGCTTATCGGCGAGGGAGGCTATCTCGATGAAGAATGGTTCGGCCTGAATTTATGGAGCAGGTATTACGGCCGTAATGGTAAATGGTGGCTCGGCACAAGGTTAAGCGAATTTCGCGACAGGGACCCTTACTCATTCGGAGGGCTTGTTGACGGACGCTACAGGTATTTCACCGGCGGCACAGCGGAAGTGCCGGACGAAGAAGAGTGGAGGACTCTTGCATTTGTGCAGGGAGGCTATCACTTCACGGACTTGGATGTTGACGTTCAGGTGGACTACGGAAAGTTTGCTGACGGCGACAAGGGATTTAAGTACTCGGTCGTCAGGCATTGGGACGATCTTGCTCTGGGCTTCTGGTACATAGATACCGACGTTCACACATCGGGGAAAGATTTCACGAGGGCAGGGGTTCACATGGAGATACCTGCGGAACGCTGGTTCGGTTCATGGTTCGGCAATTCGAGCGCATATATCTGGGAACAGAACACGATACTTCAATCGACGTGGGAGAGCGAAGCAGGACGAGACTTAGGAGTAATCCGAACACCTGAACGCATGATGAGCCAGCTCAGGCCGATAGCTATGAAGCGCAACGTGGAACGTCTGCTCAACACATACTGTTCCTACAGCGACGACGAAAACCAGTCAAAACTTGAAGAGGACGCACTCAAGACGCAGAGTCTTCTTGAGTATATAGTGCATTAAATTTTTCTGAGGTGATTAATGGTGAAATTCTCGGGCAAAAAAGGCAAAAAATTATTCTTGGCAGGATTACTCGTGCTGTCTATGTATTCCTGTGTTTACGGCGCAAATTACGGCAATATCGCTGTGCCTTCGTCGGGTCTGGCTACTGGAATGCAGGGCACAGGCCAGACCATCATGGACGGATATGCTATGCCGGACTCTCTGCGCTATCATCCGGACGAAGAGACTACTGCAGGGACGTTGACCTCTAAGGATCTCAAGAGGCTGGAACTGATAGGCGACACTCCCACAGAAGACGAGATAAACACTTATTTTGACCAGATACTTTTTTCGAAGACGGCCAAGAATCCGATGGGGTCTCTCTTGCGCAGACTTCCGCGCTACGGAATGTCGTTCTTCCAGCCGCTAAATCCTCCTTCGGCCTCACTCAGCACAACAGGACGCACAACAACTACCTCAACTACTTCACAGACACGGCAGACTTCCTCGCAAAACACTAATGAGGCATGGAACAGCAGCGTCATCACGAATTACGACCCGATCGACAACGTACCGGTAACTCAGGACTACAGGATAGGTACAGGCGACGAAATTACGCTGACCCTCTGGGGCATCCCGGAGGAGGGCAGTTTCCGTGTGATGGTGAACCGCGACGGAATGGCAACTATTCCGCACATCGGGGCAGTCAGGCTCGCGGGCTACACTCTGGCAGAGGGCGAGCGCATTATCGCTTCACGCCTTAACCAGTATTACACCGGCTACCAGATGAATTTGTCGATGGGAAGGCTCCGCTCGATCACCGTCTACGTTACCGGCAATGCCCAGCGTCCCGGTGCGTACTCTGTCTCGTCATTCGCAACACTGATGAACGCATTATTGGCTTCGGGCGGCCCGAGTCAGAACGGCTCACTGCGCAAAATTGAGCTTAAACGCGGCAACAAGACCATCACAATTTTTGACATGTACGCAATGCTGCTTCAGGGCGACAAGACTCAGGACGCAAGGCTCCAAAATGGCGACGTGATATACATTCCGCCGGTCGGGCCTCTGGTCGGAGTTGCAGGTGAAGTTCAGACTCCGGGAGTTTATGAGCTTAACGGTGCAACACGCTTGAAGGATCTGCTCTACATTGCAGGAGGACTCAGAGCGCAGACTTCTCGAGGCCGCATTCAGTTCTACAGGGTCTACAACAATGAATATGCCGGAGCAACGGAGGGCAGTTTCGAGGAGATCGAGAACACCGAGCTTCAGGACGGCGACATCATCAGGATGTACCCTATCTACAATTTTGCGGCGACCGCGAGCGTAAACGGCCAGGTTATGCGCGAGGGATCGTTCGTGATAGTTCCGGGCTACACCAGAATTTCGGACCTGATAAACCGTGCAGGAGGCTTGAGCAGTACCGCCAGCGAAAAGGCAGAGCTTACACGAGTAACGCCTTCTCTTGACGGCCCGGTGCAGGAACGCTTCAACATAGACATACTGCAGGCATTGCGCGGAGACCCCATGCAGAACATGACCCTCGAGAACGGAGATCAGCTCACGGTTTTGGTGATACCCGACTGGAAACAGCAGATACGCGTAACTGTTGAGGGCGAGGTCAAGAGGCCGGGAGTGTACTCAATGTTCGCAGGGGAAAAGCTCTCTGATTTGCTGGAACGTGTCGGAGGATTCACCCGCAGGGCATTCTTGAGGGGAGCAATTTTCACGAGGCTTAGCGTTGCGGAAGAACAGAAGAAGGCACTGAATCAGGTTGCCGACAGGATGCAGCAGGAGCTTCTGGAGGCGATGCAGAACACAGCCAGTGCGGGACTCAGCAACAGCGCGGCGTTCGGTGCGGAGTACCAGCGCAGAATGCAGCTCATCAACAACCTGCGCGAGCTCGACATAATGGGGCGGGTAATCACGAAGGTAGATACCCCCGCGAACATCAAAGGCACTCCGTATGACTATGAGCTTCAGGACGGCGATACACTCACGATTCCGGATACCCCGCTCGTAGTTCACGTGATGGGTGCTGTGTACACGTCATCGTCTCAGGTCTACAGGCCGGACATGGGCATAAACGGCTATATCAGTGCGGCGGGCGGAGCGATCAAGACTGCGCACAAGAGAATGGTCTACCTGCTGAAGAGCGACGGAAGCACAGTTAGACTCACCAGGAGTACGGCGATGCTCTCCAGCAAGCAGTGGACAGCTCCTCGCGGGTTCAGTGCGAAGGTTGAGCCTGGAGATACTATAGTTGTGCCGGTGAAGTACATGAACAGGGAATCCATCGAGACGTTCAAGGACACGATCGACATAATCTACAAGGTAGCGGTTGCGGCCGGAGTAATTCTCGACCAGATAAACGACTAGAGGAGGTTTTTGATGTGAGGAAATTATTGCTGTCGGCATTGATGGTTTTGTGCTTTGCGTGCGGTGCCTGTGCGAAGGCCAAGTACGAATACAAGGTTGTGCCTCTCGGGTCTCTGACCTCGCTTCAGAAGGCAAAGGAGGCCGCAGGCAAGACGGAACAGGTTGAAGAGCTTCTGAACAAGTGGGGAGCTGATGGATGGGAAGTGTCGGAGATATTTGCGGTGAGGACGACATTTGACCCGAACGTTTTCTTTGTGATCATGAAGCGCGAGATTTAAGGCGAAGGCCCTTGCTGAACAAGCAGGGGTCTTATTTTTTGGGCCTGCGATTCCGAAAATTGTTATAATCATGCTCAATTCACAATTTATTTCAGGAGGTAATTACTATGTTCAGGAAATTACTTGTTCTTATGTGCTGCGTGTTTGCTGTGCTGGCGACAGTTTCACCATGCCTTGCCATTACAGTAGACCCCATTCCTCCATTTGACGGGTATCTAAACACGCAATATAAATTCAGCATAGATGCCAACACATTCGGAGGAAACGCTGACGGTAAAACTTTAAAAATGAACGTTACATCCGGCTCACTTCCTCCAGGATTAAGTTTAAGTTTTTACCCAAACTCCAAGAGTACAAATGCGATGGCATTCTTCGATATAGAGGGCACCCCGACAAAGGCAGGAAAATATGTGTTTACAGTTACTGCTACCGGGTCTGGCGAAAGAGACTCCAGAACTTTCTGCATAACAATTGCTCCGTATGCGATGACTACTGAACCTGTCATAGAAACAAGAAGCGTTATAGGCTTCATAAAGGGTAAAAAATACGACTTCAGGTTTGATACGGCGGATCACATGCGCGCAACTTGGTCAATAGTAAACCCGAACTATGCCCCTGCTCCAGCAGGAATGACTTTTCCGTATTACGAGGAAGTAGATGGTGTAACATATCCAGTCGGAGCACTTCAAGGAACACCTACCCAAACAGGAACATTCTCAATGAGCATGACGTGCGGCAACGTAATAGGCTATACATGGTTTTACCCGATTGCCGTAGTCAAGGATGCTAATAACATACCTGCTGCTCCAAAGATTTCGACGCAATCACTGTCTCAGGCCAAGACCAACGAACTATACAGAGTTCAACTCTCCGTAGAAGGGAACGATCCTGTAGACTGGATAGTCAAGAGCGGTTCTCTTCCCGGCGGCCTGACATTGAGCAGCAATGGCTTAATCTATGGCACACCTACCGCGACAGGAAATTTCACGTTCACCGTAGATGTAACCAACGGCTTCAACAGTTCGCAGAAGCAATTTACCATTAACGTTGCTAAGGGGGCCGATCAGCCTGTGTATGTAGCACCTGTAATTACGACTACTTCCCTTCCGGCCGGCAAAGTAAATAAGCCGTATAACTTCACCGTTTCCGCAACCGGTACAGCTCCCATAAGTTTCAGGTCGACGTCACTTCCGGCTGGCTTGTCTATAAATTCAGAGGGTGTTATTTCTGGCATTCCTGAACAAAAAGGGACTTGGCGATTCCATCTTATCGTCAGTAACGCCGGAGGAGCTTCTGATAAAGAGTTTTCTATGGTCATCGGATATGCAGACTCAGATACGGACCCGGACCCGGACCCGGAGCCTGACCCCGAACCAGAACCTGACTCTTACGACGGAGGCCCCGACTTCAAAACTGACAGCCTCAAAAATGCTAAGGTGAACAAATCCTACACCATCTCCCTAAAAGCAACTGGCGATAAACCCATCACTTGGACTGCCCAGAATTTGCCCGACGGCCTTGAACTGACCTCAAAGGGCAAGTTCAAGGGTGCTCCTTCAGCCTTAGGTACATACAAAATCGGACTGATAGCCACTAACCCAAAAGGTAGCACCAAGCGCACAATGACTCTGACTGTGGACAACGACAAACCCAAAGCCGCCGTCAAGATAACGAGCAAGTTCAAAAGGATCGGCTATTACTACGAAGCAGTCTTCTCCTCCAAGACAGGCACAGGCATAACCTGGTCGCTGGAGGGAGATCTCCCCGCAGGACTGTCGTTTGACGCAGCAACAGGAGTCCTTAGCGGTATTCCTACCGAAGGCTGGAAGGAATCAGTAACAGCTACCGCCAAAAACTCAGAGGGTGAATCCTCAAAGAAGCTCAAGGTAAACATTCAGGCAGAAAAGCCCAAACTGGTAACTCCAAAAATCCCGAAGGCATCTGTGCCAGCAGTAGGCAGAGCGTTTTCATTTGCGGCAACGCTGACAGGCAGTCAGCCCATTAACGTGCAGGTAACTAATCTTCCTCCAGGATTGAGCTATGACTATGTTTCGGCGGACGGTACGATAAATATATCCGGAACCCCGACAAGCGGCGGCAAGTATAAGGCGATACTCGAAGCGTCCAACGCAGGCGGAAAGGCCAAAAAGAATCTCACGCTCACTGTTGAGACTCCGCCGTCAATTAATGCAGCCACTCTTCCCCACGGCACAAGAGGGAAAAACTACAAGGCAAAAATTACTGCCAGCGGTTCAAAGCCGATAACTTGGGAATTACGCAACAACTACTACACAGGAATTTCCATCAATGCCAAGTCCGGACAAATAACCGGCAAGCCTCAATATGCATTCTCGAATCTTACTCTGGTTGTGATAGCGACAAACCCATACGGCACTGACACGAAGAGTTTTGACTTGACGGTGGATCCTGCTCCATACAATAGCAGGTCTAGCGGTGAAAACCTTGTGCCTGACGATGTGAATAGCACTCCGCAGGAATTGCCGGAACTTGGCGGAATAATTTCACCTGATGATTACGTGATAGCGGCAGAACTTGGGACAGTCAGCACGGATATTTCCGGGATGCATGACTTCAGCGTAACTCTCAGCGGGGATATTCCGGCAGGGGCCGCATTAATCTGGCTGGCTAACAGCTCTGATCCTTCGGACGACGATAATATTGCGGAGTTCTTCGACGAGGAAGGCAGAGAGATTTCGTGCGTGCCGGAGAGCAGAAAAATTACGGTGTCGGTTTGGCTCAACGAGGGCAGAGTGTATAATCCTGTGATAGCCGTGAAAAACTTGACGAATGGGGAAATTGCGCTAAAATAACTTGTGTTTTCGGGACGTAGCGCAGTCTGGCTTAGCGCATCTGCATGGGGTGCAGGGGGTCGGAGGTTCGAATCCTCTCGTCCCGACCATAAAATCCAGACAATAATGATGAGGCCTTCACACAAAACGTGAGGGTCTCATTTTTTGCGCAAATTTAAGTTATCGCAGAATATATCCGACTAATAAATTATCAATACTTCCAGCAAATTACAGCAAATTCTAAGGAGGCGTTCCCCATGAAATGCAATAAATATTTGTCTGTTTTAGCGGCGGTTATCATGCTGGTTTGTGCCGGGACTGGACATGCAAAAGAATATACATCGACAACACCAAATACTCACGCACTATCTCTTTCCGGCGAATCGGAAGAGTTCAGCGACGCAATAATCACTAAGACGGGTGATGCATCAGGCCAGAACAGCAACTATGACGAACTGGGAACTAACGCGGCAGTTTACGCGGACGAGGGTGCGGAGCTGACGATAGAGGGGGCTTCGGAAATCCGGTCGAGTGCGGCATACGGTCATGCAGTCTTCTCTTACGGCGGGGAGCTGGACGGCGAAAATTCCGGCGATGACACCAAAATTACACTCTCAAACACGGCAATCAACACCCAGAGCAATAACTCAAGCGGCCTGATGGCTACGGGCGGAGGCATTATCGAGGCAGATTCCATCCTTCTCGATACAACAGGGGCTTCATCACCGGCGATATATTCCGGCAAGGGCGGCGGTACTATCACTGTGAAAGACTCTACAATTAGCACTGCGGCCTCCAATACTGTGATAATTGAGGGCGGCGGTACTGTAGAGGTCAACAACGTCAACATTTCTGCGTTCACCGGCAAGTCGAACGGGACAGACACAAACCGCCAGGCAGTATTAATACGCGGTGATAATTCGGACGCAGTAAACACCTTCTCGATGACGGGCGGAAGTCTCACATTCAGCAAGGGTACCGTCTTCCAGGTTAGCAGGGCTGCCGCAGAAATTAACATTTCCAATGGTGTATATATCAAGCCCAACGGTGCGGACGACTATTTCATGAAGGCCGAATCCGGAAAAGTTACCCTCAATGTTACGGACAACTCAGCAATCTACAGGAATATTCTCGTGGACAGTTCTTCTTCGCTGGAATTGAACCTCTCGAACGAAGCCGCTTTTTATGGCACAATCAACCCCTCAGGCGCAAGCGGTACGGTTGATGTTTCGCTCGCACCTTATAGCAAGTGGGAATTGAGCGGAAATTCTTATGTATCATCACTCAATGTTGAGGAGACCTGTATTGTCGTAACGATGGGCTACAAGCTCTATGTTGACGGTGTAGAGTACGTTGAACCTCCGATGATAGACAAGGAAGCACTTCTGGAGGAAAACGAGCACGCTGTCGTCAACAAGTCCTTCAATCACAAGTTCAAGGTGCACGCCAACAATCCGGTAACATGGTCGGTAACTGAGGGGACTCTTCCCGTCGGCCTGACCCTCAACAGCTCAACCGGCAAGCTCACCGGAAAAGCGACAACAGCCGGTGATTACACATTCACACTTACGGCGACGAACAGCGGAGGCAGTGCTTCAACCGAGATAACGCTTAACGTGGTAGACGTTGCGCCAAAAATCAAGGCAACTATTCGTGCGGGAACTGTTGATGTACCTTACAGCACAGTGTTCTCGCTCAGTGCAGGTACAGGCACTGTAGATTGGGAGTGCGAAGAGGATAAACTCCCTGACGGCCTCGTGTTTGAGGACATGGAGGACGGGACAGCAAAAATAAGCGGAACTCCCACTGAGGGAGGCACATTCAAGTTTGATGTTTCAGCGCACAACACCGGCGGAGATGCCACCAAGACATGCACCCTCAAAATCAGCGTAACAAGGCCGACAATAACGGCTAAGTCCCTGAACTCGGGAATGGCCGGCGAAATTTACGAGATGCCTATTGAGCTTACCGGGTCAAAGGTTAATACGGTGAAAGTTGACGGCCTGCCTAAGGGACTCAGCTATGAAGTTGATGAAGGTGTGCTCACGATTACGGGTGCTCCTGAGGAATCGGGGAAGTTCAACGTAAAGATTCAGGCCGAAAACGCCGGAGGAAAACTCAGCAAGACTCTGAAGCTGGTAATCGATTCTGAGCCTGTGATTAACGACGTAACTCTTGAGGACGGCACTACGGGAAAATCTTACAGCAAGAAGTTCACGGCCACAGGCACAACGCCGATAACGTGGTCTGTTGAGGATACGGACACTCTTCCTGAAGGACTCACTATCAACGCAAAATCCGGACAGCTCAAGGGCAAACCGACAGGGTCAGGCAGTTACACGTTCATCGTTAAGGCCGAGAACAAATACGGCGAGGACACGAAGGAAGTAACGGTGAAGATTAACGCAGTAGCTCCGCAGATCAAGACCAAGAACCTCAAGGCCGGGACAGCTGGCAAGGCCTATAACGTTACGCTCAAAGCAAGCGGAACTCAGCCGATAACCTGGACGCTCGACGGCGAATTGCCGGACGGTATTACGTTTGAGGACGGAGTATTTAGCGGAACATCAGAAGCTGCGTTCAGCGGGACGGTTCGTGTTCACGCGCAAAACGCAGGCGGTGATGCCAATACGTCCTACAAGCTGGAAATTAATGCACTCAAGCCAACGATTACGACCAAGAGTCTGCCTGACGGCAACCAGTGGCAGGATTACAGCGCAACGCTTTCCGCGACGGGTACGGGCGAAATCACCTGGAAGTGCGACAGGTCAACGATGCCTGCAGGTCTTGAGCTGGACGCAGAGACAGGGAAAATCTCCGGTACACCGCTTAGTTCCGGGACCTACAGGGTAAAGGTTACGGCGACGAATGAGGTCAAGAGCGTGAGCAAGACGCTGAAGCTGAAGATTGAAGCATCTCCTGTTGCGGCGGTGGCCGGCGGATTTTTCGAGACCGGCAATAATTCGGCACTGATAGAGCCGGTTTCGGGTCTCTCACTTCCTGAAGGTTACGAGATAGTTTTCGAACTTGGGGAGATTAAGGTTGACGAAAGCGGTATGTACGACATGAGGATAGAGCTTGAGGGAAACGCGAAGCCCGGCCGAAAACTATTCTGGCTTGCACGCGCACAGGATAGAGACCCTTCGGAGGATGACGCTATTGCAGAGTTCTTTGATGCTGGCGGCGAGGAAATAAATGAAGTTCCGCGAAACAGGAAAATAATAGCATCTGCGTGGCTTGAAGGAGGAGTAACCTATAAGCCGGTGATTGCGGCCAAGTAACGGCGAATTTTCACCCTCTCGTTTATGCGGGAGGGAATTTTTTTTGTGCTATAATCACTGGGTCCTTGCCTTCGGTGTAAACGCACAAAGCCGGAGGCCGAATAGTCCATAAGGAGGAGGTGTAGAGAGTGCGTAAGTATGAAATGCTTGTAATTCTCGATGCAGCTGCCGAATCAGACCAGGCTGGAGAGATCACCCAGATTGAGGAGCTGATCAAGAGGCTTGGAGGCAGTGTGTCGAAAACTGATGCTTGGGGCAAGAGAACCCTGGCATATCCCATCCGCAAGAAATCCGAAGGCTATTATGTACTGTTCAACTTTGAGCTTGAGCCTGCGCAGACGTTCGAGCTTCGCCGTGTGCTTGGCCTTAGGGCGAACGTGTACCGTCAGTTAGTGATAGTTCTTGACGACTAGGGAGGCGGTGCAGTAATGAGAGGTTTTAACCGTGCAATTATTGCCGGAAATCTGACCAGGGATCCGGAAGTCAGATATACCGTCAACAAAAAAGCCTATGCTAACTTTACTGTAGCTGTAAATAACCGTTGGAAGGATGCTAACGGCGAATACCAGGAGACTACTGACTATATTAATGTAGTAGCTTGGGGACCCCAAGCCGAAACGTGCGGAAAGTACCTGAAGAAGGGAAGCCCTGTGCTTATCGAGGGGAGCATACGCACAAGAAGCTATGACGCTAAAGATGGTTCTGGCAAACGGTATGTTACAGAAATTAATATGACCAACATGGTGATGCTAGGGTCGCGTCAGGGAGATTCCGGCGGCTATTCTTCCGGACAGGCTTCAGCTCCGTCATTTGGGGCAGATATGCCGGACAATTCCAGCTTCGGCAAAAGCATAGGCGAAGAAGGCTTCGGCTCAGGAAGTTTCACTCAGGACTTCACAAACGACAATAACAGTATGCCCGGCTCAGACGACGCGGGTATACCATTCTAGTAGGAGGAAATGTAATCTATGGAAGAACGTGAAAACGTATCACGTGAGGGCAGACCAGGAGCACCCGCCCGTTCAGCCGGCGGAATGGGACTCCGCAGAGGCTCGTCAAGACGCAGGCCGAAGTTCTGCTATTACTGTGTAGAGAAGCAGGAGCATGTAGACTATAAGGATGTCGAGAAGCTCAAGAAATACATCAGCGAGCGCGGAAAGATTATTCCCCGCCGCGTAACCGGCAATTGTGCCAAACACCAGAGGCTCCTCACCGAAGCAATCAAGAGGGCCAGGTACATGGCACTTCTCCCCTATTCGCTCGACTAATGAAGCGTATAATTCCCTGCGTGATCATAACCCTTGCGCTTGTGCTCGCAGGGAGTTACTTTCCTGTTTTTGGGTTTATCGGGCTGATGCTGTCCCCCCTGCCGCTCGCAGTTCTTGGGTGCGCGGAGGGACACAAGCCCATGAGCATAGCCGAGCTTCTGGTTGAGGCGACACTCTTCTTCGTGTTTTCCCCGTCAATGGCGTTATATTTTCTGGTAGGATGTGCCCCGCTCTCCGCAATGCTGTTCGGAGTTTCGCGCGAGGATGTCAAGTCCGTAAAGAAATATTCCGGGCCTGAGAGCCTGTTAATCTGTGCAGGTGCATCAATTGTGAGCAAGCTGGCATTGCTGGTTGTTTTCTGGCTTCTGACGGACAGAAACATCATGCTTCCGGATTTAACGCAGGCAGATTCAGTGATAGTCCAGTTATATGGAGAACAGCCGGAACTTCGCGCGGCGATGGTGCGTGTTCTTGCGCTGCTGCCTCATCTCGTGCCGACAATGCTGGTGCTGTGGAGCTGTGCCGAAGTCTTCATGAACTATGCCCTGTGCTGCTCGCTGACCAGAAAGCTCAAGAACTCTCCGCCCGCCCTTCCGGAGTTCAGAATGTGGAGATTCCCTGTGTCGCTGCTGGGAGTATCCGTTCTGTCGCTGATTGCGGGATACTTCATCAAATCTGAGGACTGGTTTGACGGAGCGGTCTTCGTGATGAACCTGCAGATAATCCTGAACGTGTTTATGTTCGTTGAGGGTCTGGCTGTTGTGTTCTGGATAATGGACGGCTTCAAGCTCAGAAGGGCATTGAAGGCTGTGGTGTTTGTTGTGCTGGGATTTCCGTTCTTCTGGCCGTGGCTCGTCGTAATAGGAATGTGCGATATGGTCTTGAACTTGCGGGAAAGAATCAAGTTCGGCGGAAACAATGACGCGTAAGGCTAATACATAAAGGAGAAATTCCATGATCATAAAGCAGGTTTCGGTAGTAATTGATGAGCAGACCTATTCACTCGCGAAAATGATGAAGACCCTCGCAGACCGCAGCATCGAAATTATGGGAATGACTGTCCACAAGTCCAATGACTTCACCATTGTGAGATTATTGGCGAATAATATTCTGTGGACTTCTTCGGCTTTGTGGGAAGTCGGTTTCACGGCAAATCCTAGCGATGCTGTGGCTATTGCCCTAACAAATGAGCCAGACGGCATGAGCAAGGTGCTTGATGTCCTCGAGAAAACAGGGAACAGCATAAAATACATGTACATGATTAACAGCACGAAATTCCACGTACACATTGCGGTAATGAGCCTTGAGGACAATGAAGCCGCAGTTTCTGCTCTGGAAGCCGCCGGAATAAGGACAATAGGGCAAAACGAATTATCCTCGCTCTAAAAAAATCAGGACAGCCAATAAAGGCCGCCCTGACCGTTTGCTCTACATTAAACTACTTGCTGAGAATATCTCCTCTGGTTACTGATCTCCCGAACTCCACGAACGACATCAATTCATCTTCGCGCACCGGCTCAGTTATCACCACGATGGTCTGCGGAGAATATCCAGCTCCCTTCACCGCATCAAGATCAACCCTCACTACAGGTTCTCCTGCCTTCACAGTATCTCCCTGCTTCTTGAGCAGAGTAAATCCCTTGCCGTTCAGCTTCACCGTGTCTATTCCGATGTGAACGAGAAGCCCCGTACCGTCCTTCATTCTGAGGCCGAAAGCGTGGGCGGTCGGGAAAATCATCTCGATAACTCCGTTCGCCGGCGAGGAGATTATCCCGTCCGCAGGGTCAACCGCGATTGTCTGGCCCATTGCCTGGCCCGCAAATGCCTCGTCCTTAATTTCGTCGGGGCCGATGAATTTACCGTTAGCCACAGCTACGATTGCATCATCAGGTATGTCCGGCAGTACTTGGCCGAGTTCTTCGGGAGCTAACTTGCCCTGCTTCTTCCAGATGTCCCACATAATATTGCACGCCACCCACGAACCGACAAACGCAATAACTACTCCGCCGATCACTGCGTGCATGAAGTTGGTCATGGTGTAACCCATCGCCAGAGCTTCAGCGTGAGGGATGTAGCCCGGCAGAACTAAGAGTCCCGGAGAACCGCCCGCAAATCTCGCAACTCTCGTAAGTCCAAGATACAGCCCGCCGAGTCCTCCGCCAATCATTGCGGCATACAGCGGGAACGTGAAGCGCATGTTTACACCGTACAGCACAGGTTCTGTGATTCCGAGAACACCGGTTAGTCCGGCGGAAGCTGCCTGCTGTTTTGTGTCGGGGTTCTTTGAGCGAACGGCAACAGCAAGTCCTGCCGCACCCTGCGCAATATTCGATGGAAGCATTCCGATTACGACGGAGTCCCACTTGACGGTCGCGAGGTTGTTCGTGCCGATTGGGATTAACCCGTAGTGCGTGCCGGTCATTACGAGTAACGGCGAGAAGAAGCCCACGATTGTCGGGACGAGCCAGGGGATTGATGCGTTCATCCATGTGAACAGCGAGTTAATCAGCCCGGATGCCCACGAACCGATAGGCCCGAGAAGAGTTATCGTTACTGTTCCGCCAATAAGGAGACTCGCAAGAGGAACGGAGAAGAACTTTATTGCTCTGGGTGAAACTTTCTGCGCCCAATGCTCTACGATGGACATGAACCACACGCCGAGAATTATCGGGATTACTGACGAAGCATACGGTGCGCGTGTTACAGGCAGGAAGCCTAAAAATGTTACGGCCTCTTTTCCGGACATTAGAGCCATGAATGACGGGTACACTAAAACTCCGGCGAGGGCAAGTGCATTTCCCTGATTGCACTTGAACTTTCTGGCACACGACGCGGCCAAGAGTATTGGCATGAAGTAGAACGCGGCATCGGCCATTGCGTTTAGGATAGTGTAGGTCTGTGTTCCGGACTGGAGCCACCCGAGCCACACGAACAGTGCCATCAATGCCTTCAAGAGTCCTGCGCCGGTGATTGCGGGGATTATTGGCTGGAAGATGCTGGCGATGCTCTCGAGGAGCTTGCTCAACTTTGAGCGGTTGTCCTCTTTCTCGGCGTTGGGGTCGTCGATCTGGGCAGAGGACTCGAAGCCTCCGATTGCCACAACTTCCTGGTAGACCTGCGGAACGTCCGGGCCGATGACTATCTGGTACTGGCCTCCGGCGTTGACTACCTGAAGAACACCCTTCAGTTTGGTGATTGCGTCGGTGTTGGCTTTTGCGTCGTCGTTGAGGGTGAAGCGGAGACGGGTTGCGCAGTGCACCACGCCTTTGACGTTGAACTTTCCGCCGACGTGTTCGAGTAATTTTTCTGCTAATTCCTTGTAGTCCATTGTGCTGCTCCTTTCTGAATGTTAAAGACCGTGCCGGGTAATACGTTCCTGTGCGCTGTTATAGACTTCCTCGTCCTCACGCACCCCTACAATGATAACGAGCATCTCAGTTTCTGTGCGCATGAGCTTGTAGATTACACGGAGACCTTCACCGCGCAGCTTGATTTCGAGGCAGTTCGCGAGGTTGATTCCGCCTTTGTGGCTGAGCTCGATTCCGTAACCGCCCTCACTGTGAGGAAGAGGGTTTGTCAGTGTGCGTTTGATGGCTTTGCGGACTTTGATTTTCTGGCTTCCGTCAAGTTTCTTGAAGTCGCCGTCTACCTCGTCAAGGTATCTTATATTCCAGCTCATTCTAATTCAATATCCTCCCATCCTTCGAGGTCTGCTTCCGTGATGCCGAGCATTCGGTCCATCTCCTCCTGAGTTATCGTTCTGGACATGTCAAAATGGCTCATCCGTTCGTCGGCAATCGCAATAAGTCTCACGTCATCGCGGTCCATCGTCATCAGTTCGTACTCATCCATTGGTACAATCACCCCCTCTGCTTCGTTCCCGTTCATGACGATGCGCGGGCCGGAACGTCTGACTTCTGCGAATATCTCTCCGGCTTTTCCCTCGTTGAACGCGGAAAACGGTACTGTCTTGCTGGTTATACCTAATATAGCGGTCATACTAATAACCTCCATTCTTAACTGGCGTTTCTTCACCTCTCCGCCCGACGCGCTCAGCGAGGGTGAATTTGTTGTGCTTTACTTCAGGTGTTCGAGGGCTTCTTTTGCCTCCTCGTTTCCTTGCGCGGCCGCCTGTTCGTACCATTTGCGTGCTTCATCGAGATTTTTGGGGACTCCTCTTCCGTTTTCAGCGGCCTTTATCCACCATCTGCAGGCTTCTGCATAATCAGGCTCAAACCCGGCACCAATCCTGTACATATTGCCAAGATTGAACTGCGACAGGACTTCTCCGCTTTCAGCAGATTTTGTCCACCATTTGCGCGCCTCCGCAAAATCATGTTTGAATCCTCCTTTACCCTTGAAGTAAAAACACCCAATTGCGAACTGTGCCGGGGGATGTCCCTGTTCTGCCGCCTTGCGATACCATTTCGCCGCTTCCTCATCATCCCGCTCGATACCGTCGCCAGTAACGTACATCAATCCGAGCGAGAATTGTGCCTCAGAGAATCCATTTTCTGCGGCCATCCGGTAATACTTGAAGGCTTGTACGTCATCTTCCGATACGTCCAAGTGGTCGTAGTAAATGTCTCCTAAAATCGTCAATCGTCTGAGCTGACGGTACATTCTTTTCCGCGTAAAACTCAATCAACGGCCTGGCATCGATGAATGCCGCATAAAACGCATCCTTGTCTTTTCCCCGCAAATTCCAGAATATGGTGTTGAGGGACTCTGATTTGTGCAAATTCTTGGCCGTGTTCAGGTAAAGTAACACGCGAAGAGCTACAGGATTAGGTCTCGTCTCGTTTATGTTTTCGAGGGCCTCCTCTGCTCCTTCATGATCTCCCTCAAAATACTTGATGAGTGCCGACGCAAGTTCTTTATCCTTAATTTGATCTGCTGGCAAATTAAACGCTCCCTTCGTCGAGGCTTCCGCCTAGGGTGAAGCGCAGGCGTGTTGCACAGTGCACTACGCTTTTGACGTTGAACTTTCCGCCGACAAACTCAACGAGTTTCGCGGCTAATTCTCTGTAGTCCATTGTGTTACCTCCTGTATAACAATTTGTGCTGCTATTTTGCTCCGTGTAAGCGTAAGAGCTTTATGATTTCCGTGTAACTCTTCGACTTTGCAGACATTAACGCTGTCTCACCGTCATTGTTCCAAGCGTTGACATCTGCCCCATGTTTAAGGAGTATTGCTGCTGTATCTATGTGAGCATTCCTTGCCGCGACTATTAAAGCTGTATCGCCCTTCTTAGTCTTGGCGTTGACATTTGCGCCGTGATTAATGAGGAACTCTGTTATGTCTGTGTGCTCATACCTCGCCGTGAACATTAACGCTGTCCAGCCGTCATTACCTGCAGCGTTGACATCTGCTCCACGTTTGAGGAGTAATTCAACTGTGTCTAAATGGCCGTTGCCTGCAGCAAACATTAGTGCTGTCCGGCCGTATTTGTTCCCAGCGTCGATGTTCGCACCGTTCGAGATTGCCGCGTCAACTTTTGTGATGTTGCCATTAGCGCAGATACGAATAAACTCCTTATCACTCAAAACGATGTTATTCGTCAAGGCTTGCTCCGTCAGACTCAATAACTCCCTTGTACCAATAAAAACTGTCCTTGCGCGAACGCTTAAGGGTGCCTTTGCCCTCATCATCCTTGTCAACGTAAATGAACCCGTAGCGTTTCTTCATCTCACCGCTCGACGCACTCACCAGGTCAATGCATCCCCACGCCGTAAACCCCATCACAGGAATCCCGTCCTCAGTCATCGCGTCCCGAAGAGCAAGAAGATGTGCCCGCAAGTACTCTATCCTGTACGTGTCGTGAACGCTCCCGTCAGCCTCCACTTTGTCGTTCGCTCCGAGTCCGTTTTCCACCACGAACAGCGGCTTCTGGTACCTGTCGTACAATGCATTCACCGTAATTCTCAGGCCAAGCGGGTCAATCTGCCATCCCCATTCTGTATGTTTGAGGTAGGGGTTCTCTACGGCCTTGAAGACCGCATTTCCCGGTCGCTGGTGTTTCGCAAAAATTTCCGGGTCTGCTGTCGTGCAACGTGAGCAGTAATACGAGAAGGCCACGAAATCCACAGTACCCGCCTTCAGAATCTCAGCGTCCCCGTCCGCGAAAATTCCGGTTATTCCCGCGCGTTCCATCCTCTTCAACGCCCACACCGGATATTCGCCGCGTGCCTGAATATCCGTGAAGAAGTAATTATCCCTGTCCTTTTCCGCCGCGTCCCAAATGTCCGCAGGGTTGCACGAATACGGGTAGAACTGTCCCGCCGCGAGCATACACCCCACCTTTGAGCCTGGAATAATTTCGTGAGCAAGTTTTACGGCCTGCGCGGAAGCCAGAAGCTCGTGATGAGCCGCCCTGTACTTCACCTGCTCCTTGTCCTCGCCGTCAGAGAAGGCTATTCCCGCTCCCATGAACGACATGTGCAATAGCATGTTGATTTCGTTGAAGGTCAGCCAGTATTTCACCAGGTCCTTGTAGCGCGTGAAAATTGCCCGGCAATACTTGAGGAAAGCGTCGATCATTTTCCGTGAACGCCAGCCGCCATATTTCTTGATGAGTGCTATCGGTGTGTCGAAGTGGTCAATTGTTACCAGCGGTTCAATGCCGTACTTCCTGCACTCCCTGAACAAATCCTCATAGAAGGCAAGACCTGCCTCGTTAGGGGTGTCGTCGTCGCCGTTGGGGAGAATGCGCGTCCACGAGATGGACAGCCTGTAGCACTTGAAGCCCATTTCGGCGAATAAGGCTATGTCCTCCTTGTAACGGTGGTACATGTCGATTGCCTCGTGTGCAGGGTACGTGAAGCCGGGTTCGCACTCAAGCATTATGCGCTCGCCGCGAGCTACCTTCATGCGTTCCGGGCCTGCGGGTACGGTGTCTACGTTCGAGAGGCCGCGTCCGTCAGCATTGTATGCACCCTCGCACTGGTTAGCAGCGGTTGCTCCGCCCCACAGGAATCCTGCGGGAAATGTTTTGCTGTTCATGTGAATACCTCCTTTATTGATTGCTGCTCAGAATATTTGTCCCGGCAGCTTCAGTTTCTCTTTGTGCGGAAATCCCTTATCGAACTCCTCAACGTCAGCATCATCAACATAATATCCCTGCGGCGTGTAATAAGTTCCCGTAATTCCGTCAAGGTAGCCGGTGATTAATTCCTTGCAGAGGAAGAATGAGGCATCCGCTCCTTCCGGCAGACCGTGATACCTGATGCCGAACTTGCTGGCATAATCGAAGCCGCTCTTGCCGTAGAATGCTATGCTGCCCTCGAAAAGTACAGCACCAAAACCTAATGCTGATGCCTTGTCAAGCGAGTAGTCCAGCAGGATTTTTCCGTAACCTTTGCGTTTGAGATTGGGGGTAATGCATATCGGCCCCATTGCAAGAACGGGAATATCTCTGCCGTTGTCTGACTTGATGATTGCCTTCATGAACATATTCTGCCCTATGAGCTTACCGTCCTGTTCCATTACGAAGTCAAGCTCTGGCACAAATGCAGGATCATTTCTCAGGACATGAATAACGTAATGCTCAGAGCATCCGGGACGGTAAACGTTCCAGAAAGATTCTCTGATGAGGTTCTCGACTTCCCTGCGCTCATCTTCACGCTCAGGACGAATCGTAAAGTTATATGCAGTCATTAATTGTCTCCGAATTTATTGTTTGGGGATATTTAGGAATTAATTATAATAAAGCCCCCCCTGATTCTTCAAGGGAGGCATTGACTTATATGTTGAGGAGTCTTTGTGCGTTGAGGTAAAGTATCTGCGATTTCTCCTTCTCATTAAGCAGTGCACTCACAGCTCGCAATGTATCAGCCTGCGATGCCCAGGGGGAATCCGTCCCGAATAGCACCCTCTCAGCCCCGAAAGCATGAATTATCCTCACGAACTCTTCATCACTGAGCATCAAGCATTCCTCGCGGCTGGAATAGTGCCCGTCGCCGTTCGGGATAAACTCTCCGAGCGAAAACGCCGTATCGATATACACATTGCCATGGGCGAAGACTTCTTCGGCTTCATTCCAGCAACGCCACCCTCCCATATGCGCAAGTATCACGCGGACATCTCCTCCGGTCTCACGCAATGCACGGGCCATTCTCTCAGGAAGTGCCTGATCTCCTCCCGGAAAACCTATATCCCAGCCCGCATGTATAAGCACAATCAGGCCAAGTTCACCCGCTTTGCGCAGTATCCTCACGTAACGTTCATCGTCAATGTTCACGCCCTGATACACCGGGTGCAGTTTGATACCCTTAACGCCAGCACGCAACAGCCTCGTCATTTCATCAGCATACCCCTCAAAATCCGGGTGCATTGCTCCGAACGACATTATCCCCGTCTCCGAAAATCTATCGTTGATGGCGATTGAGGAGTCGTTCACGTGAACTACCTGCTTCGGGTTCGTGGCCACCGGCTGAATCACTGAACACGTTATCCCGGCCTCTGACATTGAACGCTCAAGGCCCTCTATCGTACCGTCAGAGAAATTCACGGTGTGGCTGTTGCCCTTGAGGGTCTCAATTGCACGGGCCGCTATCTTGGCCGGGAACGTGTGGGTGTGAATGTCTATGACTCTAGTCATCTGCCAGTGCGCTTGACTGCCTGACCGTTACGGTCTTGGTGTAGCACGAGAACGCATCGTCCACAAATTTCTTGTCGGGCTTCGGAGTTACGAGGCTCACAACCGGCACAATCACGAACCCTGCCAGCATACAGAAGGCTCCGGCGTTAATCGGCGAGCGCAAAATTTCAGGGAAGTCCGGCCTCACGAAAATATTTGCGACCATCACGACGCTGGAGAACAGGAAGTTCACCCAGCATGATAATTTCGTGACTCCCTTCCAATACAGGCTGTACATGAACGGTGCGAGGAATGCTCCGGCCAGTGCACCCCAAGATACACCCATCAACTGCGCAATGAACGTTACATTTGAGCGGTACTGTATCAGCGCGAGCACTACGGATATTGCGATGAACACCACGATTAGAATGCGCATAATCTTCACCTGGCGTTTCTCGTCCATGTCCTTGATGATGTGCCCTTTCAGCAGGTCAAGGGTCAGCGTTGAGCTTGAGGCCAGAACCAGCGACGACAGGGTAGACATTGACGCGGAGAGCACCAAAATCACCACAACTCCCAGCAGAATATCAGGCAGTCCCGAGAGCATTACGGGAATAACCGAGTCGTAGCCGCCCGCAGGAACTCCCGCGCCTGTCGGGTCAAGCTGTGCGGTGAATAACCTTCCGAATCCTCCTAAGAAGTAGCACCCTCCGGCAACAACCAGCGCAAACAGCGTCGAAATTACCGTGCCCTTGTTGATGTCGCCCTCGTTCTTGATTGCGTAGAACTTCTGCACCATCTGAGGCAGTCCCCACGTTCCCAGACTGGTCAAAATCACAACGCCCAGCAAGTTCTCGGGGTCAGGTCCGAAGAATGACGCGAAGATTCCCGGCGACTGCGCAAGCTCGCTCGAAGCGTGAGGGTCAGAGATTTTCGAGATGCCAGCAAGTGCCGTCGTGAAACCTCCCTTGCTCTCGAGTACCGCTATAATCACCGCCACAATTCCCACAAGCATTATTATTCCTTGAATGAAATCGTTGATTGCCGTAGCCATATAACCACCAGCCACAACGTAAATTCCCGTAAGCACCGCCATAAAGACCACGCACACGGAGTAATCCACGCTGAAGGCCATTCCGAATAAGCGGCTCAATCCGTTATAGAGTGAAGCGGTGTAGGGAATCAGGAACACGAAGCAGATTAGCGAGGCCACAATCTTTAGCGCGTCGCTGTTAAACCTCTTTCCGAAGAAGTCGGGCATCGTTGCGCTGGATAAGTACTGACTCATTATGCGGGTTCTTCTGCCGAGAACTGCCCACGCCATCAGCGAACCGATAAACGCGTTGCCGAGTCCTGCCCATGTTGCCGCAATGCCGTAACGCCATCCGAATTGTCCGGCATATCCCACGAACACGACCGCCGAGAAGTAGCTTGTGCCGTACGCAAACGCAGTGAGCCACGGTCCGACCGAACGACCGCCCAGCACAAAGCCGCTAACGTCAGTAGAATGTTTGCGGCACCAGAAGCCAATACCGAGCATTACCCCGAAAAATATCACCACTAATAGAATCTTGATGAGCATAATTGATTATCTCTCCTGAAAAAATTTCGCGTGAAAGATTAACCCCTCATTCCTGCAAAATCAACTCTCACAAAAGCGCGAGTGTCTCCAAATCATCAGGCACATACACATTTCCGCTGAAATACTGCCTGGCTTCAGATGTGTAACGTTCTTTTCTGTGCTGAAGGTCTGAGTCTTCGGTGTGGTAGAGCAGGAGATTTTTCACGCCCAGCCTTTGCGCTAGCGAGGCGGCATCTTTGACGGTGCTGTGGTGTTTCTCGTAGGGCTTGAGGGTTTCAGCGTCAGAATGCAGGCAGAACGACTCGTGAAGCACCCAGTCCGCATTTTCGGCGTAATGTTCACATGAAGCGTGGCACGGCTCGTCCCCGTAACACACCAGTCTTTTACCGCCGTCATAGCTCATCACGAATCCGTACTGCTTTGTGCGCTCGGAATGAATGTCGAAAAACGTGAACTCTTGGCCGGAAATTGTGCGGGCCTCGCCATTTCTGACGGTGTGAAGGTGAATGCGCGGGCCAAGATACTCTGCCTGATATGGGAGCAGTAATTTTTGTGCAAGGTCATTCAGGAGCGGGATAACCTCATTGTGTGAGTAGATGGCCAGGTCGCCGGAGTAATTGTCCCTGTGCATCATCTGGGCAGTAATCCGGATGAGCCAGACTGCACCCAGAATATGGTCGATGTGGCTGTGGGTGATGAACACGTCGTGAATGTCTTGAAGGGTAAAGCCTGCGTGCCTGAGCTGGTGAAGGATTCCGCTGCCGCCTCCTGTGTCAACAAGGAAGCCTTCACCAAGAACGAAGCACGTGTTGTAGCACTCAGTAACTAGGGCGTTGCCTGTTCCGAGCATAGTTATATTCATTGCTAGAACATCAGCATAATCATTCGGGTGATTAACGCCGCAATCCACGCAACTGCACACTGCCAGAGCACTACACCTGCTGCCCATTTTCCGCCCAGTTCTCGCCGTATCGACGCAATCGCCGCAACGCACGGAGCATAGAGCAGGCTGAACACCGGCAATGACGCGGCAGACACGGACGAAATTGCGGAGCTTACGTTGTCGCCGAAGAGGACTTCAAGCGTAGAGACTACGGACTCTTTCGCCATGAAGCCGCTGATTAGTGAGGTGCATATTCTCCAGTCGCCTAACCCTATTGGCGCAAGCAGAGGCACAAGCAGTCCCGAAACATAGGCCAGAATGCTAACGTCAGGGTTTTCCGCAAGGCCGAAGTGCAGGTCAAAACTCTGCAGGAACCATACAACTACTGTTGCAACGAATATCACGGAGAACGCGCGCTGAATGAAATCTTTAGCCTTCTCCCACATAAGCATCAACACATTTCTTGCTCCTGGCATCCTGTAATTCGGAAGCTCCATCACGAACGGTACAGCCTCTCCCCTAAACAGCGTATTTTTGTAGAGCAGAGCAACCAGAATCCCAACGACTATTCCCAGCAGGTAGAGTCCAGTCATGATTAGTCCTCCGTGTTCCGGGAAAAACGCATTGACGAAGAACGCATATATCGGCAGCTTGGCCGTACAGCTCATGAACGGTGTCAATAATATCGTCATTCTGCGGTCGCGCTCGCTGGGAAGTGTTCGTGTGGACATTACTGCGGGAACGGTACAGCCGAAGCCGATTAACATCGGGACAATGCTCCGCCCGGACAGCCCGATTTTCCTCAATAACTTATCCATGAAGAAAGCAACTCGTGCTGTGTAGCCGGTATCCTCAAGTATCGACAGGAAGAAGAACAGCGTTACGATTATGGGCAGGAAGGATAGCACGCTTCCTATTCCCGCAAAAATTCCGTCGATGACCAGACCGTGAAGCACATCATTCACCCCTGCACTGGTCATTAATGCGTCCGCATATTGCGTGAAAGATTCGATAAAGCCCTCCAGAACTTCCTGAAGGTATGCGCCGATTACGTTGAACGTCAGGAAGAATATCGACACCATTACGGCCAAGAACACCGGAATTGCCGTGTATTTGCCCGTCAAAATTCCGTCAAGTTTCTGGCTCCGGAGATGTTCTTTGCTCTCGCGCGGCTTGACTACGCTCTGCGCACATACCTTCTGGATGAACGTAAAGCGCATATCCGCCATTGCCGCATTTCTGTCGAGGCCACGTTCATGTTCCATCTGAAGGATTATGTGTTCGAGCATTTCTTGTTCATTCTGCTCAAGGCCAAGCTGCTTTATCACCAGCTGGTCGTTCTCGATTACCTTGCTGGCCGCGAAACGCAGAGGAAGAGCTGCTCTTTCTGCGTGATCCTGAATCAGGTGCGATATTGCGTGAATTGCACGGTGAACTGCTCCGTCGTGGTCCTCTTCCCCGCAAAAATCATAACGCTTGGGTTTTTCCTGATACTTGGCAATGTGTACAGCGTGATTGACCAGCTCATCAACTCCCTCGTTCTTAAGGGCAGAAATCGGGATAACCGGCACTCCCAGCAACGACTCCATCCTGTTTATGTCGATCGTGCCGCCGTTGCCGCTGAGTTCGTCCATCATGTTCAACGCCGCGACCATAGGAATCTGCATCTCCATCAGCTGAACGGTGAGATACAGGTTGCGTTCAATGTTAGTTGCGTCAATTATGTTGATGATGGCTTTGGGTTTTTCGTTGAGGATAAAGTTGCGCGAAACTATTTCTTCGCCGCTGTAGGGGGACATCGAGTAAATGCCGGGCAGGTCTGTAATGAGTGTGTCGGGATGTCCCTTGATGACCCCGTCCTTGCGGTCAACAGTTACTCCTGGAAAATTTCCGATTCTCTGGTTTGCTCCGGTGAGCTGGTTGAAGAGAGTGGTCTTGCCGGAGTTCTGGTTGCCTGCAAGCGCAAATGTCAATGTGGTACCTTCCGGGAGCGGTTCGCCTTCGTCCTGAAGGTGATACTTGCCCTCTTCACCGAGTCCTGGGTGCTCGATGCTGTGAAGTGCACTGATGAAGCGTTCGGCTGTCTCCGTGTCGCGTGCGGGCCTGACCGTAATTCGTCCTGCATCGTCGGCACGGAGTGTGAGTTCGTAGTCGTGAATGCGAATCTCGATGGGATCTCCCATTGGGGCGGTGCGAATCATTTTGACGCGTGCACCTGGTATTATGCCCATATCGAGCAAATGCTGCCGCAATCCTTTCGCTGAGTCATTGTCCCCGACAGAATCAACAATTGCGCTCTCGTCCACTTTGAGCTGTTTCAGCGTTAAGTTCTCCATAACTATATCTGCCTTCCTGAAAATTTTCTATGAGCGTGTGATTAGCATAACACTAATTGTTCGACTTGGCATGATATTCCCAGCCGGAGATTAACCCGCGTACCGTCAGCTCCTCAAGTTCTCCCGAAACCCTCTCGCTCTCACTCTCCGGCACATCACAAATAACTCTAACACTCTCGCCGCCGCCAAAATCCCACTCAAGCCCGGATGCTCCAGCAACGTCAAGAAGACGGGTAACTGTTCCCATTGCGGCATAGCCCATCGACACAGAAACTCTCCTCGTCATGATTCGTTCTACACTTCCCGCAATCTCAAGTGCCTTCTGCGCAGTTTCGCCGTATGCATCGATTAAACCCCTTACCCCAAGTTTCACGCCGCCGAAATATCTCGTTACCACCACAACAGTATTCACCAGGCCGCAGTGCTTTATGGCGTTGAGTATGGGTTTGCCTGCTGTACCTGAAGGTTCGCCGTCGTCGGAGCTGTATTCTGTTCCGTCAGCAAGAATAAACGCCCGGCAGTTGTGCGTTGCGTCCCTGTACTGCGAAGAAATTTGCGCGATAAATTCACGGGCTTCTTCGTCGCTGTGGCACACTGAGACGTTCGCAATAAACTCCGAGCGTTTTATCTTCTCAGAATATGTTGCTGGCTGTGCAGGCTCTCTATAGGCTATCGTTCCAGGCATCCTTGATTTTGCGCCAGGAGTTGGCGATTGCGTCAGACAGTACCCGTGTCTCAGATAGCACGGGCATAAAGTTGTTATCCCCGTTCCAGCGCGGGACTATGTGCCTGTGCAAATGCCCGGCTACTCCTGCTCCGGCGGTCAGTCCTAAATTTATCCCCATGTTGAAGCCGTCAGGACGCATAACTTTCTTCAGGACAGTTATTGCTTTCGACGTTAGGCTGTGAAGTTCGAGGGCTTCCTCATCAGTGAGAGATTCGTAGACGTTCGTGTGCCTGAAGGGAATTACCATCATGTGGCCTGGATTGTAGGGGTAAAGGTTCATGATGACGAAGCAGGTTTTGCCCCTGTGCACAATAAAGTGTTCGTCGTCCTTATGTTCTGCCGGGAAATCGCAGAATATGCACCCCTCGTGTTTGGGTGCCTCAATGTATGACATTCTCCATGTCGCGTATAGCTGCTGCATTAGTAAAAATTCCTCCTTCATAGTTTCTTGCCGTAAATGTAGCTGTTCTCTAGTTCGGTCTCCTCGCTGAAGCCCAAGTGCCGGTAAAACCCAATAGCATTGATGTTAGTCTTGTGCACCTCAAGGGAAATTGCCTCCATACTCTTCCACCGTGAAAACTCCTCGCAGACATTCAGAAGGTATCGCCCTAAATTCTGACGCTGATATTCCGGACGTACTCCAAGCATTGGCACGAATGCACGCCTGTTTCCCGAATTATTGGCATAAAGCACAACATACCCCTTGATGCTTTCCGTCCTGACGCAGAATGTTACCGCTGATGTGTTCCACTTGTTGAGCAGGGTGGAATAATCCTCTCGTTCGGACACTCTGGAAGCGAAAGCATCATCGCAGGCTTCTACAATATAGCTTATCTCTGAGAGGCCGACTGCCTGATACAGCCAGAACGACCCTAAATCTTTGTCCCCCCCCCCCCCTGTTATTTCTGCGTAGAGACAGGTAGTCCTCGCGAAGTACTGCGTACTGAATCACGTCGATAAATTCTCCGTGCTTGAAGCGGGCCTTGCGTTTCAGCCCCTCACGAATAAACCCGGCCTTCTCGTAAACATGCTGTGCTCTGGCGTTGCTGAGGTTGCAGCAAAGTTCCACACGCTGAAGGTTGAGATTCATGAAGGCGTGCTCCAGCATAGCGTTGACGGCAAAAGTTCCTGCGCCCCTGTTCTGGTTCTGGGGACTGCCAATCATAATGTGAAACTCTGCGCACTGATTCATGTAGTCAATGTTCATGAGGCTGACCAGACCAATAATTTCGTCGGAGTTTTCCGCAACGATTGCACAGCGCACGGAATTGCTGCGGGACTTCATGTAGCCGTCATACCACGCTGAATCTACGTCGGGATTGATGTAGCGGAAGGGTGCACCGAGATTAGCGATAAGTTCAGGGTCATTGCGCCAGGAATTTATCGAGGGAATGTCCCTGCGTTCAAGTTCTCTGAGACGAAACAAGGCTATAACCTCCTGTCAATAATGGGATAGGAGAATTATAGCCTATGCGCTGAAAATGCACCCGCAATAATTCTGACGGTACAGGCCAAGTTCCCGCGATGCCTTTACACTCCGAAGAAAACCGTCTTTCTTCCTCCATATTCTATTTTCCCACTGAAGCCCGAACCTCTGCGCTATGTCTTGGCCGATCGCGTTTATGAGTGCTGCGTTCTTGTGGGGGCTGATGGTGAGAGTCGTGCACAGCCACTCGCACCCGAGACGTACTGCTTCACGCGCAGATGCCTCGAGCTGGAGCGTAAAGCATCGTTCACAGCGTTTTCCGCCCTCTGGTTCGGCCTCAAGTCCTCTGACTCCGTCAAGCCACTCTTCAGGCTCGTAATTCCCCACGACACACGAAATTCCGCAGTGCGAAGCGAGAATGTTCAGGGCTTCAAGACGACGAACATACTCCTCTTGCGGGTGAATGTTGCTCCCGTAGAAGAAGCCCGTAACGTTCCAGCCTTCGGCCTGAAGGTCTGGTATTGGGATTGAACCGTCTGGTGCGCAGCAAATGTGTAAGAGTATTGATTTCATGGGATAATTATACGTTATGAAGGAGAGCGATACCATGAACAAGGAAGCAAAAATTTACGTAGCCGGTCATCGCGGAATGGTCGGTTCTGCAATAGTAAGGGAGCTTAACCGTCAAGGCTACACCAACATAATCACCCGCACCCACTCTGAAGTGGATTTGACACGCCAGGCAGAAGTTGAGGAGTTCTTTGCGCAGGAAAAGCCGGAATATGTTTTTGTTGCGGCGGCTAAAGTCGGAGGGATCGGCGCAAATTCAGCAGCACTTGCGGATTTCATGTACTTCAACATGATGATTGAGATGAATGTTATTCATTCGGCCTTCGTGAACAACTGCAAAAAGTTGGAGTTTCTCGGGTCATCGTGCATTTACCCCAGAATGTGCCCTCAGCCAATTAAAGAGGAATACCTTCTTTCAGGGTATCTCGAGAAGACGAACGAGGCTTATGCTCTGGCGAAAATTTCCGGACTCAAGTACTGCGAATACCTGAACACTCAGTACGGCACGGACTATATTTCGGTGATGCCCTGCAACCTCTACGGCCCGAACGATAATTATCACCCGGAGCACTCACACGTTCTGCCTGCGCTTATACGACGTTTCCACGAAGCTAAAGTGTCCGGTGCAAAAAGCGTAACCTGCTGGGGAGATGGAAGTCCGCTGCGTGAATTTCTGTACGTTGATGATCTGGCGGAGCTGTGTGTTTTCCTGATGAACAATTACTCGGGGAATGAGACAGTTAATGCCGGGAGCGGGAAGGAAATTACGATTAAGGGATTGACGGAACTTGTGGCGGAGGTTGTGGGGTACACCGGAGCGATTGGGTGGGACACCAGCAAGCCCAACGGAACGCCCCGCAAAGTTATGGACACCAGCAAGGCCGAAAGTATGGGCTGGAAGGCAAGGACTAGTTTGCGCGAGGGGATAAGGCTTGCGTACGAGGACTACTTGTCCCGGACGTAAAGTCCCCCCTGCGACAAGGGGGGATTTAGGGGGGTCGACAACACACAGTTCTTGTTGCCCGCTCGGCATGCCGTCGCGGTCAACAACCCGCCCGCCCGCCCCCTCACTTACTCCCCGCTAACTGCCCGCACGCTGCCATAATATCCCCGCCGCGCTCTCGCCTCACCTCAAACTCTATCTTCAGCTCCGAAAGCACTCCGCAAAATTCCTTCACCCTCACCGCGTCCGAACGCCTGAAATCAGGCCTTGATGGTATCGCGTTAAACGGAATAATGTTGATGTATGGCGCAAGTCCGTCCAACAGTGCACCTAGTTCATACGCCTGTTCCGGCTCATCGTTCACACGGTCAATCAATGCATACTCAAACGTTATCCTCTCTCCTGTGCGTTCACGATAACGCCTCAATGCCGCAATCAGCTTCCGCAGCGAGTACTGCCGGTTCACCGGCATCAGCTTTGAGCGCAATGCATCGTTCGGCGCGTGAAGGGACACCGACAGCCTCAGAGGTACCTCGAAATCCGCCAAGTCCTCAATTCCTGGCACAATTCCTGATGTCGAAATCGTGATGTGCCTCGCTCCCAAATTACGCATATTCTTGTCGTTCAGTGAACGTATCGCCGAAAATACAGCATCCTCATTCAAAAACGGCTCGCCCATTCCCATAAACACAATGTTGTTGATGTCCGAACCGTTGAACTTCTCCATCATTAAGAACTGGCCAAGAATTTCACCGCGCGTGAGATTTCGCTTAAACCCGTTTGCTCCGGTCTCGCAGAACATACACCCTAGCGGACATCCCGCCTGACTCGAAATGCACGCCGTCCTATGGTCTCCGTGATTCAGCAGAACACTCTCTATACGCGCTCCGTCCTGAAGCTGCCATAAATATTTTTTCGTGCCATCCCTCGAGGTCTGCTGCTTTATCAGAATCGGTAGCGTCATCAGCACATTTCCTGTCAGCTTCTCGCGCAGGGCTTTCGATAAGTTGCTCATCTCATGATAGCCGAATACTTTTTTGGCATATATCCACTGGCTCACTTGGCCTGCCCTGAATTTTGGCTCTCCCCATTCCGCAAAAAGCAATTGCCAGTCATTCAATGACAGCTCAAGCGCGTCGTAATAATTGTCATTCATAGAATAAATCCCCCTCTGTTATAATGCTTGTTATCTTGTGAAATTATATCTCACCGATTGGGGGAATTATTTATCTTGAACAAAGTAGTGAAAAATCTCGGACTGTACCTCGTGCTCGTTCTGGTCGTGGTGTCTATGGTCAATATGTTCCTGACACCCGAAGAAGTCCAGAAACAATATGACGAAATAAGTTACACGCAATTCGTATCGGAGCTTGATGCAGGACACGTCAGAATACTCCAGATACGCAACAACACTATTCCCGGCGAATCAAGTTCAGCGACTCTTCAGGGAGAGCTGGTCAGCGGCCAGAGGTTCCTGACTTACGGCGTGGATGTCTCGGCAATCGCGGAGAAGGCCGTAGCAATGGGAATAACCGTAACCTTCGAGGCACCGCAAAAAAACACGTGGCTAACATCGCTGATGACCTCACTATTCCCGACGCTGCTATTAATCGGCGTGTGGGTGTACTTCCTGTACAACATGCAGGGAGGCGGCGGCCGCATAATGTCCTTCGGCCGGAGCAAGGCAAAATTATTCCTGGACAACAAGCCCAAAGTTACGTTCAACGATGTTGCAGGATGCGACGAGTCTAAAGAGGAACTGCAGGAGGTAATTCATTTCCTGAAGGACCCCGAAAAATTCAAGAAACTTGGAGCGCGTGTACCTAAGGGCGTATTGCTCGTAGGGCCTCCCGGCACAGGAAAAACACTTCTTGCTCGTGCGGCGGCGGGTGAAGCTGACGTTCCGTTCTTCAGTGCTTCGGGCTCTGACTTCGTGGAAATGTTCGTCGGAGTTGGAGCGGCGAGGGTGAGAGACCTCTTCGAGCAGGCCAAGAAATACCAGCCCTGCATAATCTTCATTGACGAGATGGACGCTGTGGGCAGGCACAGGGGCGCGGGACTCGGGGGCGGCCACGACGAGAGAGAGCAGACCCTGAATCAATTCCTCGTTGAGCTTGACGGCTTCGACGATAATACCAGCACAATAGTGATAGCCGCGACTAACAGGCCGGACATTCTCGACCCTGCACTGCTGAGGCCCGGACGCTTCGACCGGCACATCACAGTTGACAGGCCGGACGTTAAGGGGCGCGAGGAAATCCTGAAGGTCCACATGAAGGATAAGCAGTTCGCGGACGATGTTGACGTGGGCATTCTCGCGAGAAGAACACCCGGACTTGTCGGTGCTGACCTCGAGAATCTCGTGAATGAGGGTGCACTTCTTGCGGCGAGGCACAACAAGGACAAAATAGGTATGGATGAACTTGAAGAGGGCATCGAGCGCGTAATGGCCGGCCCGGAACGCAAGAGCAGGATAATCAGCGACCACGAGAAGCGCATTATCGCTTACCACGAGACCGGCCATGCGATAGTCGCGAAAGTCCTTCCCGGTTCTGACCCTGTGCACAAAATCAGCATTATCCCCAGAGGACACGCGGCACTAGGTTACACCCTGCAGCTTCCTGAAGAAGATAGATTCCTGATGTCGAAGTCCGAACTCATGAACAGGATAGCGGTGCTGTTGAGCGGCAGGGTCAGCGAGGAAATAGTCTTCAACGACGTAACCAGCGGTGCGGCCAATGACCTTGAACGGGCAACGCAGACAGCCCGCCAGATGGTTACGCAGTTAGGGATGAGCGACAAGATAGGACTCGTGAAACTTGGCAACAAGCGCGAGGAAATTTTTCTTGGCCGGGATATTTCGGAGGACAGGAACTACAGCGAGGAAGTAGCCTTCAAAATTGACCAGGAGGTTAAGGCAATAATCGACTCCTGCTACGATAAAGCCAAAGCTATCCTGACGGAACGCAGGGCACTCATGGACAAAATTGCTGATACACTGCTTGAACGTGAAATGCTCGACGCGGAGGAGTTCGCCAAATTGATGGACGAAGATATACTGAGCAAAGACTCGGAAATTCCGGACTTGACGGATGAACGCATAGATATTTTGCCAAATACGGGCCGGGATTTTTTGGCGTGATATAATTATCGCGTTTCCAGAAAAGATTTTTGCAGTTGGGATGTCGTCCAAAGGCAGGACGCGGGACTTTGGATCCTGTAATGATGGTTCGAATCCATCCATCCCAGCCACATAACACGCACTTAGAGGTGATTCAGGCAATGGATAATCTTTGCGTTCTCATCATGGCCGCCGGCAAAGGCACTCGCATGAAGAGCGCAACACCCAAAGTTTTACAGCCGATTCTTGACCGTCCGATTATCGATTATGTTATCAGCAGTGTCCTCAAAGCCGGAACAGCTCCGCAAAATATTGGCGTGCTTGTAGGCTCAGGAGGCGAACTCGTAGAAGCACACATCTCACAAAAATTCCCGGAAGTAAATATACTATGGCAGCGTGAACAGTTAGGTACAGGCCATGCCGTAAAATCCGCCCGTCAATGGTGGGGAAGGTATAAATCTATGCTCGTCCTCAACGGTGATGTGCCTCTGCTTCTGCCCGAAAGTATCAGCGAACTTGCTTCATCGTGCGAAGAATACGACTGCACCGTGATAACTTTCCTGGCAGATTATCACAACGAGTACGGCAGGATAATTCGCAGGCCCGATTCTGTCAGCATAGTCGAGTACAAGGACGCTACGGCTGAACAGCGCAAAATTCACGAGGTCAACGCAGGATGCTACGCTTTCCGCGTGAAATCACTCGATGCTGTAATCGGCTTAATCACCAACAATAACGTTCAGCACGAGTACTACCTGCCTGATGCCTTGAAGATCATGAACGAACACGGCATGAACACCGGAGCGTTCCCCCTCCCTGAGGAAGAAATGCAGGGCGTGAATAATCAGGCAGAACTGGCGAAAGTTACCGGCGTAATGCGCGAACGCATAATTCTTCACTGGATGAGTGAGGGCGTGAGAATCGTTGACCCCGCCAATACGTACATCAGTGCGGACGCAAAACTTGCCCGTGATGTCGTAATCATGCCTAACGTCCAGATTTGGGGCAACAGCACAATCGGCGAAGGATGCTATATCGGTTCCGGCTCAATCCTCACTAACGCGACACTTGGCCGCAACGTTCAAGTCATCGCTTATGCGGTCATCGAGAACAGCGAACTCAAGGACAACTCGAAGGCCGGGCCGTTCTGCTACATCAGGGACGGCTCATGCCTCGAAGAAAACGCCTTCGCGGGAAAATTCGTTGAGCTCAAGAAGTCCCACATCGGCGAGAGAAGCAAAGTCCCTCACCTGTCCTACATGGGCGACGCTGAACTCGGGCACGACGTGAATATCGGTGCTGGAAGCATAACCTGCAATTACGACGGACAGCACAAACACCAGACCCACATCGGCAGCAACTGTTTCATAGGCTCTAACACAATGTTCGTAGCACCCGTTGAAGTCGAGGACGGATCTGCTACTGCGGCAGGCTCCGTAATAACCTTCCGTGTACCCGAAGACTCGTTAGGAGTCGGCAGGGCAAGACAGAAAAATATTTCGGGCTGGTCATCAAGGCACCACAAGCCAAAATCTGAAAGGGAGTAATAATCTTGTCCAGAGGAAACGGCCTCAAAATATTTTCGGGCACAGCACATCCCGAATTTGCGCAGAGAATCAGCGACGAACTTCACACACCGCTAGCTAATTTGAGACACTTCCGGTTTGCCGACGGAGAGATAGGCGTATCCCTCGACGAGAGCGTCAGGGGTGCGGACGTGTTCATCATTCAGCCGACGTGCTCGCCGGTCAACGAGAGCATAATGCAGCTGCTGGTCATGGCGGATGCAATGCGCAGAGCTTCAGCCCACTACGTCAACGCAGTAATCCCCTATTTCGGCTATGCCCGCCAGGACAGAAAGGCCAAGCCCCGCGAGCCGATTACTGCTAAACTTGTGGCTAACCTGCTCATGCACGGCGGTATCGACAGGGTGATTACCGCAGACCTGCACGCCGGACAGATTCAGGGGTTCTTCGATATTCCTGTAGACCACTTGACCGGAATGAAGCTCCTCGCTGAACACTTCAAGACTGCCCTCTACGATGAATTGTCCAGAGGTGAAGTTGTTGTAGTGTCTCCTGATGTGGGGGGAGTTGCGCGTGCACGGAAATTTGCCGTGATGCTGAACACGGATATTGCCATTGTGGACAAGAGGCGGAGCTACGACAAGCAGAACGTCTCTGAGGTGATGGACATAGTGGGCAACATCAAGGGCAGGACTGCGATTCTAGTTGACGACATCATCGACACGGCAGGCACTATCTGCCACGCGGCTGACGGCCTCAAGGAACGCGGATGTGCACGGGTATTTGCTTGTGCTACTCACGCTGTGCTCTCGCACCCCGCAACCGAACGCATCGAGGCTTCTGCAATTGAGAAATTAGTTTTCTCTGACACAATCCCTATTCCTGAGGATAAGCACTCCGGAAAAATTATGCAGTTATCCATTGCTCCGCTGTTTGCTGAGGCTATACGGCGGGTGCATAACGAAATTTCTATAAGCAGTATGAGCGATTAAGGAGGTATTTATTAATCATGTCGTTATTCAGGATACGCGAGACCGGCAGTTCATTTATGACGGAAGTTCTCGCAGGCATCACCACTTTCGTAACAATGTCGTATATTATTTTCGTGAACCCGAATATTCTCAGCCAGACCGGAATGGACTTCAACGCCCTGGTAGTAGTAACGTGTCTTGCTTCTGCACTCGGAACATTCATGATGGCAATATTTGCGAATTACCCTATAGCACTTGCGCCAGGAATGGGGCTTAATGCATTTTTTGCCTTTGGTGTCGTAATGACAATGAAGATAAACGGAGCACCGGTAACCTGGCAGATGGCACTTGCCGCAGTATTTATTGAGGGAGCAATCTTTGCGGTGCTGACATTGACGAGTATTCGTGAAGCGATAATGAACTCGATCCCGAAGTCCCTCAAAATCGGAATATCTGCGGGCATCGGGTTATTCATAGCGTTTATCGGATTGCAGAGTGCGGGAATAGTGGTGAACAACGACGCGACTCTTCTGGGACTGGGCAGTATTCGCAATAATGTCCCGATGATGATGTCGATGCTGGGCTTGTTCATTATGGCGGTGCTGACTGCCTTAAACGTCAAGGGAGCGTTATTAATCGGGATAATCGCGATAACAGCAATTTCGGCGGGACTTGGACTTGTAGAGCTTCCCGCAAAATATGTTTCCGAGCCTCCGTCAATAATGCCGTTATTGGGACAGCTGGACTTTTCGCTGATTAAGGAGCCGCAGTTCTGGGTAGTAGTATTCACGTTTTTCTTTGTGGACTTCTTCGACACGCTGGGTACTCTGGTCGGCGTGTGCAACAGGTCGGGACTTCTCGACGAGAACGGCAATCTTCCGCGATCGAAGGGTGCATTGATGGCGGATGCAGTTGCGACGATGGCGGGTGCGGCGATGGGTACATCGACAGTAACGAGCTACGTAGAGAGTTCATCGGGAGTAGCACAGGGAGGACGGACAGGACTTACGGCGATAGTTACGGCCCTGCTGTTTGTCGGAGCAATATTCTTCACGCCTCTGGTCGGCATGGTACCGGGTTATGCTACGGCCCCTGCATTAATAATAGTAGGAATATACATGATGATGAGTCTGCGAGACATAAATTATGAGGACTGGACTGATTTAATCCCGTCATTGCTGGGATTTTTCATGATGCCGTTTGCGTACAGCATAGCGGTAGGAATAGAGTTTGCGATAGTCTCGTATACTGCGATAAAGCTATTAACGGGAAAATTCAGGGATATATCGTTCTTAATGGTGGTACTTTCCGCGTTATTTATCGCGAAGGAATTTCTGGCCTGACAGCCAGCCATAAAAACACAGCCGGCCTCCTGAAAAAGCGGGAGGCTGTTTTTTTGGTCAATCGTTCCAGCTAAGCCGGGTAACTGCCAGTTTTTACACTATTCATGACACGCTACCAGGACATTCATCATAGCAAAATTATCAATAAATTTTCATTTATGCTTGACACATATCAAAAATGCTTTATAATATCTCACGTAATAAATAAAACAAGAAAGGAGATGTAGAAAATGGCAATCACCACAACGCTGAACAAAGTATCGGTCAGCCTGAAACTGAACAACGGTACAAGCGCACAGGGAACAACAAAGACCATCAGCATATCGCTGGGATCTCTGAACAAGGACACGTTCAACGCAGACAAGGCTATGGCAATCGTAGAACTGCTTGAACCCTGCCTCGACAAGGCCCTTGTCAGAACGGAGAAGTCCGAAGTCAGCATTCTCACTGACGACGAATAGGACGGCAGCATGTGCAAAACACGAAAGGAGGTGAGATCATGTCAGTCTCAAAACTGGTAATGGAATTTGCGACAGCGTACGGCGAAACCGCAACACTCAGCTACAACTACGCTAAAGTCAACGCTAGCGAGCAGTCCGTCAGAGCATTAGCATCTGGGATAATCGCAAACGGAAGCATTTTTGCGAAAGTTCCTACGGCAACAAAAAGCGCCAAAATCGTAACTACTACGGAGACTCCTTTCGACCTTGACGCTTAGAACTTAGGAAGTAAGTATCCTCCCGGAATCAGCCGGGGGGATTTTTTTTGTGCACCATTATATCACCCGCATAACATACCCCCCAATCTTGACATGTTTTATGATTAAGCATACAATACCGCAATATTTAGCATAGTTTTCTGCAAAATTTATGCTTAGCTAATAAGGACGTGATGCATTATGACCACAAAATACCAGACTATGCGCGAAATATTCGGCACGCTGACATTTGACCACTCTGCAATGAAAGCCAGGCTTAACCCCGACACTTACGCCCAGCTCGTCAGTGCAATGGAAGGACGCGAAAAACTCTCGCCCGATACCGCCGACATAATAGCTTCTGCCATGAAGGACTGGGCTGTCGCTAACGGCGCAACTCACTGGGCGCACTGGTTCCAGCCATTAACCGAAGCAACCGCCGAAAAACATCAAGCCTTCACTCAGCCCAATTCCGACGGCCAGCCTCTGGAAGTCTTCAGAGGACATAACCTTATGCAGGGTGAACCCGATGCATCAAGTTTCCCGTCAGGAGGCACACGCTCAACTTTCGAGGCCAGAGGCTATAGCATCTGGGACACGTCCAGCCCCGCGTTCATCGTCAAATCACCAAAGGGCGGAACCCTGTGCATCCCGTCGGTCTTCCTGTCGTATGACGGTACCCCCCTTGACCTCAAGACGCATATGCTTCGTGCAATCGATGCTGTTGAAAGCCGGGCGTTGAGGCTGCTCAAAACTTTGGGACAGCGCGGAGTCAGAAGCGTCAAGCTCACAGCAGGAGCAGAACAGGAGTTCTTCCTGCTGGACAGGCCACGAGCACAGCTGAGGCCGGATATTCGTTTCTGCGGCAGGACTTTAATCGGAGCACAGCCAGCAAAAGACCAGAAGCTGGATCATCATTACATGGGAGCAATTCCCACAAGAGTATTGACCTACATGGAGGACGTTGAACGGGATTTAGCGAGACTCGGTGTTTCTGTTCTGGCCAGGCACAACGAAGTCGCAAGATGCCAGTTCGAATTTGCGCATTTATTCAGCGATGCGAACAGGGCATGTGACCAAAACCAGATACTCATGGAGACGATGAGGAAGTTAGCGCGCCAGCATGAATTGAGGTTATTGTTCCACGAGAAGCCGTTTTACGGGATGAACGGTTCAGGAAAGCACACGAATATATCACTTATGGACAGCGAGGGCAGAAATTTGCTCAAGCCGTCAAATTCGCCGAGAAGAAATGTGATATTCCTGGCGTTTCTGTCTGCACTCGTGCTCGGAGTGTCTAAACATCACAGCCTGCTTCAGGCCGCAGTAGCTACCTACGGAAACTTGTTCAGGCTCGGAGGACATGAAGCACCGCCGTCAATCATGAGCATTTATCTGGGAAGTGCTTTGACCGGATTAATCGAGCGTCTGGGAAATTCTGATGTGTCGCTGCCTGAACGCGAGGCTATGGACTTGGGTTTGGCGAAACTGCCGGAAATTATTCCGTTCGCCAGCGACAGAAACAGGACCAGCCCCGTAGCATTCACCGGAGACAAATTCGAGTTCCGTGCTCCAGGTTCCAGCCAGAGCATAGCACTTCCGATAACGATGTTTGCGAGTATGTGGGCGAGCGGCCTTGAGCAGTTAATCGGAATGGTTGAGGCCAGATGTGCCAGCGGAATGGAAGCGATGGATGCGGCACTCGATGCGGCACGTGAGGCATTCAGGACAGGAAGCGCAATTATGTTTGAGGGTGATGCATACAGTCCGGAATGGCACGCGGAAGCGAAGAGGCGCGGACTTGTTGAGGCGGAGAGTATGCCCGACAGAATTGACTTGTTGCTGAAGCCGGAGAACAGGGAGATGCTCGAAACGATGGGAGTGTATCACGGCCGTGAACTGGACAATCTTCATGAGGTCAGAATGGAGAGTTTTGCGACCGGCCTTGAAGTTGAGGCGGCAGTGCTCTACGATATGCTCTGGGAAGGAGTTTTGCCGGCACTGTCGAAGCAGCTCACGCTCGAGCGAAATTCGATGCTCTATTTCGATAATGTGGACTTTGGTGATATGACACCGTGGAGAGATTATGTAGGCGGTCTTGGCCGGGCCAAGAATGAGCTTATTCGTGAAGCCAATAATCTCTTTGAGCTGAAGGGAAGGCTTGCGGGAATGAATGCCCGTGAACGCAGTGATTTCCTGGTGAACGAGATTATGCCGCTGATGGATAGCATAAGGTCTAAGTGTGACGCGGCGGAACTGGTAACCAGTGCAGAGATTTGGCCGTACCCGATTTACAGGGCTTTGCTTAGTCTGAGCGCGTAGACATTGCAATAATGAAGCCCCCTTGTGTTTGACACTTGGGGGATTATTTTTTAGCGTGATAGCTGTTTGGCTACAGCTTCCAGTGCATCAAGCCGGGCGTAAAAACTTGTGTGAATCAGCACAGGCCCCAATTCGTGAATGTCTGCCGGGATAAAATGCAGCTTCCTTCTGCTCACGTCCGTAATCTCAAAACAATTGTTATCTCCCTGATACTCGAACGGGCATATAACATAAATATTCGCGCCTGGTTTCGTGAACGTAGTGCAGGCCATGTTAGAACCTACTGCACCGATTATATTATCAGCTGTCATGAAGGCATCCAGCGTCTCGTCATAACTCTTCTGGTACACAATTTCTATGCCCCGGCGGCTCAGACACTCTATCACTTCTTCCTCATTGAGAAGTCTTCTGCCGTCGCCCCTGACTATGTACACATTCTTGTACGTCCTTGATGGCTTGTGCCCGCTCAAAACTCGTTCTCTCACATAATCTGCCGCCATTGTGTGCATTCTCGGAGCATAGCCTGCCTTCTTTTCGCCGGGCCAGTTCAGGAATGAGGGATATATCAGCTCCTTCACGAGGTACGGACTGCCCTGTTTCACCAGAACTACATCATGATTGTGGATGTTCATCATCTCCAGTAACTGCAAACGCCATTTGTCATGTATGATAGCTTCATCAAGAATAAGCGGATAACTGCGATACTCTTCGAGAGCGTCGGCGAGCTGAAGGCGCGATATTGTCTCGTAAGAAAAATGATAGATATTCCCGCTCCACATCTTCACCATGTCTATACCCTTCTCGATTATTTCAGGAGAAGCAGGCATCTTAACAACACAAGCATCTTCCCGAATTTCAGGCACATTACCGCTGATGTAATAGTGATTGCCCTGAATTTGCCGCTTCCTGTCAGTCAGCACACACCCTCCCGCGTAAATCAAGTCCTCATAGCCCCAAATCACAGCGTCATGAATCTTCGACACGTAGATATACCACGCCGGACGCATCACAGGCTCCGCAAAAATATTCCCCTCGAACTCCTCGCGGGTCCTGCACAACGGGCGAGCCGGGTACTCGCACGAATCATCGTAGACCCGGATTATTCCGTCATGCTCGCGGCAATAGTCATACACCGTCAAAAGCGGACATTCCTTGTAGCCCTTGAGCCGGATTATCCCGCCTCGAAACGGTTCATGCCTCAGGCAGAAATCACGCGTCCAAATTTTTGCACGGTGAATTGTCCCGGAGAGCTTACGCTTAACCGGACGAACTACCTTGATGAACGGATACCTGATGAATGGATATTGCTTGAGGGTGGTTCTGAGTTTGTGCTTGAGTGGTGATTCCTGATGTTCAGGCTTAGGCTGGAATTTCAGCGCAGAAGCGGGTGTGGTGTGGTGTGGTGTGGTGTGGCATTATACACAGCCATAATTTTTGTGTCAAGCTCCTTTCCTGAATTTTCTGCTATTATACACTCAAACTTTTAATCTAGGAGGTAACCTCTCATGAAAAAATTGTTGGTCTTGTTGATGTTGGTCATGTTCTGCGGAAGTGCTCTTGCCGAAGAGGAGATAATCTCTCTGCCTCAGCCCGTCAAAACAGGCGGACTTCCCTTGATGGAAGCTATATCACTCAGACGATCATCGTCAAATTTTCAGGACACAGAATTAACCGACAAAGACCTTGCTACCCTGCTCTGGAGTGCTGGAGGCGTAAACCGCGAGGACGGAAAACGAGTGTTCCCCTCCGCTCTGAACACTCAGGACATAATCATTTTCGCGTTCACCAAGTCAGGAGTCTACAGGTACAACCACGACAACAATTCCCTCACAGTGATTGAGCACGGCGACTACAGAAATTACGGTGCAGTCCAGCCGTTCGGGGCAAAGGCCGCCGTAGTTCTGGTGTACGTTCAGGATGTCGCGAAATGGCCCGAAAAAGTTCCTGCCTCTCTCGAACAGAAGAAGCAGGCAGGTTTTTCGCACACGGGCTTCTCAATGCAGAACGTGTACCTTTATGCGGCAAGCCAGGGATGGGGTGCACGTACAGTTATGTCCATGAACTACGAGAAGCTCCCGGAAATTCTTGGTCTGACCGAAACTCAGCACTTAGTACTCGCGCAGTGTGTAGGTCCGCTGACTCAGGAATAGCTATCACTTTGTGCTGAGGGTATGGCTAATGTCATGCCCCCAGCCTTATCCTCGCAATCATCCCCCTGAAATCGTGAGGCACTGTCTGCCGGAAACTCATCCTTTCTCCGGTCGCAGGGTGCGTAAACTCCAGCTTCCACGAGTGCAGGTATATCCTTCCCGTAAACTCATCCCCGAAATTCTGCGCACCGTACATCGTGTCGCCAACAAGCGGACACCCCAGCGCAGACATGTGCACCCGAATCTGATGCATTCTCCCTGTGAATAATTTGCACTCAACCAGCGAATGACCGTTCATTCCACACAAAACCCTGTAGCCCGTGAGAGCAGGTTTCCCCCCCTCAATGACAACCATCCTCGTGAAATTATCCGGGTCCCTGTCCATCGGCCCGGACAATATGCCTTCGCGCTTGGCCGGTACGTTGTGGGCAATAGCCAGGTACGTCTTGTTCACCTTGCGCTCGCTGAACAGTTTTTGCAGGTCAAAGCTCACCTTCTCCGTCCGTGCTGCAATCATCAGCCCCGAAGTAGGCGAGTCCAGCCTGTGGACAATTCCAGGCCGCAGTCTGTGCCCGATATTGCGTATCTCCGGATAACGATATACCAGTCCGTTCACGAGTGTGTGCTCCCAGTTTCCGGGCGCAGGGTGAACCACAAGACCGGCGGGCTTGTTGATGACGAGCAGGTGCGGGTCCTCGTAAATCACATCGAACGCTACATCCTCAGCCTTCAGTTCCGTCAAATTCGGAGACTCTACAGGCTTGACGGTGAATCTCTGGCCTGCTGTTACCTTCGATGATGTCTTCAGCTTAACGTTTGACCGTACATTTTTGCTGCTGATGAGTTTCTGGGCCTTAGTCCTGCTGATGCAGAGTCTTTCGGCCAAAAAAGTATCAAGCCGGTCGTAATCTTTGTCCGCAGCAAGCTCAATCAATGTATTGGTCCCGGACATTGCTGATTACCTCCATGAAGTCCCTGCGGTAAATAGTTAGGCGTTCGGGATTTCGGCTAAGTGCCGTCATTGATGCGCGCCTGCATATCAGGGAAATATCTCCGCCCGTGAAATTCTGAGTCATGACTGCAAGTTCGGATATGTTCACGTCATCAGCGAGCGGTTTTTTGCGCAGAAGTATCCTGAAAATTTCTTCGCGCGTCCTTTTGTCAGGAAGCGGAAGCTCAAGCCTCAAGTCAAACAGCAGGGATTTATCCAGAAGTTCCGGCCTGTTCGTCGCCGCAAGAACCGTAACGCCGTTAAGTTCCTCGATGCCGTGCATTTCCGCCGTGAACTGTGCGGTAAGCCTGCTCTCGGTTGAAGCGAACATCGACATTCCGGAAGTGCTTCTGTCAGGGAAGAGTGCCTCTATTCCGTCGAAGAATATTATCGACGGTGCGGCCTGCCTTGCCACGCGGAAAATGTCCTTCAGTGCACGTTCGGACTCACCCAAATAGCGCGATAATACGTTAGTGCTCTGGACGTTGATGAAGTTTACGCCGCTCTCGCGGGCTAATGCTTTTGCGAGGAGGGTTTTTCCTGTGCCCGATGCTCCGTAAAGCAGAATGCTTCTTGCCGGCTGAATGTCATACTTCGTAAAAATATCCGCATACTTCACCGGCCAAGTTACTGCACGTACAAGTTCGTCCTTGATGTTTTCGAGGCCGCCTATGTCCTGCCACGACACATCCGGAATTTCTACGGAGACTTCGCGGGTTGCTGACGGATCAGTCTCGAGCAGTGCGTTCATGAAGTGCTTCATGGTAACTTCCATACTCGCAACGCGCTCGTAGGGGATTTCTCCCTCGTGAAGGTTGACGTACGGCAGAATATCCCGCACGCAGGACATTGCGGCTTCTTTTGCGAGTGCCTCGAGGTCTGCTCCGACGAAACCGTGAGACATGTCCGCGACTCTGGACAGGTCAACATCCTGAGCTAGGGGCATTCCGCGAGTGTGAATTTTGAGGATTTCGAGCCTGCCGTTCTTGTCGGGAACTGGGATAGATATTTCGCGGTCAAAGCGTCCCGGCCTGCGCAGTGCCGGGTCAAGTGCGTTGGGGATGTTGGTTGCGCCGATGACGATTAGCTGTCCGCGCGACTTGAGGCCGTCCATCAGTGCGAGGAGCTGTGCGACAACCCGGCGCTCAACCTGTTTTTCGCCGCCCATATCCTCACGTTTCGGTGCAATTGCATCGATCTCGTCGATGAAGATTATTGACGGAGCACGCTCTTGGGCTTCCTCGAAGATGTTGCGGAGTCGTTCCTCGCTTTCTCCGTAAAACTTGCCGATAATTTCCGGGCCTGAAATGTGCGTGAACCAAGCATCGGTCTCATTCGCGACTGCACGGGCTATAACTGTCTTGCCTGTGCCTGGAGGGCCGTAGAGCAGTACTCCGCGCGGCGGCTGAATGCCCAATCTCTCGAACACCTGCGGGAATCTCAAGGGAAGCTCGATCATTTCCCTGACGCGGCGGATCTGAGGGCCTAAGCCTCCGATGTCCTCGTAAGTAACTTTGTGGGTGTGCTTGGCCTCGCTGGGCTTCAGAAGGTTCAAGTATGTGGAGCGCGTGATTATTACTACGCCGTCGGGTGTCGAGGCCGTAACCTGAAAATCGCAGACACGGGTCCCGAAGAGATTCAGCCTTACCCTGTCTCCTGCGACTACTGCATGTCCTTCGAGCAGTGAGAGTATGTAGTTTTCGTCTTTCTCCTTGCTGGAGAGTGTTACGTCCCCTAATGGCTGTAAGGTAACGCTTCCTGCGAAGTGGTGTGTAATTTTGGGTTCAATGGTGATTGTGTCATCGAGTGATGCTCCTGCGTTTTCGCGAATAAGTCCGTCAATCTGGATTATGCCTCGTCCGGTTTCACGGTCGCCTGCTCTGATTCGGGCTATGGTTATTCTGCGGCCTGTTATGCCTATAAGTTCTCCGTCGGACAGTTCGAGTTCGGCCATGTCGTCCGGGTGAATCCTTGCCCATCCTTTGAGAGCATCGCCCTGGTATGCTTCGTTGACTGTGAAAGTGTTTGAGAGAGTGTGTGTTTGCATTGTACGAAATGTTATCCCTTCGGTGTAGCTATGCTATAATAAAAGCGTCCGGGGAGACGACGGACAAAAATCTGGTTGCCGGTTAAGGCTGTTATCCTCAACCGACGAAGTAATTACCCAGATTATCGGTTTAGGACACTACTTTTTTATTGAGTTGATGAGGTGAGCGATTGCATCGATAAACTTTGCAACAGCTTTCAGGAACTCGGTCCACTCCTTCATCACTCTCACCCCTTTCTAGCGGGGGAAGATAAGTTCCTTTCGGCGACAACCCCCCGCTATTTTCCGAATAGAAATCGGAAGTTGCCGGAGGTCTCCCTAGTAACGTGGGATACAATGCCACGAACTGCCCTATATTCTATCACAAGAGTATAGGGCTTCGTGGTTCTTGCAGGTCTGTATTCACATCATCCTTCCCATCGCATAATACCCGGCTCCCGCTACGCTCTTGAACGCCTCATCCTCCGCAAAAATCACCCGCAGATTTTCCGCAGGGTACGGCTTCCTCGTGTAAGCGATAATCTTTCTGTGAAGCTCCTCAACCGGAAATCCCTGCATGTTCACAACTCCGCCCCCGACAATCACATAATCAGGGTCAAGTATATTCACCTCGCAGGCCACGCTCGCCGCCATCCGCGACACAAATTCACCGAGTTCGTCAGCGTGATTCACGAACACTTCCGCTATCTCCGAAGCATCATACCTTTTCGCCAGGTACTTGCCCCCCGCGAGCGTCTCCATGCATCCCCTCAGACCACAGCCGCAAGGTTCATCGTGTCCGTCAACGTGAATATGCCCAAGCTCTCCAGCAGTACCGTTCCGGCCAGTGAGAGGCATTCCGTCAATCATTATCGCGTTGCCGATTCCTGTACCGAAGTATATTCCCGTGATGATGCCCTCAATTGGAAGAGCATACTTCTTCACGTCATAGAACAGCGTCATCGTTACGTCCCGCTCCGCGAAAACTGGCACGCCCAATCGTTCGGAAAGATACTCGACAACGGGCAAATTCTCCATGTACTCGAGGTTAGGGGCTTGAAGGATTTTTGTGCGCTCACGGTTCAGCGTCGCAGGAAAGCCCGCCGCAACAGCGTCGAACTTCACACCGTCAGCATAGCTCTCGATAAATTCGGCCAAGTCAACAAGCACACTGTAGGAGCGCAGAACTTCCTTCGTCCTGACCTTGCGGAAAGCTGAGACATTGCCTGACTCATCGACAATACCTATCCGCAGGTTCGTTCCGCCTATGTCTATTCCGATTACCCTACTCATCGCCAGGAAAGATTATGCCTGCGTCCTTGCGGGCTGACTCGATTACTCCTACAGTCTCAACGCTCACGTCAAGCATCGCGTTCACAGCATCACGGTCATCGTTCAGCATTAAGCGGGTCAGCTTCTGCACCTCGTAGTACCAGCGGTCAGGATTGGGCTGAAGGTTGAAGGTCTCGTCGCTGGAGCGGGTTACTACCCTTACGCTTTTTAGGCCGTTAGGCTCGTCAATGTAGATATAGCCCTGTTCGCCCTCAATCATGAAGTGATTTATTCCCCATGTGTCCTTTGCGCCGCTGTTGGTCGAGACGAAGCCGTCATACTTCATCAGGAATACTCCCGAAGTGTCAGCGAGGCCAGGATAAATATTCGGGAAATATTGGGCGTTAAGCGGAGCACCGAACAGCGCAACGTTCAGCAGTACGTTGTAGAAGTTAATATCCATCAGGCACCCGCCGGCGTATTCTGGGTTAAAGATATTTGGACGCTCGCCACTCAGAACCGCGTCGTAACGGCTCGAATATTGGCTGTAGTTCGACATGATGAGCCTGACCCTCCCAATTTCAGGCAGCTTTTCGCACAGCAGACGGAAATTCGGGAGAAAAGTTGTCGGTGCGGCCTGAACAAGGAAGAGTTTTTTTGAGGAGGCTATCTCTCTGAGTTCTTGGGCGTGAGTTTTGCGTGTAACAAGGGGCTTCTCGCAGATTACGTTCTTTCCCGCGAGAAGGGCAGCTTTTGCCTGCGGGTAATGCAGCAGGTTCGGCGTGGCAATGTAGATCGTGTTCACGGATTCATCATTAAGCAGCGCGTCGAGGTCTGTGTAGGTTTTCGTCGCACCATAGGTCTTGGCCAGTTCTCCGGCTTTATCCTGAGTTCGCGAGTACACAGCCTCTAACTTTATGCCCTCAGTCTTCACAACATTATCCAGCACGGAGTGAACGATTACCCCCGAACCGATAGTCCCTAGCCTTATTTCGTCCATGACTTCGCAGCCTCCGTAGCTTCCTCCAGAATCTCCAGCACCTTCACTACTTCCTCATCATGCACGCATTTTTTCCCGCCACGCTCTATTGCGTCAATGAGGCTGTCGTAAATTCGCTCGTAGTGAGCACAGCCTACAGGGACTCGTTCTGTGAGCTTCTGCCCGTCCTTCATGTAAACCAGAGTCCCCCAGCGGTCTTCGGGTGCTGGTTCGGTGCTGATGACGTGGCGGCCCACAACTTTCTTCTTACCGGAATTGTGGATGACCGGAGGAAGGGTGAAGCTGCCGTTCGTGCCGTGAAGAGTGAAGCGCGGGTAATCGATGAGGACGCACATGCTGGTGTTGACGCTGGCCTTGCTGTTTCCGTAGAAGAACTCTATATCGTAGTAATCGTCGCCAATTCCGGGATGGTGAATGCTGCGAACGTCATAGCGTACCTTGTCGGGAATCCCCAGCAGGCTGATGATTTGGTCGGTGGTGTGTACCCCGAGATTGTAGAGCGTACCTAAGTGGTCGTACCAGCCGTTGGTCTTGAAGTAGTCGTAGTGACTCTCGAGCCTCACCAATTCACCAATCTTCCCTGACGCTAACACTTCCTTCAACGCCAGAAAGTCAGCGTCAAACCTCCTGTTCTGATTCGGCATACACACGAGATTCTTGCTCTTGGCCAGAGCAAAAACTTCACGTGCCTCTTCTGCCGTCGGAGCAAAAGGCTTCTCGATGAGAGCATGTTTTCCCGCTTCAAGTATCTGCTTAGCGTAGGGAACGTGAAATTTGTCCGGAGCACTCACAACCACGAGATTCACTTCAGGGTCATTCAGCACGTCGCTGAAGTCCGCCGTGAAAGTTATCTCCGGGTAAAACGGCTCATACTCCGCAAATTGAGGAATGTCCTCATGCCTCCGGAAAACATACTTGACCTTAACGTCCTTCCTGTTCTCGACGTAGGGAATGTGATACTCCCTTACGCTCACACCAAACCCAACATAAGCAGCCGTCAGCATATTATTCACCAAACCTTTCAGTTATTTGCGCGAGCGTCGGCATTGACGGCTGTGCACCGATTCCGCACACGGTTATTGCACTGCACTTCGTCGCGAATTTCGCCGCGCTGAAGATGTCCATTCCTCTCGTGAAGGCATAGGCCAGCCCGCCGATGTATGAGTCTCCCGCTCCCGTTGTCTCCACAGCGTCAACCTTGAAGGGCCTCACGATTTCCGTCCTGCCTTCCGCGCAAATCACTGACCCGTGAGAACCCATCGTGATTATCCACGAATTGCCCATCTCGCCGGAAGCCTTCAGGCCCTCGCGCTCTGCATCTTCAACGCTGGCAATTTTTACGCCGAGATAGTCCGATGCTTCGCCCTCGTTCACGATAACAACGTCAGCTTTCGGGAGCAAATCCTTCTTCTCGGGAAATGCAGGTGCGGCGTTGTAGAGAACCTTCAAGCCGTAACGTCTGGCCAAGTCCGCCGCGTAGATGTTCACATCGTGGGGAATCTCGTTCTGAAGGATAAGGATTTTCGAGGACTTGAAGAGGTCTTCAGCAGAATCAATGTCCGAAATAGTAAGGTCATAGTTTGCGCCCCTGTTGATGGTGGCGAAAACCCGTCCGTCCTCCAGCGCGTGAACACAGCCCATTCCTGTTGATGTCCACGAACGTTTTACGTGCGAAATGTCCAGCCCGTAATTTTCGGCCTCGTCGCGCAGATAGTCGCCCATGTTGTCAGCACCTACTGCACCGACCATGAAGGTCTTTACGCCGAGTTTTGCGGCCTGTACCGCCTGATTCGCCCCCTTGCCGCCCGCACTGGTCGAGGCTGACTCGCACGTCATGGTCTCGCCCTCGCGGGGCATTCTCTTTACCTTAAGGATGATGTCGTAATTCATGCTTCCTGCTACTAATATCATGTCGTTCACCTTTCCATAAAATACCCCCCCTCATGCTTCAAGGGGGGCTGAGTGTTAATGCGTTATGCCTTACTTCTGCAGCAGAGGTGATGACGGCAGAGTAACATACACTTCCGTACAGCCCAAATATGCCTCCGTAATGATTGTGTGTTCCGGCATGTCCTCTGAGTCATAGCCTTTGCGGTTGTTGAAGTCGCCGCCCTCAGAGTAGAAGACTTCGTCGGCTCTTGACTGCAGGGCCGCCGCACGTGCACCTGTGTCTACGGAAATAAACTCTGCGTTCATTTTCAGCCCTTCTTGCTATCTCGGAGACTAGGGCGGTGTTGAAGCCGATAGGTTCTCCTGCCTCAGAAAAATAGTCCATCGGCGGACGGTCGCCGGTCAATGCCACTCTGAGGGTCTCCGCTCCGTCAAAGTGCTCGGGCTTCACTGCTTTGGGGTCAGTCCCGGCTATGCAGTCGTCAATGTATTTTTTCTTGAGGGCATCGAGCGTTCCGTCGGCCTTCATCTCCGCAATAGCTGAGGAGATGCGTCCGCAAAGTTCCGAGTTCTCATCGCGCAATAACATGGAATACTTCATGTTGTACACAGGGAGTTCCGAAGGTCTGAACTTCACGTACTGCCCCGTCCTAGCAATCAGGTAGTCCGCTGTGTATTCGTCAATGCAGAACGCGACTATCCTTCCGCTCCCTAATGCGGATAACATGCTGTTCAAGCTGTCAAAGAACTTGATGCGCGTGAACGGGCTGTGAGCAAAATACACTTCCGCCAAATCTGCGTTAAGCTGTTCCTCAGTTACTCCCATTTTAGAGAGATTGCCGAGCACTGCTTCATCTTCCGCACCAAAGCAAGCACCCGCAATAAGCAAAACAAGGACAAACGCAATTGCTCTCCTCATTACTTCGCGGCTCTCCTCTTGGCCAGGAAGTTCGCGATGTCCTGCTGGATGAACTCGAAGTACGACGCAACAATGATGATTATTCCCGTAACCACGTACTGCCAGAACGAGTCAACGTTGATTACGACCATTCCGACCCTCAAGACCGCAAGCATCAGTGCCCCGACGAACGTCCCGAAAGCTGTCCCGCGACCTCCTGCCATTCTCGTGCCGCCGATTGCCGCCGCAGCTATTGCGTTGGTCTCGTAGCCAAGTCCTGCCGTCGATTCTGCACTGCCCAGAGACGCAAGCATGATTAACCCCGCCGCCGCAGAGCATATCCCGCACACTATGTACGCAATGTACTTGACCTTCACGACATTAACTCCGGAAAGTTTCGCCGCTTCCTCGTTATCGCCGACTGCGTACAGGTAATCGCCGGTTCTGGTACGTGAAAGCAGTATGTGAATGATGATGAAGATAATTATCATCACAAGAATGTACCAGCGCACATTGCCGAACATTCTGCCGTTGAAGATGTTGCGGTAGACAGACGGGACTCCGGTTACAGGGAGACCGCCCGTGATGACGTAGGCAATTCCTCTGTACAGGGACATTGTGCCCAGCGTCGCGATGAACGGCTGAAGTTTCAGGCCAGTAACCAGAAATCCGTTGAAGGTTCCAAGCACTGCACCGACCGCAAGTCCCGCAACAATAGCGAGCCAGGGACTATGACCGGCCACAGCAATTGATGCCGTAACTATGCCCGTAATCGCGAACGTGCACCCGATCGACAGGTCAATTCCGCCCGTGATGATGGCGAACATTATTCCCGCCGCGAGTACTCCGTTCAAGACCATCTGCTGCAAAATCGTGATGATGTTGCTGACCCGCATAAAGTTCGGGTTCATTATCGTGAAGATTAAACCCATGCCGAACGTCGCTAGCAATACGACCAGTTCCCTCTTGTACTTGTTCCAGAAATTCCTCATTATTCGTTGCCTCCTATTGCGTAATCAAGCATCTGGTCGCTTGTTCCGAACTCTTCCCGCGTCAGTACCTTGTTGACTCTGCCCTCACCCATGACCACAATACGATCACTGAGTCCCATAACTTCAGGCAGTTCCGACGAAATGACAATAATGCTCTTGCCATTCTGAATCATTTCCTCCATAAGACGGTAAATTTCCGCCTTCGCTCCGACATCTACGCCCTTAGTGGGTTCGTCGAAAATTATGATGTCTACTTTCGTGCTCATCCACCGTGCAAGAATAACCTTCTGCTGGTTTCCTCCCGACATGTTCAGTGTCAGGTAATCCGGCTTCGGCGGGTGAATCTCCAGTTCCTTGAAGAAGTGCTCGGCGTTGGCGAGCTTCTTGCTGTCATCGAGAAGTCCGAAAGCGTTTGCGTAATCCTCGAGGCTCGAAATGGAGATGTTCTGCGTGTTGCTGGATAACTTCATGAACCCCTGAGTCTTTCTGTCCTCCGGGATTAAGCCTATACCTGCCTTGAGTGCCTTCGAGGTATTCCACGAACCTGTAGGGATTCGTTTGCCGTTCATGAAGACCTTTCCGCCGGTAATCATGTCCGCACCGAAAATTGCTCTCATCGTCTCAGTTCTGCCTGCACCAACAAGCCCGAAGAACCCGAGAATTTCTCCCTTGTGCAGTTCGAAGCTGACATCCTTGAAGCCCGTCGGCCCTGTGAGGTTCTCTGCTTTGAGCACGACCTCCTCAGTTGCCATGCACGGGACATTCCGCGAAGCAACCGCGCTTACCGCACGACCGACCATCGCGTGAATCAGCTCATCCCTCGTCGTTGTGGGAACGTCTAGCGTCGTGATGTATTCGCCGTCCCTCATGATTACGGCCTGGTCGCAAATCCTGAATATCTCCTCCAAACGATGAGAGACATACAGAATCGTTACTCCCTGCGATTTCAGCTGTTTGATGACATCGAATAACGCTTCGGTCTCACGGATTGAGAGCGAGGCTGTAGGTTCATCGAGGGATATTATGTTCGAGTGATGGTAGAGTGCGCGGGCTATGGCCATCATCTGCATCTGGCCTGACGTTAATTTGTCGGCTAATTCCTCGCTCCTGAAGTTGCAGTGAAGCTCAGACAGAATCGCATTTACGTCCTTGTGCATCTTCGCGTAATCGATGAAGAAGCCCTTTGTGGGTTCATGCCCGAGCGTAACGTTCTGTCCGACGGTGAGGTCTCTCACAATCAATGTCTCCTGGTGCACCTTCGAGATTTTGCCGTCAACTATTGCTTCGTTTGGATTGTGGAATTTTACTCGCTGGCCGTGCAATAACACTTCGCCTTCGTATTCCGGGTAAACTCCGTGAAGGATATTCAGCAGAGTTGACTTTCCTGCGCCGTTCTCGCCGAGAAGTGCCGTAACCTTTCCCTCTTCAACCGAGAACGATATATCCTTCAGAACGTGAGCACCGGGAAAATGCTTGTTGATTTTGATAAATTCGACTGCTTTAGACATGTGCTCTCCTTAAAAAAAGCGGGATGCGATTTTCTCTCTCGCACACCCCGCCTTATCACTTGCTAATTACTTCGTGTAGACCGTATCGACCCAGTTGATTATCTTGGCCGCAGGTTCGTTTACGTTGTCCTTGTCGATGAGTGCCTGCGGAGTTGCTACAACGTGAGGCATTTCCTGCCCCGCAAGAACCCTGAGCGTGCACTCTACCGCAACCTGCGACATGTAGTACGGGAACGAGTCGACCGTTGCGTCGAGTTTGCCCTCACGGATTGATGTGTAAGCCTCGCCGATTCCGTCAACGCCTACCACCAGAATATCAGCGTCAACTTCGTCAACGGCCTCGACAACTCCGAGTGCCATATCGTCGTTGTTGCAGAAGATGGCCTTCATGTCGGGGTAACGCATAATCCACGTTGAAGCAAGCTCCTTCGCGCGCTGTCTGTCCCAGTCGGCGTTCTGCTTGGCCACGATCTCGAGGCCGGACTTGTGCTCAGCGATCCAGTCCTCGAATCCGGAAGTTCTCTCGCGTGCCGCAAATGCCTTCGCCATTCCGATAACTATACCTACCTGTCCCTTGTCGCCGAGTTTTTTCGATATCCACTCTGCGGCGAGCTGGCCGTTCATGTAAGCGTTCGGTCCGACGTAGTAGTCGCAGTTGGCGATGAGTCCGTCGTTGACGTTGACGACCGGAATCTTCTCGGACTTTGCGTTGTCGACAGCGGCTGCCAAGTTCGAGTCGGAAATCGGGCTTGCCATTACTGCAGCAACTCCCTGATTGACGGCATTATCCATCATGGTCTGCTGGCCTATCTCGTCGCCCTCGTCGGTGGTCGCGTCAACGCGAATGCTTACGCCCGAGTTCTTGGCCGCAACATCATAACCTTCCTTGAGGCTTCTCCAGAACTCATTGGAAATTGACTTCATGATTGCCGAGAGGCTGTGAGCATCCTTCACCGGAACTTCTGCACCGAGTGCCGCGCGGACTTCCTCAATAGTTTTTGCGCTGGGGTCCTTGTCGGGGTTGAACTCGTCGGCAAAAGCCGTGAATGCCAATGCTAAAACTGCGAGAACTGCAAGAACAACAAAACTTTTCTTCATTGTGATACCTCCCTAAAATTTATGCTTCACTTGAGCATCTCAAGCATAAGCCTGCTTACCTGCACTCCGTCTTTGGAGCGGATTACCCGCGCAATTTTGTCCATGCCTATCTTGTCGACCAGCGCGTTAATCTTCTCGAACGCATCGATGTTAGCCTGCGTCTCCTGGAATGGGTCCTCGCGAATCGGGAACGTGTCGAAAAACACAACGCCCTGATAGTTATACAGCCTCAGGTAGTAGATGAACTCCATAGCCAGCACCGGACTCACTGACCCGAAAATCATTCCCGAGTCCTGCCAGCCGTAACCCTCGTTCATGTGAAGTCCGAAGAGTTTTCCCTTTCTGGCAGCGAGGGCGATTCCGTACGATGGGTTGTCGTGCTTCATGAGCATGTGGCAGAAATCCAGAGTACACCCGACGTTCGGGCGGTCAATCTCGCTCAGCAGGTACATCACCATTCCGGTGCTGTCGATCATCGCGAAATTGCGCTCCTCGTAGGGCTTGTACTCGATGGAAATCTTGATCTCCTTCTTGCCCTCACTTCCTGCTGCATAATCCGCAGCCTCTCTCACCCCGTCGACTATCTGGTAGAACGCACGCTCATAATCCATCTGGAACGGGTAATCGAACCCGTCATTTTCCAGCCAGAGGGTTATTACTGAACCGTCGAGTTTTCTGCAGACATCTACAGCATCACGGCACATCGCTATAACCTTGTCGCGGGTATGCTGGTTTTCGTTGGTGAAGTTGCCGGGCTTGAAGTCCGGGCCTCTCCAGCGGACGGCGAGACCGTTTACTCCTAAGTGCCCTTTGCGGCGGATTATCTCCTCAATATCATAACCTGTGAAATGTTCGGGATAGTTGAACTCCAGGTGAGTAATGCCCTTCATCCTGGTGTAGCTGTCTATTGCGTCGTAGACTGTTGCGTTCTTGAACACAAACGAATTGAAGCGTCCGGCATAGTTGAACGACATAAATTATCAGGCCTTCTTCCGATGTCTAAATGTTTTGTGAATTTAATGGAAAATTTTGTGAGGTAATATTACACGAAAATTGAGCAAAGATTCAACCGTAAAAATTACCCCTCTGACGGAACGAGGGGCATCGCAGAGCTTAATCTATCCTCTGCCTCAAACACAAGTTATCCTATAGTGCGGCCGATTACTCTATCTGCCGTTCACTGCCTCGAGCACTACATTGCGAAGCTCCGGGTTCTCGAGTGCAAGCTGAACATTTGCACTGAGCCACCCTTTTTGTGTACCGCAGTCAAACCTCCTGCCCTTGTAGACCACTCCCCAGACAGGCTCGCTCTTCGCCAAAGTCCGGAGTGCATCCGTCAGCTGAATCTCCCCGCCTGCTCCCGTACCCTGTTTGTGCAGAATCTCGAACACATTCGGTGAGAGAACATAACGCCCCATTATCGCGTAGTTGCTCGGCGCATCACTCAGTGCAGGCTTCTCGATCATGTCGTCTATCCTGAAAATTCCCGGCTCTGTCTCTTTCCCCGCGACTATTCCGTAGCGCGATACATTCTCAACTTCTACCTGCTCAAGTGCTACCACACTTCCCCCTAAACGTTCATGCACCTTGATTAACTGCGAGAGCACGGGCTCATGGTGAATGAACACGTCATCAGGCAGAATCACCCCGAAGTACTCTCCTTTGCACACAGGCTCGCCGCAAAGCACAGCATGCCCAAGCCCTAAAGGCTCGCGCTGGCGGATATAGAGTATCTCCGCAAGGTTCGAGATGGCTATTATCATGTCGTGAAGTTCCTTCTTGCCGCGTTTTTCCAGCAAGTCCTCAAGCTCAAATGACCGGTCAAAGTAATTCTCGATTGACCTTTTCGCGCGGCCGGTTATCATGATAATTTCCTCACAGCCCGACGCTATCGCCTCTTCAACTCCGTACGAGATTATGGGGCGGTTCACCAGAGGAAGCATCTCTTTGGCGATTTCCTTAGTTACCGGCAAAAAACGGGTGCCCAGTCCCGCAACGGGGAAAAGGCATTTCTTGACGCTCATAGTTTTATCACCCTCCTAACAGTATTCTTCGAGCCGGGCAGACAATATTCCGGAAAGTTCCTCTACAGTTTCGAGTGCCGGAGCTTCAACCAGAATACGCAATAACGGCTCAGTTCCCGAAGTCCTCACGAAAATTCTTCCGCCCTTCACTTTTGCCTGATACTCACTCACGATTTCGTCCACTGCTGCCATATCTACCTGCTCTCTTGGCCGCTTCAGGGTCAGGTTCGTCAATCTCTGGGGGTAACGCCCGAAACGGTCAACGAGTGTCTGCACGTCTTCCTGCAGGTCATGAATTGCGTTGAGGAAGAGCATTGCAGTGCACAGTCCGTCGCCTGTGGCGGTGAACTCGCTGGCGATTATGTGCCCGGACTGTTCGCCGCCGAGTCCTGCTCCGGATTCGCGCATAAGCTCCAGAACGTAGCGGTCGCCCACCGGACAGCGCAAGGTCTCTATTCCCTCGCGCTCAAAGTGTGCTTCGAGTGCCATGTTGCTCATCACGGTAACAACTACCTTCTTGTTCCCGCGCGTCTTCAGCCACCGGCCAAGAACCCACAGCATAATATCCCCGTCAATTATTCTGCCTTGCGAGTCCGAGATTAACACCCTGTCCGCATCTCCGTCGAACGCAAAGCCCAGCGTCAGATTCTTGGCCTTCACGTATCCTGTGAGGTTGTCCATGTGCATAACTCCGCAGTCTCGGTTGATATTCAGGCCGTCATATTCGCTGGCGATTACGCGGGTGTTCAGCCGCGAAAAGTCCGTGTGCTCAATCAGGACAGGAACACTACGTGCACTGGCTCCTCCTGCGCAGTCGAAGGCTGTTCCGTCAATTGCGGCTTCAGGTTCAAGCAGTGAGGCTATGTGCTGTGCGTAATCCTTCACCAGTTCGGGAGAATCGTATACTCTGCCGATTTCACCCGAAGTGTTCGGGAATGAGCCCAGCTTATCCTCGATCGCAAGCTCCTCGTCGTCCGACAGCTTGCACCCGTCTGCACCCAAAAACTTTATGCCGTTGTACTCTGCAGGGTTGTGTGAAGCACTGATCACCGCTCCGCCGTCAGCGTTGAGTGCTTTAACCGCGTAGCTCACTCCCGGTGTCGGGATAACTCCGGCCAAGTGGACATCTGCTCCTTCAGAGCTTATCCCGGAGATTAACGCTCCCTCGAGCATTCGGCAGGATAAGCGGGTATCACTACCCACAACTATTTTGCGGCCTCGTGTGTGCTTGATGAATGCACGGCCAAGTTTCAGCGCAACCTCCGGGGTCATTTTCCCGGAGTTGGCGATGTCCCGTACACCGTCAGTCCCGAATAATTTACGTTCCTTGTTCAAGGTTTTTATCTCTCTTTCTGCTGTTAGATGCGGCTTATCTCTGCGGAAGAGAGACCTGTAGCAAGACAGATTTGCTCGTCATTCATGGACAGATTGCGCATACGGCGGGCTATTTCGATTTTCTCCTGCATCTTGCCCTCTTGAACCCCTTGCAGGATGCCTTCTTTAAGTCCCAGCAATTTGCCTTCCTGACGGCCTTCCTCAAGCCCCTGCAATTTGCCTTCCTGCCGGCCTTCCTCAAGCCCCTGCAGCTTGCCTTCCTGACGGCCTTCCTCAAGCCCCTGCAGCTTGCCTTCCTGACGGCCTTCCTGCAGGCCCTGCTGTCTGCCCTCCGCAATTCTCTCGTTGCGATCAAATTCAGCTAACAGGTATTCCTGCCTCCAATACTTGTCCTGCTTCGCGTAAGCCAGCCTCTCCTTAAGCCGTCCCACAAACTCATCTTCGCCGTCCCTGCCTTCAAGAAATTCAAGAAAAGCCTTCATTCTCGGCGAAATATCGCTGTCAGTGCCCTTCGTGTTCATAAAAATAGTCGTTGCTCCGTCGTTCATGATTAAATCACGCTCCTCAATGCATACGTTCTTAAACGTATAAACATGCCTGCCCAGATTAAACGGATCGAATGCGCAGATAAATATCACTATGACTTCCGGCATGTTCTCGTAAAGTCCCGTCCTGCTCATGTCCATTGCGTCAAGGTCTATCATCGAATGATATGCCCTCGTACGTCTGGGTATACTTCCCCTGTTCACTACCTGCATCTCAATGTTAATTATCCTGCCCTTGTCGTCGTGAAGATACACATCGAATCTTACTCCGCGTGTATCCATCGTCTGGTGTGCCTCACGCTGATGTTCACGGATAACTACACGCTCTATGTCCAGTTCCGGCAGAATTAACCTCACAAGTTCAAGGCAAAGTTTCTCGTCCTGAAAAACTTTCCCGAACATAAAGTCATTAGCAAGCGTCAAATTCTCCCAAATTTGATATTTGGACTGGACAAAATCCTCAAAATTGCTCAATAAATCATCTCCCTTTATATATTAATAAATTCCCCCCTGAAAATAAAATAATGCAGAGGGGAAAAATTACTAATTTACCTGCTTAATGCGTTTACTGTTATGTTCTGCGGTTCAACACGCACTATCCTGAAGGCATCTCCTGAAATCATCTCCGTCCTGACCGGAAGCGTTACAGGTGTCATGAAGATATTCGCCATGTCAACATAAGCAATAACTTTTACCTGTTCTGCCCCCTCAATCAATGACGGCCTGCCCTCAACTGTTACAGAGACATTTGCGGGCGAAGCAATCCAGTTCTGCGGTGAATCGGTGTTCCTGAACTCAACGGGAATGTTCCTCAGCATTTTTTCGGCCCGTGCCTCGCTGAGCTGAATACTTACCTTCACGGACGAGGCACCTATGAATGATATGCTGCCCGACACTTTTTCCGGCTGTTTCAGCGGAGTAACTATCACCTTGTCCGCCGCAAGCCCGGACACATCGATAATCTCTGTGTCTATCGCCTCAATTCCGGCGATTATGTCCTTGCTGCCCTCGATCTGTATCTCCGACGGATCTGTTATTATCGCGCGTACCTGATAATCGCTGTCCAGTTCTCCCGACAGCCTGACGTTCACAGGTACTCGTTTTCGCGGAAGTCCCCTCACTAAATTTCCCCTGAACCTGACCTGCGGAGGCTCAATCGTTACTGCTCCGTCAAACGGCTCGGACTGCGAGAACTTCACCGGCAGAAGAACTTCGTGGCCACCCAACAATTCCTCAACTGAAGGCGTAACTCTGACACTGCCTACTTTCGCAATGTCATCTTCTGCTCCTCTGATGCCTACTTCCTTCGGGATAATCTCCACTCCCTCAATGTAATTGCCCTCAGGCAAATTCTGGGGAAGTACTGTCTCAACGTTCATCAGCCTGGAGATTTCGCGCACAAGGTCAAGAGTTATTTGGGACGGGAAACACGAAATTAACGCGATATTTCCCGGTGTATCGACGTTGACGCTTACTGTGTAACGTTTGCCCGGCGTGAGACTTCTGGCATCGATATATGCACTCACCGAATTGTAGTCCAGCCTGAGCATTTCTTCTTCGGGGCCCCGCAGTTCCACATCTACCTCGTAGATTCTTCCGCGCAAAACCGCCTGAGCATCAAGACTCCTGTATTCCAACGGTGCAGAGAATTTCCGGGTGATATACGTGCTCTCGTCTATACCTGTAACGTAAATCCACATCATCACGGCAGAAGTTATCGAGATTATCCAGAGCACTAGCGATGATGTCAGAATTGTATCAAGGTCAAAATTCCTGAGCTTCATTTCACGAGACCTCCTGCCTCATTGGCGGCTTCCTTGCGGGAAGTCCAGAAAAGACCGCCTATCTCGCGAAGACGTGCCTTCCATCCCGAAATCACCTGTTCGCCGGCGAAGTAATTACGCAGTATTCCCTCGACCTGAAAGTCCTTCAGGTTCTTCGATAGGTGCCCGCGAGAAGCAAGCGATATTTCCCCGCGTTCCTCGCTCACTACGAAAACTATTGCGTCAGATACTTCGGTGATGCCTAGTGCTGCCCTGTGCCTTGTCCCGAACCACCGCGAAATTTCCGGAGCGTCGGCTAACGGCAGATAACACCCCCCGGCAATGAGGCTGTACTTGTCGAGAATTACTGCTCCGTCATGCAGGGGATTGTTTATCCAGAAAATGGAAATGAGCAATTCCTGAGTTATCGCTGCGTTGAGACGGATAGCTGTCTTGTAGTAATCGCCAAGCCCCACTTCTTTCTGGAACACCAGCAATGCACCAATTTTGTGTGCCTTGAGGTAGCCCAAAGCTCCGGCTATCTGCCTTACACGTGCTTCTGCTTCGTCGTCGGACATCTGGCGTTTCAGCAGGTAGAACTGTCCCTTGCCGAGTTCCTCGAGCATTTTGCGCAGTTCCGGCTGAAACACTATCGGGATAGCGAAGCTCAAGGCCAGAAGGGAATTTCCGATGAACCACGATAACAGTCTCATCCGCAGGAAGGAAGCTATCAGCGACAAGCCCACGAGAATTAACACTCCCTTCATGAGCTGGATAGCCCTGGTCCCGACAAGCAGGACAAGTATCCTGTAAATTATGAACGAGACTATAGCGATGTCTATTACGCTTCGAACGTCATTCCACATTAGACGACAAGCCTGACTATTCCGCGATAAACGAGGCCCCTTGTGCCGTCAATCGATACTACGTCGTCGTCGAGCAGTGTCGAGAACGCATCAGCAACTCCCACAATGCAGGGCAGACCGTAATCCATCGCAAGAGCATTCCCCTCGCTGAAGAGAAGTCCGCTCTCGAAGAGTACTGCTCCAACTTTGTCGAGCACAGGCCTGTATTCCTCGCTGAGCTGCCTTACCACTAAAATGCATCCGGGCGTAACTTTATCGATCGCTTCCTGCGGGGTGCGGGCAATGCAGACTTTCCCCGAAGCGTTTTTGTGGGATAACGGAGTTCCGGAGAGCAGAACTTGGCCGGTAGTCAGAACTTCGACGACATTTGTACTGCCCGGCCTGCCGACAGGTACACCCGCAGTGATTACGACAAGCTCTCCCTCAGGAAGAAGTCCCTTGCTTACACAGGTATTGACGGCTTCACGTGCCGCAACGTTAATATCCGACATTTCGGCGAGCTTCACGGGCTGGACACCCCAGCATAACGCTAATTCCCTCCAGGTCTGCTGGCTGGGAGTTAGGCCGAGTATCGGGCATTCGGGACGGTGCTTGCTTATCATTCTTGCCGTGAGTCCCGAACGCGAGAGGCAGAGAATAGCGGGAGCCTTAATCTGTTTCGCGATAAGCACTGCCGCTCCGGATACTGCATCAGGTACAGGAATTCCCTCAAGCTCAAGAGGATTCTGCTCTGTGTTCTTGTGGTTGCCCCACAAGCCTAATTCCTGCTCTGCACGGTCAACTATGCGCCTCATCGTCGCAACCGCCTGAACCGGATAACTTCCGCCGGCGGTCTCTCCGGAGAGCATCACTGCGTCCGTACCATCAAGTACCGCGTTGGACACGTCGGAAGCCTCTGCGCGCGTGGGGCGGGGGTTGCGAATCATCGAGTCGAGCATCTGCGTAGCAACGATAACTACTTTTCCGCGTACCCTGCACATCTCGATAATCTTCTTCTGTACGAGCGGAACATCCTCCGTAGCAATCTCAACGCCCAAGTCTCCGCGTGCAACCATTACGCCGTCAACTACATCAACGATTTCTGCGATGTTATCTACGGCCTGCTTGGTCTCTATCTTCGCGAGAACCTTCATGCTGCTTCCGTATTCCTGGACCAGCTTGCGGACTTCGAGTATGTCTTTGGCTGTCTTCACGAACGACACGGCCAAGTACTCCATTCCGTGCTGAATGCCCCAAGTTATGTCCTGTTTGTCCTTGTCGGAAAGCGCGGGCATGGTGATATCCGCTCCAGGAAGATTTATCCCCTTAGTGTTGCGGAGAGGGCCGCCTACGATTACCTTGCAGGTAACTTCGTCGCCGGATATGCTCTCAACTTCGAGGTTCAGTGCTCCGTCGTCGATGAAGATGCTCTGTCCGGGCACTACTTCCTGCGCTAACAGCCTGTAGTTCACCCAAATGCGCTCGGGCGTTCCGTCGAAGGGGTTATCGTCGGACACAAGGACTATCTTTGTGCCCTGAGTCAGGGTTATTTCTCCGTTTGTCATGTGGCCGGTGCGAATTTCCGGGCCTTTGGTGTCGAGCAGTGCCGCTATGGGCTTCTTCACAGAGCGTTCGACACGGCGGATCAGCTTTAACTTCTTCTCGTGGCTGTCGTAATCCCCGTGAGAGAAGTTCAGGCGGGCTACATTCATTCCGGCTTCAGCCATAGACTTCAACGTCTCGTAATTATCGCTGGCCGGGCCGATGGTGCATACTATTTTGACGAACATGTTTAGTTTTACCTCCCAATTAATATTAATTTCGTGCGTTTATTGTTCATAACAAGTTTACTCACGCCGCAAAAACTCCGGTCCCCTCGCTCACCTCGCAGTTCGCAAATTCTCCTAGTGCCTCCCCTATTTTCTCGGGGTCAACACTGTAATCGTTCAGGCATAACCGCATAGTTTCGGTGTCGTCCTTTATCTCAAACAGGACTTTTGCCTTGCCTGGACATCCCCCCAATACCTGCAGGAAACGCTTCGTGTTCAATTCCGCACCAGATGCGTCAAACACAATCTTCACGTACTGCTGCGCTCTCATCGCCAAGCCCTCGCCTGCAGGTACAATCTTTTCGAGGATAACCTGCCCCCTGTCGTCAAGCCTGCCCTCAACTACGCAGGCCATTCCTTTTGACAGCAGGCCCTTCATTTCCTGCCACTTGCCGGGAAACATCACTATATCTACGCTCTCTTCGTTGTCCTCAATCTGCGCAACACACATAGTTTCGCCCTTCTTGGTGGTCTTCTCGTTCAGCGATACGATAATTCCGCCCAAACACGGACGCGCATTTTCTCCGCGCCAGTCCTTCAGCTCGGAGATTGTGCAGTTGGTGTAGCGCAAAAATTCTTCCTGATGTGATTCGTAGGGATGCCCCGACATGTACAGCCCCGTAACCTGCTTCTCGAAATCCAGGCGTTCATGTTCCGCAAAATCCGCTACTTCAGGAATTTCCGGCTCAGACAACGTTACTGCATCTTCTTCATTGCCCTCGTCAAACAACGTTAATTGCCGATCGTCCTTGAGAAAGTTCTTCTTGGCTTTCGCAACTTTCTGCGTAACTTCAAGGTATTTCGGGAGTGCAGATAACATATAGGCCCTGTTCCCGTTCAGTGAGTCGAATGCTCCGGCCTTGATCAGATTCTCGAAGACTGTCTTGTTCATCAGGCTCATATCTACTCTCTGGATAAAGTCCCACAATGATGTGAACCTGCCCTTTGCTTCGCGTTCCTTCACTATCATTTCCACTGTGTTGTGCCCGACCCTCGACACAGCTCCAAGCCCGAAACGTATTACCGTCCCGACTGCCGCAAAATTTTCGCGCGATGTGTTTATGTCCGGCGGCAAAACCTGAATCCCGCTACGCCTTACCTCGAGCACATAATGCCCCAGCACTTCCTTCTTCGCCTTCATCTGGCTCGTAAGATATGCCGCCATAAATTCAGCAGGGTAATTCGCCTTGAGATATGCAGTGTCATACGCCACCACAGCATACGCCGCGCTGTGCGACTTGTTGAAGCCGTAGCCCGCAAACTTCTCGATGTTGTCGAAGATGCTTCCAGCTGTATCCGGAGCAATTCCATTTTTCTCCGCACCTGCCATGAACTTGGCCCGCTGTTCCTGCATGACCTCAATCTTCTTTTTGCCCATTGCCTTACGGAGCGTATCTGCCTCCCCCATCGTGTAGCCAGCAAGTACTGACGCGCAATGCATTACCTGTTCCTGGTAGAGTATGACCCCGTAGGTTTCCTTGAGGGTGTCCTCGAGCAGGGGATGAGGATAATGCGGCTTGGCTCTTCCGTGCTTGCAGTCTATGTACGTATCGACCATGCCGTTCTCGAGCGGTCCGGGCCTGTACATCGCCAGAGCTGCCACCAAATCCTCGAAACAGTCAATCTCCAGCTTGCGGAGCATCGCCCTGATTCCGTCAGACTCAAGCTGAAACACCCCCATCGTGTCGGCCTCCTGAAGTATCTTGAAGGCCGCAGGGTCATTCAGTGCATCGTTGACCGCGTTCATGTCAGGTTTGGGCTTGCCGTTCTGCTCTATGTTGGATAGTGCCTCGTCAATAATCGATAACGTGCTCAGACCAAGAAAGTCCATCTTCACGAGACCGAGCTTCTCCACGCCCTCCATCGTGAACTGCGTAACAACCTGGTCTGTCTGCGCTTCTGCCTTGTCGGTGCTCAGGCGTTTAACCGGCACAACCTCAGTTATCGCACACGGGGCAATTACTACTCCTGCGGCGTGCTGTGATGTATGTCTGGCCAGCCCCTCGATGTGCCGTGCTGTGTCGATTACGTCATGAATCGTAGCGTCCGAATCGTAGGCTTCCTTCAGGTCCGGAGTTTCCTCGAGTGCCGCGTCAATGCTCTTGGCCATAGCCGGGACTAACTTGGCGGTCTTGTCCATCTGCGCATAGTCAACGCCTTTTGCGCGTCCTACATCCTTAATGGACTGCCTGCCCTTCATTCGCCCGAAGGTGATTATCTGCGCAACGTGGTCGCTCCCGTATGTGTCGGATATGAACTTGAGCAGTTCATCCCTGCCCTTGTCGCTCACGTCAGTATCAATATCCGGCATGGAGATTCTCTCGGGATTGAGGAAACGCTCGAACAGCAGGTTGTACCTCAGCGGGTCAAGCTCAGTTATGCGCAGGCTCCAGGCTACAACGCTTCCTGCGGCACTGCCTCTGCCCGGTCCGATGGGAATATGCCTGTCCTTTGCGGCCTGAATTATCCTCGACACTATCAGGAAATACGCGCTGAAACCCATTTGCGTTATAACTCCAAGCTCATATTCCAGACGCTTGGCGTAATCTTCGGGAATGTCCGTCCCTCTCGCGGCAAACCTGGCCTTCAAACCTTCGCGTGCCTGCCTGCAAAGTTCGTCGTCCTTCGTCATGTTTGCTTCGAGCGGAATATCGGGCAGAAGATAGCCGTCCTCGTGATGAAGTTTCAGCTTGACGCTGCACCTTTCCGCAATCTCGACCGTATTCGTGAGTGCTTCGGGAATTTCGCTCTCGAAGTGTGCGTACATCTCTTCCGGAGTCATCAGGTAGAACTCGTTGCGGTCAAACCCGAAAGCATCATCTTTCTGCGGGTCAGCGTGAGTGTTAATTCGGAGCAGGTACTTGTGCCAGTCGTAGTCCTCAGGATTGAGGTAGTGTGCATCTCCTGTTGCAATGATGGGAATGTTTGTGCGGCCGGATATTTCCAGAATTGCGGCGTTTACCTTTTTTTGTTCTGGAAGGGAGTTCGGCATAACTTCAAGGAAGAAATTGGTCCTGCCGCCGTTCGCTTCGCCCATCATGTCGCGGTAAAAAACGGCTAATTTTTCGGCCTCCTCCAATTTTTCCTGAAGAATGAGCTGCGGAATTTCTCCGGCCAGGCACGCGGACGAAACTATTATGCCTTCAGCGTGTTCAGCAAGAAGTGCGTGGTCAATTCTGGGCTTATAGTAGAAACCTTTGGTGTTCGCTTCAGAGTTCAGCTTCATCAAGTTGTGCCAGCCTGTCTCGTTCTCGGCAAGAAGGATCAGGTGATTGCTCCTCTTGTCCTCCCGTGAACGTATGCCCGCCGGTGCAACGTAGGTCTCGCACCCGAGTATGGGCTTCACGCCCTGAGCTGTGCAGTTCTCGTAGAACTCTATGGTCCCGTACATTACGCCGTGATCTGTGATAGCTACTGCCTTACTCTCCCATTCCGCTACTTTGGCGGCCAGTGCTTTGGTACGTATCGCTCCGTCAAGCAGGCTGTATTCAGTGTGAACATGCAGGTGCACAAACGGTTTGCTCATTCATCATTATCTCCTTCCAGTTCCGTTGAAGTGTCGTCCTCGTCCGAACTCTCTTCAGGCTCCTTGTACTTAATCATAAGCACTTCGGGCTGTGCTCCCAGCACCGCGAGTTCCTGCCTGTATTTGTCGAAAATCGAGCTTTTATGTCCCTGAGGTTCGGGCTTATCATCAGCCTGCGGAGTATCTGTCGCGTCAGAATTGGACTGCGGCAAAAATTCAGGAACAGCTTCCGGCTTATGAACTTTCTGTACCGGCAGAGCTTCTTCTTTGACGCGTTCAGGACACTTTACCTCCCACAAATCCCCGAACTTCAGGATAACCTGCCCGTAATTTCCGAAGACAGCCTGAACATCTGATGCCCTCCTCGCAGCCCTGAGCGTCTCGAAAGTGAAGATATGCCCTGCCTTAAGCACAAGTTCTTTTCCGCGAAGACCAGCATTTATGTCGAACATTGCACAGTAAAGCGCAAAATCGGACTTGCTGGCAATTTCCATGAGGTCAGCCTTAAGTTTAGGGTCATACCTAATCTCAAGGGTATTCACGGCAAATTTAACCTCAAGCCCGGGTTCCTGTTCTATTGCCGGTGATGCTGGCGGAACCGACAGTAACTGTTCCGGAGGAGAATGTGCTTCAAGGCTGAGCATGAACGTTCCCAGCAGAATATCAGACCTTACCCCCTGCCTTGCCTGAGTCATTGCCCGCAGAATGTTATTCAGCAACGAGTGCAGTTTTCCGGGAGTCCATTGAGGTGCTTCTTCAGCAATAAAGTGCTGCTCACTCTTGGACAGCCCCAAATTTCCGGTGATGCTCTTCCAGTTTGAGGCCAGCCACAGATTGCGCACCAGAGAGAACATTTCCTCGAAGACCCTCACTCCCGAAGCTCCGGCATCAAACATTGACTTCAAGGCAAGATACGCCGCCTCCTTGTCCTCGCGCAAAGTTCTCACCCAGCGTTCAAACGCAGGACGGCTTCCCGCACCAAATACTGCTTCAACGTTCTGGAGAGTGATATTGCCGGAAGCGATTACCTGTTCCAGGAGCGAAAGAGCATCGCGCAGAGCACCGTCGGCCTGCCTGGCAACCTCGTAGAGTGCTTCGTCCTCAGTGCTGACTCCCTCAGAATCGCACACGAACTTCAACCGCGCGAAAATATCCTCCGCCGTGATGCTGTGGAACGGAATGTGCTGGCACCTCGACCGGATAGTTACGGGGACTTTGCGGGGTTCGGTCGTCGCCATGATGAACACGACGTATTCCGGCGGTTCCTCGAGGGTCTTCAGCAGTGCGTTGAAGGCCGCTGTTGAGAGCATGTGAACTTCATCAATGATATATATCTTGTACTTTGAGCTGAATGGTGTCAGCGTAATATTTTCCTTGAGCTGTCTTACTTCATCTACTCCGTTGTTGGAAGCTCCGTCTATCTCTATAACGTCAAGGCTTTCTCCTGCGGTTACGGCTTCACAGTTTCTGCATTTGCCGCAGGGTTCTACGCCTTGAGGGTCAAGGCAATTCAGGGCTTTGGCGAAAATTCTTGCTACAGAAGTTTTTCCGCAGCCGCGAGAACCGGAAAAAAGGTAAGCATGACCGACGCGTTTTTTGGCTAGCGAGCTGGTCAGGACATCAATTGCTGGTTTCTGCCCGACAACTGACGCAAAATTCTGGGGTCTGTATTTCCGATACAGAGATACACTCATAAAAACAAAACTCCTGATTGATTTTTGGTATAGTGATTACTTTACATTAAGGGCAAAATTTAATCAATGTGCTAGAATTTCTACCATTACTAAACTTTTCACACATAAAAGGAGCTTTCAAAAAAAAAATGCCTATGCAGATTGGTCTGGACGAACTGCTGACTATGTTAGTATCTCGCCTCGAAGAAGTTACGCTAGACAGCGAAAATCAGAAAAGCCGCTTCAACATTATGTTCCGTATGCTCTACAAGAAGGGATTGTTCAACGAAAACGATGCACTTGAAGCAATCCGCGACGAGAACAAAATACTTCTTGAGCTTGGGATGATTAAGTCAATGCCCGACGAAAACACAATGAAGACCGCCGCAGAAAACCTTATGCTGTGGATTAAGGGAGATGCTAAAGCCATCAAGCAGTCGATGGAGGAAATGCAGAAGCGTCTTCAGGAAGCAGCGGAGAAACAGCGTGCACCCAAGATAGACGTAGCCCCTGCCGGCGTGCTGAACGAGTTAGACCGTCTCGGAGGCGGCGGCAGCAAGAAGCTGATACTCTAAATCATGTCGTCGCTCAAAGACTCGTGGCGCAGGCTCTCCGGCAACGGATTAATCACTGCAATTCTGGACTTCGTGCTTCTCGCGCTGGCAGTGTATTTCGGCTACGCTGTCAGGCTCGGAATAGTTATTCCACGTTACGTTCCGGACTGGCTGGCCGTAATGTGCCTGATGCCTTCGGTGTGCGTGAGTATCTTTGCGCTGTTCGGGCAGTACAGAACTATCTGGCAGCACGCCGGAACTGAGGACTACAACAAATTCCTGTGGCTGTACATCGTTTCTGTGCTGGCGTTTTTGCTGGTCAACAGCCTCTTCAAGATTGCGGTTTTCCCCAGAACGTCATTTGCGATTGCGTTTTTCGCGGGGCTGTTCCTGTGCGGAGGATTGAGGTTTTCGTGGCTGATGGCCAAGTCCATACACGCAAAGCACAAGTCCGAACGCCTCAGAGCATTAATCTTCGGAGCAGGCGAGGCCGGAGTGTATTTAGCGAGGGACTTGATGCGCAACGCGTCAGAACTTTATCCTGCAGGATTTGCGGACGACGACGAGAGCAAGATAGGGCGTTATGTCTCCGGCCTTAAGGTGATGGGGAGTTCGTCGGACCTGCGCAGAATAGTTGAGCGCGAAAAGATTCAGGTGGTGTTAATCGCAATACCGAGTGCAAACGGCCAGAAAATACGCAGGATTTATGACACGCTCGCACCCCTGAACGTTCAGGTCAGGATACTTCCGAGTCTGAGAGAACTTGCGGGCGGAACTGTGTCTGTGTCGCGTCTGCGCAAGGTCAGGCTCGAGGATTTGCTTGGCCGTGAACAGGTGCGCATAAACCTTGACCCGTCGATGAACTACATTCAGGGCCGCAAAGTCCTGATTACGGGTGCGGGAGGCTCAATCGGGAGCGAGATAGTCAGGCAGGTTCTGCACAACAATCCATCCGAAATTTTTGCGCTGGGGCACGGCGAGCAGTCGATATACCTTCTGCTTGAGGGGCTGGCCAAGTCCGGGACGAACATTCCAGTGCACCCGGTGATTGCGGACGTGGCTGACGATACGGCTATGCATGAATTGTTCGAGAAGCACTCTCCGCAGGTGATATTCCACGCGGCGGCACATAAACACGTCCCGCTGATGCAGACATGCCCGCGCGAAGCTATGAGGGTCAACGCACTCGGCACAAGAACCATTGCGCGATATGCAGGGATGTACCACGCTGAACGTATGGTGATGATTTCGACGGATAAGGCCGTGAACCCTTCAAGCGTAATGGGAGCGACGAAGAGGCTCGCCGAAAAGATACTTGAACGCGAACAGGGAAATTATCCCGAGACAAAGTACATGGCTGTGCGGTTCGGTAATGTTCTCGGAAGCAGAGGAAGCGTTATCCCCAAATTCGAGGAACAGATTGCGGAAGGCGGGCCTGTTACGGTTACGCACCCGGACATGAAGAGATACTTTATGCTGATTCCTGAGGCTGTGAGCCTTGTGATTCAGGCAGGAGCACTAGGTCATGGCGGGGAACTTTTCGTGCTGGACATGGGTGAGCCCGTAGTTATTCGGGAAATGGCGGAATTATTGATACGTCTGTGCGGTTACGAGCCTTACCGCGACATAGACATAGTGTACTCCGGGATAAGGCCGGGCGAAAAATTGTACGAGGAGTTGTTCTACGACGAAAATGCTGTGCGCGGGACAGTTCACCCGAAAATTTTCGAGAGCAGGATAAAGGCAGGTCAGGGCATTACCCCGGAATTGGACGCACTGCTAGAACGCGCAATAAAGCATCCTGGCGAAGCACCGGCAGTTCTTCACGAACTTGTGCCGGAATACAGCTAGAAAAAGTAATCCCCCTCCTGATAAGTGGAAGGGGATTTTTGCTGACCCGTATTTATCCTGTGATTATGCTGCTGCCCTTTATAAGGTAATCCATTCCGCTCCAGACCGTTAAAATCATTGCAAGCCACATCAACGCCATTCCGCCCGGTATGTTCAGGATAAGCATGATAAGCGCGGCGATCTGGCAGCAAGTCTTCAGCTTTCCGCCCTTAGAGGCCGCAATTACTACACCCTCTGCCGCAGCAACAAGGCGCAATCCCGTAACGATGAACTCACGCGTGATTATCACCATGACTATCCACGCCGGAAGACGGCCAAGTTCAATTAGGGCAAGCATGGCCGCAATCACCAGAACCTTATCTGCCAGAGGGTCAATGAATTTGCCCAATGTGGTAACCAGCTTGTACTTTCTGGCGATGTATCCGTCGAACGCATCAGTCAGGGACGCAACGATGAACACTGCCGCCGCGATAGCATCACCCCAGCTCACACCGGGAAGCGAGGCTGAGATCGGCCGCCCAATTCTGAGTGAGAGAAACAGCAGAACCAGCGGCGCAAGAAATACACGTATCAGGCTAAGTGTGTTAGGAACGTTAAAGATGTTCGAGCGCATAGCGAAAACTTCACCTCCAAAGGTTATTGTTGAAAATTTTACCCCAGTTCAGCCAGTTCATGCCATAATTCATTCTGCTTAGTATTCAGGTGGCGCGGTATCTCTATCCTTATGCGGACGTACATATCACCATTCTGGCCGTTCCTGTCAGCTAACCCCTTACCCCTCAATCTGAGCTTCTGCCCGTCCTGAATCCCGGGGGGCATCTTCACCGTAACGTTGCCGTCAAGTGTCTGCACGTTAATATCTTTCCCCAAAACAGCATCCCAAACCGGAACCTTCTCGTCGCGCGTAATATCATAGCCCTCTACCTTAAAATCCTTGTGCGGAGCTATGTGCAGTGTCAGCTTAATATCCCCGCCGCCTTCTGCTTTTCCCGGCAAAGTTATCTTCGAGCCTTCGGTTATACCTTTGGGAAGACGTGTCTTGATTGAACGGCCCCCCATAGTCAGCGTAATTTCTCCGGCCTTCACTGCCTGCTCAAGCGTCAGTGTCAGTTCAGCTTCGGTGTCGCGTTTCACCGGACGGCCTGCATTGCCGAAAATGTCGCTGAACCCCCCGAAATTTCCCCCAGCCTGGCCGAATAACGTCTGGAAGAAGTCGCTGAAGTCCCCGCCAAATTCCACACGCTGGCCTCCTCCCCAGCCCGGAGGAGGAGTGAAGTCCTGTCCGCTCTGCCAGTTCATGCCTAAGGTGTCGTACTTCTCGCGCTTGGCCGGGTCCTTCAGAACTTCATATGCCTCGTTTATCTCCTTGTACTTTTCCTCAGCACCGGCCTCCTTGTTCACGTCAGGGTGATACTGCTTCGCTAATTTCCTGTAGGCTTTGCGGATTTCGTCGGGCTTGGCATCACGCGGCACCCCCAAAATCTTGTAGTAATCTTTATACTGCATTCCCCAAATCTCCCCTTGATTGACTAAATTTAACCTGTAGATGCCGCAAAGTCTAGCACATGTGTGCACAAAAAAACAGACCCTCCCGTTTTTACAGGAAGGTCTGCGTTGATTCTGCTCTACTTGCGTTTCAAGGCTAACACCAGAACCGCACCGAAAAGCCCAAGACCAAACGAATCACATCCGCCGCCTCCGCCGCCTCCGCCTCCGGAGTTCGAGTTGTTGCCGGTGGTGTTGTTGCCGGTGCTGTCTCCGCCAGAATTGTTGTTGTTCGTGCTCGGAGTATCTTCCTTCACGATCGTCGAAGCACTCTGCGCAAGCCACATCGTACCGGTTATCGCGGTGTCGTTCGCTCCGTCAGGCACTACCAGTAGCCTCTTGCTCCCTGAACCCTTCACGAACTGCGGGCCGTTGCTGCTGGCGTTCGACGCTACGTTCGCAAGATAGGCCGTAAGCTCAATGTGAAGCCCTGCGTTTCCGTCCGCCTTCGTCATGGTCAGTGCACCGTAACGCCGTGCATCCGAACCCTTAACTCCGCCGGAACCTACTACGGTAGAGTTCTTCGTCGGGGTCTGGTAGTCTATTCTCATCGCGGAGAACAGCTTATCCGCAAATGAGTCATTGATTGACTGCCTGGTCATGTCATTTCCCAAGATAGCCTGAACCTGTTTGCCCGACAAGTTCCACGAATAAGTCAGCGGGAATAAATCTCCTGCGCTCCTGTTCTGGAAGTTGATGCTCACGCCCGCACCGTTGGAGGCCGCAAGTCCCTGCGAGTTGGTGTAGGTTGTAGCGGTCGAGAAGCTCGGAGTGGATACGCTCAAGTCCGTAACCGCACTTGCCTTCGTTACTCCCCACAAGGAGGCAAAATTGCGCTGGAAGCCCGTCGCCAGAACGGTAGACTTGTCCGCTTCCGCCAGCGATATTGAGATGTCATGCTCCATCAAGTCCTGCACATAATCCGAAAAATAATTCTGGTATGCCTGCGATACCGTGTTCATGAAGCTGTACTGACCCGTAACTTTCACTGCACGGCTGTCCGTTGCCGCCCTTCCGCCGGGTGTCGCGCGAACTGTGCTGACGGTGATTGTTGCGCCGTTGGTGTTGTTGGTCATCTGGAGAGCAGTGATGTTACCGCTCTTGTCTATCTTCACGAACGCCGGCATACTGCTTGACCACGTTACGCGCTCCTCCTGATTCTTGGTTACGCTTGTGCGGTCGGAAGGCACTCCGTAAGCAGTACGGCCGTTGATGTAGTGAATCACTGCTACAAGGCTGGAAGTCTGGCCTATGCTCTTGAGGGTGTTGGGTATTCCGCTCATGGATATGCTGGCTATCTCGTAGAGGCCCGCTTCGCCGTCTCCGCCGCCTGCTCCGTCGCCGCCAAGATAGTGCGCTCCGATCGTTATATCATTGTTGCCGCTGAACCTGTCTATCCCCCAAATATCATATTGGTCAATGTTCAGGGTGAAACGCCGCGCAAACGGTATCGCATTCGTCGCCCTGTCCACAGCTAAAAGGCTGTCCATTTCGTTCAGAGGAATAGCCAGCAGCTTGACTTTGCCGTCCTTCAGGGCTGAACCTATATCCGGACCCTGAACGAACCCGTCATTGTCGACAAGGCCTGAATCTTCTCCGAAGAACGTTACCATCGTCCACGCACTATTTTCACGGTCAGTTGTGCTCGTCGTGATGTCCGCAAGCCATGATGTATCATTTCCGCCCTTGCCGTAAACTCCGATCCTGTTATAGCCGCGTGATGTTATCGTGCCTTCCGCATAAATATCCCTTCCGTTGTCAGCAGTGTTGCCCACGATTATGCAGGCCGCTATCGTCATCGTGCCGCTTCCTACGTAGACTGCTCCGCCGCGCTCGATTGCACTGTTGCCGCCGGTGAACGTGTCGGAAATCAGTGCTATATCCTGGCCTGTCAGGAAAATTGCTCCGCCGTAGTTCGTCGAGCCTCCGTATACCTGGTTACCTGCAAACGTCGAGTTCTTGATGCTGGTTACCGTCGCAACTGCTGTATCGTTCGTGTCGATGTAGATTGCTCCGCCGCGAGAGTCTGCGTTTACTGCCGAGCTCTGGTTGTTTGCGAAAGTGCATCTGTTTATGACCGCCGCATCTGGCCTGAGGTAAAGTGCTCCGCCCTGTCCCGTCAGAGGAGCAGCTCCTGCAGAATTTTCCATGAACATTGAGCTTTCTGCGGTGAACATTCCGGGATGATTGGCGTTGTTGTGCTGGTCGAAGTAAATTGCTCCGCCGGACTGTGCTGACCTGTTCAGGTAGAAGTAGCTGTTCTGTGCCGTCAGGGTTCCCTGCGCATAAACAGCTCCGCCGAACGCCGAAGTGGACTGATTGCTCGTAAATGTACTGTCCTCGATTGTGGTGGTGCACTGCCCGGAAAGCACGATTGCTCCGCCGTTGTTGGTGGCCTGGTTGCTCTCGAAAAGACTCTCCTTGATGCTGATGGTTGAGCCGCCGGTTGCGTAGATTGCTCCGCCTCGAGTGCCTCCTGTTCCTGCCGCACGGTTGGACGTAAATTCCGTGCTCTCCAGAGTGATTGAGCCGTTGAGATATATTGCTCCGCCGCCGTTGTCGATGTTCGCGTTGTTCGTGTGGGTATTGCTGGTGAACCTTGAGCCGGAGATAGACGCATCGCCCGAGATGAATAACGCTCCGCCGCCCTGCCCGATATTGTTTGTGGTTGAGGTGTTGTTTATGAAGTCTGACGAAGTGATTGTGATGTTCTGGCCGGGACCTGTGCCTCTGCCTGCGTAGTATATTGCTCCGCCGCCGCCCTGATCGTCTCCGTCCTCAACCTCTGATGAATTGTAGGAGAACACGGAGTTATCGATGACTATTGCACCTGAGGAAAATATTGCTCCGCCGAATTTCGCCGACTGGTTGGAAATTGTGCTGTCCTTTATGGTAGTAGAACCGCCAGCCTTCAGAAAACCGCCGCCAAGTCCCGCCGTGTTCTCTGTAGAAATTTCCAGGCCAGAAACTAACACGTTGGCCCTCACGGTGTAAATCGCGCCGCCCTCGTACTCTGCCTCGTTGTTGCTGAAGTCGAACTGACCCTGCGCTGTGAAATTCGCCGTATTCTGCTTTTCGCTGCCTATGTAGACCGCTCCGCCATAATCTGCCGTGTTATTGGTGAAGGTTATAGCTCCGGCGAATCCCTCAAGCTGTTTGCCGTCAGATACCCAGAGTGCTCCGCCGTTTCCGCCGTCAGCATGATTGCCGTCAAAAGTTACGGCCACGTACGCCACCATAACAGAATTTTCCTCTGCGTAAATCGCTCCGCCTGCCGTCTGTGCGGTGTTGCCCCTCAGAATCATTGTCTCGCTCCCGGAAAATTCCAGCCTTGCGTTGTTGCTGTCGGCAAGGTAGATCGCTCCGCCGTTATTGCCCCTGTTGTTCTCTAGGGTGTTTACGCCGGTAAGGTTCAGCGTTCCGGAAGCTACACTTATTGCTCCGCCCTGGTCTGCGCTGTTTCTGGTAAAGATGCTGTTGGAAAAAGTTACTGATCCGGCAGAAATATATACTGCTCCGCCATTGGCCGCATAGTTCGCATCGCCGTTAGTGTTTCCCCCGAAAGTCAGGCCGTTGAACGTGCTCTCGCGTGTGCCCGCAGAATAAATCGCGCCGCCGTTCTCTGTTGCATGGTTGCGCGTGAATGCGGTACCTGGTGAGACTTCGAGTTCTCCCGCAGAATATATCGCTCCGCCTCTGGCCGAAGTGTTGTTCGTGAACACGCAGTTCGTAAACGCCGCCTTGCCGTCCTCCGCAACGTGAACTGCTCCGCCTATACGGTCAGACGTGTCCTCATTGCCGGACGGGTCATTGTTGCTGAAAGTTACGCTGTCTGCGCTCAATGTCCCGGCGACAACATAAACGCCGCCTCCCGAAATCGTCAGTCCCTTCAGGCCGAGTGTGAAGTCAGAGTTGTTGATGACGAAGTGCCTTACCCCTTCATTATCCTCATCTGAGGGCAAAATCAGCTTGGTGGAACCTGTTCCGGCAATAGTTATGCTCGTCTTGTCGGTTGCGTCGTCAATCTCCATGTAGCCCTCGAGATTCTCGTCCTGCAGAAGGTTAATGATGACATCAGTCGCTTCGTCAGAGTCTGCATAGCTCAGTGCTTCGGCAAGCGTAGTGAATGTAGTTTCATCACTGTCGGAATCGTCGTCATCATCGCCGCTTCCGCCGCTGTAATTTGCATCAACCGTCAGAACTAATTCCGACGCTCCCCACGCAGAAACTGACATGCTAATTGCCAGCATGACAGCCAGCAAAATCAAGATAAACTTTCTCACTAAAAACTATCTCCCTTCCTGATGAATAATAATACTGCCGCCGAAACCAGGCCGAGCATTCCCGCAGAGCATCCGCCGCCGCCTCCGCTGCTGTTCGCTATCGGCGTGTTCGTCGGAACTGGTGAAGGCTCCTCATTTATTGCATAATTCGCCGGTGCAATGAAGAACGTCATCTTCCACTTGTTATCCAGCTCTCCGTCGCGCATCACTATGTATTCCGCACTGTTCAGGTTCGTGCTGTCAGGTACTACGCTCAATTCCGGGCGTTCACCGTCGCGCGTGCCGTCCATCAGCATCGCAATGAAGCTCACCGTAATTACTCCGCGATCGTTGTCGCGGGTGATCCTGCCTCTGTCCTCATCGAGAAACACTTTCAGCTGGCCGGGGTACTTGTCCATTTCCTGAGTAAGGTTCCACAGGCGTTTTTCGCCGTTAGTTTCCGCAAGCAGGTAGATGTGATAGTAGTCCGCGAATGCCTCAACAATTCTGCCTCTGTTCTGCCGCCAAGCACGCAATACATCGTTCCATGCATCAGCCCCCAGAGACGTAACGGGAATGTTGAACGTAATGTGCAGAGGGAGCATAGCCTCCTTCCCTGAGGTCCTGAGCGTTGCCGGGATATTCTGTTCAATCGTGAAATATTGCAGTGCCGTGCTCGGAATTGATGTAGTGTCGCGCTTGATCGATGCTCCCGTGAAAATCTGCGTCGACGGCATCACCACTGAGCTGTAGGACCCCGTAACTCTAGCTACGTTATCCAGGAAATTCATGCTCGCTGGCTGGAACTCGAACGCCGTAATCTCAAACATGCTTACTCCGCCGTCGCCGGTCTCCTTGTAGGTCTCGCCGAGCCTCTTGCCGTAAACCAGCCTGTGATTCAGAATCAGGTCATAGACTCCTGTGCCTCTGGTGTCGTCAATCGGGAATAGACGCAACGGCCTCTTGTCCGCCTCGCTGAGCTGGTAGGGCCTGCGGTAAATAGTTACCAGGCCGGGCGCAATGTGGCTTTCCGGTGCAAGATCGAACTCACGGAAAATATTTGTAGTACCCTGAACGCGCGGCAGGTCAAACTTCCACTTTGAGGGACTCTGCCATGAGCCATAGTTCGTGTATGGTAACGCGGCATATCTCACAGCACAGTGATTCGCTACCTCTGTTGTCAGGTAGTACGTCGCATTTTTGGAGTTGAAGTCCTGGACGGGCACGAACACCCAGTCATCGCCGCCCATAATCATGCTGTCCTCCATTGCCCATAAATCGCTGTCATAGGCTACGATGTTTCCGGAGTTGCTGTTGCTGTCCCGGAGCGTCAGCCTGAGTTCCAGCGGAGCGTCTGACGCAGTACCAGGGTGAACGTTCGAGATCACGAACGGTCGGGGGATTCCCTGCGAGGATGTGTCTCTGGGATTCTGGTGGAAGTAGAAGTACTGCGCAACGGTGTTGTAGGTCTCGGTGTCGTTGCGTGTAACCTGGAAGTTGTAGCTCCTCCAGAGAGCATCGTAATTCCCGTCGGGCTGGCCTAAGGCAGTTTTCGTGTCGGTATATGCCTCGTTGATGGTCAGGTTCTCGTTCCACGGAGTGCTGAGCTGAAGGTTCGGAGTAACAGGGTTGAACTGCTGGAGAGTAGGCGAACGGAAATTCATGGTGAACTCGCCGAGACCGTTAGCCGTAACCAGGAAAAACGTGTTAAGGCTGTTGTCGTAAATGGGTGATTCTGCTTTTCCGCTGAGAACTTCGAGCAGAGCTTCACTGCCTGAGACCATATCGCCCGAAACATCAATAGCAGTTGAGTGCGAGTCGCCGAAAGTGAAGCCGGAATTGTTGAGTATCATCCACTGGTAGCTGATTCCGCTCGGGCCCATCAGGTCATCGAATCTGTAGTCAGCATAGCCAGGACTGACACAGGCAAAGACTGCCGCAAGAATCACTAATATTCCTGCGTGAAAACGTTTCGTGTGCAAAATGTATACCTCCAATAAATTTATTGTTAGTGTCTTTCTCGTGCACGGGTCGCCCTTCCTGCCCTGCGGCGTTCTACGCGTTCTGCACGTGAAGTTCCTGATGTTCTGTGTGCACGGGCCGGGTGTTTCTGCTCTTCCGGTTCTGCCTGAACTTCCGGCTCAGATACCGGTTCCTCCGGACGGTTAAGCTCCTCGTCAGTAAGCACAGGCTTGGCCGGAGGTTCGGGCTTCTTGCGCACGGGCTTCCAGATAGAATCCGCCGCAACCATTGACAGGCAGGCCACCGGATTATCCCGAACATAACGCGCAAAGCACGAGATTATTCTTCGTGCACAGTCAGAATACTTCTTTTCCTCTGAGATTATCCCCAATTCGCTCAAGGCAATGGCGGCCATAGCATTTGGATTTGGCAGGGAGTTCATATCCTCCGGCGATTTCAGGCGGGCAAAAATATTCGCGTCGTCCTGCGAAGTCAGGATAAGGCTTCCGTGCTTTTCGTCCAGGCATTTCGTGAGCATAGTATCAGCGAGGGATTTTGCGGCATTCAGCCATTCGGTGAGCTGCTTTTCGCCGGCGTTAAAGTGCTTCAGCGATTTGTACAGCTCGACGATTCCCCACAGGAAATAGGCGTAATCTTCGGCTACTGCGGGAATATCTGCCTTGCCGTCAATCCATCTCCGCCGCCAGTTCCCGGATTTGTCGGGCAAGTTTTTCTGGAGGAACAAGGCGGTACGTTCGGCCATGTCCCGCCATTCCGGCTGGTCGAAGCTGACTGATGCTCTGGACAAGGCTCCAATCATTAGACCGTTCCAGTTCATGAGAATCTTGTTGTCGCTCCGCAAGGGGTAGCGTTTGTCGCGGGCATCAAGCAGCAATTTTCTGGCGACGCTTAACCTTGAGCCGATTTCTTGGGGCTTTAGGCCGAAACGTTTAGCCAGTTCCTTGACGGTCGATGCCTCGTAGAGAATATTCATGCCTATCTGTGCACCGGCTACCTCACTGCTGAAATTCCCGCCCGGCAGCACCGCGTAAGCTCCGCAGAACAGGTGAAAATCCTCGTCCGATAGTGCCTGCCTGACCTCATCCTCAGTCCACAGGTAATATCTGCCTTCGCCGTCGGGGGTGTCGCCGTCAATCGATGCCCTGAATCCCTGCGAGTAGGATGCGTTGTCGCAAAAGTCCCTCGCAGAACAAAAGATAATGTCCTCAGCAAACAGCCTGTGAAATGAGTTCTGGTTATTCTCCTGAGCGAGCGAGACAGCCAGCAGAAGCATAGCCTGGTCGCACAATAATTTCTCGAAGTGGGGGACTAGCCAGTGCTCATCGATTGCGTACCTCGAGAATCCGCCGCCTAAATGGTCGTGAATGCCGCCTCTCCACATTCTGCGCAAGGTAATATCGGTCATCGTGAGAGCATCTAGCTTGTCGTGCTTGGATGCCTGCGAAGATTCACGGGCCTGAAGCATCAGGAAAGCCAGCTTTGCCGGTTCGGGAAATTTTGGGGTTGAGCCGAAGCCCCCCCAGCGCAAATCGAAGATTGATCGCAAATCGTTCAATGCCTCCCACGCCGAAAAACTGCCGATTTTGCCGCCCCTGAGCTTTTCGCACGAGAGTGTTTCCAGCCTGGAGTTGATGCTTAGTGCCAGTTCGGAGGCGGTGCGCTCAATAAAATCCCTCTGCATGTGCCACAGCCATTTAATGCGGGGCAGAAGCTCAGTTATTCCTGGCATAAGACCTGTAGTTCTTTTCGGGAGCCAGGTTGTGCAGAAGAATGGTCTTCCCTCTGGTGTCATGAATATGTTCAGCGGATAACCTGCGCTTCCGTTCTGGACGCGGCAAATCTCGGTGAAGAGTTCGTCGAGGTCCGGGCGTTCTTCACGGTCAACGCACACGGGAATACATGCCTCGTTGATGAAGCCTGCGACTTCCGGATTGCTGAAGCAGTCCCGCTCCATGACGTGGCACCAGTGGTTTGACGAGTAGCCTATAGAGACGAACAGGGGCATATCCTCAGTTCTGGCAGTGCTGAATGCTTCGCGTCCCCAAGCAAACCAGCCGACGGGGTTAAGTGCGTGAAGCTGAAGGTAGGGGCTTGGTTCACCAGCGAGGTGATTTACTGGTGTGAATGCCTTTTTTGAGCTTGAGCGTTTATCGGCGGTTTGGGTGATAACTTCTTCCGAGTATTCGCCGTAAGCCGCAAGTCCGCTGAATAGCTCCGAATTGTTCAAGAGGCCGTCAGCTGGCTGCATCTTCCTGAACAATTTTAGGGAGTTCTGAGAGCTGGCCGATACTCTTCCATGCTCCTAGAAGCTCAAATTCTCTGTGGGAAAAATTCCCTTTGGTGATGCCTATTCCGCGCACACCTGCCGCCTTCGCCGTAACTATGTCGAGGTCAGCGTCGCCGACATAGACTGCCTGTTCTGCCGGAATGCCTGTGTGAGCCAGCAGTTCGTGGAGCATTGCGGGATTGGGCTTGTAGGGCAGATGTCCGTATGGTTCTTCCGCTCCGACCATCACGTCGAAATATTTGGCGAGGTCCTCACGTTCTAGCACGAGGCTGGGGTGTTCCCTGTTCGATACTACTGCGAGTTTCAGGCCAAGCTCCTTTAGTGTCGCGAGGGTCTGTGCTGTGTCCGGGAACGGGCGTATCAATTCGCGCTCGAGCCTCTCGCTCTGCGAACGGTACAGCTTGATCCATTCGGGCCTGTATTCGCCTAAAAGCCCCTCGCAGAACGTAGGAATAGGTGTAGCGATGTACTGCATCGTGAGTTCATGCGAAACTTCAGGGAGCCCTTCGTGCCTTGCGACATAGTTAAAGCCTTCCATGATGGCATAGCTGGAATCTACGATAGTCATATCGTGGTCAAATATCATTAGCTTAATCACGCACTAAATCACTCCTCACTTATCTGCGCAGGTTGTTGCCCATATTCCTTAACATGTCGTTGCGCATCTGGCTCGGGCTCTGCGTGTTCGTTACTCCAGGCTGTGCCCAATACTGCCGCGCTGTCGAAGTTATGCTCCCTATCATGTTTACGCCGAACAGCTCAAGTATCATCTGCATACCCAAGAACACCCACACAAGCACCGCCAGTACAGCAACTATCCTCAGGCTTGCGCTGATTGTGCGGTCTGCTGCTTTCTCCAGCTGTTTCACTTCACGTTCTGCTTGAAGGCGTTCTTCCGGCGGAAGGTCATGCTCCATCTTGCGCAGGGTGAATATTCTCCACAGGCTTGCTCCGCCAAGTGCCCACTGATACAGCCCAAGCAAAAAGACAGACACTGCCACAAACGAAAGCAATATCATCATGATAAACAAATCCCTCCTCATAAAAAATAATGGAAATGATAATGTGATATTATAGCGTCAAACCAGAAAGCGGGTATATTTTGAACATGAGATTAATTATTGCCGGGCTGGGGCCTGGTGATTTTGAGCTTGTTACTCTGTCGGCACTGAATGCGGCAAAATCTGCAGACCTGATTATTGTGCCGCAAGTTCAGGGCCGGGCGGAGAAAATTCTTGCACATCATTTTCCTGACGCTGAGTTCGCGCACATAGTCTTTCCGATGGTTCAGGACGCACAGCTTCGGCATGACCGCATACTCTCACAGCTCGAGGAACTCCGTCCTGAATGGGAGAATACTTCGTGTGTGTTCTTCCCTGTAATCGGCGACGCAATGCTCTACTCAACAGGAGCGTACCTGCTTGATGTCTTCAAGGAGTTAGTGCCGGAGATTGAGGCCGAATTTATCCCGGGAATATCTGCGCACTCGCTTGCGGCATCCTGTGCCAAAAAGTTCATGGCACTTGGGCAGGAAATCTTCGCGATAATTCCCGGCACCGCCAATCCCGAAAAGATACGCCGGACACTTGAAGCCTGTGATTGTGCGGCAATCTACAAAACCACAGCCCTGCGAAATATCCGTGAGCTGGTGCAGGGCTTCTCCAAAATTATCCGTGTGGACTTCGCGGGCATTCCGGAGCTTGAACGCATAACAGAAGGCCCGTCTGCACTTGACGACATTCACGAATATTTATCGGTGATATTGCTATGGCGGAACTGATTAAGGGCGAACTTGCGCTGACGCTCGACATAATACTTGGCCTGCTGCTCGGCGAACTGATAATCCGGTTCAAGGTGCCCGAACTTCTGCTGAAAAAATTACGCCCGCTCCTGGAGAAGTGCCGTATAAATCCCACAACGGGCCTTGCACTCGCGGCATCTGCAGGTTCACCGAAGGCCGGAGCCGCAATAATTTCCTCAGCACTCACAAACGGCACACTCACCGAGCGTTTGGCGATATGGTCAGTCCTGATGCTGCCTCTGCCTGCCTACCTGAAACGCTGGCCTTCTACTCTGGTGATGGCCGCAAGCGTCGCGGGAACTGTAGGAGGGATTTTCGCCTCGTCTATGCTCTTGAACAGTGCCGGAAGGTTTATCGTTGCGCTGGTATTTCTGCGGCGTGAGGGTGGAACGTTCAGCAATGAAGCAATTCCTCAGGAATTATCCGGGCGTGTTCATGCGCAGTCCTTCGTGAAAAAACTGGTGAAGACACTTCCTGCTGCGTGGGTGTGCTTTGCGCTGACGTATTGGGCTGTGCCGCTGCTCAACAGCTATGTGCGCTCAAGTTTTGCCGGAGCTGAGGGTAAAACATTCCTGCCGTTGTCGGGATGGGCAGTTGCGGCGGGGAGTGTGGGGCGTGTATCGTCAGCACTCGCGCTTGCGGGCGGAGCGATGGCTTCCGGCGAGCTGAGTCCTGCACAGGCACTATTCGCGCTGATTCTGGGCAACACTCTCGGCACAATTACCCGCACAATCAGAATGAACGCGGGGTACTACTTCGGATTTTTCCAGGCTAAGACTGCGCAAAAGATGCTGTTCCTGAATATCGCAACGATATTGCCGTTTGCGCTGATAACCCTGTTAATTACGTGGCTTGCCATATGACAGAACTGCACATATATTCCCCCAGCAAAAAGCTAATCACTATTCTTGAGGGCTTCGGAGCACCTGAGGACTTGGCCCTGCACTTTCACGCCGGTTCTGTCCCTGCGGAAAGCCAGAGCGTGGTAATTTCAGCCAGAATACCCGAGAGCAAGTCTGCCGCCAAATATGTGCTGTGCTCCCAAGCTCCGCAGAACTTAACCCCCTCCACGCTCGAAAAGCTCTATGATTTGTGGCCGATGCCCCTTACTTCTGCGCTGGCAAAATTTCTGTTTGGACGGTTAATAGAGCGCATAAAGAGTGAGCGTGCGAATAACTACGAGAACATCGAGCACCAGAAACGCATTCTCGAGATGGCCAGGCAGGATTATTTGACGGGACTGGCGACGCGGTGGTACCTGCAGGACTTCATCGAGCGCAACAGGCACGAGCGCAACATCACCTGCGTGTATTTTGACCTGGACAACTTCAAGGGAGTGAATGACACGTTCGGGCATCAGGCAGGGGACAGGGCATTAGCGGCGACCGCCGAGATGATGCAGAGGGAATTTCCCGACGGATTTTGCGCACGGATGGGCGGGGATGAGTTTATGCTGGTGCTTTTGGGTAAAAGGGACATCAACGATACGGCGGCGAGGGTGAACGAGTTCATGACGAAGCTGCTGAAGTATTATGCATGTTCGCGGACTATGAGGGAATTATCGGTGAGTGCTGGGATTTCGCAGGCGAAGCACGACAGCGACAAGACAATAGACCAGATAATTCACGAGGCGGACCGTGCATTGTACGAGGCGAAGAAATCCGGGAAATCTCAGTGTAAAATATATTCCCCCTCAATGGGGTAAATAAACGGAAAGAGGCATAGTAATTTTGTCGTTACTGCTAAAAACAGCTTTTGCACTTTTTGCGGGGCTGGCTATGACCAGAGTTTTCAAGTATACCGTCGGACGTAAGGGCATAATGTTTCCCGACGTAACCAGTTTTTTGATTGCCGGGCTTCTTGTCGGGCCGTATGTTCTCGGGAAATTCTGTACATTCGGCTTCAATTCATCAGAGGAGCTTGCGTCTGTAGGGATAATCTCAAACGTAGCGTTGGGATTTATTGCGTTCGACATAGGGAGCGAATTTGAGCTGGCCAAGCTCGAGGAGATGGGCAGGACCGCAACTTTCGTAGGAATATTCCAAGCTGTGGCGGCAACGCTTCTTGTTGATGCCGCGCTGGTTTTCCTGAGCGTGAAGTTCTCGCTGCTGTCGCTTCCTGCGGCCATAACACTTGGAGCAATTGCTAGTGCTACAGCTCCGGCGGCTACGTTGATGGTCGTGCGACAGTTCAAGGCTAAAGGACCGGTTACTGACTTATTGCTGCCGATAGTTGCTCTTGACGATGCGGCCGGCCTGGTAATTTTTGCGGTATCATTCGGAATAGCTCAGGCAATGCAGGGCGGGGCGGTTAATCTCGTTTCAGTGGTAGTTAATCCGCTGATTGAGATAATCTGCTCGCTGGTGCTGGGTGCTGTGATGGGCTGGATACTGACGCAAATAGAAAAAGTCTTTTTCTCCAACACAAACAGGCTCTCGATGACCATAGCATTTGTGATGATGACTATAGCTCTGGCTTCGCGCGAAGTGTACATCGGTCAAATCCGGCTGGCGTGTTCGTCGCTTCTGGTATGCATGATGCTCGGGACTATATTCTGCAATTTGTGCGGGTACAGTGCTGACATAATGCACAGGTCTGAAAGGTGGAGTGCACCGCTTTACGCAGTATTTTTTGTGCTGAGCGGAGCACGGCTTGAGCTTAGTGTGTTTAAGTACGGCTCGGTTGTAGTGATTGGTGTAGTGTATATTTTGGTGAGGTGTCTGGGGAAATATTTCGGAGCGTTATTCTCGAGCACGGCGATGAAGTGTTCGGAGAACGTGAAGAAGTATTTGGGGATAACATTATTCCCGCAGGCAGGTGTAGCTCTCGGAATGGTAGTGAGTGCGCAGAGTTTGGGTGCGGAGACCGGAGGACTTATCCGTAACATAATCCTGTTCAGCGTGTTAGTGTACGAACTGGTAGGGCCTATGATGACGAGGATGGCTCTGACTGCGGCAGGAGAGATTGAGCAGAAACAGCCCGAACATGTGAACCGTGCGAGGTTTCAGCAATAAAGATTTGCGAACTCTCACATCACAATAATTCCCCCGTACCCTAAGAGCACGGGGGCTTATTTATGCCGAACGCTTACGTCCCGACCAGCTCACCACTATTCCCTGAATGCAAATAAACAGCAGAAGCAAGACTCCCGTCGCAATCTTCCCCCACCAGGAGAGAAGATGCCCGTTGAACGTAATCAGCGCAGGGATTATCGACTTCAGCAGGACCCCGAACAGCGTACCTATCATGCTTCCGACTCCGCCGGTGAGAAGCGTACCTCCGATTACTGCACACGTAATCACGTCAAGCTCCGCACCCTGCAGGGACAAGTTCCAGCCGCTTTTGACGTACAGCGCATAACTCAATCCCGCAAGCACCGAACACAGACCGTTGAACCCGTACACCAGAATCTTTGTGCGTGCAACCGGAAGGCCCATCAATCGCGCGCTCTGCTCATTCCCCCCGATTGCGTAGATGTTGCGGCCGAAACGCGTCCTCTGCAAAATGAACGTACCTATCACTATCATCACAAGGAATAATATTACGTTGAAGTTCACGAACGCTATCGGCTTCACCTTCACCCAGTTTCCATTGACCTGGTGCATAAAATATATCTTCCACCCTGCAAGCGAATCTATCATTGAGTGCTGAATGTTTATCGACTCTCGGCTGATTAATGAGCACACTCCGCGCGCGAGGAACATTCCCGTCAACGTCGTGATGAACGGCGGAACGTTCAGGTACTCTATCACCCAGCCCATAAGCAGGCCGAGTCCCACACCCACAACCAGCGAAAACGCAATGCACACCGCCGGATGTATGTGCAGTATCGTCGTACCGTAGGCGATGAACATTCCGGTGAGTGAGGCGACTGCTCCGACGGACAGGTCTATTCCGCCGGTGATCAGCACCATCGTCATACCTACCGCCGAAATCCCGTAATATGCGTTGTCGATGAACATGTTGACGAACGTCCGCAGTGTGAGAAAGCCTCGGTCTCCGTAAGCCCAAGCTCCCGCTCCGTATATCGCGAGGAATATTCCGACGGTAGCGTAGATCATTATGTACATCGGGTTCGAGAGTTTGCGTATTATCCTGCTCATGACTTGGCCGCCCCCTTCCTCTTAGCGAAGTATTTACGCACCGGCTCGGACTGCAACACAATCACCACAGCAATGATTAACGCCTTGAACGCCATCGTTGCCTCAGACACTATCCCGAAGTAGTACACGAGCGTTACTATCGTCCGGATTAGGATTGAGCCTATCACCGTTCCGGCCAGGCTGAATTTTCCGCCGGTCATGCTCGTTCCGCCGATTACCACCGCAAGAATCGCGTCCATCTCGTAGTTCAGACCCGCGTTGTTGGAGTCGTTCGACATTATGCGGCTCGAGTAGATGAGGCCGGAAATTCCGGAGAGCAGGCCCGTTATCGCAAAAGCTATGAAGATTATCATTGCCGCGTTGATGCCCGAAAGACGGCTTGCACTTCTGTTTATCCCCACTGCCTCAACGAACGTCCCGAATGCTGTTTTTCGTGTGAACCATGCCATAAACGCCACGACCACAACCGTTATGATTATTGGCACAGGCAGCCACAGAAACGCACCCTGACCGATTACCTTGAAGGGAGCGTAGCCCGTCGTGAACTGCTTGCCGTCTGTGAGAATCTGCGCAACCCCGCGTCCGCACACCATCAGAATCAGCGTCGCAATTATCGGCTGCATTCCGCCCTTCGCAACAAGAAATCCGTTGAACATCCCCATCAGCGTACACACAACCAGAGGCAGAACCAGCACCCAGAAGAAATTGCACACCGTGTAATCGCCGGGAGTGTTGTACTCGAGAACGTCCCAGCGCAACAGCTTCAACGCCACAGCTCCCGCGACAGCAACAAGTGCTCCCACCGACAAGTCAGTTCCGCCGAGCGCGATAATCAGCGTCATTCCCATTGCTATTATCGTGATTTCGCTCGACCGGTTCAGAATGTCGATAATGTTTCCGTAAAGCATTCCGGTTGACGGCTGATAGCTTATGCTGAAAAAATCAGGCCGTATCATCAGACACACAAGCAGTAACAGCACTTCCGCCATCACCGCACCCAAAATCTTAGAGTTCTTCACGCATTTTCACCCCTTTACGCTGCTCCGGCGATTATCTCCAGAATCTTCTGCTGGGTGCACTCGCGCCCGGCAAGTTCCGCAACCTTTTTCCTGTCCCTCATCACTACTACTTTTCCCGAACACCTGATTATCTCGTCAAGCTCCGACGAAATGAAGATTACTGAGGTTCCGTCCGCACACATCTTCAGCATCAATTTCTGGATCTCGGCTTTTGCACCGATGTCGATCCCGCGCGTAGGCTCATCCAGAATCAGAACCGCAGGCTCAGTTGCCATCCATCGCGCAAGTATCACTTTCTGCTGGTTGCCGCCCGAAAGTTCGCCTATCTTCTTTTCAGCGTCGGGTGTTGCTATTCCTAGAAGGGAGATGTATTTATCAGCAAGCTCATTCTGTTCTGCGAGAGATAACGGCTTCATGAATCCCCGACGTGCCTGCAGTGCAAGAATGATGTTCTCGCGGATTGAGAGGTCCCCGATAATTCCGTCGCGCTTCCTGTCCTCCGGGCAAAACGCCATCCGGTTATTCAGTGCCTCGCCCGGTGAGTCTATCTTCACATCATGGCCTTCTAGCTTCATACTGCCTCGTGATGAAGGTACTGCACCGAAAAGCATTTCCGCTGTTTCCGTCCTGCCGCTCCCGAGCAATCCGGCGAAACCGACAAGCTCTCCCTTCTTTATCGTCAGCGAAAAGTCCTCTACTTTCCCCGCAACTCCGATGTGCGAAACTTCAAGCTCTGCCTGTGAATTTTCGGCGGCCTCTGCCCTGTCCATGTCGAACATTCCCGAAAAATCCTTGCCGATCATCATCGTTACGAGCGATACCCTGTCCAGTTCTTCAACCGTGTACGTTCCGACCAGGTGGCCGTTGCGCAGAATGGTCATCCTGTCGGAAATCTCGTACACCTGATCCAGAAAGTGCGTGATGAATATTATTCCCATTCCCTTAGCCTTCAGCTCGCGCATTACACGGAACAGCAATTGCACCTCGCCAGTGTCGAGGGAGCTTGTTGGTTCGTCGAGAATGAGGATTTTTGCCTGAACATCCACAGCACGCGCAATCGAGACCATCTGCTGAATCGCCGTTGAGTAGTACGACAGCGGACGGGTTACGTCAATCTCAAGCCCGAATCCGGAGAGCAGTTCTTCGGCCCTGCGGTTAATTTCGCGCCAGTTAATTTGACGGTGCTTCATCGGCTGTCTGCCCACAAAAATATTCTCCGCAACGCTCAGGTTCGGGCAAAGATTTATCTCCTGAAACACAGTAGAGATTCCGAGCGTCATTGCGTGTCCGGGATCCTGCGGACGAATTTCATTCCCGTCAAGCAGAATTTCTCCCGAGTCCATTTTGTTGACACCGGTCAGGCATTTTATCAGGGTAGACTTCCCGGCACCGTTCTCACCCAAAAGCGAATGAACCTCTCCTGCCCTCAGCGAGAAGTCCACCTTGTCGAGTGCCTTAACGCCAGGGAACTCAATCTCTATCTGCTTCATCTCAAGTATATTGTTCACGTTATCCCCTCCTTTGCACAAAAAAGAGCGGAGGTTTTCGCCCCCGCCCAGTGTCTCACATAATTACTAATAGACTCTTGATGCGATTACGTCGGCGGCCTTCTGTGAGGTTACTGTACCTAAATCTATTCCGCCCTCCGTGTCGAAGACTCCCTCTGCAGGGTGAACAATCTCCTTGCCCAGTTTCTCGCCCGCAATGAGTTTTTCCAGAGCGTCAACCACAAACTTCGAGTAAAGGGGCGTGCATTCAACCGTGCAGTTCATGTCGCCCGCAAGTATCGCGTCAAACGCGGCCTTCACCGAGTCGCATCCCACAATGATAATATCCTTGCCCGGAACTTTTCCGGCGGCCTTGATCGCGTCGATCGCTCCAAGTGCCATATCATCGTTCTGCGCAATCAGCACGTCAATCTTGTCCAGAGACTTTAGCCAGCTCTCCATAACTGCCTGGCCTTCTGCGCGGGTGAAGTTCCCGGACTGCTGTGCAATGAGCTTCAGGTTCGGATATGCCTTCAGTCCTGCGAGGTTCCCCTCTGTACGGCCGGTCTGTGCACTTGCTCCGGTTGTGCCCTCCATGATTACGACGTTCACTGCCTCGTCGCCGCGCCCCTTCGCCTTCAGGTACTCGCCGACCCACGCAATCTGCCTTCTGCCTTCCTCGACGAAATCTCCGCCGAATGCCGCCTCGTACTCGATCTTGTCTGCGCAGTCGGGCATACGGTCAATAAGGAGAAGGGGAATCTCTGCCTCGTTGACCTCTTTCAGCACTTCGTCCCAGCCGGTCGACACAACACCGGTGAACAGAATGTAGTCCACGTTCTGGGTGATGAAGTTGCGGAGTGCCTTAATCTGGTTCTCCTGCTTTTGCTGGGCATCGTCATACACAAATTTCCAGCCAGGATGACTCGTGATTGCCTTAGTAATGTCGTCGGTGTTGGCGGTTCTCCAGTCGGACTCCTGACCTATCTGCGAGAAAGCAATAGTTACATCGGCAAATGCTGAGGATGCCGTGAAGAGAACTGCAAGCGTGAGGACGAATGCGAATAACTTTGTGCGCATAGTTATACCTCCTGAATTTTTGATTGGAATGCTGAAATTTTACAGCAAGCCTCACTTTTCGTAATGTGTATAATTATCGGGCACACAAAAATTACACGATAATTTGAAGGAGATTTTTCATGAAACTTGAACTCGAACGTTCGGGCTTCCTCAAGGTCTGGCAGGTTGCGGAAAAATACGCCAGCTCTAAGACCACAATGGAAGCACTTAACGGTATTCGCGTAACAGCAGGGTCTTCCGGCACAGTTACTCTCGAAGCTACGGACATGAAGTCGTCGGTGAAGATGATCGCTAAGGGAGCAGAAGTGCTTGAACCTGGTGTTGCTGTGCTCAATGCCGCTATTTTGGGAAATATGCTCAAGAAATCTTCGGCCAAGAGCATAACGCTCGAAGTGTCCGGCTCAAAAGGAACACTTATTGCAGGAAAAAGCAAATCCCGCTTTGCTGTTATCCCCGCAGAAAGTTTTCCGGGCATACCGGCAAGCTCCGGTGCGGAAGAAATATGCTCAATGCAGGCCAGCGATTTGGGAAGACTTATCACCGAAGGGAGCTGTGCGGCTTCTGCTCCGTCGGACTTCCCGAAATACATGGGTACTTGTCTGCTCAGGACTGAAGGCAATAAACTTCTGGCTGTAGCTACTGACGGAAGAAGGCTGTCGTGTTCGCATAAAGATGCAGAAACGGTGAACAAGGAAAACGATATGCTTATGCCTGCGGCGGCAGTAAAAGACTTAGCCAAGATTTTCACGGGAGACGAGATAGTCAGGATACTTTTCGACGGGTCAATGGTGTGGTTTGTTCTGGAGAAGCCTGCAATTCAGGAGGGCGGCGAAAACACAGAAACCGACAGTTCCGAAAACGCAGATAACAGCGAAAACACAAACACTGACTACCAGGAAAATGCAGATAGCGGCGAAAACACAAACACCGATTACCCGGAAAATGATGATGACGGCGAAAAAACAGCTTCAGCTCCGGCACCGAAAGAGTCCTATCTTGACGGAACAGAGTTCTCACTCAGGAGCATTGAGGCTAATTTCCCAAAGTATGAGCGCATCTTGAACGAAGAAATTATGACAACTTTGACGATTAACCGTTCGGATTTGCTCTCCGCTCTGGACAGAGTTGCGGTTATCGCAAAAAATACTCCGGCACATATTATCGCGATGACACTTAAGCCAGGCTCCGAACTGCTGATTACCGCAAGAGCACCAGGTCTCGGAACAGCAAGCGAAACGCTCGAGCCTAAGGAAGTTACCGGAAAATCTATACAGATAGGCTTCAACTTAAACTTCCTGAATGACGGGCTTAAGGCGGCAAGTTCTGAGGATGTTTATCTGGAGTTCAGCGAAATTGAAGGACAGACCAGAATATATTGCGGCAAGGACAACAAGGATTTTCTGTATATGCTTATGCCGATAAGGCTCACGCCTCAGGACATAGTGAGCGAGGACGATAATTCTGACTTTGCCGCCCCCGAAGACGAACAGGCCGGTTCTGAATCACAGCAGGAAAATTACGGCGACGAGTCTCCGCAGGAATCACAAGATAACTCCAACGCTCCGTTCTAGCCTTGCAGTTCAGCAAAACAGTTCTCCGGAATTTCAGGAATTTTGACCAGCAAAGCCCGGCTCACCCAGAACTCAGCATTAACTGGGAGCCGGGTATTAATCTTATTCTCGGCCCGAACGGAAGCGGCAAGACTAACCTCCTCGAATCCATGAGCATATTATCCGGATGGGGAGCTTTCGGCAGAACCAGAAGCGTAGTCTCCTGGAATGGGAGCGAACGTCCTGCTTTTGCCGGAGCCGAAATTTCCGGAGAGAGCAGGCACATCATCACAGCCAATATCTCGTCGAGAATTTCGCTTCGCTGCGACGAAAAAACCATCACCTCAACGGATATCCGCCTCATTATGCCGTCAATACTCTTCCTGTCCGGGAACGTGAACCTCATAGACGGGAGTCCTTCTGCCAGGAGAATGTTCATCGACAGGCTTTGCGCATTGTTCTACCCGCCGTTCGCTAGGAAGCTCGCAGATTTCCGGTATATCCTCAGAACTCGCACGCTTCTCTTGCGACAGAATAAGCCGGTCAGCCGCACAGATATTCCCTATTGCGAAATTGGGGGCTGGATAATGGAGAAGAGGAGGGAAGTTGCTGCGCAGATGATGGGCATAATTCCGGCAGGGAGATTTACGATGTCGGTAGTGCCAGAAGTAAAAGGCAACTGTGATGAATATTTGAGGGATGCACTGCGCAGGAATTTTAGGGGTGAACTTCGGGCACTGAGGCCTCAGGACGGGCCAAGCTATGACGACCTGGCAATCACTATCTGCTCAAACGGAAGGCCGGCACACGAAGCATTGAGCAGGGGACAGAAACGCAGGCTTGTGCTGTTTCTGCTGATTACTGCGGGAAAATTGATTGAGCGCAGAATGAGGAGAAAACCGGTTATGCTTCTGGATGATTTGACGGCGGAACTGGATTCGGAAGGACGGGAATTTGTGCACACAGAGCTGGCTAAAACAGGATGGCAGGTGTTCATCACTGCTCCGGAGAATCCATTTTTGGGTGAGGGGTTTACGTGCTATGATACTGTCTCATTCTCAAGCAGGAAGTCGTGAAAATGTTTCGTGATTCGTATGAAGTTATCGTGATAGGCGGAGGACACGCAGGGTGCGAGGCCGCACTGGCAAGCGCAAGAATCGGGTGCAGGACTCTCATGCTGAACCTGAACATCGACAACACAGCCCTTATGCCCTGCAACCCGTCGATAGGCGGTCCCGCAAAAGGGCATCTTGTCCGTGAAGTGAGTGCACTCGGCGGAGAACAGGCCAGAGCCGCAGACGCTTCGACACTGATGATTCGCTGGTTAAACACCTCAAAGGGCGCGGCGGTCAGGGCATTGCGTGCACAGTGCGACCCGATAATTTACGGCACGTATTACCGCAAGATGCTCACTACCCAAAAGAATCTGGACATAAATCAGGATGAAGCAGTCAGGATACTCACCAGTAACGGCAGAGTCTCCGGCGTACTCACGAGGCACGGAGCAGAATATTTTTCTAGGGCCGTGATTCTGGCAGGAGGAGTGTATCTCGGAGGAAGGGTGTTTATCGGCGAAAAGTCCTTCCCGTCCGGACCGATGGGCCAGAACAACGCACAGGCACTCCAGAAATCCCTTGAAGAGCTTGGCATAAAGACGGGGCTTATGCGCACGGACACAACCCCCCGCCTCAACATTCACACGATAGACTTTTCCGGAATGAAGCCGCAATTATCGGAGAATGAGCCGCTGTGCTTTGACCTGTGGGGCGAACGTAAACTTTACACTGCCTCAAAATATGCCTGCTGGTTCTCGCGCACGACAGAGACTACCTACGAAATACTTTCACGCAGCATTTCGCGCTCGCCGCTGGTTACTGGTGAAGTGCGGGCACACGGGCCGAGATATTGTCCGTCAATTGAGGATAAGTTCCTGAGATTTCCTGAGCACATTACGCACCCGATAGTGTTTGAGCCGGTTTCGCCGAGCACCAATGAAGTTTACGTGCAGAACTTTTCGACGAGCCTGCCGTATGACGTTCAGGTTGAGATGGTGCGCTCCCTTCCTGGCTGTGAGCACGCAAAAATCATAAGGCCGGGCTACGGAATTGAGTACGTGTATCTTCTGCCCGACCAGCTCCGCCGCACGCTGGAGAACAAGAATATTCACGGACTGTTCTGTGCGGGACAGGTCAACGGCACGAGCGGTTACGAGGAAGCGGCGGCTCAGGGATTGACGGCAGGGATAAATGCGGCACTGTCAGTTCAGGGGCGTGAACAGCTGGAACTTGGCCGCGATGAAGGGTATCTTGGAGTGCTGATTGATGACCTGACGACGAAGAGCACCGACGAACCCTACAGAATGCTCACGGGAAGATGCGAGCACAGGCTGTTGCTGCGGTGGGACAATGTAGCGCACAGGCTGGCGCATTACGGACGCAGGATTGGGCTGATTGACGATTCACGATGGTCTGAACTTGAGGCGAGTTTTGCGCGCGAAAATAGAGAGACAGAGCGGCTCAATCGCGAGAAGGTCCGGCCAAGTGATGAGGTCAATGCGCTGTGTGAGGAGTATGGTGCGGAAATTCCTGGTGAAGTGATGACTCTTGCGGAATTCCTGAAGCATCGGGGAGTAAGTTATGAGCTTGTTGCGAGGCTGTCTCCGCCTGAAGAAGAACTTTCTGCTGACGAGAGGGCACATGTTGAGACGGAACTGCGGTATGCGGGGTATCTTGAGCGTGAGGCAAGAACAGCATCGAGAATGAAGGATTTTGACGGTGCGAAAATTCCTGACGGGTTCGATTATGATTCGGTGAAGGGATTGCGTGCGGAGAGCCTGCAGAAGCTGAAGCACTACAGGCCGGAAAGTTTGGGGCAGGCACTCAGGATTTCGGGGGTTACGCCTGTGGATGTGCAGCTGTTATCTGTGATGCTGGCGCGGAAGGAGCGGGAGAAATGAACGTAGAACTTGATCCGTACAAGATGTTTCCGGAGGCGGCAAGGAGAGTCAAAATTCTGGAGGAGCTGCAGCGTTCGTGGCGTTATCTTGTTGAAGCTGGCGTAGCACATCACTCTATGCCCTACAATCTCGGCGTGGATGAGCTTTGCATATGCGTAGATCACGATATGGCAGAAAAAAGCCTCAACAACTCTAAAGCGACAGTTATCCGCAGAATCTCAAGGCATTTGGGGTGTGATTTGGGAGCGGACTTCAAGATTACCGTAACTAAGAACATTCCACAGCCCAAGCGCAAGGTAATACGTCCAAAACGGAAGAGCATTCCTCCTGACGAGGAAAAGGTCAGGCAGCATATGGAGGGAGCACCGGAGACGCTGCCTGAGGATATTAATCTGGCAATATCGCATCTGTGGGCATTTCTTGAGCAGAACCCCGCACTCATGACCCCACCGAAAAAGTAGCTTTGCCCCTAACCCCTAGCCTTTCCCATCGCGCAAAGAGCACAACCGCACGCCGCTTCTTCCGTGTACTCCGGAATCTCTACGCTCATTCCGAACATCTCTCCAGCAAGCCTCTGCATAACCTCGTTCTTGCGCATTCCGTTTCCTGACCCCACAAGAATAGTTGCACCCCGCCCTGTAAGTTCCGTCATCGTTGAGTACATTCCGTGAAGCTCACCCAAAATCCCGCGAATAACTCCGACAGTGAACGCCCCGGCACAGAAATTATCCTCGCCTATTCCCGAAATACTCCCGCGAATATCAGGGTCAGAACGAGTCCCCGCAAACCTCGTGTCCACTTTCCACGCCCTGCCGCCGTTCCGCAAAAACTCCTCTGCTTTTTCGCTCATAAGACCATAGCATTCACGTCCGGCTATCTCCCTGAATAATTTTTCCAGCATCGCATAGGCCCTTCCCCCGCAAAGCGCAGCACCTGCAAGAATATATCCGCCGCCATACGGACGAAGCTCTATCTCCCCGTAAACATCAACGTATTCATTCGACACAAACGACACCTGCGAGCCCGTACCGATATTCACCAGCAAAGAGTCAGCCTCATTCCTGAGAGATCCCCTCACTGCCGCCTGGTTATCCCCCATCGAGCACACAACGGGCACATCGTCTTTCGTCGTGCCTATCACTCCGTAGCCGCTCATCACTCGCGGAAGGTATGACACATCAACCCCTGCTCCCTTCAGCCCGTCAATCATGAACTCCCTGCGCTTCAGGTCAAAGCATCCCCAGCTGGCCGCCATATCCGGAGAAAGTTCTGGCTCAGTCTTTCCGCATAAGCTCATCGCTATGTAGTCGCTGATCGTCGAGAGTTTTGCTGCCTCAGCAGGGATTTTCCCGCTGTGCTGGAGGTGAAGATGAGTTGCCATTCCGTAGCCCGAAGAAACTTTAAGGCCGTTTTCGCGAAGGACCGCCAATGAATCATCGCCGCTCGAATCCTGCCACGTCCACAACGGACTCACCGCCTGACCTTTCGCGTTCACGTAGAGTATGCCGTGCATCTGCCCGGTGAAGCCTATTGCTGACGGTCGGCCAAGTTCCTGCGTCAATGCACTGACCGTTTCCAGCACAAGAGACTTTATGCGCTCGGGGTCCTGCACTCTGCTGGACGGAGAGTCGCCCTCAATAAATGCCTTGTGGTTGACCGTACGGCTGGCCAGAAGTTTGCGCTCCTCGCTCATTGCGGCAATGCTTATCGATGTTGTTCCGGTGTCTATACCAAGATAGTATTTCATCACAATTACCCCTCTCTAAATCTATGGCTGTGTTGTATAATCTATTATCCACAAAATTTTTCACACATACAAATTTTTATTTTAGGAGGTATTTCGTTCCATGAAAAAACTCTTTGTGTTATTCCTTGCAGTTCTCGTTGTTGTCTGTTCGTTCAGCGTCGCAGGTGCCCAGGGCAAAAAATTCGGCGCAACCTACATGACCCTCAACAACCCCTTCTTCGGTGTCATGAACGACGCAATCAAAGCTGAACTCGACAAAAACGGCGATACTCTTATCACCCTTGACCCCGCCCTCGACGTGGTAAAGCAGATTTCCCAGATTGAAGACCTCGTCGCACAGGGAGTCGACGCAATTTTCCTGAACCCCGTAGACTGGCAGGCAGTAGCTCCCGGACTTATGGCCGCTCAGGAAGCAGGAATCCCCATCGTCAACGTTGACGCTCCCGTTTACGACGAAGACCTGGTAGCCTGCATCGTGGCAAGTGATAACCTTGCGGCAGGACTTGTTTGCGGCGAAGATATGCTCAAGCGTCTTCCGAAGGGCGGAAAGGCCGTAATTCTTGGCCACCCCACAACCAAGACAGGCATCGACAGAATCGCCAACTTCAAGAAAGTTATCGAGGAGCACCCCGAGTTCACGATTGCTGCAGAGGACAGCAGTGAAGGCCAGCTCGAAATCGCAATGCCCAAGATGGAGAACATCATTCAGGCAGTGCCGGATATGGCAGTAGTTATGTGCGTGAATGACCCTACAGCACTCGGAACAATCCAGGCACTCCGTGCGGCAAACGCTCTTGAAGGTGTACTCATCTATGGCGTTGACGGTTCACCCGACGCAAAGAAGATGATTAAGGAAGGCTACATGACCGGTACAGCCGCACAGTCCCCGATCAACATCGGCAAGATCGGCGTTGAGATGGCATATAAGCTGCTTGCGGGCGAGAAGGTAGAGAAGCACGTTCCTGTACCTGTTACACTGATTACGGCAGAGAACGTTGACAGCTTCGGCGTTGACGGCTGGCAGTAGAGATCACTGACTAGGGGCTAGGGAGTAGGGAAATAGGGATTAGGAAAAACAACAATTCTTGCTAACCCCTAACCCCTATTCTCCTAACCCCTTATTTTTTACGGAGGTGAAAATCTTTCATGGCAGAAGAAAAAATACTGCTCCAGATGAAGAACATTCACAAGAAGTTTCCCGGCGTTTACGCCCTCAAGGACGTAAACTTTGAGCTTAAGGCCGGAGAAGTTCACGCACTGCTCGGCGAAAACGGCGCAGGCAAATCCACGCTGATAAAGTGCCTAGCGGGAATATACATCCCCGAAGAAGGAGAAGTCATCGTCAAAGGCGAGTCCCACATTATGCGGAGCGTCGCTGACTCTCAGGCTCACGGAATAAGCGTAATCCATCAGGAACTTTGCCTCGTGCCCTACCTGTCCATCGCTGAGAACATGTTTCTTGGGCGCGAGCGCAACGTTGCAGGAATCATCAAGCGCGGCCAGGAAAACGAAGAAGCCAAGAAGCTATTATCGCGGCTTGGCCTGGACTTTGACCCCAATACGCTCATTAAGGACTTGAGCATCGCACAGCAGCAGATGGTCGAGATCGCAAAGGCTCTCTCCGTTGACGCAGATATTCTCGTGATGGACGAACCTACTGCGTCGCTCACCGACAAGGAGACCGAAGTACTCTTCGAGACTATGCGCCAGCTCAAGGCAGAAGGCATCGGCATAATCTACATCTCCCACAGAATGAGCGAGCTGTTCGCAATCACCGACAGAGTTACGATTATGCGCGACGGCCAGTACGTAGGGACGGTCAACACCCGTGAGACCACCAATGACCAGTTAATCGCAATGATGGTCGGGCGTGAATTGACTCAGCTGTACTTCAAGGACACGGTTACGCCCGGAAAAGTTGTGCTCGAAGTCAAGGACCTTGTGAGTCCTCCTTTCGTGAACGGAGTATCTTTCGCAGTAAGGGAAGGAGAAATCGTAGGAATGTCCGGACTCGTCGGTGCAGGCAGAAGCGAAACCTCACACTGCATTTTCGGAATTGACCCCAACTACACGGGAGAAATTCTCATTGAGGGAAAGCCCGTGCACATCCGCTCAGTCAGGGACGCAATGAACAACGGTATAGCCCTCGTTCCTGAGAACAGGAAAGAAGAAGGACTTGTGCTCATTAATTCCGTAGGGTACAACCTCACCCTAACTATTCTGCACGAGCTGTACAAGGGACACCCTCTCGGCGACGCAAAGCGCGAAGCTGAAGAAGTAGCCCGGCACATCACAGAACTAGCGATCAAGACACCTACACCCGACCAGCTCGCAGAAAACCTGTCAGGCGGAAATCAGCAGAAGATAGTCATCGCGAAATGGCTCGCGACAAAACCTAAACTGCTAATCCTCGACGAACCGACAAGAGGAGTCGACGTAGGAGCAAGAGCCGAAATTTACGGCTTCATGAACGAACTGGCCAAGCAGGGAGTAGCAATCTTGATGATAAGCTCCGACCTGCCCGAAGTAATCAACATGAGCGACAGAGTGCTCGTCATGCACGAAGGAAAAGTTACGGCGAATCTCGGCAAGAACGAACTTAGCCAGGAAACAATAATGCGTTACGCAACAGGAAATGGAGGAAATGTCAATGCCGCTTGAACCCAGTCTCAAATCACAGAATGCAGTAATGCGCTACCTGAAGGATAACATGGGCACGTTAATAGGACTGCTCATAATGTGCGTGATCCTGTCCTTCACGACAAACGGAGTGTTCTATTCACAGCGAAACCTGGTGAACGTTCTGCGTCAGGTCTCGTCGAATGCGTGCCTTGCGTTCGGAATGACGTTTGCGATAATCACGGGAGGAATTGACCTGTCAGTGGGATCAATCCTCGCAATTTCCGGAACACTGAGCGCAGGATTAATCGTGAAGAGCGGATTTTCCGTGCCTGGTGCGGTTGCAACGTCAATCATAATCGGTACAGCACTGGGACTGTTCAACGGCTTCGTGATTGCGAAGACGACGATACCGCCCTTCATCGTAACGCTTGCGATGATGCAGATGGCCAGAGGTGCGGCGTACATCTACAGCAACGGCCAGCCCATCAGGGCAATGATTCCTGAGTATCAGATAATAGGAACGGGCTATCTCGGGCCGGTACCGTACCCGGTCATCTACATGGCTGTGTTCCTGGTAATCTGCGTAATACTGCTGAGCAAGACGAGGTTCGGGCGGCATGTGTACGCGGTAGGCGGCAACGACAAGGCGGCGATATTCTCCGGAGTGAACGTTGCGCGCACGAAGATGCTGGTGTACACGATGAGCGGATTCCTCGCGGCGTTCACCGGAGTAGTTCTGTGTGCACGTATGGCCAGCGGACAGCCCACAGCAGGGCAGGCGTTCGAGATGGACGCGATTGCGGCTACGGTTCTGGGCGGAACGTCAATGTCGGGAGGCGTGGGCAAGATCGGCTCAACCTTCATAGGTGTATTGATTATTGGCGTGCTGAACAACGGACTTAACCTGTTAGGACTAAATTCATTCTGGCAGCAGATAGCTAAAGGAATAGTTATCCTGCTGGCTGTGTATGTGGACATGCTGAAGAAGCAGAGAAAGTAATTATGCTAAACAGAAGCCCCTCCGAATTTGGGGGGGCTTTTTGCTGGCTAGTTCAACGGTATGGTGTACACAGCTTTGCACGAAACACTGTTAATCTTGAGATAAGTATCTCTTTCCGGCTTGCTGGTCAGGAGAACTTCACCATAACCTTCAGATATTGTTACAGGAATATATTCCCTTGATTGACTCCTGAGATAATTTGACTTGAACCAGGCAATGTCTTTGTCTGATTCTGTTGGGTCCTGAACTGACAGCAAGGTTCTGGCTAGCAGTCTTGCCCTGATGGTATCTTTCTTCTCAACAGTCCAGTCCAAGAACACATCAGCTGTTCCTGAGGATATTTTGTCTGTCCTGATGCACAGTTTCTTTGTCGAAGCGTCCACGTCAATTATTTCTACGTCAAAATCTCCTGAGACCACATTCTGCGAGCCTGGAAGGTTGCGTTCCCAATAAGCTGCATACGAATTTTCGAAGACCTTGTGCCAATTTCTGAACAGTTCACGATAGAAGAACCAGTTTGCTCTTCGTACCCAATATTCCCAGCAGGTGAAATCCGGGCGGATAGTAACAGCGTACTTGAAGTTTTTGGCAGAGAAGGCATCGAGGTAGTTTTTTCTCATTTGGTCGCCGAGTACATGAATGATATAGTCTGCACCTGAGGGCTGGAATATACCTTCAACTGTCTCCTGAGCAGAAGCGTAAGTAGCGAACACAGCTTCTCCGTCAATGAAAGCCGAAGCTGCTTTTATGTCGTTATAGCGTTCCTGATTGAGCATTCCGCCTAATTCTGGAGAGTATGTGAGTCCTTTGCCTGGAATAAATATTCTGTAAGTTATGATGAGGGTCAGTGATAAGATGAAAACTCCTTCAAGAGGCAGAGCTATTCCGACTTGATTCTTCCGACTTGATTCTTCCGACTTGATTCTTCCGACTTGATTCTTCCGACTTGATTCTTCCGACTTGATTCTTAATAAACAAAGTTTCGAAGATTATCGTCATTATCAGAATAATCATAGACGGTTCACGGAGAAAGTTTCCGCTCATCAGCCTGTACTCATTTGCGGCACAGCAGGAAACAATATTCGCAAAGGCTGGCAGTCCATAACGTTTTATCGAAGCCGTATCTCCCTTCCTGGCAAAAATCTTCAACAGGTACACAATGCTTAACGTTCCCTGTGTGAACAGAACAGCATAATCTGCTTGATATACGTAATAACTCTTGCCGGAGTTGTAGTACCAGGCCTGATAGCCTCCGCTCTGCATAATCACTGACATCCAGTTCTGAAGGTGCCCCGCCGTAAATATCCAGGCTGACAGTAAAATACACATGACAGAAACGAAAATTTCCAGGAATGTGCAGCACACAGCAGTCCGTAACTTCCTTGAACGAGAAATTGCGACAACGAACGTCATTATGTGCATGCACACCCAGCAGCTTATCCCGAAATCGTTTCCGTACGTAAAAGCAAAACCGCCAATCACTCCTGCCCCTGCTGACGACAACACTCCTTTGTGATGCGAAACCCTGACGATTTTTTCGCAGGATATGACGATTAACATAACTATCGGGATTACGAGGGCACGTACAAATCTGGCAGAGTTGCCTGTAGCAAGAAAATAATTGATTGACCTCATCAGCAGGGGAGACAGCAGTTCGGGGAAGATTTTTCTTACGCAGTACAGCAGCCCGGCCATCACCACGAAACATATTCCTGTAACGTTAAGGGCATCTCTTTTTCTGCCAAGCACTGCAGTCCCGAGAAGCGACGAAATCAGCACAAAGCTGAGGGATGACAGCATATTAAAAGCTATCAGGCTTCCCCGAAAGCTGCCGCCTAAGATGCCAGTCAGGCCTGCTCCCAAATATAGATGCCCCAGTCCCAGATAGTCAGCAAAATCCTTGAAGGGGATTTGCCCGTCAAGAAGCCTGCGCACCGGGTTATAGTTCTGAAACGTACCGTTCATCGGAGCAAAGTCAACATTTCTGGCTGCATACAGTGCAGTAATGAAGCATAGCATGACCAGCATTGCGAACTGAATTTTGTTGTTGTGTTTGTCGGGCATTTTCTTTTTACCTCCTGAATTTGACGATTAATTCTAACAAAAAGCCCCCTCAAGGTTCGAGGGGGTTTTTACTATAGGATGTTGTGCTTTGTCCTAACGCTTTTTCGCTATCATTGCCGCAAGTGCCGCCAGTGCCAACGCCCCAAATCCTGCGTCGCATCCGCCGCCGCTCGCGTTCCAGTCCTCGCCGTCCTCTCCGCCAGGCTCGTTGTTATTACCGGGCTGGTCCGTGCCGGGCTGGTCTGTGCCAGGCTCTTCCGTCCCAACCTCAGAGGTCGTGATTACAGGTGCATACTCGACTCCTGCTTCCATGTACGCCGCTACGTTCACTTCCTGGTTATCCTCCGTAGTGTACTCT
>JAFSSM010000020.1 GCA_017451025.1 Synergistaceae bacterium | reverse complement strand
GTCTTTGGCCTGACGGCCTGCGGCAGTAGTTCGGCGCTAGCGGCTGCCAAAACCCTGAGCGAGATTAAGGCGGAAGTGAGAGCGCAGTACGGCGAGAACAAGAAGATCACGGGCGATTATGACGAATCGCTTGCGGTCAAGTGCATTAACGGCACATTTGTCGGCAAGAGGAGTGACGGCGTAATCGCGTACAAGGGTATTCCGTTTGTGGGCAGGCAGCCTGTCGAAGAACTCCGCTGGAAAGCCCCGGTTGATGTTGTTCCTGACGATGGTGTTTACGAGGCGTATTATTATGGAAAAAGCTGCCCTCAAAAAGAACACATTAGCGAAGGCGCCTCCCTTTACGTTCAGGGTGAAGACTGCCTGTATTTGAATGTATGGAAATCTGATGAGAAGTCCGCGGAGAAGAAGCCGGTAATGGTGTGGATACATGGCGGCGGCTGGGTAGCTAGCGGGACTTCCGATCCTACGTATGATTGCCACAATTTAGTGAAAGAAAACCCGGACGTTATCTTTGCTTCCATAACGTACAGACTTGGATTTTTCGGTTTCTTACACCTCTCTCACCTGCCCGACGGAAAAGATTACCCTGATGCGCAGAACCTGGCTATCATGGATCAGATGATGGCGTTGAAGTGGATTCACGAGAACATTGCGAGCTTCGGCGGAGACCCTGATAACGTTACCCTTTTCGGAGAGTCAGCCGGCGGTGAAAGCGTAACCACACTTCCGCTGGTCGAAGGCTCGCATAAGTACTTCAAGCGCGTTATTGCCCAGAGCGGCACACCAGTCCTCACGAGAACCATAGAACAGAGCATAGCGGACACGAATGAAATGATGGATATGCTTGGCTGTAAAACCGTTGCCGATCTTCAGAAGGTTGATACGGAGAAGTTGCTCGATGCAACAGCCCCCTTCGGAATGCGCATAGGGCCGGAAAAAGACGGGAAATACCTGCCATTAGACCCCTACGAGGCTTACGCGAAGGGCGCGGCAAAGGATATCGATATTCTTCAGGGCTGCAACAAGGACGAGATGAACTATTTTATGCTCGTAGTCGGGGGAGCAGAGCCTTTCATCGAGTTTATGAATAAACGCATGGCGAAGAATTTCACCGTGCTTACGGACGAGGAGAAAGCGCTTGCTGAGAGCTTCTGCAAGGACATCAAGGGAGATAGTTACGAACCGCTTTGCAGACTGTACGATCAAATCTGGTTTATCGCGCCCCTGTTCAGAATGTCAGAGAATCAGACAAAGGCCGGCGGGAAATCATATACCTACTACTTCACGGTTGAATCCTCTGTGCCTTTTGTAAAGAGCGCACATGCTGTAGAACTTGCTTCAGTCTTCAATCACCCGGAGGATACCCAACTCACGGGCAGGGCGTTCGATGAGACGTTCTCAAAGACCCTGCGCAAGATGTGGGTTCAGTTCGCAAAGACTGGCAATCCGTCGCTCACGGCGGAGCAATCCCCCGACGGCAAAGCGCACGAGTGGCCGCTGTATGATCTGGAGAATAAGAACGTGATGGTCTTCGATGAGTTCAACATCCACCCGGCAAAGGAAAGCGAGTTAAAGATTCTTGACTGGGGGAGATGCTACTTCCTGACGAAGTATTTTTGCCTTTGATCAGCGTCGTCCTTTCGGCAGCCTGTCACGCGGCGGGCTGCCGTACATTTGGCAGCCCGCGGTGAAGAGGCTTTCATAAAATAAGGCGTGACAATCTGGAACCCCCATTGACTAACACACCCTACCCAAATATGATAACAGCATTCTGAGTCCGCTCAGGATAAAAAATTTCTATAGGAGGAGATACGATGAATATCTCTAAGAAAGCGTTTAGCTTCTTTTTAGCCGTACTTGTGGTTTTCAGTTTCGCCGCCTGCCCTTGCCCTTCAGGGTACGATTCAGCGGCAGAGGCGGCTCCCTTCACAGCTCCGAAAAAGCTGGCGGATTACCTGTACACCATGGAATACACCGACTACGTGCCTGACCTCACGACGGGCGAACATGTCAAAACGGGCTTCGCTTGCTCCTCTGTGCGCAGCGGAAACTTCTATGGCCGCAACCTGGATCTGGATTACGCCGATGTCCCGGAATTCGTGATCAAGGTTGCCGCAAAGGAGGGACGTTACGCAAGCATAGGGCTGGCCGCGATCCTCACGCTGAAATCCAATGGGGTTGACAGCGTTTCGGAAGCTGAGCTGCTCGCATTGCCAAACATGACCTTTGACGGCATCAACGAAAACGGCGTGGCTATGAACAGCAACGTCGTTCCTGCCGTTGATCTGGACTTCGCTACCCTGCTCTCGACCAAGTACGGCAAACCGCGCATCCATGCCCTTGCAGTCGTCCGCTACGTTCTTGACCACGCAAAATCCGCTGCTCATGGTGTGGAATTATTAAAGAATATGGACATTTACGTCGGTTATGGCACATGGGGGCTTCACTGGATGCTCTCTGACGATAAGGAGACGTATATCATAGAGTGTATTGACGGGGAACTTGTCGCCAGAAACGACACGGACAACATCATGACAAATTTCTATGTCAACTACGCGCCTAATACTCCTTACGCAAAGCATATAGCGCAAACAGGTCAGAAAGTAGCCGGAAAGGTTTATGAGAATTTCCCGATTCTTACGCCCCATGCCTGCGGAGTTGAACGTTATGCAATACTTAAGGAACATTACGCAGTGGGTGCAGAATCCACTGAAGGAATGTCTCACCTAATGGAACGCGTGAAATT
>JAFSSM010000001.1 GCA_017451025.1 Synergistaceae bacterium | reverse complement strand
GAGCGAGGTAACGGTAATTTGCTGCTGGAACGACGAAAAGATGTACGGAGATTTTGTGAACACCCTGAAAACTCAGGACTGCCCTTACGAGCTGATAGGGATAGATAATCGCGGCAACGGAGCATTCAAGTCGTGTGCGGCGGCCTATAACTCGGTGATTAATCAGGTTAAGACGAAATATGTGGTGTATTCACATCAGGATATATTATTGACGGCTTCGGACATGCTGGCCAAGTTCACAGCATATCTTGGGAAAATTGGGAATAACGACATTATTGGCGTGGCTGGAGTGAGATTCGACACAAACAAGGGCTATTCGAACATAATGCACAGGGTGAATCGGACAGGCGAACTTGTTCATGGGACTTCTGAATTTCCCGAAAACGGAATGATTGAATGCGACACAGTTGATGAATGTTTCTTCGGAGGATATGCACAGCACTTCGCGGATTACCCGTTTGACGAGATAGTCTGCGACAACTGGCATTTGTACGCCGCAGAAGCATGTTTGAGGACAAAGTCAAATAACGCAGGGGGGGCAGGAGGGCATGTATGGGTCTGCGATGTGCCGCTGTTTCACCGCTCGTCAGGAACAATAAGTCCGGCGTTCCAGTACGGTTTCTACAAGTTATGCCGCAAGTATGCACCCTTCTTTCCGTTCATTAAGACAACATCCGGAGCACAAAGGACAGACTTTATGCATTTATTTCCGCGCTTCGCATACCTGTGGTGTCATTCTATGGCCGGAGTAATCTTCAGGAAATTGGGGATATATGAGACCATGAAGAGAATCTTTCATTGAACATAAACTTATTTGGTGAATTATCTAGAATAATAGAATCCGTGCCGGACTCCCAAGTCTCGCGATTGGTGCTCGGCTGGCACGCAAGCTGCGTCCTCTCTCAGGACGGACGCTTCGGTGTCGGCTTCGTCCCTGACTCAATGAAGGAACCCCACACCGCCCGGCCTATTCACACCCACTCCCTCCTGTCCTCAACACTCAAAGAGCTTGCAGGACTCTACGTCTCGCCGTTCCCTCAAGAGTTCGCCGCCGCTAGTGCCGCATGTTCTGCGCTGGTGCCCTTCCCGGAATCCGGAGGACTTCCGCTTGACGCGATAATGACCTGTGCACGAGGAGACAGAGTCGCAGTTCTGGGCTATGAGCGAGATTTATTGCCGTTTATGCGCGACTGGGGCTGGAGGATTGCTGTGTTCGACAACAGAGCCGCAGGACGCAACGGCTGTTTTCCGCAGGAAGAATTTTCGCGCGGAGTCCGAGAGGCCGAGTGGGTGTGGCTGTCCCCTGAGGCAATCCGCGACAGATGGCTTCTCTCTACACAGAACATTTTGCGCGAAAAGAAAGGCTGTTTCCTGCAGGGGCCGGGCATTCCCGCAATTCCTAAAGCATTCTCTCGATTGGGAATAACCCACCTCGTCGTGCCTGTCGGTCTGGATGCACATAGCATAGAGGCCCATATTTCCGCAGGGGGCAGCTCGTGGCTGTGCGAAGCATTAACCTGGAAAGTGTATGCTTAAGGTTGAAGCGTCAAACAGCGGATTTTTAGTGAGGAGTGTGTTATAATTTTTTCGCCGAGAAGCTGAGGGGCTTTGAGGCAAAACGATAGAACCAAGAATCAAGAGGGAGGAAATATAAAATGGCAAAGGCAGTAGTAGATCAGGATGTATGCGTAGGATGCGAGTCATGCGTAGGTGCATGTCCCGTAGGCGCAATCAGCGTTAATGACGGCAAGGCCAGCGTAGACGCAGGTGCTTGCGTTGAGTGCGGAAGCTGTGTATCGACTTGCCCGGTGAGCGCCATTTCCCAGTAGTTCGAACTCACAGCCACCAATAAGTAATTCACAGCCGGCAGGTTTCCATGAGCGGGAGCTTGCCGGTTTTGTTATGCCTTCCCGACGATTCACTGTACAATATAGCCGCCTAATTACACGGAAAGGAGAATCATTCTGCATGACGTTTTCACTGCCGCCAAATACCCCCAAAGGACAAGCAGAAGCTATCAGTGCTGACGACAAAAACATAACCGTTACAGCCGGAGCAGGAACAGGAAAAACTTGGGTCCTCACAGAAAGATATGTGCGGCTGCTGCTCAAAGATAATGTAACTCTCCCTGCAGACATCCTAACGCTAACTTACACAGAAGCCGCCGCCGAAGAAATGAAGGCCCGCATCACCAGAAGAATCACCGAAGTCCTGGAGAATTACCCTGACCAGGAACGCAAACGTGCTATCCTCGACGGCCTGTCTGACCTCTGGATTTCGACGATACATTCTTTTGCGGCAAGACTGATTCGGGAGTCCGGGCTGTCGCTCGACATTGACCCAAGAGCTGCAGTAATATCTACTCAGCAGGAAGAAGCTTTCTGGGAAGATATTCGTACAGCCGCAGAGTTCGCAAAACTCGGAGAACTTGCACAAACTTACGGTAACAGGCAGCTCCGAAAAATTGCAGAAGAACTTGATAACGACGCTAACCTCAGCGCAGCAGTCGCAAAATGGAATGCAGGCAAACTCGCCGATTTCGCGAAGAAGGCTGCCGAACTTCACGCATCTTCCGGCAGAACTTGGCAGGAGATGCTCGGCTGGGCAGAGAAGGATGATATATTAGAATCTGGCAAGCAGCAGGTAAAAGCATTACTAGTTAAAGAATGGCGGGCAGTCTGGGATTTCTGGATAAATGCTCCGGTGAAAGCTCCTAAGGACCGAAACACTGCGGGCGGAAGGCTCTACGATTTTCTGGCATGGCAGAAAACAGCAAGCCCTGATGACGAAGAAACACTCAGGCATTTTTACACGCAAATCATGACCAGCGAGGAGTTTTCTGGAGCAAGAAATGTAACGCCAGCAATTAAGATGAGTTTAAGTGTTTGGATAGGAACCCGCTCAAAAGAAATCCTAGATGCTACTCTGACACTTGACGACAACCTCATTGAACAGGAGCTAAGTATGCGCAAAACTCTCCTGAAATTCTGCGGGCTGTGCTGGGGAATTTGGGACATCATGAAGAACAAACGCGGCCTCCTCTCTTTCTCAGACATGATTACACACGCAAGTACCGCAATCATGGAGAAAGGCATAAATCGAACATTCCGCTATATCCTCATCGATGAGTTCCAGGACACCGACCGCATACAGTTCAATATGATTAACGCACTGAACGGTGAGACCGCAAAGCTCTTCGCTGTGGGAGACCCCAAACAGTCAATCTACAGGTTCCGCCACGCAGACCCTACACTCTTTGCGCAGACTATTGAAAATTCCGACAAAAAGATTGAGCTTGATACCAGCTTCAGGACACGCGAAACTCTCCTCGAAATAATAAATAACCTGTTCGGGTCAATCTGGCGCAACGGTCTCGGCAAATCTGAAGCTATGAACGGCCTGAAATATGACCGTCTGCATCCCGTAGACCCAAAGCATGGCAGATCTTCAGGGACAATTCCGGAGTTTGAGGCAATTATCGCTTACGACAGCAAATCTACCCTCACACAGGCACGCAAGAACTTGGCCGAAAACTTAGCCCGCAAAATTTACGAGTGGGTCGACAAGAGCGTAACTATCTGGGACAAAAAGCAGGAAGAGACCCGCTCCGTAAAATTCTCTGATTTTGCGGTACTGACACCTGCCCGCAGTATCTTTCCGGTTCTTGAGGACGCATTAGCCCGCTTCGGAATAAAGTCAATTCGCGACAAAAGCGGGGACTTCTTCGGACGCGGCGAGATTAACGACGTAGTGTGCCTGCTCCGTGCCGCCGCAGACATGAACGATGATTTTGCGGTATCCGGCTGGCTGATGTCCCCGTTCTCAGGCGTGAACGAGGAAGATGTTTTAGCGTGCCTCACCCGCACAGACAAGGACACTCGTCCGATCAGGCTTATACACGATAAATTTCCGGAAGCGTATTCCCGGCTGGAACATTACGCACTAGTCGGTGAAGTCGAAGGCCCTGCAGGACTTTTAGCGATATTTGACCGCAATCGTTCGTGGCTGTCGTGCTATAAGCCTGACGACAGAATGAGAGTCCTGCGCAACGTCAGGCTGGCAGTGTCGATCGCCAGAGATTTCCAGCAGTCCGGAACTTCGGGCCTCAAGTCCTGCGCAGAATGGCTCACTCGGGCTGTGCGCGACGAAGTGGCTTACGAAGAACCTGCCTGGCACGACGAAAACGAAAATGCTGTGCGTTTAGGTTCTGTCCACGCGGCAAAAGGCCTCGAATACCCGGTAACAATAGTGTTTGACCAGAGAAATAAGAAACGTTCTGACAGGGACGCTCTCAGACCTTCACGGGAACTTGGCCTTGCGTTCACAAATCTTCCTGATGAAAGCAAAGCACCTGAAGGCTTCACTCCGAAACTTGCTGCTTGGGAAAAAATGCTGTCAGAACAGGGAGAAGATGAAGAGCAGGCCAGATTATTCTACGTTGCGTGCACCAGGGCGCAGGACAGCCTGATATTTTGCGGGCTTGTCGACGAGAAAAAGAAGGAACCTCACAATCATACGTGGACTAAGCTGCTTTTCGGGAACAGCAGCAATATTGACGAAAAAGCTGCGAACGAGATTCCGGACTTTGTATTTCCGAAGAATACTGCAAAAAAACAGGATGAAGCCCTGCGTCCGGTGAACACGGTCAAGATTTGCACGCCTCTGCGGCAGATTTCGGCAAGCTCATTCTCGATGTTTGAGTGGTGTCCGTTTGCGTGGCGGAGGATTTACAGGCAGGGAAGGACTCTTCGCTGGGAAGACCCTTACGAGAAAGCAGAGGACTATGAAGGCCGGCCTGGAGGTGCTGAGCTTGGGAGCCTTGCGCACTGGATTCTGTCGCGCTGGATGAAGGAAGGCGGCCATATAGAACGTTTAGACTATTGGCTGTACAATAAGGAAGTACTCTCGAAACTGCCCGGTTATCTCAGGCCAGAATGGAGGAAGGACAAGGATAAAGCAGTACTCAGGAAGTGGCTGACGGACTTTGCGGCCGGTGATTTGGGAGCAATGCTCAGGACGCAGAACTTCGAGAGCGAAAAGTCCTTCAGGATTCCGCTGAACGGCAAGACTATAATGGCAGGGTCAATCGATGCATTATGCGGCGGCAAGATTATTGACTACAAGATAACCAGTTCCGACAGGACTCCTCCAGGGCTCTATGAGGCACAGCTGGATTTCTACGCTTTCGTATGGCACGAAATGACCGGAGCTGACAATGTGGAGACAGTGATAGCATTTCTGCGCGAGGGCAGGACTGAGTCGAGAACTGTTACGGATTTTGAGGGTATACGCAGTCGAATCGAGAGGGCGGCGGAGATTTGCGGTTCAGGGCCGTACACGCCGAGACTCGAGCACTGCGCTTTATGCCCGTTCAGGAAAGGATGCGTGAATAACAATGCCGGAGTTTAAGAGCGAGAAGCACAAAGCTCTGCACAATGAACTGCACAAGGAGTTCTACCTGACGTGCGAGAAGTACTCGATATTTGAGCTGCTGACCGTTGCGGGCGGAATGATGGGTCTGTACACCTACAATCTGAGGGGCGAAGTTTTCTCGAATGCACAGACCGGAAATATCGTGAAGATGGCGGCGGCTATAGGGCGCGGTGAATGGGGACAGGCATTTTATTTTCTGATACCGTTTACGGCGTATATTCTGGGGACGATATTATCCGAGATACTGCCCGAAAAAGTCAGGCAGGCCAAGTTCATACGCTGGGATACGCTTCTCGTCGGCGTGGAAATAGCTGTGCTGCTCATCGTGGGATTTATTCCGCTGACGTGGCCGCACCAGATTGTGCAGGTAATCATTAACTTTTTGTGCGCTATGCAGTTCAACACTTTCCGGCAGGCTGAGGGTGTACCGATGGCTACTACTTTCGTTACGAATCATGTGCGGCAAATCGGGATAAGCATTGCGAGGATAATCAGGCACCACGAGCAGGAGGCCGAAGCCCGCGCAAAAATGGCCAAGCACGCGAAGATAATTCTGGCGTTTATGTTTGGCGGAATAACCGTTACAGCATTAAGCCCATATCTTCAGGAGATGACCATATGGCTGGCGATTATACCGTTAAGTGCATGTTTTGCGGTTATGCTGCAGTCAGATCTGGTGTATGAACGCGCAATGCTGGACCTGACACCACACGGACACTGACAAGTAATCTCAGTACAGCACTATCCATCACAAAAAAGGACCTTCCCCGCAAATTTCAGGGAAGGTCTCCATAAATTCCTGTCTTATGCCAGTTTCGCACCGAACGCCTTGCACTCAGCAATAGCATCATCGTCCGGTTCAAGGTGTGCCTTCACGCTCGCAACAACCTCTGCACCTGCCGCCTTGCACCTGTCCTCCCAAGTCCGCAGCCATTCACCGTCGCCCCAATCATACGACCCGAACACTGCGACTTTCTTCCCGGAAATTTTGCCCTCAGCCTCAGAGAAGAACGGCTCCATCTCCGCCTCCTCCAGAACTTCCGCTCCCATTGCCGGAGAACCGAACGCTATTACGTCATAGCCAGCAAGTTCCGCAACGCTGGCATCTCCCACTGTCTTGCAGGTTACATCCGCTCCTGCTCCCTTTGCGCCCTCAACGACAGCCTCAGCCATCTTCTCGGTGTTGCCCGTAGTTGTAACGTAGACCACTAAAACTTTTGCCATAATACTGCCTCCATCTATTTACTCACCCGCCAAAATTCTGCGGGCTGCTTCACACTCTGCCTTCTTGTACTCGGTGAATTTGCGTTTTGCTTCGCGTACATTTCCGTACACTTTCCAATAGCAGGGGCACGATAATTTTTTTGCGCACCTGTTCTCAATAAAGCCCCTCACGTCATCAGGAGGATAGTCCAGGAACAGCCCGATTTCGTGAGGCAGTCCTTCACGGAATTTTCGTTTCAGGCACTCGAGGCAAGCATCAACGTCATGAAGAGGATAGCCGTGTTCTGCCAGGATAGTGCAGGCTTCAGAACAGCCCAGAGCACGCGCTAAAAGCTCCCTTCTGTAGATCAGGACTAAGCATTCTTCGTTGAGCATCAGCCACTTAACGCCGAGCGGGTCAAGCCATTTTCCGGCATTCTTGAGCCAGGCAGAACGCATATCTTCGTGCGAGGCACGCCTGAAGTTCATTAGGGTAGCTGCTTTAAGGCCGGTTATAGTTGGTGCGCAAAAACATAGCAATGTGCTCCTGATGAAATCTTCCGTCCCTAAAGTTTTTGTATAAGCCGTGAAAGCTGTGATTATTTCTGCGTAATTATGTGCCATTAATTTTTTGCCTTATGTCTCGAAAAATGTTTGATGTATGAAAATTATAGCATATGATGACATTTTTCAAGGGGCGGAATCTAATGCACTGGATACATAAATATTCGGGCTGATATTATTTGCAAAAATGTGAGTTAGAAAATTGATAAGCTGGTTATCTTTTGCCAGATGCAAGGCAGTGTTTTTCCTTCACACAGGCAGCCGGTAAACATAATTTGTCGGCTGTCATTTCTGCAAATATAATTCAGGAGGTGTGTTCTCATGATAGAGTGGTTAATAGCCGCAGGACTGGCGTATAAGGCGTATGAATGGCTTTCTGGCGATTCCGGGAGCAGCAGTTCATCCGGTTCATCAAGTTCGTCCGGCGGAAATACTTTCAACGTTTGCGGGTATCCGTTCAGATTTGTGCAGACCCTTAATCCTGTGCGGGACAGTTACGGCCGCAAGAATGATTATGTGGGAGTTGAGGCAAATTTGCTCAGCCAAATAAGGACTCCGTACAACAGGCAGTATTAATTTTGTGAGGACATAGAAGGGAAATTTTTGGGGGATTATGCCAGCAAAAAATGGCGCATACTAAATAAAAATTCATCGGCGTAAATGCTGTTCACAAGCTGAATGATGAGGGATTTTTGTAGTTGTAAATGTAGTTGAAAAAATTCTCGGGGACATCCCCTAAAATGACTGTCCGCATTATAACAGGAGGGAATAATCACGCCAACATTCGCACTTTCTCAAGACACAATAGACAGGCTCCGCGCAAAATTCTCCGAGTTCCAGTACAACAGGGAAGTACTCCGAGAACTGTTCAGCGATTACACGGCGGATTATCGCCAGGCTTCAGGTTCTGCCTTAGCCCGCCAGGAAACCCTCCGCGAAAAATACTCAAAGCGTGCCCCGAATTTCTTACATCTTATCTGGAGCGATGACGACGAAACTGAACGCTGGACTGCCGCAGACATAGCTATAGTACTTGGCCGTGATAAATCCTCAGTTACACGAACTCTCGCCGCAATGGAACGTTCCGAAGGATGGTGCTCGAGGCTTCTTGCGATTAGACGCACAGACAAAGCCGCAAACGGCCTCACAATTTATTCATACAGCCGCGAAATTTTTGACCTGATTGTTGACCACTACGAGGAAGAATATTTGCAGCGTTTCGCCAATCCCAGACACGGGCCGCCTAAGGATATTGACGAAGTACGACGCTTCTGGAAATACCTGAAACAGTCCGCAGAGGCCGAAAGTATGCACATAGTCTCACGTGAAGAACATGAACTGCCAGATATTCCGCCGATGACCTGGAATGATATATTATCCCTGATATGGCGCAAGATATTCACCGTCAGGACGGGAGCGTTCTTCGGAATAACTTTTGCACTCAGCTTTGAGCTTGCAGGACGATGGACGGGAATAAAGCCATTTTTCATGGCAGGAGGTTTCTGCGTGATGTTCCTGTGTATGCTCATGATAAGGCTCAGGAAATGGAGAATTGACGTTCTTGCGGATATTGGAGCCGGAGCGTTGCTGTTCGGACTGTTGTGGACGGCGGGGATGAGCTCGGGCTCTCACTACAGCTCTCAGGCAATGACGAAAAGGGATATTCTGATAAATTCGCCTGGTGAATGGGCAGAAGTCTACAGGTTAAGTGATGAAATTTTCGTAACTGTGAATCCTGTGCTGTATTCAGATCTGGCGGAAGATGTTAAAGCTCTTGAGTACGGGATTAACTCCGAGCCGGATACACTTATTCCCAGAGCGAGATTGAGGGATTATTACGAACAGATTACGCGCACAAAAGATGACAGCATACACTTCGTAACATCGAGGCTGGTGTTTACTGACGGTAGCAAGTCTGAAACCAGGAGAGGCATGTTGCAGTGATAGCGTGGGAGCGTTCGAGCAATTGGGAATGAGGCCGTTATGTCCTAAATGCAAGGCACGGAGGAGCGGGAATATCGAGGAGACAGGCAGCACAACAGGAAAAAAGACCATTTCGGCAGTACCGGCAATAGCGGCACAAATATTTACGTGGAGCTGAAGAAGCATAGCAAAGCCTCAATCACCGCAACAGTAACCTCAAAATGAAGAAGCACTGCTCGAGTGATGAGGAATAAAGCACACAAAGCCCGGCACAATAACTACCGGGCCGCAAACCACGCTCACATCACCGCAGAGTTTTCATATGTGCGCAACTGACGGTAAATCACAGCTATCACAACCGCTGAAGCAATAAACGTCAGCCCATCGCTCGCAGGCATCGACCACAGAACTCCGTCCAGCCCCATAAACATTGGCATAATGACCGTCAATCCCGCACCGAATACTACCTCACGAATCACTGACAGCCCCGCAGAAAGCCAGGGACGGCCCATCGCCTGAATGAAGATGAACGCCGCCTTGTTGATGCACGCAAATACTATCAGGCACAGGTAAACCCGGAAACATTTCACCGTAAAATTCATGTAGTGCACGCTCTCGCCAGAAGCCCCGAAAAGTTCGGCAATGTACATCGGGAAAAATTCCACTACCACAAACGCAAACACCCCTAGCACCGCCTCACACGCAAGCAGCAGCGTAAACAGCCTTCTCACCCTGTCGGGACGGCCGGCTCCTATGTTGTAGCCGGTGATTGGTGTACAGCTCGCGGAAAGCCCTACGCACACGGAAATCACTATCTGGAAAAATTTCATCACGATACCGATTACTGCCATAGGTATCTGCGAGAACTCGGGCCTCCCGAAAATTTCGTCGAGTGCTCCGTACTTGCGAATCATCATGTTCACAGCCGCAACACTTATCACGATTGAGACCTGCGATATAAAACTGCACAGGCCAAGAGGCAGGTAACGACGCATTAGCTTTACGTTGTAGCGCAGGTTATCGCGGGAAAATTCGACGGCCTTCATTTTGCTGGAAATATAGCGCAGGGACATCATGGCCGTGAAAATCTGCCCGAGTATCGTCGCAAGTGCTGCTCCCGTCATTCCCCAGTGAAACCCGAAAATGAATACAGGGTCTAGCACAATGTTTATCCCTGCCCCCATCAGCGTAGAGAACATAACGTAGTTCGGGCTTCCGTCCGCAGAAATTATCGGGTTCATGGCCTGGCCGAATACGTAAAACGGTATTCCCGGAATTATCCACGAGAAATATTCCACCGCAAGCCTGAAGGTCTCATCGTTCACACGTCCTCCGAACAGCGTCAGCAGTTCCTCACGGAAAATCCAGTACACTATTGCGATGATTATTCCTGTCGTCGAGGAGAGCAGGGCCGCACTGCCTACAGCGTCTCCGGCCTGCCTGGTCTGGCGCGACCCCAGAGACATGCTCACGAACGCGCAAACACCATCGCCTATTAACAGCGTGAAGGCTAAGGCTATGACCGTGAGGGGGAAGACTACGTTGTTGGCGGCGTTGCCGTTTGAACCGAGATAGGGAGCGTTGGCGATGAATATCTGGTCTACGATGTTATAGAGTGCCGCAACAAGAAGAGAAATTATCAGCGGGACGGAATACTTCACGAGCAACTTGCTCACCGGCTCGCGCTCAAGGAATATGCTGGAATTCATGGTTATCACCTTCTGGAAATTTAGGGCAACAAAAAATGCGTATGCCCGTTTCTGCCCGGACTTACGCACTGAATTAGCTGCTGCACAGCAAAAATATTATAGCACTGTGGTTATTATGGTGTAGAATTACTCCGTCTAAATCACAATTCAAGGAGGGATTGTCAATGCGCGTAGTTCAGACGAACATCATCAACAACACAGCAGGCGCAGTAAGCAGAATCGAGAAGGGTTTTGTCATTCGCAGGACCGAGACGCAGTTCATGCATGTCCGCGAGCCGATCATGGTACAGCGTCCGCAAGTTGAGGACTTCAATAATCTCGTAGTCGTTCACGATCAGGTTGAACAGTATGTATAACAGGTAACACCCCCTCTCCGTATGCAGAAATTACGCTCGCGCAGGAGAGGGTTCTTTCCGCACAATCTTCCTGAAATTACGCATTAGGTTATAATTTGCGTGAGGTGATATTCATGAAACGCAAAGCATTAATCATTGCACTTATTCTTTCTCTGACAGCAATAACAGCTTCAGCGGTGCAGAGACCCGTTGCCCGCATAGACTCCCAGATAACGACAGGAATAGCGGTATCTGGAAGCCTGGTGATGTTCGGTGATTCGGTCGGGAAATTCTACGCACTGGACAGCAGCACAAAAAGCTACAAGTGGGCGAGCGAAACCGAAGGCTCCTCCGCAATAGGTATTCCTGCAGTTCAGGGGAACAGCGCAGTTTTTGCGCAGTCTGACGGACATATTTACTGCCTGAGAATTTCTGACGGCGAGACTATCTGGTCGTACGAGCCGGAGTTCAGCGAATCCGAGACAGAAGGTCTCAGCGACGGCCCGGTAATCGGCGGCGAATATGTCTATGCCGCATTCTCAAGCGGAACGCTCAGGGCGTTGAACCTCAAGAACGGCAAAGTGGCTTGGACGTACAAGGCAGAGCAGGGACTCAGGACTGCTCCGGCTTACGGAGGAGGGCTTGTGCTTTTGGGCGAATACAACGGAATCTTCAGCATGATTGACGCAAAGACGGGAAAGCGCGTCAACGGCGGAGGGGCAGGCGGAGCGATCAATTCACCAGCTGTGAACGGCGGCAACGTGTACTATTCAGCATGGGACGGGTCGGTTCACGCTGTGCAGATCAAGGACGTTATCCCGCTATGGGACTCGAAAGTCGGTGAACCCATTACTACAGCACCGGTTATCAGCGACGGGCTTATCGTCGTATGCACAGCCACAGGAAAAGTTATTGCCCTTGACGAAAAGAACGGCAGTATTTTGTGGCAGTATAGCTCTCAGGGCGGAGATTCTGGTGTAAGGCCGTCAATCAGGGGGGACAAAGTTTTTGCGGGCACTGGCGATAACAGGGTAATTGTGCTCAACGCGGGAACCGGCAAGCTCATTCGCGAGACTCCCGACGCTCATGCTATCAGCACTTCGGGCAGCACGAAGCTGTATTACGTAAGCGGAAATAATCTCTTTGCGGAGGAGTAGATGATGTACCGAATAATTGCCGCAATTATTCTCACGCTTGCGATTGCTGCACCGTCCTGCGCGTCTGACTGGATAAACTCCAACATCAGGGGGGCAGTTACAGAGGAGTACGCTCCTGCACTGAAGGATGACTTCTATGTTCACGCAAATCACGAGTGGCTTTCGACGGCACAGCTTAAGCCTGGTTATTCCAGAAACTCGGCGTTCAATGAGCTTCAGGACATTATTGACGCACGGCTCAAGGCAATAATGACTGACCCCGGCATTGCCGGGCATGACGGAGAACTTGTGAGGACGCTCTATTCTCTGTGGCTGGACTGGGACGCAAGAAACGAGGCCGGTCTTGCTGAACTAAAGGGCTTGGTGCAGAACTTGATGCGGGTTGAGAACATCGAGGGACTTAACCGCTACTTCATGGGCGATGAGAGTTTTTACCATGACGTAGTGATTGCGGATTTTGCTCTCGGCCGCGACAACAAGGACTCAGAGTCGCATAACATTGAACTGCTTTCAACACCGCTTCCGCTTGGAGACAGCGCGGAGTACCGTGAACTTACGCCAAACGGCGGGCGCACGAAGAAGATGCACGACGCTGTAGTTACGTACATGCTCCGCAGGCTTGGCTACACTGAGGAGGAAGCGGCGGGATTTCTGGCGCAGTCCTTCAAGTTCGAGAAGGCAATAGCCCGGCACATAATGACTCTTGAGGAAATGGAATCACCCGAAGCGATCGACAAAATGTACAACCCGCTGAATATTGACGAGCTTCGCGAAAAATCGCCGGTATTTCCTTTTGCGGATATTCTGGAAGCACATGCTGTATACTCCGACTTGATGAACCTCGCAGAACCGGTTTGGCTTAAAGCTCTCAATGAGATTTACACTCCCGAAAATTTTGCGGACATCAGGGCATACCTGCTGTGTAATCTTGCAGGAAGGTATATCACCGTTACAGATGAGCCTGCGTACAGGGAGTATCAGAGGCTTTCGCGTGAACGTTACGGCACGACCGGCAGCAAACCCGACGAAGAACTTGCGGTTGACTTCGTGCACGGGAAATTATCCGGGCCTGTGTCGAGAATGTACATTGCGCGGCATGTTCCGGAGTCTGCCAGAAAAGAAGTTGAGCAGGTTATTCGGGACACGGTAAAGTACTACGAGGCAATGCTTGACGGAGAGGAGTGGATGTCTGAAGCTACGCGCGGCAAGGCTAAAGAGAAACTGCAAGCTATGAGGCTGAACTCTGCCTACCCGGACAAATGGGTTGAGTATGACGAGCTGGAATTTGAGAGGGAAGGCGGACTTTTGGGTGCGCTTGCGGCCCTTCGGAAATTCAACACGCAGAAGTATTTTTATGACAGGCTGAACACGAAGGTAGATCATGACCTTTGGATTAATGATGTAGTTGTGGTGAACTCGTATTACCGGCCAAGCGAGAACTCGATAAATATTATTGCTGGGATTCTTGGCGGCGATTTCTACAGTCCGGAGATGAGTTATGAGGAAAAGCTCGGCGGTATCGGAATGGTTATCGGACACGAAGTCTCTCACGCATTCGACACAAGAGGAGCGCAGTTCGACAAGACCGGCAACGTGGCCAAGTGGTGGACTGATGAGGACTATGCGGCATTCAAGGCACGTGCAGACCGGCTCATCAAGTACTTCGACGCAATCACGGTTACGCCTGACGGTGCGAAGTGCAACGGAAGTCTCGTTCAGAGGGAGTGCATTGCGGACATGGCTGGCATAAAGGCTATGTTGGGAATTGCGGAAGGCCGGAAAAACTTCGACTACGATAAATTCTTCAGGGCCTACGCGCGGATCTGGAAGCTGATTCAGACCCGGGAACGGACGGATATGCTTCTGAAGGTAGATGTTCATGCGCTGGCGTATCTTCGAGTGAACGCGGTGCTCCAGCAGTACGGGAAATTTCACGAGTTCTACAAGCTCAAGAAGGGCGACGGAATGTATTTAGCTCCGGAAGAACGTGTAGCAGTCTGGTAGAGTAATTCCCCCTCAAAGCAGAGAGGGGGAATTTTTGTGTCTAACGTTTTACGGCGATAGAGGGCTTGTAGGTTCGGTTGGGATTGAGCCACACGGAGAGGGTAAGCTTTCGGTCTTCTTGGACAACGTCGGTCTCCGCTCCCTCTGAGTCAAAGAACTCCGAAATCTTGTCGTCCCCGCAAGGCTCACTGCTCCCTGCCAAGTACAACAGCTCTGCCCCCGCTTCTACGTCCTCACTGAGCACAACATCGAAGTCGTACATGCCAGCCTCATCGACGCTCACAGTCCCAAGTTCTGACACAACAACGTAATCGGCATCGTACACATCCTCTCTGCCTGTCATCGATGATGCAGAGGCCGTATCCTCAACCTTGAGCGTCAGAGTCTTAGATACACTCTTCACGCTGTTTGCGGCTGTGAGCTTTACCTTGAACTTTCCGGCCTGTGCAGGAACACCGATAATTTTGCCGCCGCTGAGTACCAGACCAGAAGGAAGACTGCCAGCGCTCCAAGTTATGGGTGTCGTGCCCTCAGCCGTGAGTTCCGCAGTGTAGTACGTGTTCAGAGTCCCATTCGGCAGAGTGGACGTAATTTTTGGAGCAACGCCCTTAATAGTCAGACGGTATTCCTTGACGGTCTCGCCCGCAATGTTCTGCGCAGTAATCGTAATCTTTCTGTCGGCGCAAATCTCCGTCGGAGTTCCGCTAATTGTGCCGTTCTCTGCGTCAAAGGCCAGTCCTTCAGGAAGGTAGCCCAGCAGCATAAGGTTTATGGGCTGAGTACCTGCGGCTTTCAGCTTCACACTGTAAGGCTTACCCTCCGTTCCGCTCTTGAGACTGGATGTAGAAATCTTTGGCAGTTCTGCGTTGACCTTCATCGTGAAGAACCTCACATAATCCCCTGCGGGATTGCTCAGAGCGACTCTGAACGTGTAGGTGCCTGGTGCTGCGGGTTTGCCAGAAATTTTACCCTTTGAGCTGTCGAAGGTCATTCCGTCAGGGAGGCTTCCTTCTATCTGCCACGTGAAAGGCTTAGTACCCTTCTTGCTGAACGACAGGCTGTAGTTCTTGCCGGCTTGGGCTTCTTTGAGCGAGGCTGTAGTGATTTCCGGCAGTTCGTATTTGTCGAGCTTGAAGACTCTTGATTCTGTCCCATAAGCATTTGAGGCAGTGATAGTGATTTTCTTCGTCCCGGTCTTCGGCACAACGCCGGAGAGCAGCCCTGACTCCGAAAGGGTCATACCGTTTGGGAGCTTGGACTTTTTCGCGAGGCTCCAAGTGATCGGCGGAGTACCTGAAGCTGTGAGCTGGCAGATATAGTTTGAGCCTATTGTTGCAGGTTCAAGTGTATCTGTGAGAATCATCGGCTTAGTCTTCGGGAAAGCCTCAGCGATTCTCAAGGTGAGTTCCTTCGAGTCGATGCCCGCCGCGTTCTGTGCCTGAACGGTGAAGGTATAAGTCCCGGCTTCCGACGGAGTGCCAGTGATTCCGCCTTCATCATCGAACTCCAGGCCGTCGGGCAGGTTGCCGGCGATGAGTGCCCAGATCATGGGACGTGCACCCGAAGCCTTCACCGCAGCACCGTAGCCGACTTCTGCTGTTCCGTCCTGAAGCGTTGACGTGGTGATTGAAGGCATGGAGAATATCTGCGACTCTGTGATGCGGAGGGTGTAGGAAGCTGACGCTGTGCCTGCGGCGTTTTGGGCTTGGAGGGTGAAGGTGTAAGTTCCGGTCGCTGATGGTGTGCCCTGAATTGTCCCTGATGAGGAGAACTCGAGGCCGTCGGGGAGAGTCCCTGACGTTAGGGTCCAGGTGATGGGATGAACGCCGGTTGCGTAAAACTCTGCCAGGTAGCTTATGCCGACTACAGCGTTGGGCAGTGCTGACGATATGATTACCGGGGCTGTTTGTGATGAATTGCCTCCTGAAGTTGAGATTGGGACGTTGACGGACATGATGAGGTCTCCCCAGCCTGTAGTGAAGTCATAATCGATTTCAGCCGGGAGGCTTGCGAACTCAGCGATGCCGTTAGAGAACTGAGAGTCGATGATTGCGCCTTCGCTGGTGTAGCCGTGAACGGAGTCTTGGACGACGCGTGAGATGAGGGATTCAGGCATGATGGAGCTGAAAGCGAACTTGAAGGGGTATTCTCCTGAATCGAAGGCTATGGGTTTGTCGGTGAGTTTCTGGGGGGAACATGTTATGCTGGTGATGGCTGTGTTGTTGGAGAGGTCGAGGACGGCTAGATGGTTATTCTGGCAAGAGAGGCGTTGCAGAGCTGTGCAGTCTGAGAGGTCGAGTGTATTGAGATAGTTATCGTCGCAATAGAGGGTTTGCAGAGCTGTGCATCCGCTTACATCAAGAGTGTCTAATACATAACTGCTAATCGACACCGACGCTAAATTACTGCAATTCCTGGCAAAAAACTTCCTTAATTCATATAAGTAATATAAGTCTGACAGACTTCTTATCGCTGTATTACTAATGTTTAATGTAGTCAGTGCCGTATTATTACTAGCGAGTCGTAAACGTCTCAGCGATGGGCAGTTACTCACATCAAGCCTGATAAGAGAAGGATTATCCCGGCAGTCCAGAGACACAAGAGCTGTATTCTTGCTGAGATCTATGTTCGCTACGTTGTTGTTTGTGAACTTCAAGTCCTCCAACGCCGTGAAGTTCTCTATGCCGTTCAGCCTCGATATGCCCATACCATGAACATCAACAGCCTTAACCGATGCTATCTCAGAATCACTGAGCACACCGTCAGAGTCAGAGTCAAAGTTTTCGCTTACGTACTTACGGAATATAGAGTCCGGGAAGTTTGAGGAGGTTACTGCGACAGAAGCATACGCACTAGCACTCAGGAGGAAAAACGCGCAAAGAATAGCGACAAGCCGACAAGCCGACAAGCCGACAAGCCGACAAGCCGACAAGCCGACAAGCCGACAAGCCGGTTTTACTGACTTTCATGAATTATGTCAACCCTTTCTTGGGATATTTACTTGATTATCGGAGTGTCTGATGCCGAAATTATATCATCCTCATGTTATCCCGCAACGCTGTGCTAATATTTACTCAGAGGTGAAATTATCCATGAACAAAATCATCACTGTAGGACGCGAATTCGGATCCGGCGGACGCGAACTTGGCCGCAGACTCTCCGAAATTCTCGGCTTCGCTTACTATGACCGCGAAATCATCGAGGAAATCGCTAAACGTACTTCCCTATCCGCTCAGTACATCCAGCACATCGCCGAACAAAAACCCGTTATCCCCTTCCCAATTCACACGGGCCGTACCTTCTGGGCGGTCATCCCCGACTACAACCAGAACGTCCAGCAGGAACAGCACAGCATCATCCGCGAAATGGCCTCCAAATCCAGCTGCGTAATCGTCGGCAGATGCGCAGACTACATCCTCCGTGACGAAAACCCCTTCAGGCTCTTCGTCTACTCCGACATGCAGAGCAAACTCGCCCGCTGCCGCAAAAACGAAAGCGCAGACTACGAAGCCGGTGCCTCATTAACCGATAAGGAGCTGACCAAACGCATTGAGCACATCGACAAAAGCCGCGCAGACTACTACAACTTCTACACCGGCCAGAAATGGGGCTCACGCGAAAATTACGACCTGTGCATCAACACCGGCAGGTACTCAGACTTCAAGGCATTAGCCGAAGCCGTCGCGAAAATATATTCATGCTGAAGTTCAACGCCTTTAACTATCCAGCCGGAATGTGGCTCTACCGTTCGTGCGTAAACACGTTCTTCACGCTCGGAGGACTACAGTTCCTCAAGCGAAAGTACAGGCACGACACTTCCGAGCGTATGGGCGTAATTCCGGAAGTACCTCAAGGCGCAATCTGGGTTCACGCTGTCTCTGTGGGCGAAGTGCAGTCCGCAAGCTCGCTTATCCGCCGAATCAGGAGCCGCAGTGCCTATCCCTGCATAATCTCAACCGTAACACCTACGGGCCGCGAAATGGCCCATAAACTCCTCGACGGACTCGTAGAACGCATAATCTACAGCCCTTTCGACGCAAGGAAATACGTTGCGCGTGCACTCGACGCTCTCAGGCCAAGCGCATACATCGCTATGGAGACGGAACTATGGCCTGAAATTCTCGCACAGCTCAAAGCCCGTAATATCCCCGCATTCCTGGCGAACGGCAGATTGTCCGACAGGAGCTTTGACCGCATGAGACGCACTAAATCTTTCTGGCAGGGAGTGTTTGCGTGCATCGATAAGTTCATGGTTCGATTCGGCAATGACCGCGAGAAATTCATTGCACTTGGCGTTCCGGAAGGAAAAATCTGCGTAACTGGAGACTGCAAGGTTGACGCATTGCTTGACCGCCGCAAGAACACAGGCCCCGAAAAATGGAGCTGGCTCAAGTCCGGAAAAAATCCCCTGATTGTTGCGGGGAGCACCCACGAAGGCGAGGACGAGATAATCATTTCCGCCTTCAGGATTCTCCGCAAGTCATCGCCCAAAGCCAGGCTAGTGATAGTTCCGCGTCATCCTGAACGTGCACTCATGACGATTGCCTCTGTCCTGCCCTATCCGGAACTTCAGGCGGAATTGCTCTCGCACCTGGACATGAAGAGCATCAAGGCGGATATTGTCGTAGTGGACAGAATCGGCGTGCTGTTTGAGCTTTACGCGGCGTGCGATGCTGTTTTCGTAGGAGGAAGCCTCGTCGACAAGGGCGGGCAGAATCCGTTTGAGCCTGCGCTGTTCGGACTTCCAGCAGTGCACGGGCCGAGCATGACGGACTTTCCCGACACTGCACGAATGGATGCTATGGGTGCGGCTGTGTGCGTCAACAGCGATTCGGAACTTGCGCACGCTTGGAGTGAGCTGCTTACTCCTGAAGCGAGGGCCAAATCTTTCCGTGAATGCCACGAGTATTTTGCGACGCTTGGGGGTGCGGCCGAAAGAACTTGGACGGAAATTGAGGCATGTATGCTTGACAGAAAAAAACATGAAGAGTAAAATTCCCCTTGTTGTTTCGCAGGGCGGATAGTTCAGCGGTAGAACACCTGCTTTACACGCAGGGGGTCGTAGGTTCGAACCCTGCTTCGCCCACCAGAGATTTTGACCAATGCGGGGTCGTAGCTCAGTCGGTTTAG
>JAFSSM010000019.1 GCA_017451025.1 Synergistaceae bacterium | reverse complement strand
CTTCTGGATTGACAAGCCGTATGACATTACTCCTGCCGGATACAACGTCAGCGGGCTTGATATAGTGCTCCTCGACGAAAAGGGCAGACCCTCCGACGAAGGCATTATCTGTTTCAGCCTTCCCTACTTCAGAGGCTACACGAATGACAACAAAGCATCCTCTTTCACCGAGATCAACGGCAAAAAATACTTTGTCGGTTCCGACTGGGTGAATCACGGCAAGGACGGACTGTATACAGTTCTCGGGCGCACTGACGACATGGTCAAGATTAGCGGAAACCGTCTCAGCCTCAAGGGTCTCGCGGCGGCGGTCAAACGAATCCTTCAGCTTGATTTCTGCTACGTCAGCGTCATCATCAGGAACGGCGCGAAGCTCCTTGCTGCGTACTACATGTCGGATAAGGAGCTGGACGCTGAGTCGGCAAACTCCACACTGCGGGAGCATCTGCCAAACTTCATGACGATTGCGTGGTTCATCAGGATTGACCATGTCCCGCTGAACGCGAACGGCAAGGTTGACGCTCATGCTTTCCCGAAGCCTGATATGTCCGTACGAACTTGCCCGTACGTTAAGCCCGTGAACTCTGTGCAGGAGACGATGTGCGGGGCGGTGAAGCACGTGCTCGAGCTTGAAGGCAGCGTCGGGATTGATGATGACTTCTTCATGCTGGGCGGAGATTCCCTGAAAGCGATAGAGACGGTGCTACAGTGCAGGATTTCCGGCCTCAACGTGCAGATGATCTACGAGGGCAGGACAGTCAGGAAGATTTCTGCTCTGCTGGAGGACGTGAAGACAGGACGCGAAGGGAGCGGCGATGTTCCCCTGAACGTGATACAGCTCTACATGATGGACGAGATCAAGAAGAATGCTCCTGTCCCGACGCTGAACATCCCCTTCAGGATAAACATCAAGCCTGACGTGGATTTGCAGGAAGTCTCGCGGGCAATAAGTGAAGCGGTGAAGGCTCACCCTATATTGTCGAGCGTTGTTGTTGAGAGTAACGGGCAGTACGTTTTCGAGCAGAGGGCGGAATTTGAGCGTGCAATACCTGTTGAGGAGATGACGGACGAGGAACTTGAAGCGCAGGTAAATCACTTCGTGAGGCCGTTCACGTTTGACGGTGAGCCGCTGTTCCGGTGCAGGATAATCGAGACTCCGACAAGCAAGGCTGTACTCCTCGATATATGTCATGTTGTTTGCGACGGGACTTCTGCGGAACGGTTCATCGCAGATATTGCTGCGGCATTGAAGGGTGAACGATTGGAGCGGGATAACACCTTCGGGATTCTGCGTGAGGAAGCAAAATACAGGAAGAGTGATTTGTTCGCTTTGGACATGGAGTATTTCGCCGGAGTCTGCAGAGGCACGAATTGGAGCACTCTTCCTGTGCAGGACCGCATCACCGACGAGAACGAGGACGCGGAACATTACGAGGCATTCAGCTTCACGCGGGACGACACAGAGAGGCTCAGCGGGAAGTACGGGCTGGGGAAAAACGGCTTCTACATTGCTGCGGCGGCTGTTGCTCTGTCTGCCTATAACGGCTCTGATGATGTGATGTTCACGTGGACGTGGGACGGCAGGTCTGACGCGGAAAAGATAAATGCTGTCGGGGTGATGATAAAGTATCTGCCTGTTGCGCTTCACCTGACGGAGGGATTAACTCTGTCCGGGCTGTTCGAGGAGATAAGTGCGCAGATAAAGGACGGAATATCTCACGGCAGGATCTCATACTGCGACGAAGAGGTTTTCGGGGATGATTTGCTGCTGTGCCTGCTGTATCAGGGAGACATGTACGAATACATCGGCGATGAGGGCGTGATTGAGAGCCTGGAGGCCGTGCCGTATGACGCTCTCACCTGCGATAACGCGCTGAACGTTGAGATTCTCGACGCGAGGACGGAGTACGGGGTATCGCTGGACTACAACGCAAAGCTCTACGATGAAGGGAGCATGAAGAGGTTTGCGGGGATGTTCTGCCGGGCTTGTGAGCTTATGCTTACGATGGACGGGAGCGCAACGGTCTCCGATGTGAAGAATCTTCTGTGATGAAAAAACAGGGGCGGGCTATTCCGCTCCTGCTTTTCTACTTAATCGTGAATACGTTCCTGTTGAAGCTGATTGTTGTTATGTTCTGCCTGTATTTCTCAAGCGTCATCAATCCGGCCAAGAAATAGCTTCGCAGTGAGGTAACCTTTACGTCATCGCTGGTAATGTCGAAAATTTTGCCGTTGTCCCTCACAATTAACCTCGCCTGATCTTCTCCATAAAGCTCTATCGTGTACTCCGCTAAAACTTTCCCGCCAGCGTTGCGCTCAATTATCATCAGGCCAGTTTCCTCAATCATGAGCATTATTCGGTTAATGGTATTGTCCGGGAGATTTCTGGAGGTCATGAATTTTTCTGCTTCGTCCCTTATCCTCATTATGTTTTCAGGAGTCAGCAGCAAATCAAAATCTGCGATATTCCCGTTATCTTCAAGGTACATCGGGAAATTCTTACGGCCATACATCACTAAAGACAGCCACACACAAACTGCCAGCGTCAAAGGCTGGGCGAGGGCAAATGCAATCCACACGCCATTAATCCCCAGAGCAAGCCCCAGAGGGACAGCACATATCAGAATTAACACCAGATTGCGGGCGAAGGACGAGATTAATGCAATAATATTTTTCCCCTGCGTCATGTAGTAAGTCTCGAACAGGTACAGCACTGATGAGATGATTAACGTTGTGGAAATTATGCGCACGGCATTCACGCAATGCCCCAGAACTTCAGGCTCATTAATTCCGAAAATTGCCGGCATGTATTCAGCGAACAAAAACAGCACCACGCTGAAGACTGCTCCCTCAATCAACGACACCCATACAGCCGAATCCATGACCTTACGGACCGCCGGATAATTCTTCTCTGCGTAATAGACGCTTACAAGAGGAATAACTGCCTCAGCTACACCGTCGAACACCGCAGAAAATTCGAGAAGGCTTATTGCCATTGAGATTGCCGGTAAAAATTTGCCGCCGAAATTCGCGATGATAAACTTGTTGAGAACGAACAACACTATTCCCCACATCAAGAACATTCCCGAGTCAACGAAGCCGTAGTATAAAAATTCCCATAGTTCTTTGAGGCTGAAATATATTCGCGGATTTAGTGAATTGCCGTCCCGCAAAAAGTGGCACGACAATATTCCCAGACTGATTATGTCGTTCATGAGTGTACCGAGTGCCAAGCCAGACATTCCCATTTTGAAGAAGTACGCAAAAATTACGGATAAGGCGATATTCCCGAATATGATTACGGTGTTGGCGATATTGGAGATTAATTCGTCGCCGTCATTGTAGACCATTGTGGTCAACAACATCATGATTGGCTCAACCATCACCGAGAACCTGTAGAACGAGTAATATTCACGTGCATAACGCATGACTTCAGCTTCGGGCCGCAAGAAGTCAAGATACACATCGAAGCCGACAGCAAGCAGCAAGAACAGAATTATGCCGGAAGCCGCAGCGACGATGACGCTCATTCCGAATAATTCATCAGCATGTTTCTTGTCGGTCTTGCCCATTGCGGAACCATAAGAGAAGGAAATTCCAGTAGCTATTATGTTCCCGATGAAGAACGTGAAGGACATTATGGGGGTGATAACGTTCATTGCGGAAATTCCGATTTCCCCGACAACATGCCCGGCAATGATAGTATCTGCCATAAGGGCCAAGACATAGAGTGCCATGTTGATGCTTGAGACGAAGAACAGGGACAAAAATTTTTGTCTTCCAAGTGAATGAAAATGCACCGTTACTAGTGATACCGTCCTTTCGTGTAAAATTCTTGCATTCGTTGTGTTTTACGAGGGCTTCTGTTGATAGCAGAAAACCCGCCTTATGAGCGGGCTTTATCTTTCAACGAACGGTTCCGTATTATTTTCTGGTGGGCAATACTGCCACCGCATAAAAACCCATAAAGCCAGCTTATAGCAATACCTTAACATTGAAATCCGATTTATTTTTTCTACGGTTATTTCTACGGTCAACACCTGCCTTATAGCCTCGCGGCTATCTGCTATAATCTCTCTCAAGGCTTGGACATCTGCAGCTCTGTTCCGAGCACCCGCTAGTCCAGCTACCAGTTTCATGGGATGACTGGCGGGGTTTTTCTTCGCCTCAGCTTCATGCCCCGACTAGGGCAAGTTCACGCACAGGCATAAAAACATCAGCCCAGCTTTCAAGCTGCGGCTCGGGAATTTCCCAGCCCTCCTTGAGCCATATCTCCAGAAAATCTTTCTTGACCGCCTCAAGTTTTGCCCGCGCTTCG
>JAFSSM010000018.1 GCA_017451025.1 Synergistaceae bacterium | reverse complement strand
TGCGGGCCTTCCGTGAAGTCAAGCTCATACGACTCGTGAGCAATACCCTTCGGGAAAAGAGCACTAACATCATCACTGAGCTTGAGACTTTCGGGAACGAGTCCCGCAGCATCTATCACGTTAAGCGATCCAGAATCACCCGGCTCAACTATGAGAGCCTTAATGCCTTTGTCGTTGAGGAGGTCTGTTAGAATCTTGAGTGCTCCTCCATTCGCAAGGAAGTCGATTCTGTTCTGGAGTTCACGAATATTTTCGGGCATGATATAAGAATGCACCTCCAAGTGTAATATGAATTGTTGTGTGTGAAATTTTCGGTGTGATTATTTTATCGCTTTTTGCCCTCAAAATCGTATAATATACCAGTCAATTTATCACAACTCTTAATTTTCCATACACATAATCTCATATTGAAGGGCTGGCGTTGTTAGTGATTGAAGTACATCGTTTGAACGGTGAGGCATTCCTATTGAACTCCGACATGATAGAAACAATTGACGTAACGCCGGATACTGTACTGCGCCTGCTGAACGGCCACAGGTACGTGGTCAAGGAGAAAGTCCGCGACGTGTACAAGAAGATTATAGCCTTCAGGAAGGCAGCAGGTTATACGTGCATAATTGCAAACACTGCTGACGAATCTAAGGAATAATACGGCAGAGGTGAATAGATTTTGGATTTAACGAGTCTAATAGGATTTCTTGGGACATGGATTCTAGTCATTGCGTCAATGGCTGCGGGCGGAAATCTCGGCGCATATATCGATATTCCGTCAGTCATGATTACGCTCGGCGGAGCTGTTGGAGCTACGGTCATATCAAATCCCGGCGACAGGCTTAAAGCTATTGGCGGCTGCTTGAAGAATGTATTTCTGTTCCAAGCACCCGACCTTGTTGGGATGGTTCAGATGATAGTGAGCTTCGCGGAGAAGGCTCGCCGTGAAGGCCTCCTATCGCTTGAAGCTGATGTAGCGGAAGTCGACAGCGAATTTATGCGCAAGGCAATACAGCTAGTTGTTGACGGAACTGACCCTGAACTCGTGAGGGCAATCCTTGATACAGAAATCGGAGTGTTCGAGGACAGGCACAGCGCGAATAAAACGGTGTTCGACAACTTGGCGGAGTTCGGCCCGTCGTTCGGAATGATCGGGACGCTTATCGGACTAATCGCAATGCTCGGGAACCTCGCGGATGTTAGCGCACTCGGTCCCGGCATGGCGGTCGCACTCATCACGACGATGTACGGCTCAATGCTGGCGAACATGTTTGCGATTCCGACGAGCAAGAAGCTCGCTGCACGTTCCGCCCAAGAGGTCAAGGCAATGGAGCTCATGGTCGAGGGAATCCTAGCGATTCAGGCCGGAGAGAACCCGCGAATCGTTGAAGAGAAGCTGAAGGTGTATTTACCTCCTGCAATGCGTGAAGCCTTCAACCAAGAGGAGGGCTAAACGATGGCGCGCCAGAAGAAGCCTGAAGAGCCGGGACTATCCGCGCCGTTCTACATGAGCACCTACGGAGACATGATTACGCTGGTGCTGTGTTTCTTCATCCTGCTGTTCGCAATGTCGTCG
>JAFSSM010000017.1 GCA_017451025.1 Synergistaceae bacterium | reverse complement strand
GAAGGTGCTCCTCGAGAGCTTCCATCGTCATCCACTGCGTATTGAGCAGGAATGTTCCGCCCTTCTTCATGCCCTGCAGAAGGTCATACTGATTCACGTACTCCTGCTTGTGGCACGCGATGAAGTCTGCGTTGTCGATGAGGTATGTTGACTTGATGGGCGACTTGCCGAAACGGAGGTGCGACATAGTGATACCGCCGGACTTCTTCGAGTCATAGTCGAAATAGCCCTGTGCGTACATGTCGGTGTGGTCGCCGATGATCTTGATGCTGTTCTTGTTTGCGCCGACCGTACCGTCTGAGCCGAGACCCCAGAACTTGCAGCATACCGTGCCTTCAGCGGCGGCGTTGATGTGTTCGTCAGGAATGAGCGAGCTGTCGTTCACGTCGTCGATGATGCCGAGTGTGAAGTTGTCGCGAGGCTCAAACAGCTTCAGGTTGTCGAAGCATACCTTGAGGTCGGAAGGAGTGGTGTCCTTGCTGCCGAGACCGTAGCGTCCGCCGACGATCTTCGGTGCCTTGACGTAATCCTTGAACAGTGCGCAGACATCTTCGTACAGCGGGCCGCCGAGTGCTCCGACTTCCTTTACGCGGTCAAGGACTGCAATTGCCTTAACTGTTCTGGGAAGTGCCCTGAAGAAGTACTTCGGTGAGAACGGACGATACAGATGGACTTCAACGACTCCGACTTTCTCGCCGCGTGCGTTCAGGTAGTCAACAGTCTCCTCGATTGCCTGGCACACTGAACCCATAGCGATAATCACTCTGTCCGCGTCCGGTGCTCCGTAGTAGTTGAACGGGTGATACTCGCGTCCGCAGATGCCCTTGATGTCTTCCATGTACTTGGCCACGATGTCAGGTACCTTGTCGTAGAAAGGCTGTGATGCTTCTTTTGCCTGGAAGAATATATCGGGGTTCTGAGCAGTTCCCTTCGTGTAGGGCTTCTCGGGGCGCATTGAACGGTCTCTGAATGCCGCGATTGCGTCATAGTCGACGAGCTTGGCCAGGTCTGCGTAATCGAATGCGTCAACCTTCTGAATCTCGTGTGATGTCCTGAAACCGTCAAAGAAGTTGAGTACCGGTACGCTCGACTTGATTGCCGAAAGGTGAGCAACTGCCGCCATGTCGTGGGCTTCCTGCACTGAGCCGCCCGCAAGCATCGTGAACCCGCACATACGCGTGGACATTACGTCGCTGTGGTCGCCGAAAATCGAGAGCGCGTGCATAGCGATAGCTCTTGCCGTTACGTGGAACACGCCAGGAAGAAGTTCGCCTGCGATCTTGTACATGTTGGGGATCATGAGAAGAAGTCCCTGCGATGCTGTGTAGGTGCTGGCGAGTGCTCCTGCGCTCAATGCTCCGTGGCAGGCTCCTGCTGCTCCTGCTTCGCTCTGCATCTCGGTTACCTTTACGGTGTGTCCGAAGATATTTTTGCGGCCATGTGCTGCCCACTCGTCAATATGCTCGGGCATCGGTGAGCTGGGCGTAATGGGGTAAATGGTAGCCATTTCGGAGAAGGCATATGCTACGTGAGCGACTGCCTCGTTTCCATCCATCGTTTTCCAGTTACGTTTTGCCATAAAAAATATAACCCTCCCTCTGGAAATTTAAGACTTAGCTGTGAATGTTAATGATGGTATTGTGCAAAGTATTCTACTACAAAAACCGCAATCATGGAATAAAATATAGCCATCAACAAACTCACAACATAAACAGGAGGAAAATTATTATCATGCTCAGAAAATTAGGAGCAGTGCTTCTTCTGCTAACAGCCTGCACCTCTTTGGCACATGCTGAAACTTTCACCGTCAGCAATTCCGACGCTTCCGGCAGCGGCTCTCTCCCCTGGGCCGTAAATTCCGTCAACGCACTAGACACCGACGGAAATATCATCAGCTTCGACGCTTCGGTCAGGCACATTACGCTCCAGCAGGAACTTACCATCAATAAGTCAGCAAGAATACTCGGCGGCGGAGCAACCCTGACAGGCTCGGGACGCGGAAGGCTATTCACAATCACTAACGGACACATTGCCTTCGACAGCCTGACGTTCACGAAGGGTTATGCTGTTTCGGATAACGGCGGTGCAGTTAAAGTTGAAGGCAGTAATGCTTCCGCCGAGTTCAACAACTGCACGTTCTTCGACAATCAGGCAGATAATTACGGCGGAGCTGTCTGCATCACCAACGGAAGCACGAATCCCCGCACAACCCTCACTCACTGCACGCTCGCAGGAAATCTCGCGAGCAACGGCGGAGGTCTGGCACTCATCAACGGTGAAGCCGCAGTTTATGCGTCAATCATCGTCGGCAACAGCTACAGCAATGATATTTACTGCGTTCCCGGAGCAATATTCGGGAGCTGGTACAACATTATCGGGAGCACAAACACAAGCGCAGGCACAGGAAGTGAGACAGGCTATTCTGCAAAAGAAGTCCTGCTCGGAGACGGCAAGCCATATCTCGAAGAGGTGAACGGAGTGGAAGTGCTCAAGCTGTCAGGAACTTCACCAGCAAGAGACTTCATCCCGACAACTTCAGGCTATGGTTTCGACACCGACGAGACCGGAAACTTGAGGCCCATGCTCTCAGGATATGATGCCGGAGCAGTTGAGGCATTGCCCGTTCCGGTTCAGAGCGTAGATATTTCCGGCCTGCCCTACATTCAGGTAAACGCTTCGGACAAATACAGCATAACTATTCTTCCGGAAGATGCCTCGCGCAACATTACGGACTACCCTCCTGACGGAATACGCTGGAGGTCGAGTGCCAGTTCGGTCTTGAGCGTGGACAACAGCGGCAATGTCCGTGCACTCGGAACAGGAAGCTCATACCTCACGGCTGAAGTTCACGGGTGGAACGCTGACGGAAGTCCTGCTACATTCACGACAGCCCGCGCTCTGCGTATAACAGTCGGTGAAGACGCGCGCAAGCCTAAGGAAGCCAAGATTTCCCGGATAAACGACGTAACTCTGAATGCCGGGCAGTACATGCACATAAAGCCGACGGTAAGCGTAGACATCAACGGTATCCTGATTGAGAACGTGAAGGGCGGAACGGATTACGCATTAAGTCCAAGTTCATCGAGGCTTGATATTGTAATGGTGGAAGTAGTTTCCGGAGACACATTGAGGCTTCTTGCGGGGACAGAGCCGGGTTCTTGCGACGTAACGGTAACTGTGCGCCCCCTTCCTAGCGGAAACGGAACGACGGAATATTTCTCGGTTAATGTAGTTTCGGACGGAAGCGGAGATGATGCGGGGCATTCCAGCGGAGGCGGCGGCTGTGATTCCGCAATGGCCGGAATAACGCTTCTTGCTGTGTTCAAATTCTTGAGGAGGAAATGCTGATGCTCAACGAGATTATGGATAAGTATCTTGCGTCAAAGCCTGATGCAAGATGCTGCTGGTTCAATCATGAATGGATTAGCCGCAGGGACTTCAAGGAACTTGCGGACAAAGTTACGGAAGGGCTGAAAGCCTCAGGCTTCGGAGCAGGGCAGAGGCTCGCTGTGTTGATGCCTAACAGTCCGGTGATGCTTGCGGTGTTGCTTGCGACGTGGAGGCTCGGCGGAGTTTTCTGCCCCCTCAACGAAAAGACTGGCGAGTTGTCGCTCATCAAGACACTTGGCCTGCTGAAACCCTTTGCGGTTGTGCTCTCGGATAATGTGAAGCCGGAACTGGAGTCTGCGTTGAACGGTGCGGGCTGGCAGAGCGTAAGGCTTAATCCTGAAAAATTCGCCGGTACAGAAAAATTCTCAGGGACACTTCAGCCTGCAGATGATTTCGACAAGACATTAGCGGTAATCTTCTCGACATCAGGGACAACAGGAGACCCCAAAGCTGTACCCCTTACGCACTCGAACATTCTGGACAACATCAACGCATGTCTTGAGCACGTGCCTGATCTTGTGCCAGGAGATTCGCTGATTAACGTCCTGCCTAATTTCCACGCGTTCGGGTTCACGATATGCTGTGTGTTGCCGTTTGTGCTCGATGCAACGCAGGTACTTTTAGCGTCATTCATGCCCCCCTCAAACACGATTAAGGCCATCGAGGAGACGAAGCCGACGGTGCTTCTTCTTGTGCCTACGATGGTAGGATTTGCCGCGTCAATGCTCGAGCGTATGGGTAAGAAGCTCTCGGGAATAAAGCTGCTTATTGCTGGAGGAGACAGGTACAACACAAAAATTGATGACCGTGTAACTGCGGCGTTCGGTACACCGTTAATCGAAGGCTACGGGATTACGGAGTGTTCGCCGGTATTGGCGGTAAACCCCAAGCCCAGCGTGAGGAAGCTCGGTACGGTAGGGCCTGCTCTTCCCAGATTCCAGATTCAGCTCCGGAGCGAGGCTGGAGAAATTCTGCCGATCCCTGGCGAAGGAGTCTTGTGGACGCGCGGGCCAAGTGTAACGTCAGGCTACTATCACGCGGACGAGATTAATCACGAGCGGTTTGTTGACGGGTGGTTCAACACTGGGGATTATGTGCAGATAGATTCGGACGGTTACATCAAGATTCTGGATCGCGTAACGGACATAATCATAGTGGGCGGCTTCAACGTCTACCCGCAGGAAGTCGAGGCGGTCCTTGCCGAACACGACGGAGTGAGCCTTGCCGTAGTTGTCGGGATGCCGAATAACATTAGCGGCGAAGTCCCGAAGGCATATGTGATTCGTTCGCAGGGAAGTGAAGTGAGCGAGGGGGAACTTGTGAAATTCTGCAAGGAGAGACTGTCGCACTACAAGGTTCCCAGAAGCATTGAGTTTGTGGACAGCCTGCCGGTATCTGCGACAGGAAAAATATTGAGGCGCGTGCTGCGTCAAAAGGAGAGGGAGAAGAGTTAATGCGCAGACTAGAGAGTGTAATTATCCCGCAGCTGGAGGCTGACAGGTCAGCAAATTGCTATTGGTGGGATGGCAAGTGGTACACGCGCGGAAATTTGCTTGAGCTTGCTGCTTCGTGCGAGGATACATTGAGGCGGGCAGGGTTCGGCAAGGGCCAGAGGCTTGTGGTGATGCTGAGAAATTCGCCGCTTATTCCTGCTCTGTCGCTGGCGGTGTGGAAGCTCGGAGGTATATTCTGTCCGCTGAACGAGAAGGCAGGATTGGAATCACTGACAGGTACTCTTGACCTGATACGTCCTTTTGCCGTAATTGCAGAGCATGACATCCCGGAACTGTCCAGGTTGTGGCCGTTCATAACGTGTGATTTGGACAGCACAAGCCTTCCGGATTTTTCTGGCAGGCTTCAGCCGGAAGAACCTGACGACTACGCAATAATCTTCGCGACAAGCGGAACAACCGGCCTGCCGAAAGCAGTACCGTTGACGCACGAAAACCTTCTGAGCAACACAGAAGCAACCCGCGCGATGATTCCGAGCATCAGCAGTGATGATGTCTTCCTCACCGTGCTGCCTAACTTCCACTCGTTCGGCTACACAGTAACGATAATTCTGCCCCTGACAATTGGCGGAAGGCTGGCAATAGCTCCGTCGTTCCTGCCTCCTGCCGCGACGATAAGGGCACTAACTGAGGCAAAGGTTGATGTTATGTTCGTCGTGCCCGCGATAATGTCGTTCCTGCTGATGAGCGTCGAGAAGGGCAAGCTCCAGCCCGAAGTTCTTTCACGTATTCGGGTAATCTGCACCGGCGGCGACAAGCTCAACCCGAATCTCCACAAGATGGCGTTGAAGTTATTGGGACGCGACATTATGGAGGGGTACGGTCTCACCGAGACATCGCCGGTAATTTGCGTGAATCATGATTGCGAGACGCAGAAGACCGGAAGCATCGGGCCGGTACTTCCCGGCTACGAGTACAGGATACGCACACGCGAAGGCAAGGACACCGGCGACAAGGAAGGCGTTTTGTGGGTGAAGGGTCCGAGCGTTACACCGGGGTATCTTCATGCTCCGGAGATTACAGCAGAAAGATTCGACGCTGACGGCTGGCTCAACACAGGAGATTACGTCAAGGCAGAGACTCACGACGGCGAAGAGTACATCTACATTCTGGACAGGGTAACGGACATCATTATTGTTGGCGGCTTCAACGTGTATCCTCAGGAAGTCGAGAAGATACTTGCGGAACATCCTGCTGTACATGCCGCTGTAGTGGTAGGAGTGCCTCACGAGATTAACGGGGAAATTCCGAAGGCATATGTTCAGCTCAACGACGGAGCAGATGCTACGGACAGGGACATAATCCGTTACGCGAAGGAACATCTTGCACACTTCAAGGTGCCTCGCAGCGTTGAGTTTGTGGAGGAATTTCCGTTATCCGGAACAGGAAAGATATTGCGCAGGGTGTTGCGTGAACGTGCACGGAGTTAGTAATGCTGATAGCCACGTTCAACGTAAATTCTGTGCGTTCACGAATTGATGCACTTATGCGGTGGCTGCCGGACAAGAAGCCTGATTTTCTCTTCATGCAGGAGACGAAAACTCAGGACAGCTTGTTTCCGGCGGCTGTTTTTGCTTCGCTCGGTTACAGGAGTTATTTTTGCGGGGAGAAGGCATATAACGGAGTGGCAGTACTTGTGAAGGAAGGGATTGATGATGTATCTGTGTCGTTCGGTTTTGACGACGGCAGTTTTTCTTCAAGAGTACTTACGCTGAGGCACGGTGCCCTAAAAATTCTGAATACCTATGTGCCGCAGGGCAGGGAGATAAATTCAACGAGCTACACCGAGAAGAAGGAGTTTCTTGGCCGCGTGAAGAAAATTGTTGCTAATGAGCGCAATGGCTTGTTCTTGTGGCTTGGAGACCTGAACGTTGCACCGACAGCTGATGACGTAACTAACCCTGAGAACAAGAAGAATCATGTATGCTTCTGCGAGGAGATACGCAATATTTTCGCGGAGACTCGTGAGGGATTAACTGATATTCTGCGTAAATTCGACGCTTCGCCGAAAATCTACACATTCTACGATTACAGGTTGAAGGATGCCGTCAAAAACGGAATAGGCTGGCGAATTGACCATATGCTTGCGTCGGAAAAACTTGCTGAGCTTGCGGAATGGTGCAGGCCCGACGTAGAACCGCGAACATGGGTCAAGGAAAAACCTTCGGATCATGTTCCGCTTCTCGCAGAGTTTCAAGTGTGAGGATGGTGAAGTTAATGAAGATAATTCTGGCTTCAGGGAGCCCGCGCAGGCGTGCATTGCTAAAAGATTTGGGTCTGGCTTTCGACGTGTACAGCCCAAACGCAGACGAAACGCACATCCCCGATGAAGCCCCCGAAGCATTATGCGTAAGGTTATCCAGGCTGAAGGCGGAGAGTGCCGCGCAAAAATTCCCTGATGCTGTGGTAATCGCGGCAGATACTATTGTGGTGATTGACGGCCAGATTCTCGGCAAGCCCGCAAATCGCCATGATGCCGTCAGAATGCTAACGATGCTTCAGGGGCGCGAACACGAGGTTTTGACCGGTGTGTGCGTAATCTCACACGGAAAAGTGTTGTCCTGCGCAGAACGTACACTCGTAAAATTCCGGGCACTCACTAATGATGAGATAACTGCTTATTCTGAAACGGGAGAATGTGATGATAAAGCCGGAGCATACGCTGTTCAAGGAAAGGGTGCACTCCTTGTAGAGAGTATTTCCGGCGATTATTTCAATGTAGTTGGACTTCCGTTGTGCAGGCTTGGAATTATGTTGCCGGAAGCCGGAGTGAATCTGCTAGCTTGAGCGGCCTAAACGTGAAGCACCTCCAGAGCAAAAAGTACAGCCACAGCTCCAATTATCAGGCAATACAGCCCGAAATATGCCCATTTGCCAGCGTCGACCAGTCCCTTCATGAATTTTAGGGAGACCAGGCCGAGCACGAAAGCAATAATTGCTCCGTAAATCCATCCTTCAGGGAGAAACACAGCTCCGGAGTCTTTCAGCCAGGACAGTCCTTCAAGCAGTGTGGCACCCAGAATTGCGGGAATGGAGATCAGGAACGAGAACCTGAACGCCTCGCTGATGCTCAAACCCATAAACAGCCCCATAGCAATAGACATACCGGAGCGTGAAACTCCTGGCAGTACGGCTATTCCCTGAGCAAAACCTACAGCCAGGGCAATAGCCAGCAGTGATGAATTGCTTGGCCGTCTCGAGAACACCGGCACGAGCAGCAGCACCACAGCCGTAAAAATTTCGCCTGTCCCAACGAGCAAGAGGTTTTCTGCAGCTTTCTCGACGACGGGCTTTAATGTCAGGCCGATAACAGCCGTAACTACCGTAGCAATAATTATCGCCCAGCCGTAGGGCCATCCCGAACGCTTGCCCTTCGAGAACCATCCGCCGAACCAGTCAAACAATATTTCCCAGATGTCCCGCCAGAAGAATATCACCACAGCAAGAAGCGTCGCGAAATGCAGAAGAATATCGAACGCAACGAGATTATCGCTGTAGCCGAAGAATATCTGAAAGAGCGCAAGATGCCCCGAACTGCTGACCGGCAAAAATTCGCACAAGCCCTGAACTGCTCCGAGTATCATAGTTTTTATCATGTGTAATGCCCTCCTCTAGAAGAAATCCTTTTCGTAAGTGCTTATGTCGTCATAATAGCCCGACTGTCTGACTGAAATAACCGGCAGTACTACGGCAAATGATGAGTTGCGTTTCCTGAGCACATCCCTCACCCGTGCCTTGACGGTTTTCTTCAGTGCATCAATGTTCACGCGCCTTCCCTGTCCTGCCAGCTCCTGGATAGCACGTTCGCTCGCCGCATATAGCTCGTCGAAAATCTGCTTTGTGTCCTCAGAGATGAACACTCCTTGTGTCTCGATTGCTACAGGTGCAAGCAGATTCCCCCTGTCATCGACAGAAGCTCCGACAACAAGCACTCCGTCCTCCGCTATCTCCCTGCGTTCCTTGAGGACCTCGCTCTTGATGCTTCCTGCTGCGTTCCCGTCAACGATGACCGCACCTGCCTGAACTGTGCCGTACTTTTTCGGGGGGTTGCTGCGCGTGAAGGTCAGGATGTCGCCGTTGTTCATCAGGAAGATATTTCTCTGAGGGATACCTACTTCCTGCGCTAACTGGGAATGCCTCACCATGTGCTTGTATTCCCCGTGAACCGGCACAAAGTATTGCGGCCTAACCAGGTTCAGCATAATTTTCAGCTCTTCGCTCGATGCATGGCCGGATACATGAGTGTTGCGCTCTCTCTCGTAGACGACTTCACATCCCTGCGCAAACAGACGGTTAATCGTGTTATTCACGAGCTTTTCGTTGCCAGGAATGACCGACGCGAGCAGAAATACTACGTCATGTTCCCCCAAGTCGATTGACTTATTTTCGCCCCTGCTCATCGTTACGAGGCCGCTGAACGGTTCGCCCTGGCTTCCCGTCGTAACTATCACGAGCTGGTTATCAGAGTACTTCCAGCTCTCCTCAATCTGGATAATCATCTTCGGGTCGATTTTGAGGCAGTCAATATCACGTGCGAGTTCCACGTTCCTAATCATGCTCCGGCCAAGAAAAGCAATCTTGCGGTTGAAGCGCGCGGACACGTCTGCGACCTGCTGGATTCTGTGGACGTTGCTGGCGAAGGAGGAAATTATGATGCGCTTGCTCCTGTATGTGCGGTATAGCTGGTCCAGCGTCGCGGAAATTATGCGCTCGCTCGGCGTAAACCCCTTGCGTTCAGCGTTGGTGCTGTCGGAACATAACAGCATAACTCCCTTGTCGCCCTCTTCGGCAAAAGCTCCGTAATCAGTTATTCTGCCGTCAATCGGAGTGCTGTCGAGCTTGAAGTCCCCTGTGTGAACGACTCTGCCCAGCGGAGTATCAACGGACAGTGCTACGCAGTCAGGGATTGAGTGCGATACGGCGATAAATCTTATGGTGAACGAGCCAATTTTGATGACATCACCTGCCCGGATTTCGTGCATGTCGGGTCTGTAGAGCGGGAGGTCTTCCTGCAGCTTGTTGCGAATCAACCCGAGCGTAAGCTGTGTTCCGTAGATGGGAACATCGAGTCTCGGCAGGACGTAGGGCAATGCGCCGGTGTGGTCTTCGTGCCCGTGAGTGATGAATATCGCGAGGATTCTGTCCCTGTTGGCTTCGAGGTAGGAAATATCCGGCACAATGTAGTCAATTCCTGGAAGTTCACTGTCCGGGAATTTCAGGCCGGAGTCTATTACGATGAGCTCATCGTTGTACTCCAGGACGTACATGTTCTTGCCGATTTCGCCCAATCCTCCGAGTGCAATGAAGCTGAGGTGTTCTTTAGCTTCGGGGCTTCCGTTCTTTTTGCGTATACGTGAATTTCTTTGTGTCAAATTCTGAGTCCTCCTGTTTTGTGAGAGATTTTGTATATATAAACCCTGTATCGGGTAAAAATTCATTGTTCGTGGTAAAGTCATTATATTATAACTTTCAGGAGGGATTAAATCTCATGGCACAGACAAATTCTCGAGAGACTTTAGGGAGCCGCTTAGGATTTATTTTTTTGTCAGCAGGGTGTGCAATAGGACTTGGGAACGTTTGGCGTTTTCCGTTCATCACCGGCCAGTACGGAGGAGCTGCTTTCGTTCTGGTGTATATCATCTTCCTTTTGCTGTTCACGATGCCCATAATGGTTATGGAGTTCGCGACAGGCAGGGCATCACAGCTCAGCATGACTCGTTCCTTCACGAAATTATGCCCTGAACATAAAGTGTGGAGCATCTGGGGCTATCTCGCGTGGGCAGGAAATTATGTCCTCATGATGTTCTACACCGTAGTTACGGGCTGGATGCTTTCCTACACATACTACTCCTTAAGCGGCAGACTGGACGGAATTTCCAGCGAGGCAGCAGGAAAATTCTTCGACGGTCTTCTGCAATCGCCCGGCACACTGATATTCTGGATGGCACTTGCTGTATTGATAGGTTTTTGTGTGTGCTGGTCGAGCCTCAGAGGAGGAGTTGAACGCATCACCAAATGGATGATGGGATGTCTTCTCGCGATAATGATTGCGCTTGCCGTCAGGTCAGTAACTCTTCCGGGAGCAGGTGAGGGTCTTGCGTTCTACCTGAAGCCCAACTGGAGCAAGTTCACCGCAAACGGACTGTGGACGACGATTTACGCGGCACTAGGTCAGGCGTTCTTCACGCTTTCCGTAGGACAGGGAGGAATGGCAATTTTCGGGAGCTATATTTCGCGGGACAGGTCATTAACCGGCGAGGCTATGATAGTTACGGGGCTGGATACGTTCGTTGCGTTGACTGCCGGCCTAATTATTTTTCCGGCGTGTTTTGCATACGGGATTAATCCAGGAGCCGGGCCGGGACTGCTGTTCGTGACTCTGCCTAACATGTTTAGCTTCATGCCCGCCGGGAGAATCTGGGGGAGTCTGTTCTTCCTGTTCATGAGCTTTGCGGCACTTTCAACAGTTATTGCTGTGTTCGAGAATATCATTGCCGGGTACATTGACCTGCTGGGCTGGAGTCGCCAGAAGGCAGCACTCGTAACATCGCTCTCAATTCTGGTGCTGTCTGTCCCCTGTGCACTGGGCTTCAATGTGTGGTCAGGCTTCGCACCTCTGGGTGAGGGAAGCGTAGTGCTCGACCTTGAGGACTTTATTGTGAGCGATAACGTCCTGCCGATCGGGTCTGTGGTGTATCTGCTGTTCTGTGTAACTCGTTACGGCTGGGGCTGGGATAATTTCGTGAAGGAGGCTGACGAAGGGAAGGGAGCAAAGTTTCCGAAAGCTCTGCGCTGGTATTTCACGTACATAGTGCCTGTCGTCATGCTGGGAATAATCTTCATGGGTTACTACGATAAGTTCTTCAAGTAGCTAGAACAGCAGCTCTTCCCGATTCCTCCGGCCCGGCGTAAATACCTTAACGTTCACCACAGCACTGCGTCCTGCTTCATCCGCCGCACTAATCACGTGCTCGCCGTCAGGCACATCATGGAAAAACGTACTCTCTGCCCGTGATGTGCCTATATATTCCCCGTCCAGATACCACCAAATGCGCCCCCTTGCTCCTTCTGTCTTCATCGGTATTCTGCGCTCAGTGTCCAGAGGTGCCGCAAAATACGATGCTCCTGGAACCGGAGATATTATGCTCAGTCCTGCTTTGCCCTTACTCTCAGAAGAATTGCCTTCACGATTCCCAAAACTCGCAGGCAGATTCACAACAGTCTGACCCTGCTTTATCGTGTGCATGTCGCACGGAAAAGTTTTAGTGATGCCTTCAAGTGCCCACTCAAATTTTGATGAAGGGCATAAAGCAGTAGGGGGTTTCCCTGAGAGCGAGCATACTTTCCTTAACGTTAGTCCTTCGGGCTTGGGATATGCTCCGGACTTCGGTGAGACTACACGCAGAATTTTCACTGCAACAGGTGCCGCCGCTCTTGCTCCTACCAGTCCCGGCCAAAATGTACCGTCAGGATTACCCGCCCACACCACAACCGTGTAATCCGGTGTCCACGCCGCCGCCCAAGCATCGCGCAGTCCGTAAGATGTCCCAGTCTTGAGCGATACCCTCCAGTTTTTCCCGAGTGTACCGCGTGCAAACACGGACAGTTCTCCGTTGTAGGCGAGCATGTCGCTTATCATCCAGCAGCCTCCGGCCGTAGCAATGCGTTCGCTGGTCTGCGGAGAGTCCTTCAAGAGCTTCAACTGCCTGTGTACTCCCAGAGAGGCCAGAGCGGTAAAAGCCTCCAGTTCCTCCAGAAGCGTAATATCGCACCCGCCGAGTATCAGCGAGTCCCCGTAGTAATTTGCTGGCTGTGTTAAGTGCCGAAGCCCTGCTGAACGCATAAGGCTCAATACTGCATCATTCCCGGCAAACCGCAGAACTCGTACAGCAGGGGCATTCAGACTCTCGCTCAATGCAGCTCGTGCCGTAACTGCTCCTCTGTATTTCAGGTCAAAATTTCTGGGAGCACGTCCCGAAAATGCCATCGATGTATCAGCCAGCAAAGTTGACGGCGTAAGTATTCCCGAGTCGATTGCGGCCAAGTACGCAAAGGGTTTCAGCGTTGAACCAGGTGAACGCGGAGCACGGCCGCAATCCACCCACGATGAAGGGTCTGACCCGTAACTGAAGCGGGCATTGCCGACCCAAGCAACTAGTTCTGCGGAAGAGTTGCTTACTATTCCGGCAGACAGCGTTATATCTCTGGGAAAATCATTCAGGGACTGGCGGAGTATTGCCTCAAGTTTTGTCTGTGTCTCCAGATTAAGCGTTGTCTCGAATTTTCGGGAGTGTTCAGGATTTTGCGAGATGACCAGCTCCGAATAGTGCCAGGCTCTTGATGGAAGTTCTGACTTTTTGCGCGGCAAGTCCTCGAGGTGTGCACGTCTAGCCTCTTCTTGTGTGAAGACTCCTTTGTGCTCCATCAGGTCAATAATTTCGTTGCGGCGTTTCCGTGCTGCTCTTGGCCGTGTGTCCGGACGGTACAGCGTCGGGCCTTTGAGCATCCCTATCATCAGACAGGCTTCACCAGGCGAAATCTGCGATGCCTTTTTCCCGAAGTAGATTAGGCTTGCGGCCTGAACCCCCCGAATATTTCCGCCAAACGGGGCCAGATTTAGGTAGCACTCCAGAATTTTGGACTTGCTGAGTTTGCGTTCGAGCTTCAGAGCCATGATGAACTCGCGGATTTTCGTTAAGGGTGTGCGCTTCCGGCCCTCACGTTCGGACACGCTCAGGCGTATTACCTGGCTGGTAATTGTCGACGCTCCCGAGACTATCTTTCCCCGCGTTATGTCCTTGTAGACTGCGCGGAGCATCGCAAGGTAATCTATTCCTCCATGCCGCCAGAATCTCCCGTCCTCAGCGTTCACTGCCACTAACGGAAGCCAACGCCCCATCTCCTCAAGCGGAATCGGTATCTGCCACTCGGAATCGGGGGACAGCCTGACGTGAAACAGCCTGCCCTCTGAGTCGTAGAGAGCAGGTGAACCGAAGATTGTTGTTACGCGTTCAGGATTGATGTCTATGTTCAGCCACACAACACCGAACGCAATTATCGGGATAAACAGCAGGAGGAACAGATACTTCTTCATTACTTCTTGTTGAGCGCGAGAATATCCAGCGTGTAACCGGCTACGTTGTTGCTGTGGTCGCCGATTCTCTCAAGGTTGCTCAATAACGTGATGAAGTTCACGCCTTTCTCCGGGTCGCACTCTCCTCTGTTGAGACGGTCAATGTGCTTTTTCCTGTAGGTACGCTCCTGCGAATCTATCTTCTTCTCGATGTCGCGGATTACCTGCCACGCCTCCGAAGCATCCTCTTTCTTCATTGACGACAGCGACAAAGTTAATGCCTGGTTCGTTGTGTCGTACATGTCCTTGAACTCGCCGACAGCCTCAGCAGACAGGTAATTGTTCATGACATCGTTGCGCTCGATGAGATTCTCCATCCTGTCGCCGATTCTCTCGAGGTCAAGCGAAGCATTAACATAACATCCCAGAACTGTAGACACATCATCCGAAACTCCGCGTTGCCAAATCTCGGAGGCATATTCCGAAATTGCGCGGGTAATCTTGTTGACGCTGTCTTCAAGTAAGTCGAACTTCTTGCGTCTTTCTTCTGTTTTTGCTCCGTCATACTGGAAGAATGCTTCGCGCACAACATCAAACATTCTCCCGGTAATATCTCCCATATGAAGAAGCTCGTCCTTGACCGCCGCAACTGCCGAAGCCGTAGAAATATTGATGAGCGTCGGGTCGAGGTACATAACATCTTCGGGCTTGTCCTCCGGGCGCATTGGAATAATAGTCGATATGAACTTTGCCAGCAGTGAGATGAACGGGAAGAAGATTATTGTGTTGAGGACGTTGAAGATCATGTGAGAGTTAGCTATCTGGCGGCCAATTTCATCCGAACTCATCATGACTATTTCCTTGTAGAACGGCAGACACAGCAGACAAATTATCGTGCCTATCAAGTTGAAGAGAACGTGTCCCATTGCGGCCTGCTTTGCCGGACGTGAAGCGTTGAGCGACACGACTATTGCTGTAAGTGTTGTGCCGATGTTGTCGCCGAGAATTATGGGTATTGCCGCGTCAAGCGTGATTAGTCCCTGCGAGGCTACGGCAATAGTGAGGCCGATTGTTGCGGCTGATGACTGAATAAGGGCAGTCAGTATTATTCCTGCGAGGACTCCGGTCAGGGGGCTTCGGCTCAGGAACAGCAGAAGGTCTCTGTGCTGTGCGATTACGTGAGAAGCTGACTTCATGGTCTGCATTCCCATAAACACGAGGCCGATTCCGATCAGTCCGCTTGCGAGGTAGCCCAGCTGTTTGCGGCTGGTCAGCATTCCCATGAACACGCCCAGAGCCAGAAGCGGCAGGGCCAGCGTGTCAATGTTGAAGGCTAAGAGCTGAGCTGTTACTGTTGTCCCGATGTTTGCTCCCATGATGAGGCCAAGTGCCTGCTTCAGTGAGAGCAGTCCGGTGTTGACGAACGAGACGGTCATAACGGTAGTGCCTGCGGAAGACTGAATCAGGACGGTAACGATAATTCCTACAAGTATTCCGCGAAGTGGGGTTTTGGTGAGTTCACCGAGAAGCTGGCGCAATTTGTCTCCGGCCAAAGATTGCAGAGCTGATGACATAAGTTTTATGCCATACAGGAATAAAGCGACTCCTCCGGCGATCGTGAAGAATGTTTGCACTGGAAATTACCTCCTTAAAAAATGCTTAATGTTTAGAGTATATCAGAAAGGGAGTAAGTAAATTAGACGTGAAAAGATATTGACGTTTGGGAAAGTTAAGGATACTATGCAATTTATGAAGAAATTTCCCAGTAATATTATCATCAACAAAGGAGGTCGCATTTTTATGCGAAAGTTGTTTGTGTGTACGATGCTAGTTCTGGCCTTGTGCGGAACGAGTATCGCCGCATCTCATGACCCTTATCCGTCACCAACACCTTATGACCCTAATCCTGGTGCAAATATGGTTACGCCATCGTCAGAGTCATTTGCCGGGTTCGGGCTCTTGAAGATGCTCAGCACTGATAAGCCCGTAATCATGAGGGCCGACGGTGAACCGTATTACGCTGACGTGAAGAAGTTCATCGCAACGGATGTGTGCTTGGCCGCAAAGCTCAAAGAGGTATCTTCGACCAGCAACTACGATATGCCCTTCGGGACTCTCACCGACATGAGCACAGGATTCCGTTACATGCTCAATCCCGACGGACAGCGCGGAGATTACTTCATTTACTCTCCCAGCAACACAGACTTCACGCAGCTTGCCGGGAAAAAGGTTATGTGGAATATCTTCACCTCGCCTGATGTTCTGGTCGGTGCGGCAACAATTCCGGAAGTATCTGCGATTTCACGCGAAATAGCCGCTGATGAGATAGTGCCTTACGTGAAGATTAACCACAACTCTGACAATTACCAGAGTATCGGCAGGGTTGATCTCTACTTCGTGAAGTCCGGCGACTGGAACACACCTGTAGCACTCGGGGATACGACGGTGAAGGTCTACCTGAACAAAGAAGTTTACGGCTATTATGCCAATAGCTGGGAGTTCAAGAACTTCAATAAGCCGGTCCGCAATGCCTTCACGCTTGACGAATACGAAGGATACTTAAGGAATCTCACGGTTGAGTACGAGAAGGACGGAGCAACTTATGTCTGGAACTTTGTCCCGATGTTCGGAGAATACTCGAGCATTGAGTGGGGCAAGCTCGCTCTGGACAAACAGCCTCTGACGATTGAGGCAGGTAAAACCGCTGAAGTGGAGATAAAGATCCCGGCGAGGGCAGACCTTAGGGAATATTTCGCTGAGGGCGAACTCAAGGCCAGAGTCGGCAACCAGTCAGTGCTGCAAGTTGCGGAGAACTCACCAAAATTTGAGCAGGGCTCGGCTTCGTGGGACGGCCTCACCTACAAAGAGAACAAGTCCACATTCTCCTTCACCCTCAACGGAATTGCACCGGGCAGGACAACGCTCAAGCTGAGTATTCCGCAGATCGGAGTTTACTACCGTGAAGTCCACGTAGTTGACGCAAACGGAAGCATGAACCTCGCGAACAGCACGGACACTCACGGCCTGTACCTCACAGCGGACGAATATGTTTCCCGCGCAAGGTACGTGAACGGCAAGCCCTACTATCCTTCAGCCGGGACCGAGAGGATCAACTTTGAGCTGAGGGGTACTGAGGAAGATTATCCTTCAGAGGGATTTTTGGGTATTGCTAGGGGAACTACTGCCGAAATTTATGCTTTCGATGCATACGGCATGAATGAATTTTCTTTGTACAGGGGATTCAAGTACAACACTGCAGACAGCTCCGACAACAGAGAATATTCCCAACTTAACGTTTCGCCAACGGACACGGACGGCTATAATGTCTGGGTTGAGTTCCGTGATGATGACAGCTTCAACATAGCATCTGCATCACTAAAGCCGATGATTTCTGCCGACTACCTCACGACGGAACAGCAGCTTGCTAATTTCGTTCCCTACTTCGAGCTTAAGCACGACGAGTACATGAATCTTACGTCGATGGACTGGTCATTCATCAACCCGGCCACCGGCGAAAAAGTAACTCCGGATATCTCTGATGTATCCATAGAAGTAAACTGGACGGGCTATCATCAATTGGAAGGCACAAGCGGAACAATCAGCCTCGACTACCCGGATTACTATGGAGACAGCTATATTGTCTTCAGGTACACCTACAACGGAACTGTGTACAGATGGGAATTCTCCTCAATGGACAACTACACTTACAGCAATAATGATTATATTACTGCCGGAACTTCGCGTGATATGTACGTGAATATTCCAAATTCAGCTGACCTTGAGGCTGTTGACGTTCTTATCTGGGATGAAGATATTCTGAGTGCTGACCCAGTTAATTTTGCTCCTGCTGACGTAATTTCGTTTGACATTACGGGCCTGAAGGCAGGTGTTACTCAGCTTACCACTATACTCACACGCAAGGACTATTCATCGTTCGACAAGTACATCCAGCACTACAGCAGAGTAACTGTTACTAGCGGAGATGTTGAGGAACCCGCAACAGGAGAATTTGCGAGCGGGGACTTGAGGCTGTCGATAAACATTAACGCTGGTGCAATTGTTGCTGAGGGAGTGCCGGAATACACATACGCGGGAGAGCCGCAATTTGTTCTTGTGCGCAGTCCCGACCAAGTCCCCGCTGAATATTTCGAAGCAAACAGGGATAAGTTTACGGGCACACTCTATATCTACAGCAACGACGTAGAAGTAACATCGTATGACTTATCGCCATCCGAGAACTACATGTACAGTCCTAGCGGCCGCATTTACTCCATCAGTTACTATATCGGCAACAGCAGCTATTTTGCGGAAATGGGCAATCGCATAGCTTGGAAGTTCTCAGATGACGTGAACATCGCCGGGAGCGTCGATATTCCTGCGGTGAAAGCTCCTGACTTCAAGGCATACGTCAAGCTCAACCGTGAAGGACTCAACGCTCACAGCCTCGAGTGGTATTTCGTCGACGCTAACGGGAACAAGATAGCCGCTCCTTCAGGTCTGGAGAATTTCTACGTCAGTGTTAATACACTTTACGGACGTGATTTCGAAAGCTACGATGCTTCCGGCACAATGAGCCTGAATATTCCCGAGATATATATTTATGCTGTTCACGTCAGCTGTGAGTCCGGAGATGTCGCTTATGACTGGGGCTTCGAGCCTGTAGATCACCCTTACACCTACTATCTAAACGCAAATAACGTCATCAGCTGGGATGTAGCTTCACCCGACCTGCCGCTCATCATGAAGGTAGACGACGTAAAAACCGTTACTATGAGCGTAGCGCACATAAGCAACCCCAGAGCATTTATCGGGGACAGCTCAATCGTAGCGATGGAGACAGTGAGCACTACGCACGACAGCATTACGGTGAAACTGACGGCCAAGTCCGCAGGGATGACCAGCATAACCCTTAGGGATGACATGGGCGAAATAAGCTGGCCGCGTGAAATCTGGGTAGCCGACAAGGACGGAAAAGTTCCTCACCTCACCGACGACATCGACGCGTTAATCACAGCAATTACTGCTGAGACGAACGAAGCCTCAGACGAGATTTCAGGGTGGTACAGCTACGTTTCGGAAGATGTCTCAGGCGAGAAGGAGACCAAGCCCGGCTACACCACCGGCGAACCTGCAGCGGTATTATCCGGCCTCTCAGTGTACCCGAGATTCGTGATGCCGGCTGACCCGTCAGCAGATGCATTCAATGCGGCGTGGAGCGAGGTATACGACAACAACATGAACTATGGAGTGTCAATGTTCGAGGATGTTGTTGACGTTCTGGCCTCAAGGGATGCCCGCGCGGAGTTCCAGCTTCTCAGCATGGACCTGATCGGGAGATACCCGAGCCAGCTTCTTGCGGTAGTGCTTCCTGAAATTGGAATTGAGCAGGAAGGGCTGTACATGTTCAGGATTCCGACAGACCACATCAAGCTGAACGGCACGAAGCTGTTCATGCACTCGAACTATCAGGGCAGTTACAACACAGGTTCGGATCCTGACACTCCGACTATAGCACCTGACTACGATGAAAACGTATACATCACGTTCCCTGAGCACATGACCGTCAAGTACAACGGCAAGCAGGACATGTACACCTACACCGACGACTACAGCGTAACGGTCAGCATTGACGTGAATGCTAGGGGCGAGGCACTGCTGCTCATCGCATCGAGGGATATTATGCTGCCGGAAAACATGCTTGCGTATAGAGTTGACGCTATGGATGTAGGCGGGAATATCGCTAAGTTCACCATCTACGGCAGAGTCTCGCATGAACTGCTTGATGGCTCGCACAGCGGTTACGTGTACATCCTGACGCATACTCCGGAGGGCGCAGAGCAAATGAATGGCTGGCCTGTGTTCTACACTGAGGACGAACAGGAAATGACGCTCTATAGTGATGACGGAACCGAGATTGAGGGAGTTTCCGGCGATAAGTTCATCAACGTAGCGGTCTATCTGTCTCGCGGAAAATATGCTCCTTACATCACAGCGAAGGCAACAGCCAACGATGTGTTACTTCTGACAGGTGAAACTATTCCTGACTCGAGCACAGCTAAGGATTTTGTGCTTAAGGCATCCAGCACCGACGTAACGGTAGCCGTAGGTTCTTCCGTCAAAGTCAACTTGACACCGTTCAACGCCAGCGGAGATGTGGAGTACGCGGTATCCGACACTTGGGTAATAGTAAGCTATGATGTAGCTACGATTGCGCCGACAAGGAATGTAACGTCAGGTCTCCACAGGGTCAGCATTACGGCGGCAGACCATGCAAACCACACTGATACGGTTATCATCAACGTAACAGTAACGGGCGGAACTGCTCCAGAAAACGATGCTAACTCCGAAAATGGCGGCGGTAATTCCGGGAACGGCGGCGGCACTGAGAACGGGGACGACACCGAGAACAACGGCGACGACACCGAGAACAACGGCGATGATACCGAAAACAACGGCGATGATACCGAGAACGGGGACGACACCGAGAACAACGGCGACGATACCGAAAATAACGGAGACGACTCCGAGAACAACGGCAACGATACCCCGAACAACGGCGACAACACTCCGGATAACGGCAACGATACCCCGAGCAACGGCGGCAACACTCCGGATAACGGCAACGATACTCCGAGCAACGGCGATAACACCACAGGAATAGTTCCTGTCAGTGCAAGACCTTCTCAGACCAGGCTTAACCTCATGAACACAGACCTGGTCGCGAGAATATTGGACTTCCTGAGCGGCTTCTTCGCCGGAGATATGGAAGTAGTCGAGCTTCCTGACAGCGCAATGGGACTTAACCGGACTATTGACGACGTAACTGACGAAGAACTGGCACTTATCCCCAGCACTGAGACTGTGGCGTTCATCCTGCCGGTAATCGTTGTACCTTCGCCCGCAGTGTATGTGTTCGGGTTTGACGTTTCGAGCCTGCCGATAGGTACAAGATTATTCCTGCACCTTATGCGCCAGGAAGGAACAAGGAGTTCTGTATCTGCCTCCGATGTTGAGGAAGAACCTTATGTGTTCCTCGACGATAACGGCAACGAGATTACTTCTGTCCCGATGGACGGACACATCAACATTGCGGCATATCTCGAGCCTGAAGGAAGCTATTCACCGATCATGACCGCTCTGAAGGAAGGGGCAACGCCAGACACCGACAACAACACGAACACTAATCCTGAACCTGTACCTCAGGAAACGACAGACGATGAATCGGTCGGAAGTTCGGGCGGCGGATGCGATTCAGGGTTCTCTGTTTGCGCAATGGCAGTACTTGGCCTGCTGATGATGAAGAAGCGTTATTCGAAGTAATCAGCTTGCAGGTAATTGCAGTCTCGCCCAAAAATCGGGCGGGGCTGTTTTTTTGTGCGTGTGTGATATTATTTGCCTTATCCTAAAATTTGAGAGGTTTTCTGAATAATGAACCCTAACATTAAATCCGAACTGGAGGAACTGCATACTCTCATTCATGACATGCAGGACAGCCTTTGACCTGCCTGCTCTGTCCTCCCGTTCACAGGAACTTGCAAGCATAACTTCTTCACCTGACTTCTGGACGCAGGACGGCCATGAAGACACTTTGCGCGAACTTTCGGGGGTCAATTCCCGTCTGGAGAGCTTCCGGCACATAAGCTCAGAGTATGACGACCTGGCCGCAATAGAGGAAATTCTGCGCGAAACCGACGACTCAGAACTTGAGGCAGAGTTTCAGAGCAGGGCATCGCTCCTGAAGGAAGAGCTTGAACGTTCCGGGCTTCTCCGCCTGCTCAATGAACCTTATGACTCGTCGAACGCAATCATGATGATTCACGCTGGCTCCGGCGGGCTGGACTCTCAGGACTGGGCTGGAATGCTCCTGCGAATGTACCTGCGCTACTGTGAACGTGAGGGCTTCCGGACGAACGTAATCGAGGCCACAGCGGACGAAGGCGAGGGCATCAAGAACGCAACGATACTTGTCGAGGGAGAATATGCCTACGGTTTCCTGAAGGCAGAACGCGGCGTGCACAGGCTAGTGCGAATTTCGCCGTTCGACTCTGCGCACAGAAGGCATACCAGCTTTGCGTCGGTGCTGGTGTCTCCGGAGTTCAGCGATGACGTGAGCATAGACATCAAGGACGAGGACCTGAAGATAGACACATTCCGTGCCAGCGGTGCGGGAGGGCAGTACGTCAACAGGACGGATTCAGCCGTGAGGATAACGCACATTCCGACGGGAATAGTGGTAACGTGCCAGAACGAACGAAGCCAGCACATGAATCGCGCTACGGCTATGCACGTCCTGAAGAGCAGACTGTATGAGCTTGCGCTTCAGGAACGGCAGGAAGAGTTGTCCTCAGTTGTCGGCGAGAAGAAAGAATCCACGTGGGGAAGCCAGATCCGGAGTTACGTGCTTCATCCCTATACGCTGGTGAAGGATCACCGCACAAACTTCGAGAAAGGAAATATTCAGGCAGTGCTTGACGGAGATATAGACGATTTCATCATGGAATACCTGAAGCAGAAGGCAAAGGGCAATGCGTAAATTTTTGCTGACGGTGATATTTTTGCTGCTTTGTACAGGTGCAGAGGCTGTTTTCGTTCCGGAACAGCCCACAATGCCCGTGAACAGCCTCAAGCCCGGAATGACAGGGTACATACTTACGGTAATTAGGGGCACCGAGCCGGAGAGAATCCCCATAAAAATTGTGAGCATATCTCCGCAGAAACCGGGCCTGGAAATTAGCGACGAGATACTTGTACGTTTCACAGGCCGCCAGAAACTTGCGCAGGGAATGAGCGGTTCTCCTGTGTACGTTCAGGGAAAATTAATCGGGGCAATCCGGAGCGGATGGGAGATGAGCGACCAGACTTTGGCATTTGTTGCGCCGATCGAGTCCATGTGCAGGATTTTCGACAAGGACACGCAACCGCAGACTGACCGCTTCACTCTAGCGAACACCTATATAAACGGCCTGAAGCCCGGTAATTCTTCGGTGAGGACACTGGGGAAAAGGTTAGGACTGGCCTTCACGCAGGGAGTATCGCTCGGTTCACGAGGCTTGAGGGTCAGTGCGGAACGGTTCAAGCCCGGCGACGCGGTAAGTGCTCTGTTTGTGTGGGGGGATATTGAGGCGGGAGCTGTCGGCACAGTAACGGCGACGGACAGGTACGGGAAATTTATTGCGTTCGGTCATGCGGTCAACAAGGCCGGAAATGTCTCTTATCCTGCGGCCAAGACGTACATTCACGACGTGGTGAACAGCCTGGAATTTCCGTTTAAGCTGGCGACTCCCCAGAGCATCAACGGAATATTCACGCAGGACAGGGAAGCCGGAGCTGGCGGTTATGCCGGAAAATATCCTCCGTCAATTTCTGCGGAGCTGAGATTCAGGGATTTGGACACCGGAACTCAGAGCAATTACAGCTTCCGAGTGGTCGCCGACGAGTTTATGAGCCGTGAACTTCTCGCGAATGTCTTTACCGGTCTTGTCGAAGATGCCTGGGGGCGCAAGGGTCAGGGTACTATGATGGTGAACCTGCATATTGACGGAAAAGCAGTCCCTGACGGCTGGGCACGCCGGGATATTTTCTACTCTGACGAGGATATTTTCGAGGAAGCGTTCAGCCAGTCGAAAACGATAATCGATGCATATCTGACACAGCCATTTTCTGAGACAATGCCCGCAGGATTCGTGATGACGGTTGAGGCATCGCAGAAGCCCAGAGTGTTGCTGATTGAGGACGTGAAGGTATCGCAGGAGACAGCGAGTCCCGGCGACTACATAGACGTAACTGTGAAGCTGAGGGGCTGGAGAACTGAACCTGTGGAGCGCAAATTCACGATGAGAATCCCCGAGAACACTTCGGAAGGAGTGTGCGAGGTTATCGTTAGGGGCGGAAATGTTGACCCGTTCGGACAGGCAGCAGTAGAGGGCGGCTGGAAGTCAATAGACAGCCTCAAGAGAATGCTTGACGAGTTCAAGGCCGCTGATGCGAACAATGAGCTTATAGTTGAGCTGAACGCTGACCGTCTGGACGAGGAGATAGAGGCCGCAATTGAGCACAAGCAGGGCAGGAAGGACAGCAAGACCAAGCAGGACAACAAGAAGTCTTCCGTCATGTCGGAATATCTTCTGCCAGAGGAGGAAGAGTACCTCAGCGAGACGAAAGCCCGCCGCATCGACGAAGGCACGCTGAGAATCTACAGCTCCGAATACTTCATTGACGGAATGATGAAGCGGATTATTCACGTGGGTAAATAATGTTCATCACGATAGAAGGAATTGACGGATGCGGCAAGTCAACGCAGTCAGAGAGGCTTGCGTCGTGGCTTGAGGAACGTACAGGACGCAGAACTGTGCTTACGTTTGAGCCTGGCGGTTATCCCGACGGAAAGAGACTCCGTGAATTTATCCTGACCGGCGGGAATTTTTCGCCTCTTGCCGAACTTATGCTGTTTCTTGCGGACAGGGCCGAACACGTGGCGAAAGTCATAATCCCTGCATTAAGTGCCGGGCATAACGTAATCTGCGAACGCTGGAACGAGTCAACGCTTGCCTACCAGTCCGGCGGGCACAAGCTGGATATTTCGCGTGCAAGGCAGCTAATCGCCGCGTGCAATTTCCCCGAACCGGACATGAAGATATTTCTTGACGTTGACCCGGAGCTTGCCGTTTCGCGGATAATGCTTCGGGAAAACAGGGACAAGTTCGAGGATGAAGGTCTTGGCCTTATGCGCAAGGTCTGCGAGTTCTACAGGGAGCTTGCACGCGCCGGAGAGCTTGCGCCTATAGATTGCGGCAATCTGGACGAAGATGAAGTTTTCTCTGCCATAACGGAGGCTGTTGCATGGCGATTCAGATAAAGCGCGGCGGAGGAGAACCTCCGGCGTCATCACAGCCCAGGGTCGAATACGGAGGCAGTCATACCGGTTCGCACACAGCACCGGCAAACGCAGTAGCATCGTCGGCGTTTTCGTTCGATGCCGCAATGGAGTCAACGGAACTTGAGGATTTGCTCGACCAGCTCTACGAATTGTCGGACAGGCTTTCGGTTTTTCCGGGCGGACGCTTAATCGAGGAATACCGGCAAGTTTTGACGGAACTGCTGAAGCGTGCAACGAAGGGCCTGCGAATCAAGCGTGATATGCGCTGGCGCAAGACTGACCGGAAAATGTACGTAACGATTGAGCGTGCAGAGAAGGCAATGGACGAACTTGAAGAGGCGTTTATCTACGAGGGCAACAGGACGAAGGCACTTGCATTGATGGAGGAGATAAAGGGATGCCTGATCTCGCTTCTAATGTAGTCTGGCAGGAAATACTGGCAGAGACAGAATCAGGGAATATTCCGCACTGCCGGGCAATAGCTGCTCCCGCTAAATATCATCAGGAAATTACGGAGACGCTTGCACGCAAGATTCTGGGGAGCTGCAGGCCGGAACATCCCGATTTTCTAGTTGCTGGCACTCTGGACAAAGCTCCGAACATCGAGTTATGCCGCCAGTTAATCGCGGATATAGCGTTGAAGCCTCTGGAATCTCCCCGCCGTCTCGGAGTGATCATGAGTGCGGACAAATTGCTGCTGCCTGCCGCCAACAGCCTGCTAAAACTCGCGGAAGAACCGCCCTCACACGCTGTGCTGCTGTTCCTGATGGAGGACGGAAGGCTATTCCTGCCGACATTGAGGAGCCGCTCGCGTTTCAGCACTATCTTTCTGGACGAAAAGACAGAGGCCCGCGCATTCCCAAGCAGCAATTCAGAATGGGTGAAGTGGCTTGCAGGAACGCGCAAGAGCGACGTGGAGGCAATAGCTGATGAATTGGAGTCTTGGACGAATTACGCGGTGAATAACGGAAAATTCACGACAGCTTCGCTTCTGGACAGGCTGAGGATAATTGCAGGTAAGAAGAATCTTTCGGCGGCGATGCTCTGCGACCTGATAATCTTAACACTAAGAGAGGACAGCAATAAATATGAATATATACTTGACGATCTTCGGTAAGCCCCGTTATTTGGGACTAGCGAGGATTAATCACGAAAGGCCGGAAACACAACATCCTGTGTGGGCTGTTCTGAAGACATCACGAGGCTACGAAATGGGACTGCCTGGCGGATTTCTCACAGAGAGCCAGCAGGAGAAGTACAGGACTGCTACTTCGAACTACGAGGAGTCTAGCGAGGCGATGCTTCAGGATGTGGAGTTTGTGCGTTATGCGGACGCTGAAGACATGGAGAATTACTACATGTGCCGCGACGAGGAGCGGGATGCGTTATTGAGAGCTCGGGATATACTTTCTGCGCACAATCTCGATATGAAGCTGGTAGATGTGGAGTACATGCTTGACCGCAAGAAATTCTTCCTGTACTTCACGGCGGAACAGCGGGTAGATTTCCGTGCATATGTGCGGGATCTGGCGCATGAGTTCCGGACTAGGATCGAGATGCGGCAGGTCGGAATTAGGGACGAGGCCAGAATCGTGAAGGGAATTGCGTCATGCGGAAGGCCCTGTTGCTGCGGCTACTGGCTGAGGGGATTTATGCCGATAAGCATCAAGATTGTGAAGGAGCAGAGGTCAGCGTTGAACCCGACGAAAATTTCGGGTCTTTGCGGAAGATTGATGTGCTGTATGTCCTATGAACAGGAGGCATATTCTGAGCTGTGGGCCAAGCTGCCGGGGCCTGGTGCGAAGATTAAGACCGAGCAGGGATATTATGTGCTTGAGAGCCTTGACATAGGGCGCGAACAGGTGAATATACGTTTTCCGTCGAACCGTCTTGTGCCGGTGCAGATAGCAGATTTTCCGGACTTCAGGGATACGGTACTGCGCGGCGAGGAGTGGGGCGAGGATAAGGAGCTTGCGGCCAAGAAGAAGGCGATGCAGGAGCGTGCGGAGATGCTGGAGAAGCGTCGTGAGCGGCAGAAATTGCGGGCGACGGCGAAAGTAGCGAGGCTGAGGCACGAGAGGATAGCACGTTCGGAGAAGCGCAACGAGACTCAGAAGCAGCAGACCAAGCCCAAGCCGGTGAAGCAGGTACAAACTTCGAACCAGAATCCGCCACGTCGGCGCAGGAACAGGAAGCCGAAACCCGGCCTTGAAGAATAAAACGAGCATCCGCCGTGAGAATGCGACGGGTGCTGTTTTGTGCGAGGGCTAGTGCTTCTGATAGTGTATCCCGCATTCAACAATTGTTACTTTTTCGTCATCGACTTTGAACACTAACCTGTTCTTCTTGTCGATTCTGACGCTGGACATGCCGGATAAATCGTGCTTTAGTTTTTCGGGCTTACCGTACAATGAATTATGTCCGTTGCGCTGAATATCCTTTAGCAGCATATTAATCCTGCGAAGGATTTGTTTCTCCGATTGAAACTCGACGTAATCATCCCACGCTTGAGCCATCCAAAATATTCCGCGCATGGCTCTAACCTAAAGCTGCCGCACGTTCTCTATCCCGCATTGCCTTGAGATCCTCCCAACGGCGCAGAAGTTCTTTTGCCTCTCTCGGTGTAAAACCGTTAATGTCCAGCGCAGAAATATTCAGTGCCTGTTTTCTCACCGCCTGACTCATCAACGCACATATCACTGCTCCCATCGGAAGCCCTATGTCCTCACACAACTGCGCAAAGTCCTTCTTTGTATTAGCATCAAGTGTTACCGTCAACTTTGCCTTCTCCGCCGCTTTAACTGCTTTCTTCATGAACTATCACTCTCCTTCGGCAATTATACACAAAAAAGCGGAGTCTCCTCACACTCGAGAAAACTCCGCTCATAAATTGCTCCTGTTAATTCTTCATGAAGTCCTGCTCTGTCCCTTCGGCCTCTTCCCCCGAAGATTCCATCAAAACCTGCCGAAACCTCCAGATCAGAACCTCAAAACCTTATGCTCTGACTAGAACGTTACGCTCGTCCTGAACCTTACTACGTTGTCCTCGCGGCTTGCGTTGCCGTCCTTGTCGTTGTCGGCGTGCATGTAGTTAAGTCCCATTGTCGTCGCGTCGTTGAGCTTGTACTGTACACCTACACCAAATTCCTTCGGCTTGTTGCCTGCCGCGTTGTCGATGTCATAGCCATAGTAGAACAGGTAGGTTGACCACTTATCATTCCACTCCTGGCCGAGACCGACTCTGTAGTACTTCGTGTCGAACGCTGCCTGTGATGCACCGTACTCCTCATCAAGAAGTCCGCCGTAGAAGATTACGCTTCCGCCGTTCGTTCCGATGAAGCCCTGATCATACTGGCCGTACTCAAGCCATACGCTGGTGTACTTAAGAGCTGCCTGCTTCACGTCGATGATTGCTGCCCAGTGGTTTGCGTCGTCGATCATGTTAGCACCGCCGCCGAAGTATCCGCGATCTCTCCAAGCGAGCCTGTTTGCACTGTTGGTGTAAACTTCCTCTGCATCGACCTGCTGGTGATAGAACACACCCTTGAAGCCAATAGCGTCGTTGAAGTTGAACCTAAGTCCTGCGAACACTGTCCACATATTGTTGAACGACTCATCACCCGCTATATGTTTTCCCTGGGTAGGTCCATTGTACTCTTCAGCGTTATCGCCCAGGAATACCTGTCCGCCGATGTCGAACCCGATCTGCTCAGTGAACTGGAACGTTCCGCGTGCCATGACCATCCAGTCTTCCCATCCGCCAAGGTTGGGATGTGCTGCTACTGCCTGTACTGTGCCAAGTCCGAAGTTCTTGGTCAGGCCGAAACCGGTCCATGTCCAGTCGGTAAGTACCTGGTCTCCAGTCCAGCCGCCGGTCTCAGGAAGGGAAATCTTGTAGTCGCCTTCCCATGCGAAGTTCTGACGGCCAACGAGAAGCCTGCTGTCCATGAAGAACGGCATCTCGACATAGAACCTGTCGTATCTGGTCAGAGCCGCGCTCTCACCGCGAAGCCTTGCACGGAAGAAGTACTCGTCGTTCTCGCCCCATGTGCGCTCGAAGAACAGTCTTGCCTCATCGAAGCCTACTGATCCCTGTCCGTCAGGTCCGAATGCGTCGCCCGCGTCGTTCCTGCTCTGGTTGATCACATCGAGCACCAATGTGCCGTGAATGTGCCATCCGCCAAGCCTGTCCTCAAGTACTGCGACTCTCTCGTCAAGCTCGTCTACCCTTACGCCGAGTGCCTCGAGCTCGTCCTTGAACTCAACAACGAGTCTCTTGAGCATCTCTACGTCCTGCTTGCTGGCCTTCGTCATATCGACTACTGCGAGTGCTCTGGCGAGTGCTGATGCAAGCTCGTAACGGGTCGTCTGCTGCTGGCCCTTGTAGGTGCCGTCAGGATAGCCTGACAGGATT
>JAFSSM010000016.1 GCA_017451025.1 Synergistaceae bacterium | reverse complement strand
GTCGTGTCGTGTCAAGTATGGGGGTATTTTTCATTTTGTCAACATCCTTTCTGCGCAATATTATACCCCGCACATCTCTGCACGGGGTCTTTGCCTGTTCCCTATTTCTACGAGTTCAGCGGTTCAAGCCGGCTAAACAGTTCCTCCTTGTCGTGCCCGATTATCAGCGTCAATGACCGCGCCCTGCTGTCCGCCTGAATCAATCTCTCGTTCGTTATCCCGCACAGTTCCGCAAGTGCCCTAGCTCCCTGCTTCACGCTGTCGTCGCTGTTCGGCGGGTAGATTATGCTCGACGCACGATAGTCATAGTGCCTCGCGTTCCCGGTGTACGGCACCTCAATTCCTATCCTCTGGAAAATCTGTGCCGCCCTCTTCCCGATTCCCTTCTCGCCGTCGCCGTTCAGAATGCTTATGCTCATTATCTGGTCGCGAAGTTCCGCCAGCTTGTCCCCGTCAAAACCTCCGGCCTGCCCGCCCGCTTCCTTCTCGTCCAGATTGATGCTCCCTGTCTCCTCAAGCAGATTGTCATCCGCAGGAGGCAGTTTCGCCGCAAGCTGAAGCGAAAACGCATTGTTGTCCAGAATCCAGTAGCTAACATTCTTGCTGAAACCTGCCTTGCCCGGTGCCATGAACATCTTTATCCGGTCCGGAGGAAGTGAGTTCGCAAACTGCAATAACTTCAACGCCTCAAGCGGAGCAAGGTCCGTATCAATCGAGTCCATAACTTCGTTCAGAATCGCGGGCAGTTTCGTGATGATTGACGGAGTCTTTATCTTCTTCATCATAATATCTATGAACTTCTGCTGTCTGCGGACTCTCCCTATATCACCGAGCGGATCATGCCTGAACCGTACATAGCCCAGAGCAGTTTTGCCGTTCATGTGCTGCTGCCCCGCCGGAATATTGATGAATAATTTTCCCGAATAGTCGTTGTAGACTAACCGCTTCTCCACGTAAATATCTATTCCGCCCAAAATATCAACTATTCTCGGAAAACTCTTGTAGCTTATCTTCACGAAATAGTCTATCGGCATTCCCGTTAAGTTCACCAGAGTTTCCCTCAATAACCTTATTCCGCCGTAAACATATGCATGGTTAATTTTGTCCCAGCTCCGGCCCGGAATATACACCCTCGAATCTCTCGGTATTGATGCAATTCGCAGGCCCGGGTTCTCCGCGTCGAAAATCGCAAGGGCTATCGCGTCGGTCCTCGATCCTCCCTCCACATTGTCCAGTCCCACGACCAGAACATTCACCGTCCCGCGCGAAGTGCTCTCCCTCTGCGCAGACCCGGCTACCGCAAGTTCCGTATCCTCTGAGGCCGCCGCCAATTCTCCGGATTGTGGCTGAGCTTGAGGCTGTGGCTCTATGTTCCTGGCGAGTCTCGATTCTGTCTTGGGCACAGGCAGAGGATTCGGATCATTGAGTATCTCCACCATCCTGAAGGCAGCTCCTCCGACCATCGAAGCAATTACCGCAAAAATTATCCCTAAAATCTTAAGCACTCTCATAAAAATCAATCATCTCCTGTACAGGTTGTTCGACTCAATATATATCTCCACAAGGTGAGGCACCAGAAAACGAATCCCCCGTCTTTCTCGGGAACGTTCACGAATTTCTGTGCTCGATATTGCGAACTGCGGAATCTCAATATATTTTAGCTTATCGCGTATGAATTTAGGGAGAGTTTCTATGCCGCTGACCGGATAGCCCGGCCTTCTGGCAGTAACCAGCGTGCACAATTCCGGAATTTTCTCGTACTCAAACCACGACGTGATAGAGAGCATAGCATCAAGCCCGGTGATGAAGAACAAGTCCTCCGGCTTAATCCCCGACTCGATAAATGCCCTCAACGTGTCAATCGTATGTGTAGACTCCTTCCTGTCGATCTCGATGCGCGACACCGAGTACTCAAGCACTCCCGCCGTCGCAAGAAGGGTCATTGCGTACCTGTCCTCCGCCGGAGTTATCCTGTTCTTGTGCGGAGGGTCTCCGGTAGGCACGAAGATTAAGCGGTCAATCCCCAGATTTATGCGTGCCTCTTCCGCCGCCAGCAAATGCCCGTAATGTATCGGGTCAAACGTTCCGCCCATTATGCCCGTTTTCATGTGATTACCTCCGGCTCAAAATCAAACTCAACTTCACCGATGTACACCTTGTCGCCTTCACGCGCACCTGCCGCTTCGAGTGCTTCCTCAACGCTCAGGGATTTTAGGAGCCTGGCGAATTTCTGCAGAGCGTCCTCGTGCTCAAAGTTTATCCTTGCAACTGAACGTTCAAAGTTTTCGTGTTCAACCCTGAAGCTCCCGTCGGACTGCCGGATAATTCTCACAGGTTCCTTTGACGAACGCCCCGAAGACTTCTTGCGCGGAAGTTCAGTGATTTCCTCCTGAGGCACAATCTCAACCGCAGGAGTCTTTCTCACTAATTCAGCGATTGCCCGAATAAGTTCGGGGATGTTGTCGCCAGTCAGAGCACTCACCGCCATATACGACAGCCCTTCGCGTTCTGCCTCAGCCCGCAGAATCTCCGAGTTAGGCTCTGTGCCCTCAAGGTCAGTCTTATTCCCGACAACTATTCCAGGCCGTTCATCGAGGCCCTCGCCGTATTCCCGAAACTCATTCAGCAGTGCGCGGAAAGTTCCTGCAGGATCTGGCTGGCTCAGGTCAATTACGTGGACGATTATTCTTGTGCGCTCGACGTGCCTCAAAAATTGCAGTCCTAAACCTTTTCCCTCGTGCGCTCCCTCAATCAGGCCCGGCATGTCCGCAATCACAATCTGTGCGTCATCAACGGCCAAGACTCCCAAATTCGGAGAAAGAGTCGTGAACGGATAGCCCGCAATTCTCGGGTGCGCTCCGCTGATTGCCGAAAGTATGCTCGACTTTCCTGCGTTGGGAAAGCCTGCAAGCCCCACATCAGCAATCAGCTTCAGTTCGAGGGTTAATGCTCTCTCCTCGCCGGGGTCTCCTTTTTCGGCGAATTTCGGTGCTCTGCGCGAGGAACTGGCGAAGTGAGAATTTCCCCTGCCTCCCTTTCCGCCATGAGCCGCGATGAATCTCTGGCCGGGCACGACCAAATCCGCGAGAACTTTTCCGTCTTCCATTACCAGAGTCCCGCACGGAACGTGTATCACTAAATCCTTGCCGCCCAGTCCGGAACGGTGTGCACCTTCACCGTGTCCTGCGTGTCCTGCCTGGAATCTGCGGTCATACTCGAAGTCCGCAAGTGTAACTATTCCGCCGACAGCCTCAAGGATTACGTCTCCGCCCTTGCCTCCGTCTCCGCCGTCAGGGCCGCCTTTCGGGACAAACTTTTCGCGGCGAAAACTCAGTGCTCCGTTGCCTCCGCGGCCTGCTTTCACAAAAATCTCTGCTGTGTCTACAAATTTCATGTTCCGATAAAAAAATTTGCCCCATATTTCAGGGGCGTGATGACATGTTCAAACGTGAAACAGCTATTATTCCGCAGGAACTACCGATACGAACTTGCGGCCCATCTTCTTGTGGTAATTCACCTTGCCGGGAACGAGTGCAAACAGCGTAAAATCTCTGCCGATGCCTACGTGTTTTCCGGGGTGAACCTGAGTTCCGCACTGCCGGACAAGAATACTTCCGGCGGTTACGTCCTGGCCTGCGAAAACTTTAATTCCGCGATATTTGGGCTGGCTGTCGCGCCCGTTGGTGGAACTGCCCTGCCCCTTCTTGTGCGCGAAGAACTGAAGGTTAAATCTCATTGCCATAGTTAAATTTCCTCCGTAGTGATAGTTATGTACTTGGGATTGTCGAGTGCAATTTGCCTGAGCGATTCGGCGGTTGTGCAAGTCAGAAGGGAAATTCTCTCCTGTTCTGCACTCGGCCAAGTTATCCGGATAACCGGAACGTGTTCGTCCATTTCGATGTTTAGGCCCTGAACTTGTGCGATGTCCTGAAGTCCCAGAATGAGGGACTGCATCAGCGTGCTGACTGCCGCACAAATTATGTCGGAGCCTTTTCGCGAAAATCCGGAATGCCCTCTGCTCTGAATCCCTGTCAGTGTTCCGTTGCTGTAGTAGAGCGTTACCCGCGTCAAACTAGGCTTCGATGTTAGTGATGACGACTTCGGTGAAGTACTGTCTGTGTCCGCGCATTTTGCGGTAATTCTTCTTGCTCTTGTACTTGAAGACGAGGACTTTATCTGCGCGTCCCTGCTTGACGATTTCGGCGGTAACTCTTGCGCCCGCGATGTAGGGGCTGCCGAATTTTGTTTCTGTGCCTTCTCCGCCGACAGCGAGGACTTGGTCGAAAATGATTTCTGTGCTGGTCTCACCGCTGAGACGTTCAACTCTGAACTTGTCGCCGACGTTGAGGTGGTACTGTTTTCCGCCGGTCTCGATAACTGCGAACATGATGAATAAATATCCTCCTTACGCTGACGATAGGCTCACTCGAAGGGAGTGATTGTGCCTGTGTCAAGCGAGAATGTGTATGCGATTGTGAAATTATAGCATAAGGTGGGGAGAGCAGTAGAGATTCTGAGTAATTGATGAAGGGCGGGGATATTTTTTTTCGGAGAAATGTGCTAAACTTTGCGTCATCCTAAATAAAAATAAGTTAAGTATATAGGTGAAAAGGAGACAGAGGTTACCCGTGAGAGCTATGAATACATTGACACACAGAGGGATTATGAGGGCGGTTAGGCCTAATAATTTTGTGTGCGATGATTTGGTGGCGGAGAACGGTAATGTTCTGTTAGGTAATATACGTAATTTGTGTAAGGGGGGGGGGGGTACACTATCATTATCTGACGTTTCCGTTGACGTTTTTGTTGAGAGTTATACCCTTCTTTTACACGAATTATTCCCATTTTTGTCAAACAAGATAGACGATGAATATAGATTTCCCTGTGCTCAGTCTGGAGTGCTGAATCCTTTAGGCTGACTGCGGGGAATTATTATGTTCGGGGTTTGCCGTATCCTGAGCAAATTTGTGTTATGGAGGATTTACCATGAAACGAATTGCGTGTTTTACGGTAATGTTGTGTGCGCTGTTTATGTCGTTTACTTCTCCATTATGGGCAGAAGGTATCGCTAGTAAAGATGTTCGGGAGAGTGCTATGAATGTGGCGAAAAACGTCTCAAACGACCACTATAATAAGCATAGCAATGGTAATGTACTTAATGGTACTCAATCGAAAGATTTTTATGTAAAAATTGCAGGTATATCTGTCCCTTCCGGTGCTTCTTCAATTAAGATAGGCGATACGACATTTAGTAAGGATGTCAGCTTTGATTTGTCTGTAGGAATGCAAGCATATATCAAGCTCAATTACTTCTTTTTAAGTCCAGATACCTCCTCTACAGGAAAAGCTGATTTATACGTAGCATTCCCAGTTGTTATTTTCGACATGTTTACTTCAGGCGATATTGAAATCGGAGAAGAAGCCTACCCCTTCAATATGACTTCAAAAGATACTGTAGCTACAATATTAGAAGTTCGAGGAGAAAACTCAAGCCAAACCAATATACGTGTTAAACAGTATAAAAATACTAGTACCTATATTGTTAGCCATGATGCAACTAAAGGAGCAAGCGAATGGGTAGAAATATTAATTAATGAACTGTCTAAAGATGGCGGCCTTATGGTAACTAAGAAAGTTACTACAGACAGTAGAGATCACACAGAAATAAATTATGGTTTCACTAAAGAAGATAATAGTAAATATAGCGGAAACCCTAAAGTACTGGCGTTCTATGCTTTTGGAGGCGGAAATAAAGATCCAAAACCTAAACATAGGACACAAGTTGACTATCAAGCTTACTTAATGAATGTAGGCAAAACCGCAAAGGTTACTTTGAACCTTTTGTGCAGCGAAAACAGCAACCATGAGCATGATGTAACTTACACTAAGAGCGGAGATAACGAAATTATCGTTGGTTGCGGTGATTTCGATGCAGGGCACAGCGGAGATGTTGGAAAAGATAACTTTGTGGTCAAGCTCAACCCTCCGCTAACTAAAGTATCCGGCGATAAACTGGGTGCTGATGCTTTCATCACAATCATTTCGCCTGATAAGAGCAACTATAGTGATTTGACGAAGTTAGCCGCAAGCTATGACTTGAAAGCTGCCTCAATCGACGTAACGTATGCAGTTTCAGGTGATACAACTTCTTCACCAACAGAATCAGTGCCGACAACGGCAGGAAAATATGTTGCCTCAATTACTCTTGGTAAAGTTACTGCAAGCGTCTACTATGAAATAGCTGCTCCTACCGTAGCTCCAAAACTTGAAGTTACCGGCTCTCTTGATCAGACGGTCAGCCAGGATGAAAAGATTAATGATGTAACAATTAAGCTGGCTGAAGGTGATAAAGTTACTTGGACAACAACCGGAGAACTTTCTCAAGGTGTCACCGCAACATCCCAAGACAATACCTACACCATCTCCGGAAAAATCTCTGCTGACGTTAAACCAGCAACCTACACTTGGACGCTGACAGCCTCTAACGACGCAGGCAAAGATAGTAAAACAGTCAAGATTACCGTAGTTGAGAAGGCTTCAACTGAAGAGCAAGGAAGCAACGAAGAACCTGGCGGTGAAGAACCTGGTAACGATGACAACCCATCGGATGACCCAACGCCTGACGACCAGCCCGAAGCACCCCAGCCCACAGTCAAGGACGGAACTCCTACAACTGACTCCGCAGGCAACACCATAACCTCACGGCAGACCGTCTTCACCAAGTCCGGAACTCCAGTCCTCTCGGTCGACATCGCCATTACTGCCTCAACCGATTTGACCGCAGTTTCCGGCGAAAAATTCTCTCAGAATGTCAGCGTAGACGTTACTCTCGATTGGGCT